>NZ_SRHZ01000001.1 GCF_004684085.1 Stenotrophomonas maltophilia
CCGGCGGTGCCTGGATTCCGACCGCCGGGCATGGCCCGGCGCTACCGATACTGTTGTCGCAGCCATTGAGACGGCCGCAACGTAACCTGCCGCAATGGGTATTGCGATCAAGGGCCGAGGTTCCACGTCCCACCTTGCCGGGCGCTTTGAAAGCACCGTCAGCGAGGCGGTGGACGACGGCTGGGCGGTCGATGAGAGCGAGGAGTTCCTTGCGCCGCGCCTGCGCACCGAGGTGCGTGCCGAAACCGCGCGCAGCATCATCACCCGCAACAATTCGCCGGACGTGGGCTTCAGCCAGTCGGTGAATCCGTATCGCGGCTGCGAGCATGGCTGCTCGTACTGCTTTGCGCGTCCCTCGCACGCCTATCTCAACCTGTCGCCGGGCCTGGATTTCGAAACCAAGCTGTTCGCCAAGACCAATGCGCCGCAGCTGCTGCGCAAGGAACTGTCGAAGCCGGGCTACGTGCCGCAAACGATCGCGCTGGGCATCAACACCGATGCGTACCAACCAATCGAGCGCAAGTTCAAGCTGACCCGCCAGCTGATCGAAGTGATGCTGGAGACGAAGCATCCGTTCTCGCTGATCACCAAGAACGCGCTGGTTGAGCGCGATATCGATCTGCTTGCGCCGCTGGCGGCGGAGAACCTGGTCAGCGTGCACTTCTCGGTGACCTCGCTGGACCCACATCTATCCGCAAAGCTGGAGCCACGCGCGTCTGCACCGCATGCACGGCTGCGTGCGATGAAGCGCCTGCATGAGGCAGGTATTCCGGTTGGGGTGATGGTGGCGCCGGTGATTCCGTGGATCAACGACAGCGAACTGGAAGCCGTGCTGGAGGCCGCGCACGATGCCGGCGCCAGCACCGCAGGCTACGTGCTGCTGCGCCTGCC
Source organism: Stenotrophomonas maltophilia (assembly GCF_004684085.1). Lineage (GTDB taxonomy): Bacteria > Pseudomonadota > Gammaproteobacteria > Xanthomonadales > Xanthomonadaceae > Stenotrophomonas > Stenotrophomonas maltophilia_AS. The sequence continues at coordinate 892 of NZ_SRHZ01000001.1, forward strand.
GCTGGAAGTGGCACCGCTGTTCCGCGACTGGCTGGATACCCATCATCCCGATCGCGCCGCGCATGTGATGAGCACCATCCAGCAGCTGCGCGGCGGCAAGGACTACGACAGCCAGTTCGGCACGCGCATGCGTGGCCAGGGCGTATATGCCGACCTGTTGAACAACCGCTTCAAGCTGGCACGCAAGCGGCTGGGTTTCAATGCGCAGAACAGCCATTGGCCGAAGCTGGATTGCAGCCGGTTCCTTAAGCCGCTGCCGCCGCGCAAGGAATCGCCGCAGGGGTCGTTGTTCTGAGGCAGCGCTGTGTCGGAAGGACGCCATCGCGTGCCGTGAGACGCACTGCGCACTGTTCAATCTGTCGGATATCGGACTACCATTCTCTCCCTGAACGCGCTGCGCTTGCGCGCGGGGGCGTGGATTGAATAGAGGCTCAGTCCCTCAAGGAGCGCCTGCGATGACAGGCTGAGGAGTGCGGCGAATGGACAAGTTGCTTCTTGCCACAATGGTAGCCCTGTTGCTGGCCAGTTGCAGCACTGTGGGGGGGGACACGATCATCCGTGTTTCAGGGACAGTGCCGGCATCCTCAGTCATCGCCGAGCGCCAGGACACATGCCAGCTGCAGATGGTCTCTGTCGAGACCGGGGAACATCTGAATACCAGGGAAGTTGGGGGTGAGTTCTCCTTGACGATGATGGTTGTCTCAGGCCCAGCGCCGACACACTATTTCTTTATTGCCGACTGCAGCGATGGTCGCAGGTTGAACTCCAAGAAAATCAGCATCAGCAGTCGCCGCTCACAGAGCAGGACCTTCAATCTTGGAACGCTCAGTGAAGGCGACCTCTGACGCTTCGAACCGTTGTTCCGGATCTTCTCCAGGTGAAGTGGAAGATGGAAATGCACCTGATCAGCACCGCAATGATCGACTGGGACAGCAGCGTTGGATACGCGCGATCATGGGAACATTCAGAGCCTTGATGCCGCTGCTCATTGCGATGGTGCTGAGTATCTGCGCCTTCCTGCCAACAAGAACAAGCAGTAAGTTCTATGTCGCAGATGCGGACTCAGGTCGTGACGGATGCTCAACGGCTGCCTACAGGGAGCTGGCGTTGGCCTGGGGAGGGCCACTGCGGCGCCCGCGCATTCAATAGGCACATCAAGGCGGTGTGGCTTCCGGTTGAACGCTTGCGTGCGTGGGAGGGTGTCCCGGGCAAGGGGACTCAATCATCGAGGAGAGTCTACCGCCGGCGTGAGTGAGCAATGCTGGCGAAGCCTGTGTGGTCGCCGCAGCTTACGCACTTCAGCCTGTAGCGATCCATATGCTCTCGGCGGAGTTGTAGAGGTTGCAACCGTCCGCTACGGTAGCAGGGGGAGCGATTCGGTCGACTATAGGATGACCGGTAAATCGCGAAAGTTTGTCGTGGGGAAGTCGAGGCAAAAGGGTGAATAAAGAACAGTTGAGAACGATGGCTCTTCCAGTCGGACGAGCCCTCTGCGTCGGTGCGGTGGTCTATTTCTACAGCAGAGCATCGTCCCTGCATCGCCTCGTCAGAGAGTGCCTCGATCATGTGGACGACACCCCTGCGTTCGAGTACTGCAAGGGATACCCGGATTCCATCCAGTTCCAGCTTATCGGTATGACGATCGCGTTCTTCATGCTTCTTCTGATAAGTCACAGGATGGGAGCTTCCAATACGAACAGACCGGGGCGAACCTCCGGGTAACCACGTGGTGACAGGTGAATCTTCTCCAACCTCTGGCAGACAGCTCTCAATATGGAGCTCGAATCCAAGAATGAAGTTGTCGGTCCGAATACTCTGCTTCCTCATTCTTCTTGTGTTCGTTACGCAGCCTGCACAGGCGGAGAAAGTGCATGAATGTATCGTCGTTCCGCAGGCCACGGTTGTCACTGACATGCCGGCTGGCCTGGACGAGTTCGAACAACGACTATGGGTGGCAAATGCAGGTCAGAGAGTGCGCAAGGGCACGGAAACCCTTCTTCTGCTGCGCCTCTTTTCGGAGTCGCCGGGCGTGATCGATTCCCAGCAGTACACCAAGATCACAGGCAGCCTGAAGCGATACACGCCTTCGACGGAAGGGACGCCGGAGGTAGTGGATGCGCGCTTGACAAGTGGCGGCGCGGGCTTCGCGCACAAGGGAGACTTCTGGCTGTCCGATTCGGCGGACGTCGAACTACATCAGCCGCACAAGGGCGATAGTCGGTTCGAAGTCAAAGTGTCGGCTGTTGGGTGGAACAGCTATCGAAAAGAAGACCGTTCCTTCTATCTCCAGTTCACCTGTCAACTCAAGGAAATCCCTGTCGAGAAGCTCAGTGCCTGGCAAGGAGGCAACGACGATCTCTGGGGATCCTTTGGACCCGCCAGATAATCGAGCGACGACAACCTGTACCCGACAACCTCTGCATGCCATGAAATAGACCGGCACCAGCTGCGAGGGGGACTGGAAAAGGAGAGTTCATCTCATGGATGTGGAACGGATCCGCCTATGGGCTCAAAGCGATGTATACAGAACAATGCGATAACTGAAATGAAGATCATCTACTGGTTCGGTATTGCGTTCCTCTGGATGCTCCCATTGAACTTTCTTCTGCTGACCGCCGCCAGGCTGATGTCAGGAAACGCGCCTGGGAACGAAGAACTCGTGGGCTTCGGTGTCGCCCTCTTTGGTCTGATGGCAGGAGGGATTCTCTATCGCCGCCGCCCTCGGTAGAGGCGAGTTCGTTCGACCGTGTTCTAGGTCCAGTACTGAGATAGCACTGACTGGAGGTCTTGGCATGACAACCTTGAAGAGTGGCGGAGCTCTCCTGAGGAACCTCGGAGCCAAGGCAGTCAGAACCATCTCTGACTGGACAACCACTCGCGGCGGATTCAAAGGCACAAGGAACATCATCTGCGGTAAGGCGACTGTGCGAGGAAATTATGGCGCCGCGAGAAAGCAAGAAAAGAGATCTTAGATTGCCAGTCGTCCAGCACTGGCTCGTGCGGTTGCGAGTTGGAGAATGATGAAGATTCTACTTTGGGTACCTATTCTTGTATTTGCTCTGCTGTCATTGAGAGCAATCGCTTTCGTCGCCTATCAAGGGCTAATTGGAGCTCCCTTCGAGGAAGAGGAAATCATTGTCGCTGGGATCGGATTGGTCTGCGGCTGGATCGCCTGGGTCATGCACAAGACCTTGATCAGACCATGGAGAAAGCAGTGACCCTGGTTCTGAGTCCGTGGTTTGGGGGCGAGCCCTGTAGGCACCGACCGGAACAAGGACGTTAGTTTCGGTCACACCGACCATCTTAGTTGGCCTGACCATGCGACCAACAAAGTGCGGCAGGTGGTGTGGAAGGCGTACATATACGTTTACGGGCGAAGTGTCCTGAAGGACGATACGGACAGATCGTTCTGAACAACAAATCCCTTGGTGAACTTGATCAAAGGCTGATGATCACGGCGTATGACGTCATCGTTCATGTAGTTCCTCACCCGAATCGTGAACTGCGCGGAGCATTTGGAAAAGGCCATGAGAAATTGGCCAGGGAGGCAAACATTCGAACTGAACGAGCCAGTATTCCTGGGGAGTGCACCTGTGCAAATTAGGTTGTTGACTACGCTTGCTCTGGTCCTGGCCTGCAGTGCGTGCGCATCGCTTCCTGGCAACCAGAAGGTCACTGCCTTCTATGTCTCCAACGCCAACTCTGATATGGCGGGCTGTGATACGACTGACTTCAGGGAGGTTGCCCTTGCCTGCCACCGGATTGTTGATGGAAACAATGTAGTGGTGGCTTTGCGTGAATACACAGCGCCTGAAGTCGAAAACGAAAGGTACAAGAAGCTGACGTTGATCCTTCGCTCGAATCTGGCTGAAGGTGATGTGCTTGATTTGCCAAGCAGTGAAGGCAGGGCGGTCTACAGCACTGGCCTTAGCTTGAGACCCGGCAGCACTGGATGCTACGGAAAGGCTGTTTCGGGTAGCGTCGAGATCCTCAAGAAGTCAGCCGATCTGATGCGGGTTCGCATCAACGCACGCTTTGATCTCGATAGCCCAGCAGGCTGGAAGGACCACTGCAAGATGCGCGAGTTCAGTTACGAATTGAATGCCATTCAGAGATCGCTGGGTCAGCTGGACGCATGGGAGGGAGTGCCAGCACCTGGGGATTCTCTTATCAGCGAGGGCAGCCCGGGTAGCGGTCTGCCTTAGGGGATAGCACCAACCGCTTGCGCCACGGCACAGGGTCTGGCCGGCGCGCTCCATGATTCAAACGAGGGTGCCGAGATCATCGAGTGACCAGCTTGTATCACCCACCCCCAAACAGCTTCTGCGCGCTCTGGAACAGGATCCAGCTGGTCGCGATGAACTTGTCGCCGCCCTGCGGCCGATTGCCACGATGGGTATGAGTAAACGCAGTCGGCGCGATCAGCAGGCTGCCGGTACGTGGCGCGATCTTGCGGCCCTGGAACAGGAACTCGGTTTCGCCTTCCTCGAAGTCGTCGTTGAGGTACAGCGTCCACAACACGTGCCGGTGCAGGGTCTCGGCCTGGGCATCCTTCGGGTACAGCTCGCAATGCCAGTACGGATAACCGCCCTCGCCCGCCGCATACCACTGCAGGTTGATCGCACCCGGGCGCAGGCAGGTGCGGGCCAGATCGGCCAGCTGCTGCTGCGGCATGTCGGGGAAGTCCTCGGCAGACAGGCGTCGCGGTTGGCCGTTGCTGTCCTGGATCTGCAACATCAGCGGCGCGATAAGTGCCTGTGGATAACGGCGTAGATAAGTCAGCAGGCCGTTGAACACCGCAATCTGCAGCTGCTGATCGACATCCTGCCAGCCGTCCAGGCCGCTGATGCGCAGATCCTTGCTGTGCTTGAGTTCCGGGAACACACCACTGCCCACTGCACCGGGCTGCAAGCCACGCGTAGCGCGCAGGCGTTCAACGATCGCCGCGCAGACCTCGCTGGGGACGGCGTTGTGGATGACTTCGATGAAATCGACCGGGCCCTGCTCGTGCATGCGTGCATTCCTTAGGCGGCAACGGCTTGATGGTGCCGTTTGCCGCCCTCGGTGTCACCCCATGGTCATGTCATCGAATTGCCATGACCGCTGTCAGGCGATAGGCCGTCAGCCCTGTGCGTCGTCGTGCGCGTGGTGGTAGCGCACGGCTTCGGCCACTTCCTCGCGCGAGCCGAGGAACACCGGTACGCGCTGGTGCAGCTGGTCGGGCTGGATGTCGAGGATGCGCTCGCGGCCAGTCCAGGCGGCGCCGCCGGCCTGTTCGACCAGCAGACCCATCGGGTTGGCTTCGTACATCAGGCGCAGCTTGCCGGCCTTGGACGGGTCCTTCTTGTCCCACGGATAGATGAAGATGCCGCCGCGGGTCAGGATGCGGTGCACGTCGGCCACCATGCTGGCGATCCAGCGCATGTTGAAGTTCTTGCCGCGCGCGCCTTCCTTGCCTGCCAGCAGATCACCGACATAGGCCTGCATCGGCGCTTCCCAGTGACGCTGGTTGGACATGTTGATGGCGAATTCCTGGGTGGCCGCCGGAATCTGCATGTTCTCGGTGGTCAGCACGAACTCGCCCTTCTCGCGGTCGAGGGTGAAGGCGTGCGTGCCGTGACCGACGGTCAGCACCAGCTGGGTGCTGGGCCCGTAGATGCAGTAGCCTGCGGCAATCTGCTTGCTGCCCGGCTGCAGGAAGGCGTCATCGCCCGGCAGTTCGACGTTGGTCGGGCAGCGCAGCACCGAGAAGATGGTGCCGACGGAGACGTTGACGTCGATGTTGGAGCTGCCGTCGAGGGGATCGAACAGCAGCAGGAAATCACCGCGCGGGTAGATGTCCGGCACCGGCTGGCTGTGGTCCATTTCTTCGGAGGCGCACGCGGCGAGATGGCCACCCCAGGCATTGGCTTCGAGCAGGATCTCGTTGCTGATCACATCCAGCTTCTTCTGCGCTTCGCCCTGCACGTTGCCGGTACCGGCGTCGCCGAGCACGCCACCGAGGGCGCCCTTGCTGACGGCGATGGAGATGCTGGTGCAGGCGCGGGCGACCACGGCGATCAGCTGGCGCAGGTCGGCATTGATGCGGCCGGCGTGCTGTTCCTGGATCAGGAAGCGGGTCAACGAAGTACGGGACATGGTCGGGCAGGTCTCGGCAGCGGGAAAACGCCTATTGTCGCCCGTCTGGCGGGGGCGTGCGTGAGCGCGGGAAGGCGTAATCGTTTCCAGATGCGTTTGCGCTTCAGGGTTCGCCGCGAGCGCGGTGGGGATGTCAAAGGCAAGAGCAAGAGCAAAAAACAAAGGCGCCTTTCGGCGCCTTTGTCTTCAAATCACTGGAGCGTTGCTTCAGCCCTTGGCGACGGTGGCCACGGCCTTGGCGACGTACTCCAGGTTGTTCTGGTTCAGCGCGGCCACGCAGATGCGGCCGGTGCCGACGGCGTAGATGCCGAACTCGTCGCGCAGGCGCTCGACCTGCTCACGGCTCAGGCCGGAGTAGGAGAACATGCCTGCCTGCTCGTTGATGAAACCGAACTGCGGTGCACCTGCAGCGGCCAGCTTCTCGACCAGGCCGTGGCGCAGTGCGTGGATGCGCTCGCGCATCTCGGTCAGTTCCTGCTCCCACATCGCGCGCAGTTCCGGGTTGGTCAGCACGCCGGCCACCAGCGCAGCACCGTGGGTGGACGGGCTGGAGTAGATCGTGCGGATCACACGCTTGACCTGCGACTGCACGGCCTTGGCGTCAGCGGCGGTCGGCGCCACCATCGACAGCGCACCCACGCGCTCGCCGTACAGCGAGAACGACTTGGAGTACGAGTTGGCGACGATGAAGCTGTCGATGCCGGCTTCGGCGATGATGCGCACGGCGGCGCCGTCCTGCTCGATGCCCTTGTCGAAGCCCTGGTAGGCCATGTCGATGAAGGGGAACAGTTGCTTGTCCTTCAGCAGCTGCGCGACCTGCTTCCACTGGCTGACGGTGAGGTCGGCGCCGGTGGGGTTATGGCAGCAGGCGTGCAGCAGCACCACGGTGCCGGCTTCCAGCTTGCCGAGGTCGGCCAGCAGGCCATCGAAGTTCACGCCATGCGTGGTCGGGTCGAAGTAGGTGTAATCCACCACGTCGAAGCCGGCCGCACTGAACACCGCGCGGTGGTTTTCCCAGCTCGGGTTGCTCAGTGCAACGGTGGCGTGCGGCAGCAGCTTCTTCAGCACGTCGGCGCCGACGCGCAGTGCACCGCTGCCACCGACGGTCTGTGCGGTGGTCACGCGGCCGGCGGCCAGCAGCGGCGAGTCCTTGCCGAACACCAGCTCGCGCGTGGCCTGCGTATACGCCGGCAGGCCATCGATCGGCAGGTAGCCGCGCGGTTTGGCTTCAGCGGCGAGCTGCTGTTCGATCTGCTTGACGGCGCGCAGCAGCGGAATGCGGCCGCTCTCGTCGTAGTAGATGCCCACACCCAGGTTGACCTTGGTCGGGCGGCTGTCGGCGTTGTACGCCTCGGTCAGGCCCAGGATCGGGTCGCCTGGGACCAGTTCCACGTTTGCAAAGAAGGACACGGCGGTACTCGTTCGGTAGACGGAAAGGGGGAGGAATTGCGCCACGCGGCTTGCGGCTTTTCAGCCGGAAACAGCCCATCGTAACAAAGCCTGCCGGGGCTGGCCGCCGCCATCGTCATCCGCGGCCCCGTACCATGGCGTGCGTTGCCGCCCGATCCATCAACCTGAATCATGAATCCTGCCGCACGACGCCATTGCCTGCCGCTGTCCGCCCTGCTGCTGTCGCCAGTGGCGGCCGTGGCAGAGCCTGCACCCACTGCCCTGCCCGCCGTGCAGGTACAGGCCGCACGGGTGCCTGGCATCGACCCATTCGCGCTGCCGGCCAGCCAGGACACGGTCTGGATCGATGCCAGCCGCGCCGGCACCGGGGCGCAGCTGTCCGAGGCGTTGGCCGGGGTACCGGGTCTGTTGGCACGCGACCGGCAGAACTTCGCCCAGGACACGCAGCTGTCGATCCGTGGTTTCGGGGCGCGTTCGACCTTCGGCGTGCGTGGGGTACGGGTACTGATCGACGGGGTGCCCGCGACCATGCCCGATGGCCAGGGCCAGCTGTCGCATGCCAGCCTGCTGGGTGCCGAACGCATTGAAGTGCTGCGCGGGCCGTTCTCGGCGCTGTACGGCAATTCCTCCGGCGGCGTGCTGCAGGTCTGGAGCGCGCAGGGCCAAACCGGCGACCCGTGGCGGCTGCGCGTGAACGCCGGCGCCGACAACACGCTCAGTGTCGGTGCGCAGCTGAAGGGCGCAGGCCACGGGCTGGACTACAACATCGCTGCCAATCATTTCCGCACCGATGGCTGGCGCGACCACAGTCGTGCGCGCCGTGAATCGCTCAACGCACGCATCGGTGGAGAGCTGGGTGGTGGGCGGCTGGAGCTGCTGCTCAATGCGCTTGAGGCCCCCGATGCGCAGGATCCGCTGGGTCTGACCCGCGCCCAGGTGGCGGCTGATCCGCGTCAGGCCACGGCGGTGGCGCACCAGTACAACACCCGCAAATCGGTGCGCCAGCAGCAGGCCGGTCTGCGCTGGACCCGTGAAACCGGGGCGCAGCGCTGGCAGCTGATGGGCTATGCCGGCCAGCGCGCGGTGACCCAGTACCTGCCGATTCCACCGGCTGCCCAGGCCAACCCGCTGCATGCCGGCGGGGTGATCGATCTGGAGGGCGGCTACGGCGGGCTGGACGCGCGCTGGGGCTGGCACGGCGACTTCGCCGGCCGACCGCTGGATCTGGTGGCCGGGCTCAGCGCCGACCGCCAGCGCCAGCATCGCACGGGCTACGAGAACTTCATCGGCAGCGCCCTGGGCGTGCGCGGGCGCCTGCGTCGTGACCAGATTGACGTCGTGCAGAACGTGGATCAGTTCGCCCAGGCCTGGTGGCAATGGAGCCCGCGCTGGTCGCTGCTGGCTGGGCTGCGCCACAGCACGGTGCGTTTCGAGTCTGATGACCGCTACGTCACCGGCCGCAACCCGGATGACAGTGGCCACCGGCGCTACCAGCCGACCACGCCGGTGGCAGGCGTCAGCTTCGAGGCCAACCCGCAGTGGCGGCTGCACGCGGCCGTGGGGCGTGGTTTCGAGACCCCCACCTTCAACGAACTGGGCTATCGCGCCGACGGCCAGGCGGGATTGGCACTGGATCTAGCGGCCGCCCGCAGCCGCACTCTGGAGATTGGCAGCAAGTGGCACGCGCAGGACGGAACCCAGCTCGATATCAGCCTGTTCCGTGCAGATACCGACGACGAACTGGCAGTTGCCAGCAACACCGGCGGACGCAGCACCTATCGCAACATCGGCCGCACCCGCCGCCAAGGCGTGGAACTGCAGTACCGACAGCCGCTGGCCGAACAACTGGAACTGCAGCTGGCGTGGACCTGGCTGCAGGCGCAGGTGCGCTCGCCGTACCTGACCTCGAGCAGCGTGGTTGCCGCAGGCAGTCGCCTGCCCGGCGTACCACGCCAGCAGGCCTTTGCCCGCCTGCAGTGGTCGCCGGGCGACTGGCAGTGGGCGCTGGAGGCCAATGCCAGCAGCGACACGGTGGTGAACGATCTGGTCAGCGAACGCGCGCCAGGCTACGCGGTACTGAACCTGGATGCCGGCCGTCGCTGGACGCTGCCGGGCGGCGAGCTGCGCGCCTTCGCGCGGCTGGAGAACGTGCTGGACCAGGCCTACATCGGTTCGGTGATCGTCAATGACGGCAACGGGCGCTTCCATGAGCCCGGACCGGGGCGACGGGCCACCATCGGCCTGCAGTGGTCGTGGCGCTGAAGCCCCTCCAACGGTAGCGCCGGGCCATGCCCGGCGGACCCTCAGCGCTCGCCGGGCATGGCCCGGCGCTACCCTTCAATCAGGGGCCTTGGCCGGTACGAACGGCGAGGTCGGGTCGCTGGCCGGGAAGGTCTCCTCCAGCGCCTCGTCCTGGTTGTCGCTGGCGCGCTGCTTGCGCTCGCGGCGCTTGAGCGGGCTTTCCTGGCCGCCACGATGGCGGTCGCCACCATCCTTGCGGTCCTGGGCGGCCTGTTCAGCCTCGTGTTTCACTGGCAGGTGCTCGCCAGCGTGCTCGGCGTCGAAGAACGGCGCGCCGGTACCGCGGTAGTCGGCATTGTCGGCGTCGCGCTTGCCGCGCTGCTCGCCGGGAATGGGCGGGTGATTCTCGCGCAACGGGTCTCGGGAGGTCTCTCGGCTCATGATCTGGCTGCCTGCGCTCGGGGGCTCCCACTACACCGCCTGCAAGGTAAAGCCGCCGCGAACCTGGCGTCATGAACATCTCGCTCACCCCTTGGTAACGGCATCGCGCGTATTCCTGCCCACCCGCCCCCGCTGCAGGAGCCGGCCATGCCCCGTCTTGAACGACCCGCCCCATCCGTGTTCAACGCCCTGCTTGATCCGCTCGGCCAGCGCACGGCGCAGCGCCGGACGCGTCGCCATGAGGACCCGCAGGCGGTGGCGCAGGACTATCTGCAGTACATGCTGAGCGATTACGAAGCCCGTCGTGGCCAGAGCCACCGCAGCTGGCGCGATCTGTGCCCGGTCTATGCCTTCGCGCTGACCACGCATGCCGCGGACTGGCCGCGCGGTGATGCCGCCGATACCTGCGAGGAACTGGCCGAGCACTGGGAACAGATGCGCGGGCAGTCACGGCTGGGCTGGTCGCAGGCACGGCCGGTGGTGGAAGACGCCTGGCGCGCGCTGGACCATATCCCAACCGCCGCGGTGAGGCCGCTGCTGCAGTAGCGCCGGGGTTCTGCATGCTTGCTCGGATGTCCTGTGGTTGCCGGCCAGCGGCCGGCACTACCGCATCTGCGTAGAACTGACGTGCACGGCACGGACACGGGTGGTTTACGCCCTTCGCCCCAAGCTGGGTACCCTGCCCCGCCAAAGGTGCACCCATGGCCCGCCCGATCTGGACCGGCACGCTTTCCTTCGGCCTGCTCAACGTGCCGGTGTCGTTGATGTCCGGCGAACGCAAGGTCGATCTGCAGTTCCGCATGCTTGACTCCCGCGACCGCAAGCCGATCCGCTTCGAGCGTGTCAACGCCGATACCGGCGAGGAAGTCCCTTGGAAGGACATCGTCAAAGCCTATGAGTACGACAAGGGCAGCTATGTCGTGCTGGAGGAAGGCGACATCCGCTCGGCGGCGCCGGAAAGTCATGAAGCGGTAGAAGTGGAATCGTTCGTGGACGCGGCGCAGATCGACCCGCGCTACTACGAGAAACCGTATCTGCTGGTGCCCGGCAAAAAGGCGGAAAAGGGCTATGTGCTGCTGCGCGAGACGCTGCGCAGCACCGGCAAGGTGGGCATCGCGCGGGTGGTGGTCCGCACACGTGAGTACCTGTGCGCAGTGATGCCGCAGGAAGACGCGCTGGTGCTGATGATCCTGCGCTATCCGCAGGAACTGGTGGACCCCGAGGACTACAAACTGCCCACCGGCAAACTGTCCGACTACCGCATCACCAGCAAGGAAACGGCGATGGCCGAGCAGTTGATCAAGTCGATGGCCGGCGACTGGGACCCGTTGCAGTACCACGACGAGTTCCGCGAGCGCCTGCAGCAGGTGCTGAACAAACGCATCAAGTCCAAGGGCGGCACCACCCGGGTGGAGGACGAGCCGGCCCCGCAGGAGGACGCCACCACCAATGTGGTCGACTTCATGGCGCTGCTGCAGAAGAGCCTGGATGCGAACAAGCGGACCCCGGCGAAGAAGACGGCAACGCGCAAGGCGTCGGCGAAGAAAGCTGCGAAGAAGACCACAAAGAAGGTCGCCAAAAAAGCTGCAAAGAAAACCACATCACGACGCAAGGCAGGTTGAACCATGTCGCTGCACCAGTACCGGCGCAAGCGGCGCCTGGGCGGTGGCGTCGGGCAGACACCGGAGCCTGACGACGCGTCCGCGCACGGTGATCCGAAGCGACGGCCAAGCTTTGTCATCCAGCTGCACCATGCCAGTTCGCGCCACTACGACTTCCGTCTTGAGATGGACGGCGTGCTGAAGAGTTGGGCAGTACCGAAAGGCCCTTCGCTCCGCGTCGGCGAAAAGCGGCTGGCAGTGGAAGTGGAAGACCATCCACTGTCCTACGCCGCATTCGAGGGAGACATACCTGAAGGTCACTACGGTGCGGGCCACGTCGAGGTATTCGATCAGGGCAGCTGGGCCTGCGAAGGCGATCCGCTGCAGGCACTGGCGGCAGGAAAGATCGACTTCGTGCTGCACGGGCAACGCCTGGCCGGTGGCTGGAAGCTGGTGCGTACCTCGATGAAGGGACGACAGGTACAGTGGCTGCTGATCAAGCGCGACGACAACGAAGCACGCGACGCCGAGGCGGACGACCTGCTGACGGCACCGATGCCCGATCGCGCAGCTGTGGCGATGAAGCGCTCCGCGAAGAAGACGGCACGCGCTGCACCGGCCGTGCGCACGCCCGCCCGCAAAGCCGATGCGCGTTGGCGCGCACGCGCGCTGAAACTGGAAGGCGCGCGCGATACGCCCTACCCGCGCACGTTCAAGCCACAGCTGACAGACCACCGCGACAGCGCACCGGATGGGGAGCGCTGGTTGCATGAGATCAAGTGGGACGGCTATCGCCTGCTGGCCGATCTGCACGACGGTGTAGTGAAGCTGAGCTCCCGCAACGGCCTGGACTGGACGGATGATTTTCCCGAGGTGGTACAGGCTGTGCAGGCGCTGCCGGTGCGTGATGCGCGACTGGACGGCGAGCTGGTGGTGCTGGACACGGAGGGCCGCAGTGACTTCGCGGCATTGCAGAGGGTGATCGACGGTAGTTCGAAGCAACCACTGCGTTACATCGTGTTCGATCTCCCGGGTGTGGCCGGCGCGGATATCAGCCGTGCGCCCCTGCTCGAACGCAAGGCCTTGCTGAAGGATCTGATCGGGCCAGCGCCCGGCACCCTGGCTTTCAGCGAACACGTGATCGACCACGGCCCGCAGGTGTTCGGCGCAAGCGGCGAGGCTGGTTTCGAGGGCATCGTCAGCAAGCAGGTGGATGCTCCCTACGTGAACACGCGTGCGCGTAGCTGGGTGAAGGTCAAGCACGAGGACACCGACGAGTTCGTGATTGTCGGCTACACGGCACCGAAGGGCTCACGGGTGGGATTCGGTTCGCTGCTTCTGGCCACGCCGGGCAAGACGGGGCTGCGCTATGTGGGCCGCGTCGGTACCGGTTTCGACGATGAAAGCCTGCGCACGCTGCTGAAGGCACTGCAGCCACTGGCAGTGAAAACACCAGTGCTGCAGCTGCCGGCGCATGTGCCGTTCCGTGCCGCCAGCGTGCGCTGGGTGAAGCCGGTGACGGTGGCAGAGGTGGCATTCCGTGGCTGGGGCAAGGAAGGCCTGCTGCGCCAGGCCAGCTTCAAGCGGCTGCGCAGCGACAAGCAGAAGGAGGACCTTGCAATGAGCGCAGCAGATGCCGAAGCCGGCGGCGAGATCCAGATTACCCATCCGGAGCGGGTGGTGTTTCCAAAGCAGAAACTGAGCAAGGGCGACGTGGCCGACTACTACCGCCGCATGGCGCGCTGGATCCTGCCAGAGATCGCGGGCCGGCCGCTGTCGTTGCTGCGCTGCCCCGAGGGCGTCGGCAAGGCCTGCTTTTTCCAGAAGCACCATGGGCCTGGCCTGGGTGACGCGGTGCATGCCGTGCCGCTGCAACAGAAAAGTGGTCGGGAGGACTACGTCTACATCGACGACACGCGCGGCCTGCTGCAGCTGGTGCAGATGAACACGCTGGAGCTGCATCCGTGGGGAGCGATGGTGGTCGATCCCGAACATCCGGATCGCCTGGTGTTCGATCTCGACCCTGGCGAAGGCGTCAGCTGGGCACAGGTGAAAGCAGGCGCGCGTGATGTACGTGATCGCCTGCAGCAGGTGGGCCTCAAGAGCTTCGTGCGCTTGTCCGGTGGCAAGGGTGTGCACGTGGTGGTACCGCTGCAGCCCACGGCAGGGTGGGACCAGGCCAAGGCGTTCTGCGAGGCCTTTGCGCAGGCAATGGCGCTGGAGCAGCCTGATCGCTACGTGGCGACGATGAGCAAGGCCAAGCGCGGCGGCGTGATCTTCATCGACTGGCTGCGCAACACGCGAGGCGCCACCAGCGTGTGCTCGTGGTCGCTGCGCGCACGCGACAGTGCCGGCGTGGCGGTGCCGCTGCGCTGGGAAGAACTGGCGCGTGTGAGCGCGGCCGACGCGTTTCCGATGACCAAGGCGCTGGCGCGGGCGAAGCGGCTGAAGGGTGACCCATGGCAGGGCATCACGCGGTTGAAGCAGACGCTGCCGTCGCTGAAGCGGTAGTGCCGGCCGCTGGCCGGCAACTGCAGGATGGCCGAGGTTGCCGGCCAGCGGCCGGCACTACCTGCATACGTTCAGCGCGGATCCCGCGACGCGCGGCGCCCGAACCACCAGCCCACCAGCAGCTGCACCGGCAGCGACGCCAGCAGCGCAATGACGAACCACAACGGGAAATCCGCACCCACCGTCCACATCGCGTAGCCGCAGCCCAGCGCGATCAGTGACCAGATCGAGAACCCGTGCGAGCGCGGCCAGCACGGCGCGTAGTAGGTGGCGAAGGAAATGCCGGCGATGCCACCGAGCACGCTGAAGGTGAGATCCCAGCCCAGCTGCACGCTGTTGTTGTCCGGTGCCAGGCCCAGCAGCGGTGGAAGCCAGCTGGCGACGCTGCTGACCAACGCAAGCGACAGCACGCCGCCGATCAAGGCGACGAGGGACAGGAACAGGGTCTTGAGCAGGCCGGGCATGCGCGCATTGTACGGCTGTGCGAAGTGCCTGGGGTTGCCGGCCAGCGGCCGGCACCACCGATGGATCGGCATGGCCGCCGCGTCCGTGGGAGAGGGGGACGGAGTGACGGCGGCCATGCACAGGCGGTCAGGCGGCGAAGTCGAGCACCACGCGGCCTTCGATGGTGCCCGCGTGCATGCGCGCGAACACCTCGTTGATGTTTTCCAGACGGTCGGTGCTGACGGTGGCGGCGACCTTGCCTTCGGCAGCGAACTGCAGCGATTCCTGCAGGTCCAGCCGGGTGCCGACGATCGAGCCGCGCACGGTGATGCCGTTGAGCACCATGCCGAAGATATCCAGCGGGAAGTTGCCGGGCGGCAGGCCGTTGAGCGAAACGGTGCCGCCACGGCGGACCATGCCCAGTGCCTGTTCGAATGCTTTCGGCGAAACGGCGGTGACCAGGGCGCCGTGCGCGCCGCCGATTTCCTTCTTCAGATAGGTGGCCGGGTCGGTAGTATGTGCGTTGACGGTGATCTGTGCGCCCAGTTGCCGGGCCAGCGCCAGCTTGTTGTCGTCCACGTCCACCGCGGCCACGTTCAGGCCCATCGCGCGGGCGTACTGCACCGCCATGTGGCCCAGGCCGCCGATGCCGGAAATCACCACCCAGTCCCCGGGCCTGGTATCGGTAACTTTCAGGCCCTTGTAGACGGTCACGCCGGCGCACAGCACCGGCGCGATCTCGACGAAGCCCACTTCCTTCGGAAGCAGGCCGACATAGTTGGCATCGGCCAGTGCGTACTCGGCGAAGCCGCCGTTGACCGAGTAGCCGGTGTTGCGCTGTGTCTCGCACAGCGTTTCCCAGCCACCCAGGCAGTGTTCGCAATGGCCACACGCCGAGTACAACCAGGGGATGCCGACCCTGTCGCCTTCCTTGACGTGCCCTACCCCGCCTCCCACGGCCACGATGTGCCCCACGCCCTCGTGACCGGGGATGAACGGCGGGTTCGGTTTCACCGGCCAGTCGCCCTCGGCGGCGTGCAGGTCGGTGTGGCAGACGCCACAGGCCTCGATCTTGACCAGTACTTCGCCCGCCCCCGGGCGCGGTACCTGGACTTCCTCGATCACCAGTGGCTTGCCGAACTCACGCACAACGGCGGCCTTCATGGTCGAATTCATGTTCGGATCTCCGTAGTGCGCTTGCCCACAGAATGGCGCCGGCTCGAGGCCGGCGCTTTGATCACGATCAAACCGTTGAAGATTCCCGCAAGGGGTCAGCCGGCCAGCACCGAGGCCTCGCGGGCCAGGCGTTCGATGGCGTCCCAGTCGCGGGTCTGCAGCAGCGCCGGCGTGGTCAGCCACGAACCGCCCACGCACAGCACGTTGGGCAGGTGCAGGAACTGCGGCGCGGTCTGTGCGCTGATGCCGCCGGTCGGGCAGAAGCGCACATCCGCGAACGGGCCGTGCCAGGCTGCCAGCAGTGCGGCGCCACCGGCCTGCACCGCCGGGAAGAACTTGAAGGTGTCCATGCCGTGCTCCAGGCCCAGGATCAGGTCCGAGGCGGTGGCGGCACCGGGCAGGTACGGCAGGTCGGCATCGCGTGCGGCGGCATACAGCGCCGGCGTGGCACCGGGCGACACCGCGAAACGTGCACCGGCCTGTTTCGCCGCCTGCATCTGCCCGGCATCGAGCACGGTGCCGGCGCCGATCACCGCATCCGGCACGGCCTCGACCATGGCCTTGATTGCATCCAGTGCCTGCGGCGTGCGCAGCGTCACCTCGATCACGGGCAGGCCGCCGCGGAACAGCGCCTGGGCCACTTCGACCGCTTCATTCACATCTTCGGGGGTGTACACCGGGATCACCGGTGCCAGCTTCAGCAGCGCGCGCAGGCGCGGATCAGCGCTGGACATGGTCTTGCTCCTTGCCCGACAGGGCATCGCGGATTGCTGCCGGGCCCGGCAGCGCAGCGGCGCATGATGCCATGTGAATGGGGAAGGCGTTACCGGAAGCGCCCCGCCTCCCTGCCCTGCACCGGCTCAGGCCGGGTCGGCCTGCAGTGCCTGGATGCGGCGCTGGTACCAGTCGCCGCCGAGCGGGTCGAACACCGCCGCGCGCTCCATCGGCGCCTCATACACATGCACCGAGATCGCCAGGGCCTCGTCGCTGGCATTGCGCAGGGTGTGGTACTCGTGCGGTGGAATCAGGCTGCCGGCACTGCCGCAGCCCCCGCGCAGCGCGGCGTGGCGCCGGAAGCGGCAGCGCTCGCCGTTGCGCTCCAGCAGTTCATAGCGGGTGATCTCCAGTTCACCCAACCACACTCCCTCCACACACCACATGGCATCGTGGTCGTGCAGCGGCGTGCCCTGCCCTGGGCCCCAGCTCATGGCAATCACGCTGTAGCCGTGTTCGCGGCTGTGGTAGAGCGGGCGTCGCGCGTAATGATCACCGACCGGACGGTGCACGCACTCGGGAAGTTCGATGCGGCTGTCTGCGATGGCGTCCTGCAGTGCCAACTGCAGGTCGGCGGTGATGCGCCCGGCGTTACCGGAGGTCATCGCCGCGTCGACGGCGGCGATCAACCGATCGCGGCCACGGAACGCCGGAAACGGAGAAGTCTGCAGGTCCATGCCTCGACTGTAGCGGAGCATGGTTAAGGGAATGTTGGCGTTCGCGCGCGTCGCGCCCACATTCAAGGTGAACACGCGCGGAAGAACGGTTCAGATGCGAACGAAGTAGAGCGATCACAATGGAACCTCGCGCAACAGAACGGGTCGAACACGACGCGATTCACATCCGCTGCGACATTCCGCAACTTCGCGCCCTTCGGGCGCAAGGCTAGAATTCTCCGACTTACCTGGTTCTATACATGTCAGTGCGAATTATTAGCGATGCCGCGTTGCCGGCGTCGAAGGGCAAGGCTGCCACGATCAACGACATCGCACGACTGTCGGGAGTTTCCAAGAAAACGGTTTCAAGAATCATCAACAACTCGCCGCTGGTGCACAAAGACACCCGCGACAAGGTCGAGGCGTTGATGCGCGAGGTCGGTTACGTGCCCGACCCTCTGGCGCGCGGGCTCGCGTTCCGCCGCTCCTTCCTGATCGGCCTGGTGTATGACGACCCGGGCGCCCAATGCATCGTCGACCTGCAGCAGGGCGCACTGGAAGCGCTGCGCGGCACCGGCTATGAACTGGTGGTGCATCCCTGCGACAGTCAGGATCCGGACTGTGCGGACGGCGTGCGGCGCTTCGTGCAGCAGCAGAAACTGCATGGCGTGATCCTCGGTCCGCGTGCCTCCGAGTCGGTTGCGCTGACCGGAATGCTCGACGGCATCGAATGCCGCTACATCCGCATCAACGCACATGTGTCGGACGACGAAGTACAGGCCGTGGTCACCCACGACCGCGACGGTGCAGCCGCAGCCGCGGGCTACCTGCTCTCGCTCGGCCACCGCGACATCGCGGTGATTGCCGGCCCGGGGCATCGTCGTACCGCACGCGAGCGTACTCACGGCTTCCTCGACCGGCTGGCGCAGGTGGGTCTGACCCTGCCGGGTGAGCGCGTGCTCGAAGCGGGCGATACGTTCGAGTCAGGCGTGCATGCCGCCGAACGCCTGCTGATGGCCGAAGGACGGCCCAGTGCGATCTTCGCCGGCAACGACGAAATGGCCGCTGGCGTGTACCAGGTGGCGTTGCGTGCGGGCATCGCGGTGCCGCAGCAGTTGTCGATCGTCAGCTACGACGACAGCCCGCTGGCGTCGCGGCTGTGGCCGCCGCTGACCTCGGTGCGCCGCCATGTATCCGACATCGGCCGCATGGCCGCAGCGATGCTGGTGCAGACCGATGTGCCGGATGCGCCGACCGCGGCCAGCGTGCATCCGCAGTTGATGGTGCGCGGTTCCTGCCGGGCCGTGGACGGCTGACTGCCCTGCCCTGCGCGGCTGCAACGGCGCAGGCAGCAGGCATCAACGAGAACGGCGCACCCAGGTGCGCCGTTTTCAGTGCGAAGCAGTGAGCGTGACGCGTTTACACGTCGCCGCCGTCGGCCCAGCCTTCGCCGGTGCCGGCCTGGAACACGCGGTCACTGCCCTGCACGTCGCCGGCCGGCAGATGCGCCTGGTCGGCCAGTGCCGCGTAGATCGGCGTGAAGTCCGGCGACGTTGCCTGCATCAGCTGGTCGAAGCTGTCGATGACGAAGTAGGTCTTCTGGAAGGTGTCGATGCGGTACTTCGTGCGCATGATCCGCTGCAGGTCGAAGCCGATGCGGTTGGGCGCAGCCGATTCCAGCGAGTACAGCGACTCGCCCTTCGACGACACGATGCCGGCGCCGTAGATGCGCAGGCCGTCGGGCGTATCGATCAGGCCGAACTCCACCGTGTACCAGTACAGGCGGGTCAGGTTCTGCAGTGCATCCGGACCGATCGCGTGGGCTTTGACGCCGCCACGGCCGTACGCCTCCATGTAGTCGGCGAACACCGGGTTCATCAGCAGCGGCACGTGGCCGAACAGATCGTGGAACAGGTCCGGTTCGGCGATGTAATCAATCTGGTCCGGGCGACGGATCCACCAGGTCACCGGGAAACGGCGGTTGGCCAGGTGGTCGAAGAAATCCAGTTCCGGCAGCAGGCCTTCGACGCCGACCAGGGTCCAGCCGGTGGCCGCGCCCAGTACTTCGTTGAGCTGGTCGAAGCGCGGAATCATGTGCGCGTTCATGCCCATCTCGTCCTGTGCATCCAGGAATTCCTGGCAGGCGCGGCCGACCAGCAGTTCGCGCTGGCGCTGGTACAGCGTGCTCCAGGTGGCGTGGTCGTCGGCGCTATAGGTGTCCCACGGCTGCTCGACGAGCGCGGTGGTATACACCGGCACGTAGCCCTTGTCGGTCTGCTGGTGTTCGACGCGGCGGGGCTGGGCGAGGTCCATGGGGCACTCCTTGACGGGATACCCACGATGCTAGGGCAGGGCGCGCGCAACAGGGTTGCAAAAGTTGCGTCGATTGGCCCTGTTGGCGCAATATCCTTGCGTACTCACCATGTTGCGGGGCAACAATGGCCGGAGAAGTCCAGTTCGATCGCACGGATATACGCCTGCTGGCTGAAATCCAGCGGGATGGGCGCGCCACCAACGCCGAGCTGGCAACACGGGTGAATCTGTCACCCTCGGCCTGCCTGCGCCGCCTGCAACGGCTGGAAAGCGAGGGCGTGATCGTCGGCTATGGCGCGCGGCTGGAACCACGGCAGCTGCGGCTGGGCCTGCAGGCCTTCGTACGCGTGCAGCTGGAGAAGCATGACCAGGCCGCCATCGGCCACTTCGTGGACAGCGTACAAGCGTGGGATGAAGTGGTGGCCTGCCATGCGCTGACCGGCGACATGGACTACCTGCTGCACGTCTACGTGCGCGATCTGGAACATTTTTCGCGTTTCCTGCTGGACCGGCTGCTCAACGCCGGTGGCGTGGCCGATGCCAACTCCAGCTTCGTGCTGCGCACGGTAAAGGGATTCCAGGCGTTGCCGTTGTCGCAGCTGGAATAAACGCGCTGCCGCGATTTGACGGCATCGGGCGGGTAGCCGAGCATCACCGCCCTGCGCGCGCCGCAGCGCTTCTCTACGATTCCAGGCATGTCCGAACTCCAGCACCCGGTGCTCAGCACCACCTTCCTGCCGTTGCAGCGCAAGTCGCTCGCACGCTTCATCGCCCGCGGCACGCCGCCGCAGAGCGCGTTGGAACAGGCCGGGCTGATGGCCGCGCAGCTGTGCCGAGCGCGCCTGCATGCACCGGCCGAGATCGAGCGACTGCTGCACGACGCCTGTGCGCTGTTTGCCAGCAACGACGACGCGCAGGCGCAGCTGACCGGCCCCGCGGGCGGCAGCCAGCCGGAGCTGGATGCCTGGCTCACCGCATTGGCCGCCCACGGCGTGCTGCTGGCACCAGCGGAGATCCTTCAGGACTTCATCGCACAATCGCCACGGGAGTACCCGGGCCTGGCCCTGCAGCAGGCCTGCCAGGAAACCCTGGCCGAACATGAGATCCGCTTTCCCGCCACCTTCGCCAGCGACGACGGCGAGGCCGTGCAGGATGAAGCGCCCGCGGAGGATGCGCGGGCGGTCGAACGCCATGGCCTGTACACCTCCGAGCAGGCCCGCGTGCTGCGGGCCATCGCGGCCAACCCCGATGAGCTGATCGACCTCGATGGCTACGCCGGTACCGGCAAGAGCCATCTGGTGCTGGCGCTGATGGACGCGCGTCCGGGCCGCTACACCTATATCGCGCCCTCGCGCGGCCAGGTGGAAGCGTTCCGCGCCCGCGTGCCCGTCAGCACGGCGGTGCGCCTGCTGACCCAGATCGAGTTCGCCAACCGCGTGGCGCAGCACGCCGCGCGCAGCGGCCGGACCGGTGGCTTCGTAGCCAGCTATCGGCGCAGCACCCGTACTCCGCGCGAGATCGCCGGTCGCATCGGCCTGCAGGGCATCGGTGGGCGCAGCCCGGAGCAGGTGCTGCTGACCGCCTTCGAGGCCATCAACCGCTGGTGTGCGTCGTCGGCACCGGGCATGGCGTTCCAGCATTTCGACCGTTCGGTGCCCGCCGCGATGCTCGACGTGTCGCCGTACATGGCGGCTGCCGAGCACGTCTGGCGCTGCATGTTCGACGCCGAACTGCAGCGCGGCACGCTGCTGAGCCTCAACCCGACGCACATCGGCAAGTGGTTGGCGCTGCGCGGCGTCACCCCGCCGCAGGACATGGGCATGCTGCTGGTGGACGAGGCGCATGACCTGAGCCCGTCGTGGAAGCAGTTGCTGGCCGGTCATGCGCCTGGCGTGGTCAGCCTGGGTGATCCGCACCAGTGCCTGTCCGGTACGGTGCCGCGCTGGGCTGCGTCGAAGGTGCTGGAAATGCACCAGTCGGTGCGCCAGGGCAACCAGGTCGACGGCCTGGTCAACCAGACCCTGGCGCTCGATGGACTGGGCCAGGACAGCGGGCCATTCGTTGGTGCCGCCGACCGCGCCACCGGTGTGCTGCATTACCGCGATTGGGCGCAGGTGCCGAGCGATGGCCTGCGCATCCATGGCAGCGCCGCCGATCTGGCCCTGGATGCCGCACAGTTGCAGATGCGCGGGCTGCGACCCTACCTGCACCCGGCATCGCTGCGCGCGCTGCGCAGCGTGCTGCAGCGGCCGCTGGATGCGTGGCGCCGGCACCGCGACAGCGCATCGGGCCAGGCGTGGGAGCGCTTGCTGGCCACGCAGGCCGACGAAGGGCAGGGCGCGCTGGTCGAACTGTTTGCATCTGCCGATCGGGTGCAGTCACTGCTGCAGGCGCTCGATGACCAGGACGCGCCTGCTGATGGGCGGGTGGCGCTGTGCCTGGCCGAACATGCGAAGAACCTGCAGTTCGACGTGGTCTCGCTGTCACCCGGTTGCTTCAGTGCGGGGCAGGGCGGGCGCATCTGGCACAACCCGGTGCGCGCGGTCTATCTGGCGCTGACCCGTGCGCGACGCCAGCTGCATGTGCCGGCCGATGGCATGGAACAGCTGCAGCATACGGCGGCGCTGCAGGAACAGGCACGCCAGATACGCAGGCGCGAGCGGCAGCAGGCCAGCGGTTACCGGCCCGCGCGCTAGAACGCGCGTCGCTGTCTGGCAGCGACACGCTGGCTCAGGTCAGCACTTGTCCTTGCGGCCCATCAGCTTGCCCAGGCGCGAGGCTTCCTCGCACTTCGGCGCAACCACTGGAGCCGGTGCGGCGGCCGCAGCGCGTGCACGCTGCAGCTGCTGGATCTTGGCGCGGATCTGCGGCATCGCCGCCATCGCGGCCTTTTCGCCTTCCAGGATCGCCGTGCCACGCTGGCTGAAGTCGGCGGCGCCGATGTCCAGCACCTTCGGGCGGATGACGATGTCGGCGCGTGCCAGTTCCTGTTCGCCCAGGCGCTGGCCCATGATCGAGATGGACTGGTTGACGATGCCCAGCATGTCCGTCGGCGCCTTGCCGCTGGCCTTGCTGGAGATGTCCACGGCGATCACGAAGTCGGCGCCGAGCTGGCGCGCGGCATCCACCGGCACCGGGCTGACCACGCCGCCGTCGATGTAGTTGCGTCCGCCGATCTTCACCGGCTCGAACACGCCGGGGATGCTGCTGGACGCGCGCACCGCCTGGCCGACGTTGCCGCGCACGAAGATGGAGCGCTCGCCGGTTTCCAGCTGCGTGGCCACGGCGGCGAACGGCTTTTTCAGGCGCTCGGCAGGACGGTTGGCGACCTGCTCGTTGACGTAGTCCTGCAGCTTCTGGCCCTGCACCAGGCCACCGGAGAACAGGCGCACGTCGCGGATGCTGGCTTCGTCCAGCGCCACCGCCTTGCTCTGCATCTGGAAGGCGTCCATGCCACTGGCATACAGCGCACCGACCACGCTGCCGGCGCTGGTGCCGGACACCACGGCCGGCTCGAAGCCATTGGCCTCCAGCATCTTGATCACGCCGATGTGGGCGAAGCCCTTGGCTGCGCCACCGCCCAGGGCGATACCGATCTTCACCGGCTTGGCCTGCGGCACCACGGTCGGCGCAGGCGGCGGCGTAGGACGGACCGGGTCGCCACCGCAGCCGGCGAGCAGGCCGATCAAGGCGACGGACAGCAGCATGCGGGGGCGGAACAGGCTCATCGGCAGTGCGCTCACGGCGCCGGATTCAGGAAAGGGCGCCAGCATACCGAAGCCGCAAAATCCGTGGGTAGCGCCGGGCCATGCCCGGCGGATGGTTCAGGTGCCGCTGTGCTCGCCGGGCATGGCCCGGCACTACCGGAGCCGGTCAGAACCGGTTGTCGCCGTCCAGCATCCGGCCCAGGCCGCCCAGTACCGAGCCTTCGCCGCGGCTCTGGCCACCGCCCTGCGGCGCGGCCATCCACATGCGGCCGGCCAGGCGCGAGAACGGCAGCGACTGCAGCCAGACCTTGCCGGGGCCGGTCAACGTGGCCAGGAACACGCCCTCGCCACCGAACAGCATGCTCTTGATGCCAGCCACCCGGCGCACGTCCATGTCCACGGTGGGGTGGTAGGCCACCACGCAGCCGGTATCCACGTCCAGGCGCTCGCCCGCGGCCAGCTCGCGTTCCACCACGCAGCCGCCGGCATGGATGAACACCCAGCCGTCGCCCTCCAGCTTCTGCATGATGAAGCCCTCGCCGCCGAACAGGCCGGTCATGATCTTGCGCTGGAACTGCACGCCGATCTGCACGCCGCGCGCACCGGCCAGGAAGCTGTCCTTCTGGCAGATCAGGCGGCCGCCATGCTGGTCCAGCTTCATCGCCAGCACGGTACCGGGGTAGGGCGCGGCAAAGGCGACCTTGCCCTTGCCAGGGCCGCTCTGGGTGTAGACGGTGGCGAACAGGCTCTCGCCGGTCAGCACGCGCTTGCCGGCGGCCATCACCTTGCCCATCAGGCCGCCGCCCTGGTCGCCGGTGGCGGCGCCGAACACCGTATCCATCTGCACCGTGGCGTCCTTGAACATCAGCGCGCCGGCCTCGGCAATGGCGCTCTCACCGGGGTCGAGCTCGATTTCCACGAACTGCATTTCATGGCCGACGATGCGGAATTCGATGTCGTCGGCGCGGCCGCTGGCGGCGGCGGGGACCGGCGGCGGGGTGTTGGGCATGCCCGGGGCCGCGGACTGCAGTTCGGGCACCTCGGCAATCGAGGTCCACCCGCTCATGCCCTGGCACCAGGCCAGGGCGCGCGGGTTGGCCTGCGCATAACGGCGCGCGGGCTCGCCATCAAGCGGGCCGATACGCTCGGCCTGGGCGGAGGCATGGAAGTACCACTGGGTCATTGCGGCGGCTCGGCGAGGCTGGAAAACACCGAGTCTAGCGAGCGCGCAGGGGCCGGGGCGAGGCGGCCATGAACGATCGGCATTTGCGGGGCAGGTGCTGTATTGCAACAATTATCTGGTAGCGCCGTTTTACCACCCCTCCAAACACAGCCTACCGCCATGTCCCCGACCCGCACTTCCCGTGGCCGCCTTCCGGTCGCGCGCCCCCTCGTTGTCGCTCTTTCCGCCCTGCTGCCGCTGGTAGCAGCCGCCCAGGAAACCCCCGCTGCCAAGGATCCGGTTGCCCTCGACACCCTGCAGGTGACTGCGCAGCGCCGCGTCGAGAACGCCAAGGACGTGCCCGTCGCGATCAGCGCGATCCAGGGCGAAAAGCTCGACGTGCTGGGTTCGGCGGGCGATGACATCCGCTTCCTGGCCGCGCGCGTGCCCAGCCTCAACATCGAGTCGTCCTACGGCCGTGCCTTCCCGCGCTTCTACATCCGCGGTCTGGGCAACACCGACTTCGACCTCAATGCATCGCAGCCGGTGTCGCTGGTGTACGACGACGTGGTGCAGGAAAGCCCGCTGCTGAAGGGCTTCCCGCTGTTCGACCTGGCCAACGTGGAAGTGCTGCGCGGTCCGCAGGGCACGCTGTTCGGCCGCAATACCCCGGCCGGCGTGGTCAAGTTCGACTCGGCGCGCCCGTCGCAGGATGCCGACGGCTACGTACGTGTGGGCTATGGCAGCTACAACAGCTGGAACGTGCAGGGCGCTTACGGCGGCCCGCTGACCGATCGTTGGTCGGCACGTGTCTCGGCCATCTACCAGCGCCGCGACGACTGGGTCGACAACACCCGCGCCGGTGCACCCAACAGCGGTTTCGAAGGCTATGACGAAGCCGCTGGCCGCGTGCAGTTCCTGTACGAAGGCGACGACTTCGAAGCGCTGTTCAACCTGCACAAGCGCAAGCTCAACGGCACCGCGCGCCTGTTCCGCGCCAACATCATCCAGAAGGGTGGCAATGGCCTGGTCGAGAACTTCGACCGCGACAAGGTGGCCAACGACGGCGTCAACTTCTCCGACCTGAAGACCTGGGGCGGCAGCGCGCGCCTGCAGTGGAACCTCGGCTCGGTGACCCTGCACTCGATCACCGGTTATGAAACCGCCGAATCGCTCAACCGCGGTGACATTGACGGTGGCTACGGGGCTGCGTTCCTCGGTGCCGGCAATTCGGGCCCGGGCCTCATCCCGTTCTCGTCGGAGTCGGCTGACGGCCTGCCGCACCACCGCCAGTGGACCCAGGAATTCCGCGTCGAATCCAACGAGTGGGGCCGCTTCGACTGGCAGGCCGGCGTCTTCTACTTCGATGAAGACGTGACCATCAACAACTTCAACTACGACTCGCTGACCCCGGGCAACCCGCAGACCGGCCACGTGGTGCAGAACCAGCGCAACAAGGCCTGGGCGGTGTTCGCCTCGGGTGACTTCGATGTCACCGACCGCTTCAAGCTGCGTGCCGGCGTGCGCTATACGCAGGACAAGAAGGACTTCAACGCCAGCGTGCTGCAGGCCGTGCCGTTCGGTACCCCGGTCAGTGGCCCGTATGTGGCCAACACCGACGTCAACGACGTCAGCTGGGACGTCAGCGGCGTCTACAAGCTGACCGACAACGTGAATGCCTACGCCCGCGTGGCCAAGGGCTTCCGTGCGCCGTCGATCCAGGGCCGCCTGGCCTTCGCACCGGGCCTGTCGCAGGCCGATTCGGAGAAGGTGATCTCGTACGAAGCCGGCATCAAGGCCGACCTGTTCGAGCGCCGCGCGCGCCTGGGCCTGAGCGTGTTCCGCTACAACGTTGACGGCCAGCAGCTGATCGCTGTGGGCGGCACCAACAACACCGCCACCCTGCTCAACGCCGACAAGACCATCGGCCAGGGCGTGGAGCTGGACCTGGAAGCCTACCTGGCTGACAACGTCCTGTTGACCTTCGGCAGCAGCTACAACGACACCGAGATCAAGGACAAGGATCTGGCGGTGGCGATCTGCGGCGGTGGCTGCACCATCAACGACCCGACCACCATCATCAACGGCGGCACCTATGCGCTGGTGAACGGCAACCCGCTGCCGCAGGCGCCGAAGTGGATCCACAACGCGACCCTGCGCGTCGGCTTCCCGCTCAGCGATGGCAGCGAACTGTATGCCTACACCGACTGGGCCTATCGCAGTGCGGTGAACTTCTTCATCTACGAGTCGCCGGAGTTCCGTGGCCGCAGCTCGCTGGAAGGTGGCCTGCGCCTGGGCTACAACTGGGATTACGGCCAGTACGACGTGGCTGTGTTTGGCCGCAACCTGACCAACCAGACCCGCGTGGTCGGCGCGATCGACTTCAACAACCTGACCGGCTTCCTCAACGAGCCGCGCACCTGGGGCGTGGAGTTCACCGCGAAGTTCTGATGCGGTTGCTGCGGTAATGCAAAGAAGAAGGGCCGGCGCAATGCCGGCCCTTCTGCGTTCCGTGCCCGCCGGGCATGGCCCGGCGCTCCCCATGCGTCACACACGGTAGCGCC
>NZ_SRHZ01000010.1 GCF_004684085.1 Stenotrophomonas maltophilia
GTACGTCCCTGTAGCCTCGATCGCCGCATCCATGCGGCTCACGCCCCCGCAACCGGACCCACCCCGCCTTCGACAGTTTTCCGCGATCTGTCATGGATCCACGCCGTGCGTGGATGAATCTCAATCGGAATCGAATATCTCGAATTGAATTCGAAGAGCATCCACGCATGGCGTGGATCTACCAGACATCGGGAAACTGTCAGGGGGGGCGGTGTGGGTAGGCAGGACCGTTGGCGCCATGGATGGCGCCATCGAGCCCCCATGGAAGGGTTTACGGCGTGTCCTGCCTACCCACACCGCCCCACCACCCCAAGGAATACCTGCTGTTGCTCTGGCCGTTGCCGTTGCTTCGGCCTCGGCAGGTGCAGGGCTGCAAGCCCTGCCGATACCCTCACTCTGCTGGGCAGTACGCCTTGATCGCCGCTTCGGCCAGCCCCTTCTGCGCTGTGCGCTGCTCCGGGCTGAGCGCGGTATCGGCCTTGCCGTCGCCGTTGGTGTCCTGCATGACGGTGCCGGTGCCTTCCAGCAGGGTCAGGTTGGCGCGGGCGGTACTGCACTGCTCGGAAACCGGCGTGGCCTCGGGGGCTGCGGGCGTGGCCGACGCGGCGGCCTGCGGGCTCCGGGCCTGCTCGCGGGTTTCGTACTGCTTGCCCGCCGGAGGGGTCTCCGAATACTGGGTCACGCCATGGGCGTCCTTCCATTTATAGACCGGGCCAGCCACCGCGTTGGCACTGGCCAACAGCAGTAGGCATCCAAGGCAGGACAGGGCACGCATGGCAAACTCCACGGAATGGGCGTAGAACGCCGATTGCAGCATTGCCGCCGACCACTGGCAAGTCGATTAAACTGGATTCCATGGACCCGATCACACCGCCGCCGCGCTCGCGCACGATTTACCTGCTGCCCAACCTGTTCACCACCGCCGGCCTGTTCGCCGGCTTCTACGCGATCATCGCCGCGGCCAACGGGGATTTCGTCAACGCCAGCATCGCCGTGTTCGTGGCGGCGGTGATGGATGGCCTGGACGGGCGCGTGGCGCGCCTGACCGGTACCAGCAGCGAATTCGGCGTGCAGTACGACTCGCTGGCCGACCTGGTCAGCTTCGGCATGGCCCCGGCGCTGGTGATGTACCACTGGTCGCTGTCGTGGCTGAAGTTCGATGACCCGCTGCTCGGCCGCGTCGGCTGGGCGGTGGCCTTCCTGTATGCGGCCTGCGCGGCGCTGCGCCTGGCCCGCTTCAATACCCAAGTAGCCGTGGTCGACAAGCGCTGGTTCGTCGGCCTGGCCAGCCCGGCCGCGGCCGGGTTGATGATGTCCTTCGTCTGGGCCTTCGCTGATGGCAACCTTGGCTGGGACGGCAACCAGCTGCGCTATGTGGCACTGGCGGTGACGATCGTCGCGGCATTGCTGATGGTCAGCCGCATCCGTTTCTGGAGCTTCAAGGGCGGTGCTGCCAAGGGCGGTCGTTCAGACCGGGTGCCGTTCCTGGTGCTGGCGCTGGTGCCGGTTGCCATCGCCATCGCGGTGATCGATCTGCCCCGCGTGCTGTTTGCGGTCGGCATCCTGTACGCCCTGTCCGGCCCGGTGATGTGGGCGGTGCAGCGCCTGCGCAAGAAGCCCGAGGCCGCGTGAGCCAGGATCTGCCCGTGCTGTGGTCATCGGCCCAGCAGGCCTGGCTGCAGGCCATGGGCTACACCGTCTATCACGACGGCCAGCTGGCCGCCGAGCTGGATGCCGCGCTGCAGTTGAGCGTGGCCGAAGCCCAGGCCGCGCAGCCAGCGGAACCGACGCGGGCAAGCCGTCCAGCCACGCGTGAGCATCTCGCCGACGCGATCCCCGCACCCCGCGCGGAACCCCCGGCACCGCCACGCCGCGAGACGCCGGTCACTGCACCGGATACCGCCCCTGCGCCGGCCCGCCCGCTGCCCAGCGGCAATGCACGGCAGCCGGTGGTACGCCTGCCGGATCGCCTGCAGATCGCATTGTTGCGGGCCTCTGGCTGCAATCCCAACGACCCGGCGACACAGACACTGATGGAGAGCTGGCCGCTGGACCAGCTGCGTCACGATCCGGCCGCCAAACGTGCGCTGTGGCCGCAGCTGCGCGCCCTGCGCAAGCGGGGCATGCCATGAGTGCGGTCCGGCAGCCCGGTCCGATCAGCCTGCGCGCGCTGCGCGAGAGCGACCTCACGGTGGTGATGGCGATCGAGGTGCGCGGCTATCCGTTTCCGTGGACCCGCGGCATCTTCGTGGATTGCCTGCGTGCCGGTTACCCCGGCCTGGCCATGGAGCGTGATGGTCAGCTGATCGGCTACGGCATGCTCAGCATCGCCGCCGACGAGGCACATGTCCTGAACATCTGCATCGACCCGTCGACGCAGTCGCGTGGCCTGGGTCGCCAGTTGCTGCGTGCGCTGGTGCAACTGGCCGGCGACCGGGGTGCGCAGCGCGTGTTCCTGGAAGTGCGGCCTTCGAATACGCCGGCACTGGCGCTGTATCACAGCGAAGGCTTCAACGAGATCGGCCGTCGACCGCGTTACTACCCGGCCACACAGGGCCGCGAGGATGCGGTGGTGATGGCGATCGAACTGGTCCACGGCGACCTGCAGGCGATGCCGCCGTTGTAACGGAGAATGGTTGCCGGCCAGCGGCCGGCACTACCGGTAGGGTAGATGCCAACCTGGGTTGGCACGCGTTGTTTACGCCATCCTCAGCGCCAACACCCCACCTACGATCAACGCCGCCGCCAGCCAGCGTGCGCGTGGTATCCGTTCGCGCAGCAGGAACACCGAGATCAGCAGCGCGAACAGGATCGACGATTCGCGCAGCGCCGAGACCATCGCCACCGGCGCCTGGGTCATGGCCCACAAGGCCATCGCATAGGAAGCCGTGGTGCCGGCACCGCCGGCCAGCCCTAATGGCCAGTGTTGGCGCGCATAGGCCAGCACCGCGCCGCGCCGCGTGTACAGCGCCCACAGCGGCAGCGGAATGCCCGACAGCAGGAACAACCACAGTGTGTAGCTGAGCGCGCTGCCGGACTGGCGCGCGCCCTGCGCATCGACCAGCGTATAGGTGGCGATCATCGCTGCGGTCAGCAGTGGCAGGCGCAGCTGGCCACTACGCGCACCCAGTGCCATGCACAGGATGCCGGTGCTCACCAGCACCACACCCAGCCATGCGGCAGCCGGCAGCTGCTCGCCCAACAGGGCGCCCACCAGTGCGACCAGGATCGGCGCGCTGCCACGCATCAGCGGGTAGGCCAGGCTCATGTCGACCTGCTGGTAGCAGCGCGCGACCAGTCCGTAGTACGTCACCTGCAGCAGCACCGAGGCGGCCAGCCAGGGCCAGCTGTGCGCGGCCGGTAACGGCAGGAAGGGCAGAGCGGCAGCGGACAGCAGTGCGGCGCTGCCGGTGACCAGCACCGTTCCGAGAAACTTGTCCGGTCCGCGCTTGACAATCGCATTCCAGCTGGCATGCAGGGCCGCAGCCGCGAGGACCAGCAGGAAAATGGAAAGAGGCATCCAGCGATGATGCCATGCGGGGAAATGGAAACGCCGGGCATTGCCCGGCGTTTCCGATTCCGCTTCGGTGGGTGCCAACCTCTCCCGCCGTGGTAGGTGCCAACCTTGGTTGGCACGCACCACAACGCGGCGTTACAGCTTCGCGCGCTGCTCGCGCAGGCCAGCCAGCTGGGTGTTCCAGTCGACCAGGCGCACGCGCTCCTGCTCAACCACCGCCGGCGGCACCTTGTCGGTGAACTTGGCCAGCTTGGTCTCGCTCTTTTCCTGCTCGCCTTCCACGCGCTTGATCTCCTTGTCCAGGCGCGCACGCTCGGCATCGAGATCGACCAGGCCTTCCAGCGGCACCAGCAGCTTCAGTTCGCCAACAATCGCGGCGGCGGCAGGCGGTGCGCTTTCGCCTTCGGCCAGCCACTGGATGCTGTCCAGCTTCAGCAGGAACGACAGCGATGCGCTGAAACGTTCGATGCGCACGCGGTCCTGCTCCAGGCCGGCCTGCAGGCGCAGCGGCACCTGCTTGGACGGGGCCACGTTCAGTTCGCTGCGCACGCGGCGCACTGCACTGATCACTGCCTTCAACCATTCCACGTCGGCCTCGGCCTGGGCGAAATCGCCTTCGAACTCGGCGGCGGTCGGGTACGGACGCAGCGACAGCGTGGTCTCGGCCAGGCCCAGGCGCGGGGCCAGCTGCTGCCACAGCTGTTCGGTGATGAACGGGGTGAGCGGGTGCAGCAGGCGCAGCAGCGCTTCCAGCACGTACAGCAGGGTGTGGCGGGTGCTCTCGGCATCCGCTGCGTCGGCACCGTTCAGTGCCGGCTTGCTCAGTTCCAGGAACCAGTCGCAGAACTCGTTCCAGGCGAACTCGTACAGGCACTGCGCCAGCAGGTCGAAGCGGTAGTTGGCGTAGTGGCCCTGGGCCTCGGTGGACACTGCCGCCAGGCGTGAAAGGATCCAGCGCTCAGCATCGGTGCGCGGCGTCGGCACGCCGTTGAACGCAGCGCCCTCGGTGTTCATCAGGGTGAAGCGGCTGGCGTTCCACAGCTTGTTGCAGAAGTTCTTGTAACCCTCGGCGCGGTTCATGTCGAACTTGATGTCGCGGCCGTGGGTGGCCAGCGCGGCGATGGTGAAGCGCAGCGCGTCGGCACCGTGGGCGGCGATGCCGTCCGGGAATTCCTTGCGGGTGGCCTTCTCGATCTTCTCCACCATCTTCGGCTGCATCAGGCCGCCGGTACGCTTGGCAACCAGATCGTCGATGGTGATGCCATCGATGATGTCCAGCGGATCGAGCACGTTGCCCTTGCTCTTGGACATCTTCTGGCCCTGGCCGTCGCGGATCAGGCCAGTGAAGTAGACGTCCTTGAACGGGATCTTCCCGACCAGGTTGTCGGTGGCCATGATCATGCGGGCCACCCAGAAGAAGATGATGTCGAAGCCGGTGATCAACACCGACGACGGCAGGTAGCGGTCGAAACCGCGCTCGGCCATCGCCTGCTCGTTCGGCCAGCCCAGGGTGGAGAACGGCCACAGCTGCGAGGAGAACCAGGTCTCCAGCACGTCGCTTTCCTGGTTCAGCACCACGTCGCTGCCCAGGCTGTGCTTCGCCCGCACTTCCTCTTCGCTGCGTCCGACGTAGCAGTTGCCGGTGGCTTCGTCGAACCACGCCGGGATGCGGTGGCCCCACCACAGCTGGCGGCTGATGCACCAGTCCTGGATGTTGTTCATCCAGTGGCGGTAGGTGTTGATCCAGTTCGGCGGCACGAACGAGATCGAACCGTCTTCGACCAGTTCCAGGCCGCGCTTGGCCAGGTCGTCCATCTTCACGAACCACTGGTCGGTGAGGTAGGGCTCGATCACCTGGCCGGTACGATCGCCGCGCGGCACCTGCAGCTTGTGCGCCTTGGTCTCGACCAGGATGCCCAGGTCTTCCAGTTCGGCCAGCACGGCCTTGCGGGCGGCGTAGCGATCCAGGCCCTGGAAGCGCTCCGGCGCGTTTTCATTCAGCGCCGCCACCGGGGTGAACAGGTTGATCATCGGCAGGCTGTGGCGCACGCCCACTTCGTAGTCGTTGAAATCGTGCGCCGGGGTGACCTTGACCACGCCGGTGCCGAACGCGCGGTCGACGTAGTCGTCGGCGATCACCGGCACGCGGCGGCCGGTCAGCGGCAGCACCACGCTCTTGCCGATCAGGTGCGCGTAGCGCTCGTCTTCCGGGTGCACCATCACCGCGGTATCGCCCAGCAGGGTTTCCGGGCGAGTGGTGGCGACGACCAGGTAGTCGCGGGTTTCGCGCAGGGTTTCCACGCCGTCGGCATCGCGCTCGACGTGCTCGTAGCTCAGGCCCTCATCCAGCGTGTAGGCGATCGACCACAGGAAGCCGTCTTCCTCGGCGCTCTCCACTTCCAGATCCGAGATTGCCGTCTTCAGCACCGGGTCCCAGTTGACCAGGCGCTGGCCGCGGTAGATCAGGCCCTGCTCGTACCAGCGCACGAAGGCCTCGTTCACTGCCGCCGACGGCTGCGGGTCCATGGTGAAGGTGCTGCGCGACCAGTCGGCAGATGTGCCCAGGCGGCGCATCTGGCGTTCGATGATGTCGCCGGACTGCTGCTTCCACTCCCAGACCTTGCCGATGAAGCCTTCGCGGCCCAACGAATCGCGGGTCTCGCCATTGCCTTCCAGCGCCAGGTTGCGGCTTACCACCATTTCGGTGGCGATGCCGGCGTGGTCGGTACCCACCTGCCACAGCGTGTCGTAGCCGCGCATGCGGTGGTAGCGCACCAGTGCGTCCATCAGGGTCTGCTGGAAGGCATGGCCCATGTGCAGGGTGCCGGTCACGTTCGGCGGCGGCAGCAGGATGGTGTACGGCTCGCCCGTGCCGGACGGCTTGAAGTGGCCGGCCTTCTCCCAGGCCTCGTAGAGGTCGGTCTCGAAGGACTTCGGGTCGTAGCTGGAGGCGAGTTGGGTCATGCGGGGGAACCGGTAATCAAGGCGGGAGGGAGATCAGCGCGGCCCGAGGGCGCGCCGGATCTTCTGGTCGGTGTGGTACTGGCTGACCGCGTAGGCGGCCCAGATCGCGGCGGGCAGCCAGCCGATCAGGGTGATCTGCAGGATCAGGCAGACGATGCCGGCAAACGGCCGGCCGATGGTGAAGAAGGACAGCCAGGGAAGAATCAGGGCGATCAGCAGGCGCATCAAGGGGTCCTCGCTGGACTTACATGTCGTGCTTGTTCAGGTCGTAACCGGCGGCCTTGTACTGGCGCCAGCGTTCGCGCAGCGGTTCGCGCGCTTCCGGGTCGGCCGGAACCACTTCCAGCACGCGCTCGCACTCGCCCAGCCACGGTTCATCACGCAGATTGATCACCAGCGGACGGGTCGGTGCCTCGGTGCCGGGTACGGCGATCAGCACCAGGGCTTCTTCCTCGTCCATGTCCTCGCCGGCGATCTGGTGCGGGATGTAGGCATCGTTGTCGAACGCCCACAGCAGCTCGTCCAGCTCCTCGGCCTGGGCCTGGTCGCGGGCCAGCACCAGGGTGAACAGCCCGGCGTCGTTGGCCTTGCGCGCCAGCTCGCAGACCAGGCGCAACGGCTCGGTCAGGAAGCGGGGCTTGGCGATCAGGTAGAAGTCGGCGCGGGGCATGGCAGGGTCCGGGTCAGGCAGGGGCCCGGCGCTGCCGGGCGAGGCCCTGGCCGGCGGGCGCCGGCCAGGGTCGGGTACGGCATCAGGCGCGGGCGACCTGGTCCAGCAGCCACTGGCTCAGCAGGCCGACCGGGCGGCCGGTGGCCATGCCGCGCTTGCCTTCGTCGCTGGCCACGCCGGCGATGTCCAGATGGGCCCAGCGCTGGCCTTCGGCGAAGCGCGACAGGAAGCAGCCAGCGGTGATGGCACCGGCCCAGCGGCCGCCGATGTTGTAGACGTCGGCGAAGCTCGAATCCAGCATCGGCTGGTATTCGTCCCACAACGGCAGGCGCCAGGCGCGGTCGAACACCTGCTCGCCAGCGGCCAGCAGCTCGTTGGCCAGGTCGTCGTGCTTGCTCATCAGGCCGGCGGTCTGGTGGCCCAGGGCGACCAGGCAGGCACCGGTCAGGGTGGCGACGTCGACCAGCGCGGCCGGTTCGAAGCGCTGCGCGTAGGTCAGTGCGTCGCACAGGATCAGGCGGCCTTCGGCGTCGGTGTTGCCCACTTCGATGGTCTTGCCCGACATCGAGGTGATCACGTCGGACGGGCGGTAGGCGTTGCCGTCGATGGCGTTTTCCACCGCCGGCACCACCACCACCAGGTTCAGCGGCAGCTTGGCCTTGACCGCGGCGACGAAGGTGCCGATGACGTTGGCGCCACCGCACATGTCGTACTTCATCTCTTCGATGCCGCCCTGGGTCTTCAGGTTGACGCCACCGGTATCGAAGGTGATGCCCTTGCCGACCAGCACGTACGGCTTGGCGTCGCCGCCGCCGGACCATTTCAGCACGACCAGGCGCGGGCGGTTGGCCGAGCCGCGGGCCACGGCCAGCAGCGAGCCCATGCCCAGCGCTTCCATCTGGTGCTCGTCGAGGATCTCGGCTTCGGCGCCGTCGTGCTCACCGGCGAACTTCACGCCCACTTCAGCCAGGTAGGCCGGGGTGCAGTAGTTCG
The DNA here is from genome assembly GCF_004684085.1 of Stenotrophomonas maltophilia. Taxonomy (GTDB): domain Bacteria; phylum Pseudomonadota; class Gammaproteobacteria; order Xanthomonadales; family Xanthomonadaceae; genus Stenotrophomonas; species Stenotrophomonas maltophilia_AS. The sequence continues at coordinate 8,145 of NZ_SRHZ01000010.1, forward strand.
GCGGCAGGTTGCCCAGTTCGCGGGCGAACTCGACACCGGCGGCGATGGCCTGGCCCTGGGCCAGGGCCTGCGCGTCGTCACCGGCGATGGCCAGCTGGGCCAGGCCGGCGTCGTCGGCCTTCTTCTTGCCCAGGGTGGCGGTGTAGCGGTAAGCGGCGTGATCGGCGGCGATCACTGCCTGGCGGATCGCCCAGGCCGCGTCGCGGTCCTTCACCGCCACCTCGGACAGGGTGAACAGCGCGCTGCGGGCGGCGCCGGCCTTCAGCGCACGCACCGCGTCGCCCACGGCCTTCAGGTACTGCGGCACGCCGAAACGGGCCGCTTCGCCCAGGCCGACCACCAGCACGCGCGGGGCGGTCACGCCCGGCAGGTCGTGCAGCAGGTTGGTGGCGCCGGTCTTGCCGGACAGGTCGCCACGCTGGGCCAGCGCGGCCAGGCGGCCGCCGCTGGCGGTATCCAGTGCCTGCGCGGACGCAGTCAGGGTATGGTCGGCATAGGCGCCGACGACCAGGCAATCAACGGCGGCCGAAGCCGCGGCGAGGTGGTTCAGGGTGAATTCGAGAGCCATTGAGCAGATTCCATTGGCAAGTCCGTACAATCGCGGACCGTTTACGCCCAGACAGTAGACTGGGCGGCACCGCGAACGAACCCCAGAGTTTAAACCACCGCCCCATGTTGAAGCTCGACCGATACCTGCTGGGCGATTTCGTCCAGAGTTTCCTGGCTACCCTGATCGTCCTGCTGGTGGTCAGCGTGGGCGGCGTGCTGGTGGACATCCTCGGCAACATCGCCGACGGGCGCCTGCCGGCCAAGCTGCTGTTCTCGCAGCTGGGCCTGCAGTTCATCGCCTATCTGCCCCTGATCCTGCCGCTGGCGCTGATGCTGGGCCTGCTGCTGGCGGTCGCCCGCCTGTACCGGGACTCGGAAATGGCGGTCATCACTGCCATAGGCGTGGGCCCCAAGCGCCTGCTGCGGCCGCTGCTGATGCTGGTGCTGCCGGTCGTGGCCGTGGTGGGCGCCTGCTCGCTGTGGCTGGGGCCGTGGGCTGGGCGGGTGGCCGAGCAGATGATCATCGAGGCCAACCGCAGCGTGCTGATGGCTGGCCTCGAGCCGGGCCGGTTCACCCCGCTGCCCAATGGCGGCGTGGTTTACCTGTCCTCGATCTCGCCCGATGGCACCCAGCTGGGCAGGGTGTTCCTGCAGCGGCAGAAGGGCGACCGCCTCGAAGTGGTGTCTGCTGCCGGTGGCCGGATGTTCTTTGAAGGCGCCCGCCAGCGCTTCCTGGAGCTGGACGATGGGCACCAGGTGGAAGGCCCCGTAGCCGGTGGGCTGGATTACCGCCTGGCGACCTTTGCGCGCAACGACGTGGCCCTGCCCGACGGCGCGCAGACCCGCACCGAGAACGATCCGGAGCTGATGCCGACCACGAAGCTGTTCGGCGATGCCCGGCCGCAGGCCCAGGCCCAGCTGCATCGCCGGCTGGCCCCACCGCTGATCGCGCTGGCCTTCGCCCTGTTGACCGTGCCGCTGGGCCGCAGCTCGCCGCGCCAGCAGCGCTACGGGCGGATGATGCTGGCCCTGCTGGCCTACATGGTCGGCACCAACCTGATGTTCATCGGCAGCGGCTGGATTGCCACCGGCAAGATCCCGGCCGCGCTCGGCCTGTGGTGGCTGACCCTGCCGCTGCTGGGGCTGGCGATCTGGATGTATGCACGTGATGGCCGCCTGGGCCGTCCGAAGGGAGCCCGCGCATGAGGCTGCGCCCGATGCGTTTCGATCTGTACCTGGGCCAGTCGGTATTCACCACGGTGCTGTTGACCTGGGCGGTGCTGGTCGGCCTGGACGTGGTGATGGCGTTCTCCGGCGAGTTCAAGGACATCGGCAAGAACGGCTACTCGCTGGGCCATGCCGCGGCATGGGTGCTGTACACCGTGCCACGCCGGGCCTACACCTTCTTCCCCACCGCTGCGGTAATCGGTGCGCTGATGGGCCTCGGCCAGCTGGCGGCAACGTCCGAGCTGACCGCGCTGCGTGCGCTGGGGCTGTCACGCAAGCGCCTGAGCGTGTCGGTGGCGATCGCGTTGTCACTGCTCACCGCAGTGATGGTGCTCAGCGCCGAGACACTGGGCCCGTGGGGCCAGGACCGTGCCGATGCGTTGAAGTCCAGCGCCAAATGGGGCCAGGACATTTCCACCGCACGCTACTCTGGGCTGTGGGCGCGCGAGGGCGACACCTTCCTCAGTGCCGCCGGTGGCGAAGAGCAGCTGGTGGGTGACAAGGGCACGCGGCTGATCCTGCGAGACGTACGCCTGTACCGCATCGCCGAGAACGGTGGGATCGCATCGTTGACCCATGCGGCAACCGCCGAGCACGACAACGACGGCTGGGTGTTGACCGGTGTGCGTCGCGATACGTTCGGCGAACGTTCGGCCACGCGTGAGGAAGTGGCACGCGAGCCATGGAATTCCAAGCTGGATGCCGGTGCGCTGGCGACCGGCATCGCCAAGCCGCGCAACCTCAGTGTGGCCGAGCTGCGGACCAGCATCGAGTACCGCGAGCGCAATGGGCTGGATGCGCGCGACTATGAGGATGTGTACTGGAGCCGCTGGTTCTATCCGCTGAACGTGCTGGCGCTGTGCCTGGCGGCGGTGCCGTTCGCGTTCGGCTCGCTGCGCAGCGGCGGCATGGGCAAGCGCCTGTTCCTGGGCATCCTGTTCGCATTGGGCTTCTGGCTGCTGCAGCTGTTCTTCGGCCGCATGGCCGGTGCGTTGAAGTTCGATTACCGCATTGCCTATGCCTTGCCGCCCATCGTGATGCTGGCGGTGTCCGGGCTGCTGTTCCGGCGCAAGTCGGGCTGATTCCGGCAGCGCCGGGCCATGCCCGGCGGCGGTTTGCGGTTGGCCATGTCCGCCGGGCATGGCCCGGCGCTAGCAGGGCATTTCACCGCTTGGGCATGCGCACCAGGCGGGTGCCACTGGCGCGGTCGTGCCAGGTCAGGCGTTGGCGGTCGACCCATGCCCACCAGAATCCCAGTCCGCCCAGCAGCAGGGACAGCGTACCCACTGCGAAGCGCAGCCACAGCTGGCTGCGCCGCAGCGGCGCGCCATCGCTGGAGTGCAGTTTCAGCCGCCACGGCCGCATGCCCAGTGTCTGCCCGCCGCGGCGCCAGCTCGCCGTCGCGTACCACCCCGTGATCACCCAGCACACCGCCCACAGCAGCCACTGCCAGGCACTGAACGGTGCGATGTTCTCGCGCTGGGCGTGGCCATCGAAGGTGTAGGCAAGGGTGAACACGGTGCCGGCCAGCATCCACAGCGCCAGCACCGGCAACGCGTCGTAGATCATCGCCAGCACCCGCCACAGCAGCAGCGCGCGCGGGCGGGGCAGTTCGCTGGCGGCCGCAGGGGCCGTGTCGGTGGCAGGGCGGGACATGCGACGAGCATACGCAATGCTGGCCGCGCGCGCAGGCGGCCCCGTATCCTGCACGCATGGCCCTTGTTTCCACCCCCGCCGAACGCCGCCAGCTGGTGCAGCAACTGCCCGAGCTGCGCGCCGACGACAGCGTGCGCATCCAGCGTTTTCTGGATGCGATCTGGGCCGAGAACGGTCTGGCCCGCGCCACCCTCGACAGCTACCGGCGCGACCTGGAGGGGCTGGCACGCTGGATCGATGGGCGCGAGGGTGGCCTGGCCGGCATCGAACGGGCTGGCTTGTTCGATTACCTGGCCTGGCGTACCCGGCATGGCTGGTCGCCGCGCAGCAATGCGCGGCTGCTGTCAGCACTGCGCGCGTTCTTCGCCGATGGCGTGCGCCGGGGCGAACGCAGCGAGGACCCCAGCGCGCTGCTGGACCCGCCGAAGCTGCCGCGGCTGTTGCCGAAGGCGCTGGCCGAAAGCCAGATCGAGGCGCTGTTGGCGGCGCCGGACATCGATAGCCCACTGGGCCTGCGCGATCGCGCCATGCTGGAGCTGATGTACGCGGCCGGCCTGCGCGTGAGCGAGCTGGTGCTGCTGCCGGCCACGGCGGTCAACCTGCGCCAGGGCGTGCTGCGGGTCACCGGCAAGGGCAGCAAGGAACGGTTGGTGCCGCTGGGCGAAGAGTCGCAGCATTGGCTGGAGCGCTATCTGCAGGACTCGCGCCCGCAGCTGGTCGGCAAGGGCAGGGTGCAGGCCTTGGCTGATGGGCAGACCCCGTTGTTTGTCGAGCCGACGCTGCATGCGCTCACCCGGCAGGCGTTCTGGCACCTGGTCAAGCGCCATGCGCAGGTGGCCGGCATCGATCCGGCGCGGATCAGCCCGCACGGCCTGCGCCACAGCTTCGCCACGCATCTGCTCAACCGGGGCGCGGATCTGCGCGCGCTGCAGATGCTGCTGGGCCACAGTTCGCTGTCCACCACGCAGATCTACACGCTGGTGGCGCGCGAACACCTGCAGAAGCTGCACGCCCGCCACCACCCGCGGGGCTGAGCGGAGGGCTGAACCCCGGGCCTGAGCCGTGTGCGGTGTCGCGGCCCGTTAGCGGCGGCTGTGTCAGAATCCGGGGTCTTCTTCTGCTGCGGATCGCTCCATGCTCCGATTTGCCATCGCCGCCGTGTTCGGTGCGCTCAGCCTGACTGCCTGCGCCCAGCCGGCCCCACCGGCGGCCAAGGCACCTGCTGCTGCCGCTGCCAAGGTGGCCAGCCCGGCTGCCAACGGCTCGGCCGACCAGGCCGTGCGTGCCGCGCTGACCGCGCTGAATCCGGGTTTCGAAGTGGATTACATCGGCGCCGCGCCGTTCCCGGGTTTCCGCGAAGTGGTGGTCTCCGGCCAGCTGCTGTACGTGTCCGATGACGGCCGCTACCTGTTCCAGTCGCAGCCCTACGACACCCGTGCCAAGGGCCCGGCCAACAGCGAAGGCCTGCTGGGCTATCGCCGCGACCTGCTGGCCAAGGCCAACCACGGTGACCGCATCGTGTTTGCCGCGCCGAACGCGAAGTACACCATCAGCGTGTTCACCGACATCGAGTGTGGCTACTGCCGCAAGCTGCACCAGGACATCGCCGAGCTCAACCGCAACGGCATCAGCGTTGAGTACCTCGCATTCCCGCGCATGGGCCTGGGCAGCAAGGACTACACCGATATGATCTCGGTCTGGTGTGCGGCCGACCGCCGCCAGGCGCTGACCAACGCCAAGCGCGGTGGCAGTGTGCCGGCCAAGAACTGCACCAACCCGGTGGCGATGCAGTACGCACTGGGCCAGCAGCTGGGCGTGAACGGTACCCCGGCGATCTTTGCCCCGGACGGCACCCAGCTGGGCGGTTACCTGCCGCCGGCGCAGCTGCGAGCCGCACTGGAGAAGCTGTCGGCCAAGCGTTGATCAGAACACCGCCGGGCATGGCCCGGCGCTAC
>NZ_SRHZ01000011.1 GCF_004684085.1 Stenotrophomonas maltophilia
CGGGCATGGCCCGGCGCTACCGCAGGCTGGTGGGTAGCGCCGGGCCATGCCCGGCGGATGAATCATGAGAACGAGGCCGGGGGCGCGATGCACCCCCGGATTTTTTTTTATTTCAGGCCATCACTGACCGCCTTGGTCAGCGTGCCCTGTGCATCGTCACCACTGAACTCCCAGACGAACGCGCCGCCCAGACCCTGGGTCTTCACGTAGCCCATCTTGCGGGTGATGTTGGCCGGGGTGTCGAAGCTCCACAGCGTGCTGCCGTTGTAGATCCAGGTGGCACCGGCGGTGTTGTCGGTGTAGCCCGGCCACGCCAGGTTCTTCAGCACCTTCCAGTCTTCGATGCCCGCCTCGTAGGTACCCGGGGCGGCACCGCTGGCGGTCTGGTACAGGCCGTTGTTGGCGTTGGCCACGCCGGTCCAGCCACGCCCGTAGTAGCCGATGCCCAGGTTGAGTTTGGCGGCGGGCACGCCACGGCTGATGAAGGCCTCGATGGCGTCGTTGCTGTTGTACAGCTTCTGGTCGCCGGTGGACGGATCATTCGGCGAATCGAACAGCGCCGACTGGTGATTGGTCTTCGCATCCCACGCGCCGTGGAAGTCGTAGGTCATCACGTTGATGTAGTCCAGGTACGGGTGGTACGCGGCCGGATCGGTGACGCGGATCTTGTCGATGCCGGCACCCACCGCCACCGTCAGCAACAGGCCCGGACGCACCGCATCGAGCTGGCGGCGGAACTCGGCCATCAGCGCGGTGAAGTTGGCGTTGTCTTCCGGCCTGCCGCATTCGATGCCGCAGGCCACCGGGTATTCCCAGTCGACGTCGATGCCGTCGAACACACCCAGCGCGGCACCGGCGCCACCGGCACCGTCGGTCACCGGCAGGTTGCCCTTGATGTAGGCGTCGATGCACGAGGCGACGAAGGCCTGGCGGTTCTCCGGGCGCGCCGCGCTGGAGAAGCCGCGCGACCAGGTCCAGCCGCCCAGCGAGATCAGCACCTTCATGCCCGGGTACTTGGCCTTGAGCTGCTTGAGCTGGTTCCAGTTGCCGCGCAGCGGCTGGTCCCAGGTATCGGCGCTGCCGCTGACACTCTCGGCGGCACTGAAGGCCTTGGTGTAATCGGCGAAGGCGTCGCCACCGGCACCGCTGTTCGGATCCGACGGCTGGGTGATGCCCACTTCGCAGCGGTTGTTGCGCACGTTGCCGAAGGCATAGTTGATGTGGGTCAGGCGCGCGGCCGAGCCGCTGCTGTCGATGTTCTTGACCCGGTAGTTGCGGCCGTAGATGCCCCACTGGGTGAAGTAGCCGATGACCCGCTTGCCGGTGGTACCACCGTCACCGGCCAGCGTGGTGGCGCTGATCTCGGTGCCCTGTGCCGACGCATTGCCGGCGTTGTCGCGCGCACGTACGCGGTAGCGGTAGGTGGTCGAGGCGGTCAGCCCGCCATCCACATAGCTGGCACTGGACGGCGAACCGACCAGGCTGCCGTTGCGGTACACGTCATAGCCGGCCAGGCCGCTCCCCCCGGTGTTGTCGGTGGACGGGCTCCAGCTGAGCGCGATGCTGTTGGCGGTGCGGGTGCCGACCGCCAGTGCGCCCGGCACGCTCGGTGCGGTGGTATCGCCACCGGCGGCGTTGACGGTGATGGTGATGGTCGCGGTGCTGCTGGTGGCGTTGTTGTTGTCGGTGGCCACCGCGCGCAGGGTGTGGCTGCCGGCGCTGGCATTGGCCCAGCTGGCCGCATACGGCGCACTGGTGGCCACGCCCAGGGTGCTGCCATCGCGGAAGAACTCGACATTGGCGACGCTGCCGTCCGGATCACTGGCGTTGGCGGTCACGTTGACCGTGCTGCCGGCACTGAAGGTGGCGCCGTTGGCCGGCGAGGTCAGGCTGACCACCGGCGGCTGGTTGGCGCCGCTGCCATCACAGGCGCCGAGGTTGGTGTAGTAGGGCGCACCGGCCGGATGGTCCGGCGGCGCGTTCCAGATGTCCTGGTTCGCCCGATAGAGGACGCCTCCTTTCTGCAGGGTATCGCCGGCCCGATAGATCTTGGCTTGGTCCCACTGGGCCACGCCGGCACAGCTGGCGGCCTGCGCCAGGCCGGGCAGGGCGACGGTACCGGCAGCCAGGGCGAGCAGCCAGGCCAGGCGGCGGGGACGACAGCTTCGGGTGGAACGTTCGGCACTGCGCACAATCGGGTCGTACATGGGTAAGTCTCCGATCAAAGGGCGCGCGGGCCCCGATGGCGCCGCGCGTGACGCAGGTCCGGGCGTCGCCCGGGAAGGCGACGGGTGGGGCCGGACGGAGGCACCTGGGAGGCCGGGGAGAGAGTCCGGCGCCAGGTGGGGACAACGTTGTCATCAATCGCGTGGTCAATCCGTGAGCAAGCGCATGGTTCGGGGATCCGGGCGGAGAGCGCGCTGCGCGCGGCCGGCGGCCATCGGCGGAGCCCCTCGTGGCTGGGGCTTTCCGCGAACAGCGGATTTCTGGGGGTTGGCCGGGCGGGTGGGCTGCGCAGGGGACGCTGCAAGTACGTCCATGTAAGCTCGGTCGCCGCATCCATGCGGCTCACGCCCCTGCGCAGCCCACCCG
>NZ_SRHZ01000012.1 GCF_004684085.1 Stenotrophomonas maltophilia
TCGGTCGCCGCATCCATGCGGCTCACGCCCCTGCGCAGCCCACCCGCCCGGCCACGGACAGGTTCCTGCGCGGCCAGCCACGAAAGACAGAACAAAAAATCAAAATCAAAAGCAAAAGCCCGTCGCTGCGCTCTTCAATGCCTGATTTCTGAGATTTCCCTGGTTGCCGGCCAGTGGCCGGCACTACCGGGGAGCATCCACGCATGGCGTGGATCTACCGCAGATCGCGGGAAACTGTCGAAGGCGGGGTGGGTCCGGTTGCAGGGGTGTCCGCGGCATGGATGCCGCGGCCAAGCCCCCATGGAAGGGTTTACGGCGTCCCCTGCAACCGGACCCACCCCGCCATCCCACGGAATGCACGCTGTTGCTTCGGCTGTTGCCGTTGCCGTTGCCGTTGCCGTTGCCCTGGCCTCGGCGGGTGCCGGGCGCCGCCCGGCCAAAGCCCTTCCCCCGCTTCCGGTACAATGTCGGGCCCGTTTCCCAACTACGGTTCCCCGGACATGATGGTCCTCGAGGGCGCGCCCGCCCTGTCGCTGTTCCGCCGCGAACGTCTTGAATCCCGCCTGCAGTCCATCGCGCCTTCCCTGCGCATCAGCGGTGCCTGGCACGTCTACTTCGTGCAGCCCGAAGGCAGTGCCGCCCCCGACCTCACCACCCTGTGCCGCATCCTTGAAGCTGCGCCGCAGGCCGAGGCCGTGGCCGAAGGCGCGGTCAGCCGCATCGTGGTGCCGCGCCTGGGCACGCTGTCGCCGTGGTCGAGCAAGGCCACCGAACTGGTGCGCGGTGCCGGTCAGCCGGTCAGCCGGGTGGAACGTGGCCTGCGCATCGACGTGCAGGGCTGGCCGGCCGATGCCGCCGCCCAGCAGGTGCTGGTCAAGGCGCTGCACGACCCGATGACACAGTCGGTGCTGGAGACCATGGAACAGGGCCAGGCGCTGTTCTCGGCGCCGGCCCGTGGTGAACTGGAACGCGTGCCGGTGGACCAGCTGGAGGCCGCCAACCAGCGCCTCGGCCTGGCCATGGCGCAGGACGAGATCGACTACCTGCGCGAACGCTTCAGCGCGCTGGGTCGCTCGCCGTCCGACGTGGAACTGATGATGTTCGCGCAGGCCAATTCCGAGCACTGCCGGCACAAGATCTTCAATGCCAGCTGGACCATCGACGGCCAGGAGCAGGACCGCTCGCTGTTCCGGATGATCAAGAACACCCACCAGCAGACCCCGCAGCACACGCTCAGCGCGTACAGCGACAACGCCGCGGTGATCGAGGGACATCCGGCATCGCGCTATCGCCCGGACCCGGCCAGTGGCGAGTACCGCCGCGAACCGCAGGTGCCCAGCGCGTTCCAGATCAAGGTGGAAACGCACAACCATCCGACTGCGATCGCGCCGTTCCCGGGCGCGTCGACCGGTGCCGGTGGTGAAATCCGCGACGAAGGTGCAACCGGTCGTGGCGGCAAGCCGAAGGCGGGCCTCAGTGGTTTCTCGGTCTCGCACCTGCGCATTCCCGAGCTGCCGCAGCCGTGGGAGGCGCCGCGCGCGCTGAACCCGCGCATGGCGCCGGCACTGGAAATCATGACCGACGGCCCGCTGGGCGGCGCTGCGTTCAACAACGAGTTCGGCCGCCCGGCACTGCTGGGCTACTTCCGCAGTTTCGAGCTGCCCGAAGGCGCTGATCTGGTCCGCGCCTACGACAAGCCGATCATGCTGGCCGGTGGCCTCGGTGCGATTGATCGCGTGCAGGTCGACAAGATTCTGCTGAAGGATGGCGACGCCGTCATCGTGCTCGGCGGCCCGGCGATGCTGATTGGTCTCGGCGGCGGTGCTGCAAGCTCGGTGGCCTCCGGTGAAAGTGCCGAAGACCTCGACTTTGCCAGCGTGCAGCGTGACAACCCGGAAATGGAGCGCCGCTGCCAGGAGGTCATCGACCGCTGCGTGGCGATGGGCACCGACAACCCGATCAAGTTCTTCCATGACGTTGGTGCCGGTGGCCTGTCCAATGCCATTCCGGAACTGCTGCATGATTCCGGCGTGGGCGGCATCATCGACCTGGGCAAGGTGCCCACCGACGATCCGTCGCTGTCGCCGATGCAGTTGTGGTGCAACGAGTCGCAGGAACGCTACGTGCTCGGTGTGGCGCAGGAGCGCCTGGCCGAATTCGCCGCGCTGTGCGCGCGCGAGCGCTGCCCGTTCGCTGCAGTGGGCGTGGCCACCGCGGAAGAACATCTGGTGGTGGCCTACGGTGCGGTGCCGGGCACCATTCCGGCCGATGCACCGATCGATCTGCCGATGGACGTGCTGTTCGGCAAGCCGCCGAAGATGCACCGCGACACCGCGCATCCTGCCGCGCCTCGCTGGCCGGCGCTGAAGACCGGCGGCCTGGATTTGCAGGAAGCGGGTCTGCGCGTGTTGGCGCATCCCACTGTTGCCTCGAAGAACTTCCTGGTGACCATTGGCGACCGCAGTGTTGGTGGCCTGACCGCGCGTGAACAGATGGTTGGCCCGTGGCAGCTGCCGGTGGCCGACGTGGCGATCACCCTGGCCGACTTCGACGGCGTAGCCGGTGAAGCGATGGCGTTGGGTGAACGTACCCCGCTGGCGCTGCTGGATGCTGCAGCCTCCGCGCGCATGGCCGTGGGCGAGGCGCTGACCAACCTGTGCGCGGCCCCGGTCGATGCGCTGGACGAAATCAAGCTGTCGGCGAACTGGATGGCCGCGGCCGGCCACCCGGGTGAAGACGCGCTGCTGTATGACGCGGTGAAGGCGGTGGGCATGGAACTGTGCCCGCAGCTGGACATCAGCATCCCGGTCGGCAAGGACTCGCTGTCGATGCAGGCGCAGTGGCACGACCAGGGTGAAGCACACAAGAGTGTCTCGCCGGTGTCGCTGGTGATCACCGCGTTCGCGCCGGTCGCCGACGTGCGCCAGCAGCTGACCCCGCTGCTCGACCGCGAGGTGGAGAGCGAGCTGTGGCTGATCGGCCTCGGTGCCGGCAAGCAGCGTCTGGGCGGTTCGATCCTGGCCCAGGTGCATGCCGACCATGGCGACCTGCCGGCCTTTGCCGGTGCCGCCCCGGACCTGGATGACCCGCAGCGCCTGCGTGGCTTCTTCGAATTGATCCGCGATGCGCGCCAGGCCGGCCTGCTGCTGGCCTACCACGACCGCAGCGATGGTGGTGCCTTCGCCGCGCTGTGCGAAATGGCCTTCACCTCGCGCCTCGGCCTGGACATCACCCTCGATGCCTGGGGCGATGATCCGTTCCGCAGCCTGTTCAACGAAGAACTGGGTGCAGTGGTGCAGATCGCGCGCGAAGACCGCGCCGCGTTCGCCGACCTGGTCGAGCGCCATGCACTGACCGAGTGCGCACAGCGCATCGCCAAGCCGACCACCGCGCCGGTGGTGCGCGTGTCGCTGGCCGGCGAGAACCTGGCCGAGTGGCGCTGGGAAGCGCTGTTCGACGCCTGGTGGTCGGTCACCCACGCGATGCAGAAGCGCCGCGACAATCCGGCCAACGCCGATGCCGAGCGCGAGATCGCCCGTGCTTTCAATGCGCCGGGCCTGAAGCCCAAGCTCAGCTTCGACCTCAACGAAGACGTGGCGGCTCCGTTCATCAGCACCGGTGCGCGTCCGCGTATCGCGGTGCTGCGCGAACAGGGCGTCAACGGCCAGATCGAGATGGCCAACGCCTTCGAACGTGCTGGCTTCCGCGCCTTCGACGTGCACATGAGCGACCTGATCGAAGGCCGCGTGGCCCTGCAGGACTTCACCGGTCTGGTGGCCTGCGGTGGCTTCAGCTACGGCGACGTGCTGGGTGCCGGCCGTGGCTGGGCGACCTCGATCCTGGAGCGCAGCGCGCTGCGTGATGCCTTCGCCGCGTTCTTCGCGCGCGAGGACAGCTTCGCGCTGGGTGTGTGCAACGGCTGCCAGATGATGAGTCAGCTGAAGAACATCATTCCGGGTGCCGAGCACTGGCCGCAGTTCCGCCGCAACGCCAGCGAGCAGTTCGAAGCCCGTACCGCGCTGCTGGAAGTGGTGGAATCGCCGTCGATCCTGCTGCGTGGCATGGCCGGTTCGCGCCTGCAGGTGGCGGTGGCGCATGGCGAAGGCCAGGCCGTGTTCGACAATGCCGTCGACCAGGCTACCGCACGTGTCTCGCTGCGCTACATCGAAGGCAACGGCAACGTGGCCAGCCAGTACCCGTTGAATCCGAACGGTTCGCCGGACGGCATCACCGGCCTGACCAGCACCGACGGTCGCGTCACCATCATGATGCCGCACCCGGAACGGACCCCGCGCGCGCTCAACCTGAGCTGGGCCCCGGCCGAGTGGCAGGGTGATTCGCCGTGGATGCGCATGTTCCGCAACGCGCGGGTGTGGTGCGGTTGATCGCATCACATCGCGCAGGCATCAATGCCGCCGCGTATGGAAAAACCCGCCGTTGATCGGCGGGTTTTTCTTTGCGCGTGTGAAATTCCTGTCCTGCCCGCTAGTTACATGGATTTTCAGGCGACAAATGATCGTCACGCATGCCTAACAAAACACTTTCATAAACAGGTGAAATAGTGAACTGCTTCACGGCAATAGGATTTGCCGTGTCAAAGTCTTGACGATTTGGAAAGTTGCCGTTAACACTTGAACCCCGTTTCAGAAACATTCATTTCGCAGTAACCGGTTGGCGCACGCGCTCGGTTTTCTGTCGCTGCGCGCCGTTCGGCAATACCCCGCAGTAAATCACGCGAATAAACGCCCCCAGGGGACGTTGGGCCGGAAAGCCCAGCGGTGGCGTTGCTTTGCCCAAAACCAGTCCAATCAGGAGCCGTACCGATGAATCGGATTTATCGCAAGGTCTGGAACAAAGCATTGGGTCAGTTGGTGGTGGCCTCGGAACTGGCCTCCTCCGGCAGCAGCGGCGGGGTCGTTGACCAGCGCCGCGATGCGACGCAGGCCACGCCCGTAAGGTTGGCAGTGGCACTGGGCCTGGTATTGGGGTTGAGCATGAGCGGTATCGCCGCTGCACAGTCGGTGCAGATCGGCGGTAGCGCCACCTGCGTGGCATTCAGCGGCAAGCTGCTCGAAAAGTGCCTGATCGAAGGCAGCGCCACGGCCAAGGGCAGCAATGCGGTGGCGATCGGCAGCAACAGCAGCGCCAGTGCAGCCAACAGCGTAGCGCTGGGCGCCGGCTCCAGGGCCACGCGCGCCAACACGGTGTCCGTGGGTGATACCGGCAAGGAACGGCAGATCACCAACGTTGCTGCAGGCGCCCAGGCCACCGATGCGGTGAACAAGGCACAGCTCGATGCGCAGGCGCGTGCAACGCAGGCTGCGCTGGCCGACGTTGCCGCTGACGGCAGCCGTTACTTCAAGGCCGATGGCGCAGGCGATGACAGCGATGCAGCGAAGATAGACGGCCAGGGCGCAGTCGCGGCCGGTGCCGGTGCGCAGTCGCTGGCCAACGCCACTACCGCCATCGGTACCCAGGCCATTGCAGCCGGTCTCGGCGCCAGCGCGTTCGGCCAGGGTGCATTGGCGATCGGTGATGCCAGCGTGGTGGTCGGGCAGAGTGCTGCGGCCTTCGGGCTTGGTGACACCGCAGTTGGCGCAAGCGCTACCGCTGCCAGCGAAAACGGCGCGGCCACCGCGCTGGGTGCCCTGTCCGAAGCCACCGCCGATGGCGCTACCGCGGTCGGCGGCGGTGCCGTGGCGATGGGCCCGGGCAGCACCGCACTCGGTCGTGGCGCTACCGCCGCCAACGAAGCATCGATCGCAGTCGGTGCGTTCAGCACCGCCGTCGGTGAATACAGTACCGCCCTGGGCTCCAACTCCGCCGCGGTCGCCACCGGCAGCGTGGCGCTTGGCGCCGGCTCGTTGGCCGACCGTGTCGATACCGTGTCCGTCGGCGCTGCCGAGTACGGCCTGACCCGCCAGATCACCAGCGTGGCCGCCGGTACTGAAGATAATGATGCGGTCAACGTCGGCCAGTTGAAGGGCGTTGCCGCCGTGGCCGATGCCACTGCCAAGCGCTTCCAGGCCACCGGCAGCAGCAACAGCGATGCCGGTGCGCTGGCCGAAGGCGACGACGCGTTGGCTGCAGGTGAGGCCGCCAACGCGATTGGCAACGGTGCTACTGCTGTTGGTGCCGGTGCCACCGCCATCGCGCAGAACGCCACCGCCGTCGGCAACAACGCGCTGGCCTCGGGCCAGAACAGCGCGGCCTTCGGCAACAACGCACAGGCCAATGGCCCAGGCAGCGTCGCCGTGGGTGGCGCTGCGGTGGATGCCGACGGTAACCCGTTGATCACCAGCGGCGGCGTACCGGTGGAAACCGGCGCGACCAGCGCAGGCGTCGGTGGCACTGCGGTCGGCGCCAGTGCCGAAGCCAGTGGTTTTGCGGCGTCGTCCTATGGTGTGGGTGCCTATGCCGCCGGCGCGCAGGCGTCGGCGTTCGGTGCGGTGGCCAATGCCATCGGCGACTATTCCACCGCACTGGGTACGCAGAGCAATGCCACCGGGACCAGCAGCGTCGCCATCGGTGGCCCGGCCGATCTGATTCCCGGCCTGGGGTTCTTCGTACAGACCCAGGCCAGCGGTGAAGCCGCGACCGCCGTCGGTGCCGGCGCCATTGCCAGTGGCGATCGCGCGGTGGCCAACGGCAGCCTGAGCGAGGCCTCCGGTGCCGAAGCCACGGCCGTCGGCTACTTCGCCTACGCACCGGGCGAGAACGCCAGTGCGCTGGGCGCGCAGACCTGGGCCAGTGGCGCGCAGAGCACCGCCGTCGGTTACTACGCCACCGCGCGCGGCGCCAACAGCGTCGCGCTTGGCGCGAATTCCGAAGCGGTGCGTGCCAACAGCGTGGCCGTCGGCAGCGCTGGCAACGAGCGGCAGATCACCAGCGTCGCTGCGGGCATCGAAGCTACTGATGCGGTGAACAAGGCCCAGCTCGATGCCGTGGCCAGCACAGCTGACACCACCGCTCGTTTCTTCCAGGCGCAGCCGGAGGCGGGCAGTGACGCTGGCGCACTGGCTGATGGCGAGGGATCCATCGCTGCGGGTTCGTCGAGCAATGCGATCGGCGCCGGCGCCATCGCGCAGGGTGCTGCCGCGTCGGCCATCGGCGATGACAGCGTGGCCGTGGGCCGCAACAGCGCAGCCACCGGTAATGGCGGTGTCGCCATCGGCGGCCTTGGCCAGGCCTACGATGAATTCAACCAGCCGATCATCGGTGCCGATGGCACGGCGCAACAGGTGGGCACCACCGCTGTTGCCGATGCCACCGCAGTGGGCAGCGGCGCGCAGGCCACCGGTGCCGCCAGCAGCGCCTTCGGTAATGCTGCCAAGGCCAGTGGCGACAACAGCTTCGCCGCAGGCGGCAAGTCGCGCGCCACCGGCAGCTATGCAGTTGCGGTCGGCGACAGCGCATTCGCCAGCAGCGATGACAGCACCGCCGTAGGCGGTTACAGCTGGGCGACTGCCAGTGGCGCAGCAGCATTCGGTTCGGGGGCATGGGCCACCGCCACCAATGCCTCGGCGTTCGGCAATGCGGCGTGGGCCAGTGGCAGCGGCGCAACGTCCATCGGCTACAACAGCTGGGCCAACGGCGCCAGTTCCACCGCGGTCGGCCGCGGTGCCTTCGGCTATGGCGACAACAGCGTGGCACTGGGCTTCCAGGCGCTGGGCAACAGCATCAACAGCATCGCCATCGGCACCAATACGGTGGCCGGTGGGGAGAGCGCGATCGCGCTCGGTGCCGGCAGCAATGCCAGTGCCAGCAATGCCGTCGCGCTCGGTGCCGGTTCGGTTGCCAACCGTGCGCGCACGGTGTCGGTGGGCAGCAGCGGCAACGAACGCCAGGTCACCAACGTCGCCGCCGGTACCCAGGCCACGGATGCGGTGAACAAGGCGCAGCTGGACGCGGTTGCGACCACCGCATCCAACACCAGCCGCTTCTTCCAGGCCAGCGGTAATGGTGATGACGTAGCCGGTGCACTTGTTGACGGTGACAACGCACTGGCGGCCGGTGATGCTGCCAACGCCATCGGCAATGGCGCCACCGCAGTGGGCAGCGGCGCCAACGCGCTGGCCAGCAACGCACAGGCGCTGGGCTTCAACGCCCTGGCCAGTGCCGCCAACGCCAGCGCGGTAGGTGCCAACGCACAGGCCACCGGCGAGTACGCCACCGCGCACGGTGCGGAAAGCGAGGCCAGCGGCGAGCAGAGCGCGGCGTTCGGTGCGGCCAGCATCGCCAGCGGCGCTGGTAGCACTGCCAATGGCGTGCTGTCCGAAGCGTCCGGCGAAGAAGCCGTCGCCGTGGGTTACTTCAGCAATGCCAGCGGCGACGCGGCTACCGCTGTCGGCAGCGAAAGCGTGGCCAGTGGTACGGCGTCGGCGGCCTTCGGCATTGGTGCCGAAGCCAGCGGCGGTTACAGCACCGCCATCGGTGGCTACGCACAGGCCTCGGCGTTCAACGCCACCGCGTTCGGTAATTTCGCCAATGCGTCCGGTTCCAACAGCGTGGCCGTGGGTGGCGACTCCGAGGCGTCCGGTGCCTACAGCACCGCCACCGGCCAGGGCAGCCTGGCCACCGGCACCAACAGCGTCGCCGTCGGCGGCTCGCTGTTCGGCGTGCTGGCCACCGAAGCGTCCGGCAATTACTCCACCGCCGTGGGTGGCGGCGCCTGGTCGGGTGGCATCAACAGCACTGCGCTGGGCAATGCCGCCGAATCGCGTGGTGCCAACAGCGTTGCACTGGGTGCCGATTCGATTGCCGACCGCGACAACACCGTGTCGGTGGGTGGCGGCGGCAACACGCGCCAGATCACCAACGTGGCCGATGGCACGCAGGGCAACGATGCGGTCAACAAGAACCAGCTCGATGTCGTCGCCGCTGCGGCGGAAAAGACCAGCAGGCAGTTCCAGGCCAGCGGCAATGCCGACGGCGAAACCGGCGCGCTGGTCGAGGGTGACAACGCGCTGGCCGCCGGTGATGCCGCCAACGCGATCGGCAATGGTGCCACCGCGCTCGGCAGCGGTGCCAATGCGCTGGCCGCCAACGCCACCGCCGTGGGCATCGATGCATTGGCCACCGGCAACAACGCGGCTGCCCTGGGCAGTAACGCACAGGCCACCGGCGAGGACAGCCTGTCCCTGGGAAGCGGTGCCAGCGCCAGCGAGGTTGGTGCAAGCGCGGTGGGTGCGCGTGCACAGGCCAGCGGCGCCTACAGCACGGCCTCAGGTACAGAAGCCAATGCCAGCGGCGGGCAGGCGCTCGCCAGCGGTTTCCGCAGCGCGGCTTCGGCTGATGGCACCACCGCAGTGGGTGGCTACGCCGAAGCCAGCGGCCGCCTCGGCACTGCATTGGGCTACGGCTCTGCGGCAAGTGGTGCCAACACCACCGCAGTCGGCTTCGGTGCCGCTGCGGCCGGTACCGGCGCCGTCGCCGTGGGTCAGTCCAGCGAAGCCAGTGGCGCTGAAAGCGTGGCCATCGGCGGCAGCACCTTCTTCGGCCTGATTCCCTCGCGTGCCAGTGGAACCGGTGCAGCGGCCTTCGGTGCCGGTGCGTGGGCGACCGAAGACTATGCGACCGCGATTGGCTGGAACTCGTGGGCGGCCGGCAGCAGCGCCACCGCGCTGGGTGCCAACGCCACCGCCAATGGCAGCAACAGCGTGGCACTCGGCGCCGGTTCCAAGGCTGACCGTGACAACACCGTAGCGGTCGGCAAGGCCGGCGGTGAGCGCCAGGTGACCCACGTCGCGGCCGGCACCGAAGCCACCGATGCGGTGAACAAGGGCCAGTTGGATGCGGTCGCCAGCGTCGCCGACAAGACCAGTCTTCAGTTCCAGGCCAGCGGCAATGCCGATGGCGAAGTGGGTGCACTGGTGGACGGTGACAATGCACTGGCTGCCGGCAATGCAGCCAATGCCATCGGCAACGGTGCTACCGCACTGGGCAGCGGTGCCAACGCAATGGCCGCCAATGCCACGGCAGTGGGCTTCGACGCGCTGGCTACCGGAAACAATGCGGCGGCCCTCGGCAACGCGGCCCAGGCCGGCGGTGTTGACAGCGTAGCGCTGGGCAGTGGTGCCAGTGCCACCGAACTGGGGGCCAGCGCCACCGGTGCCGGCGCCCAGGCCAAGGGCGCCTACAGCACCGCCAGTGGTGCGCAGGCCGTCGCCAGCGGTACCCAGTCGCAGGCCAATGGCTTCCGCGCCAATGCGTCGGCCGACGGCGCGTCGGCCATCGGCAGCTATGCCGACGCCAGCGGCCGTCTGGGTACCGCCGTTGGCTACGGCAGCAAGGCCACCGGCGCCAATGCGACCGCGGTGGGCGTCAGCGCCAACGCCAGCGCGGCCGGCAGCGTAGCGCTGGGTGCAGGCTCGGTCGCCGATCGTGCCAACACCGTGTCGGTCGGTAGTGCCAGCAGTGATCGCCAGATCACGCGTGTCGCTGCCGGTACCGAGCGCTCCGATGCGGTCAACCGGGGCCAGCTCGATGCGGTTGCCGCCACCGCCGATGGCACGGCGCGCTACGTCAAGGCCACCGGCGCGGGTACCGCCAGCGCCAGCGGCAACGATGCCGCAGCGATCGGTTCGGCGGCCACTGCCAGCGGCGCACGCAGCAATGCGCTGGGTGCCAACGCGATGGCCATCGGCAACGGTGCACTTGCACTGGGTACCAGTGCCGGCGCGTCCGGCGCGAACTCGGTGGCGCTGGGCGCGGGCTCGCGCGCGCTCGATGCCAACGTGGTGTCGGTAGGCGGCGGCAACGGCACCGACGGTCCGGCCACGCGCCGCATCGTCAATGTGGCCGATGGCCGCATCGCCGCCGGCAGCAGCGATGCCATCACCGGTTCGCAGCTCAACGTCACCAACCAGCGTGTGGGTGCGGTGGAAACCCGCGTCGGTGATTTCGATTCGCGCATCGCCACCGTTGAAACCACGGCGGCCAGTGCCGTCGGCTACGACGACGCCAGCCGTGATCGCCTGACCCTGTCCGGTTTCCAGGGCACCACCATCGACAACGTCGGTGCCGGCAGCATTGCGGCTGGCAGCCGCCAGGCGATCAACGGTGGCCAGCTGTTCCAGTCGCTCAGCGATGCCGCCAGCTTCCTTGGTGGTGGCGCCAGCGTCGGCATGCAGGGCGTGTTCGTGGCGCCGAACTATGTGATCCAGGGCGCCACCTACAGCAACGTCGGCGATGCGCTCGGTGCGCTGGACCGCAAGGTCAGCGAGATCGACCGCCGCAGCGCCGGTGGCACGCGTGCCGGTGCTTCCAGCCTGCGCGCGATGAGTGCCTCGCTGGATGACAGTTCGCTGGCCAGCGCCGCCGACGCACCCGCGACGGCTGATGTGGCACCGGCCAGCACCGCGCGCGTGCAGGGCACGCCGACCGCTGCCGCCGCCGGTGCCGGGATTCCGGTCGGCACCCCGGCGACGGGCTTCAATGCCGTCGCCATGGGCGAGGGCGCCGTCGCCAGTGGCGCCTCGTCCACTGCCATCGGCCAGGGGGCCAATGCCACCGCTGCCAACGCGGTGGCGCTGGGCCAGGGCTCGGTTGCCGATCGTGCCAACACGGTTTCGGTGGGCAGTGAAGGCAATGAGCGCCAGGTCACCAATGTGGCGGCGGGCACCACGGCCACTGATGCCGTCAACAAGGGCCAGCTCGACCGTGGCATGGCCACGGCCAACGGCTATACCGACAGTCGCGTCCAGGCCGTCACCGACAGCTTCGATGTGTTCAAGGGTGAGATCGACGGACGCCTGCGTCACATGGATCGCCGCATCGACCGCCAGGGCGCGATGAGCGCTGCAATGCTCAACATGGCCACCAGTGCCGCCGGTATCCGCACCCAGAACAGGGTCGGCGTCGGCATCGGTTTCCAGGGCGGCGAATCGGCGTTGTCGCTGGGTTACCAGCGTGCGATCAGCGATCGCGCCACGGTCACCTTCGGTGGTGCCTTCAGCAGCGACGACAGCTCGGTCGGCGTCGGTGCCGGCTTCGGCTGGTAAGCCATTCCATCGCGCCGGCGGCCACCCACGCCGGCGCAGCACCTGCAGTGAGGGCCTGGGGGGAGGTCACGGCAATCCCGGCTGGGCCGGCCGGGAGTCGTCAAGGAATGATGGCCGCAGTGTTGGTTCGATCCATGACCCAGAAGAGGAATTTCGACGTGATCAAGAAGCAGAACCTTCGCATCAATGTGCTTGCCGCCGCCGTGCTGTCGATGACGACCGTCGGGGCCGTCCACGCCGCCGGCCTGCCGACCCGTGAGCCGGTGCGCCAGGCCAGCACCGCCCAACCGGGGGCCGAGCGCATCATCGTCAAGTACCGTGCCGGCGCTGCTGCCGCCACCGACCGCTCGGCGAAGCTGTCCACCGTGCAGTCCGCACTGACCCGTGCCAGCCTGTCCGGCGGCACCTCCCGTGCCAGTACCCTCGGCCCGCAGGTGGTACGCAAGCTCGCTACCGGTGCGGACCTCATCCGTGTGCAGGGCCGCCTGGCCCCGGCCGAACTGCAGCGCGTACTGAAGGAACTGCAGGCCGACCCGTCGGTGCAGTACGCCGAAGCCGACGTGAAGCTGCGCCGCAGCGAACTGCGTGCCGGCAACGTACAGCCGGCGCTGGTGCCGAACGATCCCTTCTACCAGCAGAACCAGTGGCATCTGCACAATGCGGTCGGCGGCATCAACGCACCGGCGGCGTGGGATGTCTCGCAGGGCGAGGGCATCGTGGTGGCGGTGATCGACACCGGCATCCTGCCGCAGCATCCGGATCTGGTCGGCAACCTGCTGGAAGGCTACGACTTCATCAGCGATGCGGAGACCTCGCGGCGCCCGACCAACGATCGTGTGCCGGGTGCGCAGGACTACGGTGATTGGGTCGAGAACGACAACGAGTGCTACGACGGCTCGCTGGCTGATGACAGTTCCTGGCACGGCACCCACGTCGCTGGCACCGTGGCCGAGCAGACCAACAACGGCGTCGGCATGGCCGGTGTCGCCTACAAGGCCAAGGTGCTGCCGGTGCGCGTGCTGGGCAAGTGTGGCGGCTACCTGTCCGACATCGCTGATGCGGTGGTCTGGGCATCGGGTGGCACGGTGACCGGCATCCCGGCCAACACCAATCCGGCCGAGATCATCAACATGAGCCTGGGTGGCGGTGGCGCCTGCGCCAGCACCTACCAGGACGCGATCAACGGCGCGATCTCGCGCGGTACCACCGTGGTGGTGGCTGCCGGCAATGAAACCGACAACGCGTCCAAGTACCAGCCGGCCAGCTGCGAAGGCGTGGTGACCGTGGGTGCCACCCGCATCACCGGTGGCATCACCTACTACTCCAACTACGGTACCCGTGTGGACCTGTCCGGTCCGGGTGGCGGCGGTAGTGTCGACGGCAACCCGGGCGGCTACATCTGGCAGACCGGCTCCAATGCGGCCACCACGCCGGAATCGGGCACGCCGGGCTACATGGGCATGGGCGGTACCTCGATGGCCTCGCCGCATGTGGCCGCCGTTGCCGCACTGGTGCAGAGCGCACTGATCGCCAAGGGCAAGGATCCGTTGACCCCGGCGGCGATGCGTACCCTGCTGAAGGAAACCGCGCGTCCGTTCCCGGTCGCCATTCCGGCGGCGACCCCGATCGGTACCGGTATCCTCGACGCCAAGGCCGCGCTGGCCAAGGCACTGGAAGAACCGTGCACCGAGAACTGCGGGCCGGTGGCCACGCCGCTGACCAACAAGGCCGCCGTCGGTGGCCTGAACGGTGCTGCCGCCAGCAGCCGCCTGTACAGCTTCGAGGCTGCCGCCGGCAAGCAGCTCAGCGTGATCACCTACGGTGGCACCGGCAATGTCTCGGTCTACATCGCCCAGGGGCGTGAACCGAGCGCCAGCGACAACGATGCCAAGTCGACCCGCCCGGGCACGTCCGAGACGGTGCGGGTAGCCAAGCCGGTGGCGGCGACCTACTACATCAAGGTCGTGGGCGAAGCGGCCTACAACGGCGTGAGCATCCTTGCCACGCAATAAGCTCGAACTGTCGTAGTTGAATGGCCGACGCCCGTCACCCCGTGTGACGGGCTTCGTCTTTTTACGAAAGGTGGCGGAGGGGCGGCGGAAAACATGGCTTAACTGTTAAAGTCGGACCGATTGACAGGAGAGTCATGTGAACGCGCTTGCTGCAACCGCTGCCGACACCGCCGAAGGTCGCATCCTGGATGCGCTGCTGGCGCGTGGCCGGTTGAAGGAAAGCGACCTGGCACGGGCGCGGCCGCTGCATGCCGAAGCCGGTGGCAGCCTGCTCGGGCTGCTGGTGCGGCTGGGCCTGGTCTCCGAACGCGACCAGGCGCAGGCCAGCGCCGAGGTGCTGGGCCTGCCGCTGCTGGAGGGCAAGCAGTTGCCCGAGGCACCGCCGCAGGGGCTGGCCGAGGGCCTGCCGCTGTCGCTGCGCTTCCTCAAGCAGTTCCACGTGTGCCCGTTGGCACTGGATGAACAGGGCGTGCAGCTGTGGCTGGCCGACGCCCACGATCCCTATCCGCAGCAGGCCGTGCAGCTGGCGCTGGGAGTACCAGTGACGCCGGTGCTGGGCATGCGCGCGGAGATCGACGATCTGGTCGAGCGCTGGTTCGGCCAGGGCCGCAGTGCGATGGGGGCGATCGTCGAAACCGCCGACGGCGAGGGGGGCGCGGTCGACGACATCGAACACCTGCGCGACCTCGCTTCGGAAGCACCGGTGATCCGCCTGGTCAACCTGGTGATCCAGCGTGCGGTGGAACTGCGCGCTTCGGATATCCATGTCGAACCGTTCGAGAGCCGGTTGAAGGTCCGCTACCGCGTCGATGGCGTGCTGGTGGAGGGCGAAAGCCCGCCGGCCAACCTCACCGCAGCGGTGATCAGCCGCATCAAGATCATGGCCCGGCTCAACATCGCCGAGCGCCGCCTGCCGCAGGACGGCCGCATCATGCTGCGCGTGCAGGGCAAGGAGCTGGACCTGCGCGTGAGCACCGTGCCGACCGCGCATGGCGAAAGCGTGGTGATGCGCCTGCTGGACCGCGAAACGGTGGTGTTCGATTTCCACCGGCTCGGCTTCACCGACGCCTTCCTGCCGCAGTTCCGCAAGGTGCTGGAACAGCCGCATGGCATCCTGCTGGTGACCGGCCCGACCGGCTCGGGCAAGACCACCACGCTGTACACCGCGCTGAGCCAGCTCAACACGGCCGACGTCAAGATCATCACGGTCGAAGATCCGGTGGAATACCAGATCGAAGGCATCAACCAGATCCAGGCCAAACCGCAGATCGGGCTGGACTTCGCCAACGCCCTGCGCAGCATCGTGCGCCAGGACCCGGACATCATCATGATCGGCGAAATGCGCGACCTGGAAACCGCGCGCATCGCGATCCAGTCGGCGCTGACCGGCCACCTGGTGCTGTCCACCCTGCATACCAACAATGCGGCCGGCGGCATCACCCGCCTGCTCGACATGGGCGTGGAAGACTACCTGCTCACCTCCACCATCAACGGCATCCTCGCCCAGCGCCTGGTGCGCCGCCTGGAACCGACCCACGCCGAGCGCTACGAAGCCTCGCCGGAAGAGATCGAACGCTTCGAGCTGCGCCGCCTGCAGCCGCAGGGAACGATCCACCTGTACCGGCCGAAGCCCTCGGCGCTGGCACCGACCGGGTACCTGGGGCGCACCACCATCATGGAATTCCTGGTGATGAACGATGCGCTGCGGCGTGCCGTGATGCGCCGTGATGGCATGGGCGAGATCGAGCGCATCGCCCGCGAGGCCGGCATGCGCACCATGTACGAGGATGGCCTGTGCAAGGCGCTGAGCGGGCAGACGACCCTCGAGGAAGTGCTGCGCGTGACCGAGGAAAGCTGATGCGCGCGGGACGCAGGGGCTGACATGCCGAACTACCGCTACAAGGCGCTCAACACGCACGGCGAGATCTTCGACGGGCAGATGGAAGCGGCCAGCGAGGCCGAGCTGGTCGCGCGGCTGCAGGACCAGGGCCATTTGCCGATGGAGACGCAGCTGGCTGACGGCGGCGCGATCGGCGGCGGCACCTGGCGCAACCTGTTCCGCCAGCGCCCGCTGCAGGGCGCGGCACTGCTGCAGTTCACCCAGCAGCTGGCGACCCTGCTCGGTGCCGGCCAGCCGCTGGACCGCGCGCTGTCGATCCTGCTCGGCCTGCCGGAAGACGAACGCTCGCGCCGCGCGATCACCGATATCCGCGACGTGGTGCGCGGTGGCGCACCACTGTCCACCGCACTGGAGCGCCAGCATGGGTTGTTCTCGCGCCTGTACGTGAACATGGTGCGCGCCGGCGAGGCCGGTGGCAGCCTGCACGACACGCTGCAGCGCCTGGCCGACTACCTTGAACGCAGCCGTGCGCTGCAGGGCAAGGTGATCAACGCGCTGGTCTATCCGGCCATCCTGCTGGTGGTGGTGGGCGGTGCACTGTTGTTCCTGCTCGGCTATGTGGTGCCGCAGTTCGCGCAGATGTACGAGAGCCTGGACGTGGCGCTGCCGTGGTTCACCAACGCGGTGCTGCAGCTGGGCCTGTTCGTGCGTGACTGGTGGGTGCTGTTGCTGGTGGTGCCCGCGGTGCTGGCATTGTTCTTCGAACGCAAGGCCCGGCAACCGGTGTTCCGGCTGGCGCTGGATGGCTGGCTGCTGCAGCGGCGCGGCATCGGCCGCCTGCTGGGCGAACTGGAAACCGCACGGCTGGCGCGCACGCTGGGTACCCTGCTGCGCAATGGCGTGCCACTGCTGGGCGCGCTGGGCATCGCCCGCAACGTACTGGGCAACCGTGCGCTGGCTGCCGACGTCGAGGCCGCCGCCGACGAAGTAAAGAACGGCACCGGCCTGTCGTTGGCGCTGTCGCGCGGCAAGCGATTCCCGCGCCTGGCGCTGCAGATGATCCAGGTCGGCGAGGAGTCCGGCGCACTCGATACCATGCTGCTGAAGGCGGCCGATACCTTCGAACAGGACAGCGCGCGCCGCATCGACCGCCTTCTCGCTGCGATGGTGCCGGCGATCACCCTGGTGCTGGCCTCGGTGGTCGGTGCAGTCATCGTTGCCGTGCTGGTGCCGCTGTACGACCTGACCAATGCCATCGGTTGACGATGGATCCCGCAACCCCGAAACCCCGTTACTGAAAGGACCGACCATGATTGCTTCCCGTCGACCGATCCGCCTTTCCTTCACCGCCGCGCGCAACCAGTCGGGCATGAGCCTGCTGGAAATCATCATCGTCATCGTGCTGATCGGTGCGGTGCTGACCCTGGTCGCCAGCCGCGTGCTGGGCGGTGCAGATCGCGGCAAGGCCAACATCGCCAAGGCGCAGGTGCAGACCGTTGCGTCCAAGGTCGACAACTACCAGATCGATACCGGCAAGCTGCCCGGCTCGCTCAACGATCTGGTGACCGCACCGGCGGGCGTCGGTGGCTGGCTGGGCCCGTATGCCAAGCCGGCTGACCTGAACGACCCGTGGGGCCACGCGCTGGAATACCGTGCGCCGGGTGAGGGCCAGCCCTACGAGCTGATCAGCCTCGGCAAGGATGGCAAGGCCGGCGGCAGCAGCGTCGACGCCGACATCCGTTACCAACCGTAATCCTGCATGACGCATTTCCTGCCGCGCCGGCTGCCTCGCCCGCGCCTGCACGGCAGGCGCGCAGCAGGCTTGTCGTTGCTGGAGATGCTGCTGGTGATCGCGCTGATCGCAGCGATCGGCCTGATCACCGCTGCCGGCCTGTCACGTGGTTTTGCCGGCATGCAATTGCGCAGCGCTGGCAAGGACATTGCCAACCAGCTGCGCGTGGTGCGGGCGCAGGCGATCGCCCGCGGCGAGCCGCAGCGCTTCGTGATCGAACCGGCGCGACGCCGCTGGGAAGGTGCCAATCAACGCCAGGGTGATGTGCCCGCGCAGCTGCAGGTGCAGTTCGAAGGCGCCGCGCAGCTGGCCACCGCACCGGGGCAGGGCGTGATCGAGTTCCATCCCGATGGGGGTTCCAGCGGTGGCCGCATCCGCCTGCAGCGCGACGGTGCCGAGTGGCGCATCGATGTTGGCTGGTTGACCGGCGAAGTGCGCTCAGGCCCATGGCGGGCGCAATGAAGCGGCGTGCGCGTGGCTTCACCCTGCTGGAAGTGATCATCGCCTTCGCCCTGCTCGGGTTGGCGCTGACGCTGTTGCTGGGCAGCCTCTCCGGTGGGGCAAAACAGGTACGTGAGGCAGGGCTGCGCACGCGTGCGGTGCTGCATGCGCAGTCGCTGCTGGCCGAGGCCGGTGTCGCCGCGCCCCTGCAGGTCGGCCACCAGCAGGGCGACTGGGAGCAGGGCCGCTACCACTGGGAACTGCAGGTGCAGCCGTGGGTGGAACCACGTGCCGGTAGCGTGGTGCAGTCACAGTCGCCAGGCGCGCCCTGGCTGGCCGAGCTGCAGCTGCAGGTGCGCTGGGGCGACAGCGAGCGTGAACAACTGCGCTGGCGCAGCCTGCGCCTGTTGCCGCCGGATCTGGAGAGCGCGCGATGAAGCGGCGCGCTGCGGGTTTCACCCTGATCGAGGTGATGCTGGCCACGGTGCTGCTGGCCGCTGGCCTGGCACTGGCATTTGCCAGCGTGCGTTCGGCGATGGCGGTCAGCCAGCGCGGCGAGCAGATCGCCGCCGAGAGCGAGCGCATGCGCGCGGTGCAGGCGCTGCTGCGGCGGCAGCTGGCCGGCGCGCTGCGCACGCCGCTGGAAGTGCCCGATCCGACCCGTGAGCCGATCTTCTTCCAGGGCGAGGAGCAGCGCATGCTGTTCGCCGCCGATCTGCCTGGCTATCTCGGCCGCGGCGGACCCTACCTGCATGCGTTGCAGGTGGACGGTCGCACGGGTCAGCAGCGCCTGCTGCTGGACCTGGTGCTGCTGCAGGAGGGCGAGCGCATCGCCGAGACGCCACCGCGTCCACCGGAAGTGCTGGTGGACGGCCTGAAGTCGGTGCAGCTGCGTTATCGAGGCATCGATGCCAGCACCGGCCAGGTGACCGAATGGCTGCCGCGCTGGGACGATACCCGGCGCCTGCCGATGCTGGTGGAAGTACAGATCGTGCCGGCCAAGGGCGCGCCCTGGCCGGTATTGGTGGTGGCGCCGCGTGCCGGTGGCAGCGGGGGTGCGCGATGAGGCGGCAGGACGGTGCCGCGCTGGTGCTGGTGTTGTGGCTGATCGCGTTGATGACTGCGCTGGTCGGCGCCTTTGCACTGAGCGCGCGGGTCGAGCACCTTCAGCAGCGGGTGCTCGATGACGACGCGCGCGGCCAGGAACGTGCACGGGCGGGCCTGGAATATGCCCTGATGCGCCTGTCCGCCGATCCGCAGCGGGCGCCATGGCGGGCCGATGGCCGTACCTATCGCTGGACGTTCGATGACGCCAGCATCGAAATCAAAGTGCTGGACGAGAACGGCAAGATCAACCTGAATCTGGCCGACGTGGCCATGCTGACGGGCTTTCTCAAGGCGTTGGGCGAAGAGGAAGGGGTCGCGCGGCAGCTGGCCGGTGCCATCGTCGACTGGCGCGACGAGGACAGTCTGCTGCAGCCTGGTGGCGGCGCTGAAGCACCCGACTATGCCGCAGCCGGGTTGCCGTATGGCCCGCGCAACAAGCGTTTCGAGACCCTGGGCGAACTGCAGCGGGTGCTTGGCCTGCCGGGACCGTTGTACCAGAAGATGCTGCCGCACCTGACCCTGTACAGCCGCCAGGCACGCCCGGATCCCCAGTTCGCCAGTGCGCCGGTGCTGACCGCGTTGGGGCTGGATGCCGACACCGTGCTGGCCCAGCGCGCACAGCAGGAGCGTGATGCCGATACCGCTGCGGGTGCGACAACGCTTGCCAGCAGCAGTGGCACCTATAGTATCGAGTCCCGTGTCATCGACGGCAGTGGACGCCGGTCGGTGTTGCAGGCAGTGGTACGCAATGGCTCGGGCGGGGTTCCCGGGCGGTCCTACACAGTGCTTCGCTGGGAGCAGGGAATGACAGCAAGATGACGGCTTGGCAGGACAGTGTGCGGCAGGTTCAGGGTCGGATCGGCCCGGGCGCTGGCCGCTTCCTGCGCTGGTGGCGGCAATCGCTGCTGGCGTGGGTGCCGGCACGTTGGCAGTGGGCGCTGGGTTGGGCGCAGGCGCGCCTGCTGCTGCAGCGCCAGGGTGACCACCTGCAGGTCTGGCGAGAGGCCGGTGAGCGCCGAGAAGCGGTGGCGACCTTGCCGTGGCCGCTGTCGCCGGCCGAACTGGACCGCGTGCTGGAGCCGCGCCTGCGCAGCCTGCCGCGGGTATGGCTGTTGCCGGCCAGTGAAGTGCTGCGCCGCCACCTTCGCCTGCCGGCTGCAGCTGGCGACCGCCTGCGCGCGGTGGTCGGTTTCGAGATCGACCGGCAGACACCGTTTGAATCCAGCCAGGTCAGCTATGACGTGCGCGAACTGGGCAGCGCCGCTGAAGGCCAGTTGCAGGTTGAACTGATCGCCTGGCCGCTGCGCCAGCTCGAGGCCTGGCGTGGCAGCGTCGGCGAATGGGCCGATACGTTGGCCGCCGTCGATGCGATCGATGCGCAGGGCGATCCGCTGCACGTGAATCTGCTGCCGCCTGCGCAGCGCCAGCTGCGACCGGACCCGATGCGGCGCTGGAACCTGCTGTTGGCCCTGGCGGCACTGGTGATGCTGGTGTTGGCCGCCCTGCAGCTGCTGGACAACCGGCGTGCCGCCGCCGATGAACTGCGTGCCCAGGTTGAGCGCAGCGCGCGCAGTGCACGCGGCGTGGCCAGTGAGCGTGCACAGCTGCAGGCGTTGATCGACGGTGCCGCGTTCCTGGAAAAGCAACGCAGCCAACGTGCAGGCACGGTGGAAATCTGGAATGAACTGACCCGGCGCCTGCCGGAGGGCACCTACCTGGAAAAGCTGGCCATCGAGAACAACAACCTGCAGCTGATCGGGCTCAGCCGCGAGGCCTCGCAGCTGGTGCAGCTGCTGCAGGATGCACCGCAATGGCGCAAGGTCAATCTGACCGGCGTGCTGCAGGCCGATGGTGCGGCCAGTGGCCGTGACCGCTTCACCATGACCGCCGAACTGCAGCCGTTGGCGGCCGTGGCTCCGACCCGGGAGGCGGCCGATGCCGATGCCAAGCGCACGCCGTGATCGCTGGTTGGCACTGGCACTGCTGCTGGCAGTGCTGGGCATGGCCTACCTGTTGCTGGTGCATCCCTGGTTCACCCAGCCGCTACGCGAAATCGATGCCGACGTGGCGGCCCTGCGCGAGCGCGAGCAGCGTGTACAGGCGCAGCTGCAGCAGCAACCGCAGATCGAACAGC
Organism: Stenotrophomonas maltophilia; assembly: GCF_004684085.1. Classification (GTDB taxonomy): domain Bacteria; phylum Pseudomonadota; class Gammaproteobacteria; order Xanthomonadales; family Xanthomonadaceae; genus Stenotrophomonas; species Stenotrophomonas maltophilia_AS. Next base: position 21,329 of record NZ_SRHZ01000012.1, read on the forward strand.
GGCTGCGTGCCACCCGTGAAGCCCTGCAGCAACGGCCGGGCTTCCTGCGTGAAGCCACCGCCGAAGCAGCGGCGGCCGCGCTTGGCGCGAAGCTGCAGGATGCCGTGGCGATGGCCAGTCCGGGCAACCGCAGCTGCACCATCAGCAACCGCACCCCGCTGACCGACAACCGCCGCGACGCCGAGTTCGTCCGCGTCGCCATGCAGGTACGGCTGCGTTGCGGTGTGGCCGAACTGGCCACGGTGTTGCACAGCCTGGAAACCGGCAGCCCGCGCCTGTTCGTCGACAACCTCAACCTGATCGCACAGCGTTTCCAGCAATCGCCGAACGAATCCGGGCTTGGCCTGGACGTGTCGTTCGAACTGGCCGGCTACCTGCTACCCGGTGCTGCGGCCGATGGCGCTGCACCGGCACCTGCCGCCGAACCGGCCGCGACGCCGCAACCGCCCTCGGTCGCACCCGCACCCGTACCGGCCGCGCCGGTAGAGGGTCAGGAGGTGGCCGATGAAACTTGAGCAGATCAGTCTGCGTACTGGCTTCCTGCTGGCATTGGCGGGCTGGGCGGCAGCGGTCTGGCTGGCTACCGGCTTCGGTCTGGGCAGCCAGTTGCCGGGCGGCGATGGCGGTGCCGACGCAGCGCCAACGCTGCCGGGCCTGCCGCCGCTGGCTGCCGAACGCATGGCCAGTGCCGACAGCTACAGCGCGATCGGCGAGCGTCCGTTGTTCGCCGAGGACCGCAAGCCGAAGCCCTACCTGCTCGGTGGCAGCGAACCTGCCGCCAGCGCTGCATTGCGCTTGACCGGCGTGCTGCTGACCGGCGATTTCGGCATGGCCACCTTCACCACCGAACAGAACCGCTCACTGCGCCTGCGCCTCAATGGCGAAGCCGTGGATGGATGGCAGCTGGTGGCACTGCAGCCGCGCCAGGCCACCGTGATCGGTCCCGGTGGCAACCAGGTGCTGGAACTGGCGGTATTCAACGGGCAGGGCGGCGAGCCGCCGACCGTGCTGCGCGGCGCCAATGGAGCGCCGCCGGCAGGTGCGATCGTCGTGCCGCCTCCGGCAGGGGCTCCGCCACCGCCGGCCGCCGCAGCAACAGCACAGCAGGCGCCAGGTGGCGCTGCCGCCACCGTGGCTGCACCGGCTGCCGCCACGCCTCCCGCCAACACCAACGGCCCCAGCGAAGCGCAGATGCAGGCCATCCGCGAACGCATCCAGGCCCGCCGCCGCCAGCTGCAGCAACAACAGCAGCAACAACCGTCGCCGCCCCCGGGCGATGGCACCAACCGATAGAGTGAATGCATGAACCTGCGTTTCCTTCCCTGGTCCTTTGCCCTCGCGCTGCTGGTTGGCTGCAGCACGGTGTCCGCGCCGCACGTGCAGCGCAAAGGCAACCTGTCGTCCACGACCGATGCCGGCCAAGCGACGGAAGTGGCTGCCGATGCCGCCCGTGACGCTCAAGGCGCGCCTCAGGCGGTGATCCGCCGCGGCACCGGCACCATGATCAACCGCGAAGCAGCGCGTGCGCCGGCGCCGGCACTGCACAGCGCCAGCACCGGCGAGGCGACCTTCAACTTCGAGGGCGAATCGGTGCATGCGGTGGTCAAGGCCATCCTCGGCGACATGCTCGGGCAGAACTACGTGATCGCACCGGGCGTGCAGGGCACGGTCACTCTGGCCACGCCGAAGCCGGTATCGCCGGCGCAGGCACTGAATCTGCTGGAAATGGTGCTGGGCTGGAACAACGCACGCATGGTGTACAGCGGTGGTCGCTACAACATTGTCGCTGCCGACCAGGCATTGGCCGGTACGGTCGCACCGAGCACGGCCCCGGCCGCCAGTGCGCGTGGCTTCGAAGTGCGGGTGATCCCGCTGCAGTTCATCTCCGCCACCGAGATGAAGAAGGTGCTGGAGCCGTATGCGCGGCCCAATGCCATCGTCAACGTCGACAGCGGCCGCAATGTGATCACCTTGGGTGGCACCCGCGCGGAGCTGGAAAACTACATGCGCACCGTCGAGATCTTCGACGTCGACTGGCTGTCGGGCATGTCGGTGGGGGTGTTCCCGATCCAGTCGGGCAAGGCCGAGCAGGTCGCGGCCGATCTGGAGAAGGTGTTCGGCGAGGAGAGCAAGACCCCCAGCGCCGGCATGTTCCGCTTCCTGCCGCTGGAGAACGCCAACGCGGTGCTGGTGATTACCCCGCAGGTGCGTTACCTGGACCAGATCCAGCAATGGCTGGACCGCATCGACACTGCGGGTGGCAGCGCCCGGTTGTTCTCCCACGAGCTGCGCTACATCAAGGCGCGCGACCTCGCCGAGCGACTCAGCGAAGCCTTCGCCAGCAGCGGCAACCGCGGTGGCTCCAGCCCCGGCTCGTTGGCGCCGGGTGCGATCCCGTCGCAGCTGGGCAGTGATGGCGACCGCGGCATGGACGGCAACAACAGCAGCAGTTTTGGTTCGACCCCGGGCAGCAACTCAAGCGGCAGTGGCAGCGGCGGTGGCAGCATGAACCTGCCGCAGCGCCAGTCGGGCAACGTCAGCGTCAGCCTCGAAGTGGAGGGCGACCGCGTCGGCGTGTCGGCGGTGGAGGAGACCAACACCCTGCTGGTGCGCTCGACCCCGCAGGCGTGGCGTTCGATCCGCGAAGTGATCGAGAAGCTGGACGTGATGCCGCTGCAGGTGCACATCGAAGCGCAGGTGGCCGAAGTCTCGCTCACCGGCGACCTGAAGTACGGCGTGAACTGGTTCTTCGACAATGCGGTGCTGGGGCAGAAGCTGACCAGCGCCCTGGGGGGAGCGACTCTGCCGGCCGCCGCTGGCGGTTCCTGGAGCAGCTTCGCTGGTGCCGTGACCGGTAGCGAAGGCCTTGGCTGGGCGTTCACCGGCCACAACGGTGCGGCAGTGGTGAGCGCGCTGGACAAGGTCACCGATGTTCGCCTGCTGCAGACCCCTTCGGTATTCGTGCGCAACAACGCCGAGGCCACCCTCAACGTGGGCGACAAGGTGCCGATCAACACCACCACGGTGAACACCGGCATTGGCACCAGCAGCTACAGCTCGGTGCAGTACATCGACACCGGCGTGATCCTGAAGGTGCGCCCGCGCGTGACCCGCGACGGCACGGTGTTCCTCGACATCGTGCAGGAAGTGAGCAGCGCCTCGGATGTGCCCGAGAACTGCAACCCGACCGAGCGCAACTGCAACCCGCGCATCTCCACCAAGAAGCTGTCGACTGAAGCGGCGGTTCAGAGCGGCGATACCATCATGCTGGCGGGCCTGATCACCGACTCGGCCACCGACGGCAGCAGCGGCATTCCAGGCCTGAGCCGGATTCCGGTGGTCGGTGCGCTGTTCGGGCAGAAGAGCCGCAACAGCCGTCGTTCGGAGGTGATCGTGCTGTTGACGCCAAGCATCGTGCGGAACAGCCAGGAAGCACGCAATCTGACCGACGAGTACAGCCAGCGCTTCCGAGCGATGGAACCGCTGAACCAGCCGCGCGCAAAGAAGTAAGGGGTTTTCGGCCGGGCTGCGCCCGGCACCCGCAGAGGCCGAAGCTGGAGCAACAGCAACAGCAACAGCAACAGCAACAGCAACAGCGGGTTTACTGAGGGGGGGCGGGGCGGTGTGGGTTGGCAGGACACGCCGTAAACCCCCAGACCGGCCCAGCCGCTGACGGCTGTGCGTTCGGGCGCTTGCGAAGCAGTGCTTCGCAAGCAAAGCGCCCTCACCCATGGGGGCTCGATGGCGCCA
>NZ_SRHZ01000013.1 GCF_004684085.1 Stenotrophomonas maltophilia
GCGGCATGGATGCCGCGGCCAAGCCCCCAAGGATGGGTTTACGGCGTCCCCCGCAACCGGACCCACCCCGCCATCCCACGGATAGCCGGCTTCTGCTGTTGCTTCGGCTCCGGCTCTGGTCTCCGCGGGTGCCGGGTGCAACCCGGCCGATACCCTCCCAGTGCTAGGCTGTGGCCACCGACAACCACGGAGGCGGGATGGGGGCGATCGTGTTGTTGCCGCTGTGCGTGGACGATGCCGCGCTCGACCGCTGCCTGGCCGCGCTGGACGCCGGCACCGCGCCGGGAACCGCGGTCTGGCTGGCCGACGATGCGCAGACCGGCCCGCGTGCGCAGGCGGTGGTGGAACACTGGTTGGCGCATACGCCGTTGCAGGCCGAGTACACCCGGCGCGCGCGGCCATTGGGCGAGGTGGCCCATCTGGATGAGATGTTGCGTGCCTGCGAGGGCCTGGACGTGGCCGTGCTCGCGCCGGACAGCGTGCCCGCACCCGGCTGGTTGCAGCAGCTGCAGGCCGCCTTCGCCCGCGATGCCGCCATCGCCACCGCAACCCCATGGTGCAATGCCGGCGAAACTGCTGCGTGGCCGCGGCTGGGCGAGATCAATCCCGAGCCCGAGAATCCTGCGCTGCTGGCGCAGACCTGTGCCAGCCTGCCAACGTTGCATCCGGAACTGCCTTCAGCGGTGACCCACGCGGTGCTGGTGCGCGGCAACGCGCGCCGTCGTGCCGGCGGTCTCGACGTGGACAGCTACGCCGGCTGGAATGCGGCGCTGGTCGACCTGAGCCTGCGCATGGCCGGCCTCGGTTGGCGCAACGTGCTGTGCGAGACCGCCTTCGTCAGCCGGGCAGGGGAGGCGATCAGCCGTGATGGCGATCTCGAGGCCCTGGCCGCGCGCTGGCCGGCCTGGGTGCCGCGGCTGGCCGACTTCCTGATGCACGATCCGCTGCACGGGCTGCGCGCCGATCTGCAGCAGCGCATGCGGCAGGCGATAATGCCGGCCGAGCAGGGTGACCTGTTCGTCCCGTCATCTGCGCCGGAGCCTCCCGCTTGAATGTTGCCATTGCCGCCATCGTCGTCACCTACCAGAGCGGCAGCACCATCGATGCCTGCCTCTCGCGGCTGCGCCAGGCGCAGGACGTGGCTGAGATCCGGGTGATCGACAATGGCTCGGTGGATGGCACGTTGGAAATCGTGCAGCGGCATGCCAGCCATGACCCACGCGTACGCTTCATCGGCAACCCGGACAATCCCGGCTTCGCCGCCGCCAACAACCAGGGCGTGGCCGATTCGCACAGCCCATGGCTGGCCTTCATCAACCCGGACCTGATGGTCGAGCCAGAAACATTGGCCGCACTGCGCAGCCGCGCGGAAATACTGGGCGATTGCCTTCTGGGTGTCGAACAGGTGGATGAGCAGGGACATGCCGACGAGGCGGTGCGCCGCCGCGACCCGGATTTCCTGTTGATGCTGCGCTCGCCCGGCACGGGCGCGAAGCTGGCCGTTCCACGAGACCCGCAGCAGGCCTTGCAGCGGGTACCCGTGCTGTCCGGTGCCCTGCTGATGATGCAGCGCGCGCTGTTCGACCGTATCGGCGGCTGGGACGCTGGGTATCGCCTGCACGCCGAAGACCTGGACCTGTGCCGGCGCGCCCGCGAGGCCGGCGCGGTAGTCGCCATTGCCAACGATCTGCAGGTCACCCACGTGCGCGGCGTCTCCAGCCGCTCACGGCCGTTCTTCGTTGAATGGCACAAGCACAAAGGGCTGTGGCGCTACTTCCAGAAGTTCGAGGCGAACCAGCGTTCGCTGCCGGTGCGGGTAGCCGTGTGGGGCGCGATCTGGGCGCATGCTCTGATGCTGGTGCCGAGGTTGCTGCGCAGATCCTTGTAGCGCTGAAAGGGCATCCACGCATGGCGTGGATCTACTCCTGTTGTTGCCCGTAGAGCCGAGCGTGGCCGCAGGCACCCCGGTTCACTCTGCGGGGCGCATAATCCGCCCCATGCCTATCATCCAGTCCCTGCTCGACACCGACCTGTACAAGTTCACCATGATGCAGGCGGTGCTCCACCAGCATCCCGGTGCCCAGGTGCAGTACCGGTTCAAGTGCCGCACCCCCGGCATCGACCTGGCCCATTACATCGACCAGATCGACGAAGAGATCGACCACCTGTGCAGCCTGCGCTTCAGCGACGCGGAGCTGGACTACATGCGTGGCCTGCGCTTCGTGAAGCCGGACTTCGCCGACTTCCTCGGCCTGTTCCATCTGGATCGCAAGTACATCCAGCTGCGCGCGTCGAAGACCGTGCCCGGCGAGATTGAACTGGACATCACCGGCCCGTGGCTGCATACCATTCTGTTTGAAGTGCCGCTGCTGGCGATCATCAACGAGGTCTGGTTCCGCAATACCACCACCGCCGACTTCGCCGAAGGCGAGCGCCGCCTGCAGGCCAAGGCCGCGCTGCTGCGCGATACTCCTGGCTTCGAGCAGTGCCGCATTGCCGACTACGGCAGCCGCCGCCGTTACTCGCGTGACTGGCATGCCCGCCTGCTGCCGCTGCTGCGTGATGCGCTCGGGCCGCAACTGGTCGGCACCAGCAACGTGCACTTTGCCCGGCTGTACGGCATGACCCCGCACGGCACCATGGCCCATGAGTATCTGCAGGCGTTCCAGGCACTGGGCCCTCGACTGCGTGATTCGCAGGTGGCGGCACTGGAGTCATGGGCGCGCGAGTACCGCGGTGACCTCGGCATCGCGCTGTCCGATGTGGTTGGCCTGGACGCGTTCCTGCGCGACTTCGACATGTACTTCTGCAAGCTGTTCGACGGCGTGCGCCACGACTCGGGCGACCCGTTCGACTGGGGTGACCGCATGCTGGCGCATTTCCAGCAGCGCCGGGTCGATCCACGCAGCAAGGTGCTGGTCTTCAGCGATGGCCTCGACATCGTCAAGGTGATGCGCCTGTACGACTACTTCCGTGGTCGCTGCCAGGTCGCCTTCGGCGTCGGCACCCATCTGACCAATGATCTGGGTCCGACGCCGCTCAACATCGTCATCAAGATGGTCCGCTGCAACGGTCAGCCGGTCGCCAAGCTCAGCGACTCGCCGGGCAAGAGCATGTGCGACGACCCGGGTTACCTGGCCTATCTGCGCCAGGTCTTCGAGCTGCCGCAGCCGGAATGACGCCGGCCTGCAGGTCTTACAGGTAGTCGACCACCACCAGGTAGGCACCCTGCAGCGGCTGCTGCTTCGAGGCCTGCACGCTGTAGCGCTCGGAGAAGGCGATATCGCCGGCGCGCAGTGCGCTGGCCGACACCGACAGCTTCTGGCCCTGGCGCTTGCCGTCGCGCAGCGTCGCGGCCTGGCCATCGGCGAGAGCCGTCACGGCCACCGTCGATCCCTTGGCCGACGGCGGGCAGGCCGCCAGGCTCAGTTCGCCCTGGGAAAGGTTCGTCGTGCAGCCCGGCTCAGCGATGCGACCGCTGAAACGGATGCTGCCGCTGCTGGCCTGGGCCAGCGCACTGATGGACATCAGGGCCACACACAGCAGGATGGAGTTCCTCATGACACGTTCTCTGGTTCGGTGTGTCCTAGTTAGCGACAGCTTCGATCCGCCTTTAATAGGACAAGTTCGAATCTGCTAGGGCCATCACCAAGAAAGAGTGATGCGCATCAAATAAGGCGATTTCCAGCTGAAAAAAGCCTGCTTCCGCGCATGCCGAACGCGCCACCTGATGCGTCATCTACGGTCGTTTGTGACCAGTTCGGTCCACCGTCAACTCTCCCACGCTCCCTGAAAGGCAATTTCGCCTATCACGTCACATTTAGGGCGTCAATAAACCGTCGTTCAGAAAAATAATGTGACTTTCATCACAGTTGTGCCTATACTTGCGTCACGGATTCAGGGGAAGGTATGTCCGAGTCCGGCCACAGGTGAGACGCAAGGATGGGTCTTGATAGCCCGGCAGTGCTCCTTGCTTCCTCCTCTACTTCTCATCTCTTCAGTAGGGTTAGGTAAAAGCGAATGCACAAGATCAATCTCATCGCCGCTGTGATGCTGGCCGCCGCTCCGCTGGCCGCCAACGCCGCCGACGGCACCATCACCTTCAATGGCAAGGTGACCGACAAGACCTGCACCATCTCGACCCCGGGCGGCAAGGACTTCGCCGTCAACCTGCCGACCGTGTCCAAGAACACCCTGGCCAATGCCGGTGCCGTTGCGGGCCGTACCCCGTTCGCGATCAACCTGACCAAGTGCAGCGCCGGCAACGTCGCGACCTACTTCGAGCCGGGTTCGACCGTTGACTTCAACACCGGCCGCCTGCTGAACCAGGCGTCGGCCAACGCTGCCACCAACGTGCAGCTGCAGCTGCTGGGTTCCAACAACCAGGTCCTGCCGATCAAGGCAGCCGGCGCTGGCCTGGCCCAGACCAACTCGCAGTGGGTCACCGTCGGCACCGACGGCTCGGCCGACCTGAGCTACTACGCTGAGTACTACGCTACTGCCGCCGCCACCCCGGGCGACGTCACCAGCAGCGTCAAGTACACGATCATCTACAACTGATCGTAGCCGTACCCGCATTGGCCGGCGTACGCGCCGGCCAATGCTCCGCGGCCTCTGGCCACACACCTCGAGCGTAGTATTTCCGATGAAAGCACTCTTTCCCCGGGCGCTGCTGCTGGCAGCGTTCACGCTGCCCTTCTGCCAGGACGCACTGGCCGGCGTGGTGGTCAATGGCACGCGAGTGATCTACCCGGCGCAGGCGCGCGAAGTCACCGTGCAGGTCGACAACGTGGGCGATTCGCCGGCGCTGGTGCAGGCCTGGATCGACAGTGGCGACGCCAACCAGACTGCCGATACCAGCGATGCCCCGTTCGTGCTGACGCCGCCCATCGCGCGCGTCGAACCGGGCCGCAGCCAGGCGCTGCGACTGATTTTCTCTGGCGCGCAGCTGCCGGCCGACCGCGAGTCGGTGTTCTGGCTCAACGTGCTGGATGTGCCGCCGTCGCCGGACAGCGCCGACAGTGGCGAACAGAATTACCTGCAGGTCGCGTTTCGTTCGCGCCTGAAGCTTTTCTACCGGCCGCAGGGCCTGAAGGGCGTCGCCAACGACGCACCGGCAGCACTGCGCTGGACCCGCAATGGCGACCGCCTGCGGGTGGAGAACCCCAGCCCCTTCCACGTCACCCTGGCTGAAGTGCATGCCGTGACCGGCAGCAGTGAAAAGGCCGTCGAGGACAAGGGCGCGATGGTCGCGCCGAAGCAGAGCCTGGAGTACGCCGTACCGGCGGGCACCAACCAGGTCCGCTTCATCACCATCAACGACTACGGCGGCCGGGTGGAACACACCATCCGCCTCGGCAGCACCGGGGGCTGAACGCGCCGCGCCGGCCCATGGCCTGCGCATCCCGCCACCGCCGCCGTGCGGCGAATTGAAGGAATGTCAGTGTGATCGGAAACAGATTGACATTGTCGATCCATCAGGCGCTTTGCCTGTTGGTTGCTGGCGTAGCCTGCCCAGGATGGGCGCTGGCTGCCCCGGCCAATCTCGGCGAACAGGCGCTGATGGCGCAGAGTGGTGCGGCCAATGCGCGTGCACCGGAGTCGGCCCAGTTCAACTCCAGCTTCCTGTCTGGCCAGGCCAAGCAGGTCGACCTGGCGGCCTTCAGCAACGGCAACCCGATGGTGGCCGGCAACTACCGTGTCGACGTCTACGTCAACGGTGCCTGGCAGGGCCGTCGCGATCTGCAGTTCAAGGCCGATGCGCAGGGCCGCGTCGACGCCTGCCTGCCGCTGCCGATGCTGGAAGAAATGGGCGTGGACAGCGAGGCCGTGCTGCTGCAGCAGGACCCGTCGGTTCCGACCGACAAGACCACCTGTGTGCCGGTCCAGCAGCGCATGACCAACGCCTATGGTGTCTACGACAGTGGCAACCTGCGCTACGACCTCAGCATTCCGCAGGTGTTCCTGCGTCGCGAGGCGCGCGGCTACGTCAACCCGGCGCTCTGGGACCGCGGTATCAATGCCGGCTTCGTTGGCTACAGCTTCAATGCGATCAACAGCGACAGCCGTGTCGAAGGTGGCCAGCGCAACCGCAGTGCCTACCTCGGCCTGAATGCCGGCCTGAACCTGGGTGGCTGGCAGTTCCGCCACGATTCGAACCTGACCTGGTCCGAGGGTGACGGTCGCCATTGGCAGAGCATCGCCACCTATGCGCAGCGCGGCATTCCGCAGGTGCGCGGCATGCTCACCATCGGTGAGGCCTACACCACCGGTGAACTGTTTGATTCGATCGGCTATCGCGGTGCCAGCCTGGCCAGCGACGACCGCATGCTGCCCGACTCGCTGCGCGGTTACGCACCGATCGTGCGCGGCATCGCCGAAACCAATGCGCGCGTGGAAGTGCGCCAGAACCAGCAGTTGATCTATTCCTCGACCGTGTCGCCGGGTAGCTTCGTCATCGACGACCTGTACCCGACCGGCTACGGTGGCGATCTGGAAGTGAGCGTGATCGAGGCCGATGGCCGCCGCCGCGAATTCAAGGTGCCGTTTGGTTCGGTGCCGCAGATGCTGCGCGAAGGCGTGTCGCGCTACGCGCTGACCGCCGGCCAGGTGCGCAACAAGCTGCTGGCCGATGAGCCGTGGCTGGTGCAGGGCACCTACCAGCGTGGTATCGGCAACCAGCTGACCCTGTACGGCGGCAGTGCACTGAGCGACGGCTACCTGTCGCTGCTGTATGGCGTCGGCCTGTCCACGCCGGTTGGCGCGTTCGCTGCCGACGTCACCCACGCACGTACGACGTTCGACCACTACGGCAACCACACCGGTGCCAGCGTGCGCTTGAGCTACAGCAACATGATCGGCGAGACCGGGACCAACCTGACCCTGGCCGCCTACCGCTATTCGACCGAAGGCTTCTACAGCCTGCAGGACGCGCTGTATGGCCGTGACTCGGACAAGCGCGGCATCGATCCGACCACCCGTGGTCGCCAGCGCAGTCAGTTCCAGGTAACCCTGAACCAGCCGCTGGGCCGTCGCGGCGGCGCACTGTACGTGACCGGCTCGGTGCGTGACTTCTACGATCGCCCGGGCACCTCCAAGCAGTACCAGGTGGGCTACAACAACGCCTGGCGTTCGGTGAACTACGGCTTCTCGGCGCTGCGCACCGAAGAGGGCGTGCTCGGCCGTTCCGACACCCAGTACCTGCTGTCGATGAGCGTGCCGCTGGGCCGTGGTACCCACCCGGTGTCGTTCAGCGCCGATGTCGGCGTGCGCGATCGCGGTGGCTACGACAACAGCCGCGTCGGCATCACCGGTTCGGCCGGCGTCGACAACAACTTCAGCTACGGTGCTGCGTTGTCCGATTCCCGCGAGGGTGGTACCACCGCAGTCGGCAACGCCGAATACCGCAGCCGCTACACAGCGTTGAATGCCACCTACAGCCACTCGCGCGATTTCCGCCAGGCTTCGGTCGGCGCCAACGGCAGCGTGGTGGTGCATCCGGGCGGCTTGACCTTCACCCCGCAGCGTGGCGACACCATGGTGCTGGTGGAAGCACCGGGCGCACGCGATGCGATCGTCAGCAACGCCCCGGGCCTGCGTGTCGATGGCCGCGGCTACGCCGTGGTCCCGTACGTGTCGCCGTACCGCCTCAACACCGTCACCCTCGACCCGCAGGGCATGGCCCACGACGTCGAGCTGGAAAGCACCAGCCAGTCGGTGGCGCCGTTTGCCGGTGCCATCAGCTACCTGCGCTTCGATACCCGCAAGGGCAACGCGCTGCTGATCCAGGTGCGCAACACCGATGGCCGCACCATGCCGTTCGGTGCGCAGGTCAAGGATGAGCAGGGCCAGCCGGTGGGCATGGTCAGCCAGGGTGGCCGCCTGTACGTGCGCAGTGAAAAGAACCAGGGCAGCCTGCTGGTGGAGTGGGGCGCCGGCGCCGACCAGCGCTGTACCATTGATTACCAGGTACCGGCGGGCGCCGATGCGTCCAAGACCGGCTTCATCCCGCTGGAGGCAGCATGCCGATGATTTCTTCCCGTGGCCGCAAGGTGCTGGCCGCGATGGCCATGCTCGGTGGCGTGCTGCTGGCGCAGCAGGCCAGTGCGGCGTGCCGTATCCAGATCAACGGATTCGTTGCGCAGGACGTGCAGATGGACATGGGTCAGATCGTGATCCTGCCCAGCACGCCGGTAGGTGGCGTGATCAAGGAAATCAGCGTGCCGATCAACCAGCAGAACAGCGTTGCGCGCTGTGACTACTGGTACGGCGGCTACTCCACCGGTGAGTACGTCAACGCACCGCAGAAGCGACCGGTGGCCGGGTTTGCCAACGTCTACGAGACCGGCGTCGCCGGTGTGGGCATCCGCCTGTTCCGCGACTCCGGCGCGATCCAGACCTATTACCCGCACTCCATCAATTTCGCCGCCAACGCGACCATCTCGCTGATCGGCGGCCAGTTCCGCATCCAGCTGATCAAGACCGCGGCGCAGACGGGTTCGGGTGTGATCGCACCCAACGGCCGCTTCACCACCTACTACTTCGATGGTGATGGCCCCAGCCGCCCGGTGTTGACCTCGACGTTCAGGGGTTCGGGTACCACCGTGGTCAGCCCGACCTGCGAAGTGCAGGCCGGCAGCCGCAACATCGCCGTCGATTTCGGCAGCGTGCCCAACACCACCTTCACCGGCGTTGGTTCGCGTGCGGTCGACCGTGACTTCGAGATCCGCCTGAACTGCCAGGGCAGCAATGTTGCCGCCTACCAGAGCAAGATCGGCATCCGCCTCGATGCCGACCAGGACAGCTCGAACATGCCGGGCGTGCTGAAGCTCAGCGCGGCCACCAACAGCGCCACCCGCATCGGCATCCAGATGGTCCAGCGTGATGGCAGCACCGAGCGCGAAGTGCGTTTCGGCCAGACCGTCAACGTGGGCACTACCGCTCCGGGCACCAGTGTCATGGCCCTGCCGCTGCGCGCCCGTTACGTGCAGACCCAGGCCGGCACGGTCGGTGCCGGTGTCGCAAACGGCCAGGCGACGTTCACCATCCAGTACGAGTAAGGCGGCCCCAGGCCGTCGCCATCGCTAGGTTCCGCCGCAACGTCGCCTGTTCCGCAGGCGGCGTTGACTGCGTCTTGATCTTCCAACGATGAAGATCAGTGCCACGACGCACGTACAACCACATGAATGTGATGTATGTCGCGAATTTGGAGTTTCCTCATGAGGTGACCGTCTCCTGCCTGCGGGTGCTGGACGGGAACGCCGAAAGGATCCAGACGTGGCTACAGCTGCCTGCATTCCCCCGCGCCGGCCCTCGGGAGCGCTGCGGTGAAGGTCCTGTCGGTGTTCGGCACGCGGCCGGAAGCGATCAAGATGGGGCCTCTGGTGCGGGCCCTGGCGGAGGCTGCGGACATCGAATCGGTGGTCTGCATCACCGGCCAGCACCGGGCGATGCTGGACCAGGTGATGTCGCTGTTCGAGATCACCGCCGACCACGACCTCGATGTCATGGTGCCCAACCAGACCCTCAATGGCCTGTGCTCCAAGTTGTTCGAACGGCTTGATGCGCTGTACACGCAGGTCCGTCCGGACCGGGTACTGGTGCATGGCGACACCACCACGGCGATGACCGCCGCGCTGGCCGCGTTCCACCACCGTATTCCGATCGGTCATGTCGAGGCCGGACTGCGCACCGGCGACATCCACCGGCCGTGGCCGGAGGAAATGAACCGGCGGGTGATCGATGTGGTCGGCCACCAGTTGTATGCGCCCACGCCCAGCTCGCGCGCCAACCTGGCCGGCGAACACCTGGGCGGGCAGATCCTGGTCACCGGCAACACCGTCATCGATGCCCTGAAGCAGACCGTAGAGCGCCTGGATGCCGACCCGGCGCTGCGTGCGCGGGCTGACGAGCCCTTCCACATGCTTGACCCGCAGCGGCGCCTGCTGCTGGTCACCGGCCATCGCCGGGAGAGCTTCGGCCAGGGCTTCGAGGACATCTGCCGGGCACTGGCCGAGTTGGCCCGGCGGCCGGACCTGCAGGTGCTGTACCCGGTGCATCTCAACCCGAACGTGCAGGGCCCGGTCAACGCCCACCTGGGTCATCTCGACAACGTGCACCTGGTGCCGCCGCAGGACTACCTGCGCTTCGTGCGCCTGATGCAGCGCGCCGACGTCATCCTTACCGACTCCGGTGGCGTGCAGGAAGAGGCGCCGGCGCTGGCCAAGCCCGTGCTGGTCATGCGCGATGTCACCGAGCGTCCAGAGGCGGTCGAGGCCGGGGTGGTGACCCTGGTCGGCACCACGCCCTCGCGCATTGTCGAGGCGGTCAACGCGGCACTGGCACAACCACCGCACCCGACCCGCTTCGATCCCGATGCCAGCCCCTACGGCGATGGCCGCGCCAGCGCGCGCATTGTCGCGGCCCTGCACGGCACGCCCCTTCCCGAATTCTCGCCCGGTCTCCGCAGCGGCGGTACCGCCCACCCCCATCCACGCGAAGTGACGCCATGACCCAGACCGGCCGCTCTCCCCTGTTTGCATCCGCTGTCGCGTTCGTCCTGTCGGGGGTGGTTGGCAGTGCCCATGCCGCCGACAGCGTCGCCGGCCAGTTCGCCGAATGGAGCGGCGACAGCACGGTCAGCCGGCAGATGACCCTGCGCGAACTTGGCTTCCGCCAGCCACTGGTGCTGAGCGGGCAGGAAAGCCAGCGCGAGATCTACCTGCCGGTGCCGGCCGGCGTCGCCACCCGCGACGCACAGCTGCAGCTGGATGGGCGCTATGTGCGCGGCCATGCTGGGCGCACGTCCGGGTTGTGGTCGGTCGATGGCGATCCAATCGCCGCGCGTTCGATCACCGACGCACAGGGTGACGCCAGCCAGCTGCTGGCCATCGATGGCGAACCCCGCCAGAACGGCTTCGTGCGGGTCGGCGTCGGCTGGTGGTCGATCGTGTCCGATTACCAGTGCGCCGACCAGAGTGCGCCGGCCAACGTGCTGCGGCTGTCGCCGGACTCGCGCTTCAGCTACCGCTTCGACGGCCGCGCCGTGGATACCGTGGCCAAGGCCTGGGGCGCGCTGCCGCCACGGGTGCGCCTGTTGGTGGACGGCAAGGCCCTGCAGGCGCCTGCCTACGATGCGGCCTGGCGCATCGGTACCGCGCTGCAGGCAGGCGGCAAGCAGGTGCAGGTGGTGGCGCTGCCGAAGGTCGGTGACAGCGTCGACCTGACCGGCATCAATGTGCCGGCCAGCCTGCAGGGCGTGCCGGCCTATGCCGCGCTGGCTTCAGGGGAGCGGGCATACGCGATCAAGGATCTGGCCGAAGTCGGTGCGCTGCTGTCGCTGCGAGACAGCGGGCCCTTGGCCGCCGATGTGATGATCGGCAGCGATGCGCTGCGGGCCGGCGTGCGCGCGGCACTGGATGCGCTGGCCGCACAGGTTGCCACCGCTGGCGCCGACGCGGGCACGGCGTTCACCGCGTGGCGCGGTACCGACATGGGCGGCCTGGAAAAGCCCGCGGCCACCGCCTCGGTCAGCGTGGTGGTCGTTGCCGGCCGTCCGACGCTGGTGGTCGACCCGGCGGCGGCGGGCAAGGTTGCCGGACTCTTCGCCGAACAGTGGCGCAGCTACGCGCTCGGCCGCAGCCTGCAGGTCAGCGCAGCGGGCACGCCGAAGCTGGACGGCGACCAGGTGCTGCTGAGCCGGCTCGGCAACATCGCCGGCACGATGGATGTCGTCACCCGCGCCGACCGCAGCGCCACCTTCGACCTCGGCGCGTTGTCGGCCGACGGGCGCCTGCCCGAGGAGGTGGTGATCGATGTTTCGGCGGCCCCCAATGCAGCCGGGCAGGGCGCGGTGGCCACGATCCACTTCAATGACTACCTGCTGGGCGGCAAGGTGCTGTCGGCCAACGGCCAGCCGCAACGGCTGGCGGCCAAGGTGCCGGCCTACGCGCTGGCGGCGCGCAACGAGATCCGCGTCAGTTTCCTCCGCCAGCCGGCACGCCCCTACTGCCACGATCCGGCCACCGCCTATCCGGTCTCGATCCTGCCCAGCAGCCACCTGACGCTGGCCAAGCGTTCGCTGGGCAGTGATTTCGTCGGCGCCAGCAGCCAGCTGTCGCGCGGCAACCAGGTGTTCGTGCCCGCCACGTGGCTGCAGGATGCGCCGGCATCGCTGCGCAAGGTGATCGCGGTGGCCAGTGCAGTGGGCGCCTCGCCGGAGGCGTCGGAACTGAAGGTGGTCGATGCCGGTGCGGCAGTCAGCCCGGGTGCGCCGTGGCTGGCCTTCGGTGTGGCGCCGTCGGGTGTCGATGTGGCCGGCCTGAAGGACGGCCACCTGCTGATCGGCGGGAAGCCGCAGCCGCTGCTGGATGTCAGTGGCTTGGACCGCGCCGCAGTGGTGCAGGTCGGCACCTCCGGCGGCCAGCTCGGCGTGCTGTACAGCGATCTGGGTGCGCAGGCACCGTCATTCGGCGCACCGTTCCGGCTGCTGCGCGGTGATCTTGCGGTGCTCGACGGCAGTGATGCCGTGCGCGAGTTCGATCGCCAGGATCCTTACGGGAGCCGCGTTGCCCAGGATGGCAATCCGCAATCGAAGTGGGAACGGCACATGGTCTGGTTGCTGCTGCTGGTCGGCGTGATCGTGTTCGCGCTGCTGGCCGCCCGCGTCACCCAGGTGCGCCGCCGCAAGTCCGCCAATACAGGGCACTGATCCACCGTGGACGGTCTGTTCTGGAACATCCAGCTGGCCAACTATTACGCCGTCCTGGAAACCACGGCGGCGGCGGTGGCCGTGCTGATCCTGATCTCCAGCCTCGATGACCTGTTCATCGATGTCTGGTACTGGGTGCGCGAGAGCTGGCGCGCGCTCACCATCAAGCGTCGCGAAGCGTACCGGCCGCTGACCCAGGAAGATCTGCTGCAGCGGCCGCAACAGCCGCTGGCGATCATGGTGCCGGCATGGATGGAATACGACGTCATCGCGCAGATGGTGGAGAACATGATCAACGTGCTCGACTACCGCGAGTACGTCGTGTTCGTCGGCACCTATCCCAACGACCCGCAGACCATCGATGAAGTGGAGCGCATGCGCCGCCGCTACAAGCGCCTGCGCCGCGTGGAGGTGCCGCACGATGGGCCGACCAGCAAGGCCGACTGCCTGAACTGGTTGATCCTGGCCATCTTCGATTACGAGAAGCGCCACGACATCGAATTCGCCGGGGTGATCCTGCACGACAGCGAGGACGTGCTGCACCCGATGGAACTGCGCTTCTACAACTACCTACTGCCGCGCAAGGACATGATCCAGTTGCCGGTCACTTCGCTGGACCGCGAGTGGTACGAACTGGTGGCCGGCGTCTACATGGACGAATTCGCCGAATGGCACGCCAAGGATCTGGTGGTACGCGAGAGCGTGTCCGGCATGGTGCCCTCCGCAGGCGTCGGTACCTGCTTCTCGCGGCGCGCGCTGCTGGCGCTGAGCGCGCAGACCGACAACCAGCCCTTCAACACCGACAGCCTCACCGAGGACTACGACGTGGGTGCGCGGCTGGCGGCGATGGGCATGCAGTCGATCTTCGCCCGCTTCCCGGTGCAGTTCCGCGTGCGTCGGCCGTCGTGGTTCGGCTGGGGACCGGTGCGCGAGCGTACCCAGCAGATGGCGCTGTGCGTGCGCGAGTACTTCCCCGACAACTTCCGCGCGTCGTACCGGCAGAAGGCGCGCTGGGTGCTGGGCATTGGGTTGCAGAGCTGGGAATCGCTGGGCTGGCGTGGCTCGCTGGCCACCAAGTACCTGCTGGCGCGCGACCGCAAGGGCATCATCACCTCGTTCGTCAGCATCATCGCCTACCTCATCTTCCTGCAGCTGCTGCTGTTCTGGCTGTTGAGGATGACCGGGGTGTGGACCATGCAGTTCCCCAGCGTGTTCCAAGCCGGTACCTGGCAGATGAACGTGGCGCTGCTGACCACTGCGGCATTGGCGACCCGCGTCGTGCAGCGTTTCTACTTCGTCAACCGCCTGTATGGCTGGGAACATGCCCTGATGTCGATCCCACGCATGGTGGTCGGCAACATGATCAATTTCATGGCCACCGCGCGTGCATGGAAAGTGTTCCTGGCCTACCTGCTGTTCGGCAAGCGCATGGTCTGGGACAAGACCATGCACGATTTCCCCGATGCGGCGCAGCTGGTGCAGACCCGCAAGCAGCTGGGTGAACTGCTGAGCACCTGGCAGGCGGTCGAACCCGAACACCTGCAGCAGGCACTGCAACAGCAGCACGAAGGTCGACAGCAACCCCTGGGTCGCATCCTGCTCACCCAGGGCTGGCTGGATGATGAAACCCTGGCCGAGGCCATTGCCTTCCAGGGTGACCTGCAGCGCGCGGTGATCGACGTCGACTACCTGCGTGCCTGCCAGTTCCCGGTCAGTGCCGAAGCCTGCGTGCAGTGGCGGATGCTGCCGCTGCCGCCGCGCCAGCAAGGAACGTTGCGGCTGGCCGTAGCCAGTCCGTTGCCCGAAGACGCCTTGGCACTGCTGAAGCAGGAAACCCGCAGCGAGCACATCGAACAGAGCATTGCCCGCGAAAGCGAAATCAACGCCGGTCTGCGCCTGATCGGCGGCGACCAGCACTGGCACCTGGACAACGTGCCCCTGCTGGGCGACCTGTTGGTGGAAATGCGCCTGATCGATCACGCACGCTTCGAGATCGCACTGGACGACTACATGCCGCAGCGCGACGGCCGCATCGGCGATTACCTGGTCAAGCAGGGCATCGCCACTGAAGACGCCGTGGCCCAGGCCATGCAGGAGCAGCGCCGGCGAGCGGCCGCGCTGCAGTCGCCGCCTCCCGGAGCCTTGCCGGCATGAAGACCACGCTGCTGTCCACCGTCATTGCCGTGGCACTGGCCGCGGCCGCCGCGCCGGTGCTGGCACAGACCAATGTGGCACTGCCGCTGTCCGGTGCGGCCTACCGCATCGCCGAGCAGGCGTTTGCCGCCTATGAGCGCGGTGATTACCATGCGGCCTACCAGCAGTCCAGCGAAGCGATCCGGTTGCGACCGGATGTGGTGCGGCTGCGCCTGCTGCAGATCTATGCGCTGCAGAAGCTCGGTCGTGGCGCAGAAGCGCAGCAGCAGGCGCGCCGTGCGCTGGACGCGGGGCTGAAGGATCCGGCCTTGCCGGCGCTGGCGGCCGCTGCGCCCAAGACGACCACAGGTGCCGCGCGCAGCACAGCGGTACCGCGTGCACCCGCAACGGTGGCCGACCGCAACAATCGGCAGGCCTACATGCTGGCAACCGAAGCCTATGCGGCCTACGACGCCGGGCAGATGAGCATCGCCGCCAGCAAGGCCGAGCAGGCGTTCCGGCAGCAACCGGAACAGGGCGCATGGGCCCTGCTGTGGGTGGCGGCGCTGGAGGCACAGCAGCAGCCCGAACAGGCCGACGCCGCCATCGGTACCGCGCTGCAGCTGGGCGCACCGAACGTTGAGGAGTTGCGCGCGCGGCGGGTGGCACTGGGCCGCCAACGCGCGCTGCTGCAGGCCCAGCAGGCCTACCAATCGCTGTCCGCAGGCGAAGATGCTGCTGCCATTGAGCAGGCGCACGGCGCCGTGGAACTGGCACCCGACGTTGCTTCGTACCGGCTGCTGCTGATCACCGCGCAGCTGCAGGGTGGGCAGTTGGTCGACGCCGAGCGTAGTGCCGACCAGGCGCTGAAGATCGACGGCAGCGATCTCAACGCCCGGGTGATGCGCGGCTATCTGCGCCAGCGCCAGGGCGATAGCGTGCTCGCCAATGAGGACTTCGACGCCGCGCTTGCCACGCCGGGATCGACCGCGCAGCAGCGCAACGTGCGACTGCTGGCGGTGGATGCGGCGCTGGCCGCGGGTGATCGGGTACGCGCAGCTGCACTGCTGGCACCGTTGCAGGCGGCGGTACCGGCAGGTGAAGGCGATGCACGGTCACGGCAGCTGCTGCAGCAGGGCATTGAGCAACGCAGCCGGGCGGTCCGCTCCAGCCGCGAGCTTCCCCGCATCAGCGCCCAGGCCTACCCGGCACCGGTCCAGCACTGCCAGTCCGGTGACAGCAGCGACGTCTGCGAACTGATGCCGGCCGACCTGCAGGGGGATGGCGGTGCCGCGCAGCGTGCCTACGCTGCCTACGCGCGGCAGGACTATGCCGAGGCCATCGGTGAGGCGCGGCAGGCCGTGCAACTCGCACCGGACGACGCGAACCTGCAAGGCCTGCTGACCACCACGCTGGCGTCGGGCAACCGTGCCCAACAGGACGAAGCGCGGCAGCGCCTGGATGCGGCACTGGCGCAGCGTCCTGATGACGCGGGGGCGCTGATGCAGCGCGGCTACCTCAACCAGAAGGCCCACGAACCGGCACGCGCACTGGCCGACTTCCGTGCCGCCGAGGCTACCGGCAAGGCACCGAAAAGCGTAGTGCTCGACCAGGCCTACGCGAGTGCGGCCAACGGCGATCATCCGCAGGCGGTGTCGCTGCTGCGCAGTGCCATTGATCGCGCCGACGCCGGTGAGCTGCCGCTGGATGAGCAGCAGCGCTACAACGTACGCAATGCCATCGCCAATTACTCGCGCGAGTGGGGCGTGATCGCCTCGGCGGGTTTCCGTGGTGCGCGCCAGGCGGCGACCAATGTCGGCGGTGCGGCGATCAGTACGCCCGGCGATTCGGTGTTCAGCACGCTGGAGGCGTTCTGGCGGCCCCCGGCTTTCAACGACCAGCACGGCACGCTCGAACTCTACGCGCGGCTGCTCAACACGCTGTACGACCAGGGCGGCACCTACGAATCGATCCGCGCAGTGGATCCGTGCACCGGCGAGTCGACACCGGATGCACGTGCACGCGCCGAACGGCTCAGCCATTCGCGTTCCACCACTGGCTGGCCGTCCACCATCGCCTCGTTCGGCATGCGCTACGCCTTCGGCCAGACCGGCCTGAGCGCCGGCATCGAGCGCCGCCAGTTCCTTGGCAGTGCAACCCGCGCGGGCGATGTCTATCCCGCATCAGCGGCCGTGCAATGCCGCCTGCAGCTGGCGCTGAACCCACCGCTGGAAGCCAGCACGCTGGCACGCTACCGCTTGGCCAGCGGTTCCGGCGGCTGGATGTCCTACCTGACCTACGGCTATTACCACGGCACCGATCTGCGCACTGATGTGAACCAGTGGTGGATGGTCAGCGGCT
This sequence comes from Stenotrophomonas maltophilia, assembly GCF_004684085.1. Lineage (GTDB taxonomy): Bacteria > Pseudomonadota > Gammaproteobacteria > Xanthomonadales > Xanthomonadaceae > Stenotrophomonas > Stenotrophomonas maltophilia_AS. Next base: position 17,204 of record NZ_SRHZ01000013.1, read on the forward strand.
ATGCGCAGGGGGGCTATAGCTGGGATGACAACAGCGCCAGCTTCACCCTCGATGCACTCGATGCCAATGGCACGCCGGTGCGGCGGATCGGCGATGCCAACGGGCGCCTGCATCGCGAACAGTGGTTCGCTGCCGGTGAACTACGCGCCGGGCGCAGCTTCCGCTTCGGTGCAGGGCAGACGCACTGGGTGGTCACACCCTATGTGGTGGTGGGTGCCGATTGGCTGGACCAGCGCTCGCGCGTGCGCGACATCCGTTACCCGCCGTTCCCGGCGCAGTCGTTCGCGCTCAACGATACGCAGCGCAGCTGGTCACTTGGCGCAGGGCCAGGCGTGGGCGTGCGCTACTGGTTCCGCGAAGACCACTACAACACCCCGCGTTCCTACCTGGACCTGACCGTGCAGTACCGCTTCGCCATCGGCGGCGGTGATACGCAGCGCGCCAAGGGCCTGTTCGCCACCGCCATCCTCTACTACTGAGGCAGGCCCCAGCGTCGCCGCAGCGCTGCGGCCTGCGGTGTGTCCTGGGTCAGCCATGGCTCCAGCGCATAGACCAGCACGTGCTGTGCGCCGCTGTTGCGTGCCCATGCCAGCTGCCGCTGGATGCGCGCGGCATCGGCGGTTTCGCCCTTGAATCCGCTGCCGTCGGCAGGGTCGCGGGGCAGTTCGCGGAACAACTCAACGATCGCATCGAAACCGATGCCGTGTGCGTGGAAATGATCGAGCAGCGGTTGCAGCTGCTGCACGTTGCCGGCACCGGCCACCCCCACGCCATCCTGCACCATCGGCCGCAGCGTGGCCTGTGCCAGCACCGCCTGCCACAGCGTGACCAGGTTGCCATCGGTCTGCAGGCGGCTGAAGTAACAGGAGATCGCACAATCACCGCCGCGCGCGCTGGCGGCCTGCACCAGCCCGTGCAGCCATTGCGCCAGCCATTGCTGGCGGGCCGGATCGGCCCAGTGGTACTGCTCCAGTTCGTAGGGCAGGTACCAGCCCCCGAAGGCCGGCTGCTGCGCCCAGGGCGCCTGTGCCAACCAGCTGCGTGCGTGCGCCAGGCTCTCGGCCAGGAAGGCCTGCAGCGTGGCGTCGTCGGCGCCGATCGCCTGCCACCAGCGTTGCTGGAAGGGCAGGCCGACGCGGATGCGGATGTCGTTCTCGCTGGCCGCGGTGAACAGTTGCTGCAGGCTGCCGTCGGATAGCGACCAGTCGCCGTCGCTGCCACCGACGATGCCGGTCCACTGCAGCACCAGCTGCCGGCAGCCCAGCGTATGTGCCAGCTTCAACGAACGCTGCCAGTCGGCCAGGCCCCACTGCAGGTGGCTGCGCCAGGGCTGCAGGAAGGTGCCATCCACCTGCACCGGCAGCGAGCAGCCGGGCAGGGTGGTCAGCGCACCGGCCAGCGGTGCCAGCACTGCCGCGCGCAGCAATTGGCGGCGCAACGGCGAAGACGGATCCGTGGGAAGGTCAGGCCGAACCATGCCCGCATCATCCCAAAGCCCCGTGCGTGGCGGGTGAACCCCGCCCGGCTGTGCCGGCTGCTGGCCGAAGCGTGCTCCGGTAGTGCCGGCCGCTGGCCGGCATCGCCTACCGCTTATTCCAGCGCGTAGCGCAGGGTGAACAGCACCGCCACCAGCCACACCGCCGGATGCACTTCGCGCCAGCGCCCGGTTCCGGCCTTCAGCGCGGCATAGGCGATGAAGCCGAACGCCAGGCCGTTGGCAATCGAGTAGGTGAACGGCATCGCCAGCGCACACAGCGCGGCCGGCACCGATTCGGTCAGGTCGCTCCAGTCCACTTCCACCAGCTCACGCAGCATCAGGCCAGCCACGAACAGCAGGGCCGGCGCGGTGGCATAGCTGGGCACCATCGCCGCCAGCGGCGAGAACAGCAGTGCGGCCAGGAACAGCGCTGAGACCACCAGCGCAGTCAGGCCGGTACGGCCGCCCACCTGCACGCCCGAGGCGCTTTCGGCAAAGGCCGTGGTGCTGCTGGTGCCGAGCATCGAACCGGCCACGATCGCGGTGCTGTCGGCCAGCAGCGCGCGGCCGAAACGCTTCTGCGCGCCCGGCAGCTTCAGCAGGCCGGCGCGGCCGACCACGCCATACAGCGTGCCGGTGGCATCGAAGACTTCCACCAGTACGAACACCAGCACCACCTGCAGCAGTACTGCGATGGGTGCGCCGCCGTCATGGTGCAGCAGGCCTGGCAGGTCCAGCTGCAGGAAGGTCGGCGCCAGGCTCGGCGGCAGCGACACCAGGCCCTGGTACTGCACGTCGCCCAATGCCCAGCCAGCGCCGGTCACCGCCAGAATGCCGATCAGGATCGCACCGCGGATGCGGCGTGCTTCCAGAATCGCGATCAGCAGGAAGCCGCCCAGTGCCAGCAGCGGCGGCGCCGTATTGAGCGGACCCAGTGCTACCAGCGTGTCTTCATTGCCGACGATCACGCCGGATTTCTGCAGCGCGATGATCGCCAGGAACAGGCCGATACCGGCCACGATGGCCGAGCGCAGCGACGAGGGAATGCCGGACACCAGCCACGCACGCACGCCGGTCAGCGACAGCACCAGGAACACCAGGCCGGAAATGAACACCGCACCCAGCGCCTGCTGCCACGGCAGGCCGGCGGCACCGACCACGGTGAAGGCGAAGAACGCGTTCAGGCCCATGCCCGGTGCCATGCCGACCGGGAAGTTGGCGGCCAGCGCCATCACCGCCGAACCCAGCGCAGCGGCCAGGCAGGTGGCCACGAACACCGCACCTGCGTCCATGCCGGTGGTGCCGAGGATCTCGGGGTTGACGAAGACGATGTAGGACATCGTCAGGAAGGTGGTGACACCGGCCAGCAGCTCGGTACGCACGGTGGTGCCGTGCTGCTGCAGCTGGAACAGGCGTTCGAGCAGGGACATCGCAGATCTCTCATGCCTGCGCGCCCTGCCGCCCCGGGGGACCTGCGGGTGCGTCGTCAGGCGGTTAGAAGTGGTAGTTCAACTTCAGCGTAACGCTGCTGTAGTCGGTATGGAAGCTGCGACGGGCCGCAGCAGGGTAGTTGGGGTCTTCCAGGGTCACCGGGCTGGAACCCAGGTGGGTGTAGCGGTATTCAGCACCGGCCGAGAGGCGGTCATTGAAGCGGTACAGCACGCCTGCGGTGGCGTGGGCGCCGGTGGACAGGTGCGAGGCGCGGGTCTCGAACTCGGCCACGCGGCAGCCGTTGGTGGCTTCCACCAGCGACTTGTCGCAGCCCAGGGTGAATTCCTGCTGGGCCACGGTCACGCCCGCGCCGACGTAGGGCAGCCAGCGGCCCATTGCACGGCCCAGCGTCACATCGAAGGTGCCCGAACGGGTCACCGCGTCCTTGCCGTAGTACGGGCTGTACCGGTGCTGCTCGCGATCCTTCCAGTCACGGGTGACGTTGCCGAACGACAGCGCGCCTTCAACGCCGACCACGATGTTGTTGTCGAACTGCCAGCGACGGCCACCCTGCACGCCGCCGGTGAAGCCGCGCACGCTCTTTTCCGAAGCGTTGGCATTGCTGCGGTCCTTGCTGTGCCCCTCGCCATGCGAGGCCTGGGCACCCAGGTAGAAGCCGTCCCAGTCGGTGGTCGCGGCCGTGGCGGTGCCCGACAGCAGCAGGGCTGCCGTGGTGACGATCAGTGCTTTCATTGGAGTTTCCTACGTTGGGGGATGAAGCGGGGGCGTAGGAAAACCGATGTGGGCGAGCGAAAACATACAACGAATTGCAAAGTCCGATTACGACAAGGATTCAAGCCCGCTTGAGGCGCCTGCGTTCATGAACGGTTGAATCCCGGTTGACGAAAACACCCGGAAAGCGGGAATCCATGACGACAGGAACGCCTGAAAGGCGAAAGGCCGCGCAAGCGCGGCCTTTCGTTTTCCCACTGTCGCTTACTTCAGCGCCTTGAAGCGCAGGCGCTTCGGCGCAGCGTCGTCGCCCATGCGGCGGCGCTTGTCTTCTTCGTACTCGCGGTAGTTGCCCTGGAAGAACTCCACGTGCGAATCGCCTTCGAACGCCAGGATGTGGGTCGCGATGCGATCCAGGAACCAGCGGTCATGCGAAATGACGAAGGTGTTGCCCGGGAACTCCAGCAGCGCATCTTCCAGCGCACGCAGGGTTTCGATGTCCAGATCGTTGGACGGTTCGTCCAGCAGCAGCACGTTGCCACCCTGCAGCAGGGTCTTGGCCATGTGCAGGCGGCCACGCTCACCACCGGACAGCGAACCGACCATCTTCTGCTGGTCCTGGCCCTTGAAGTTGAAGCGGCCGATGTAGGCGCGCGACTGGATCTCGATGCCGTTGATGTTGAGGATGTCCAGGCCGCCAGCGATTTCCTGGAACACGCTGTGGTTGCCTTCCAGCGCGTCACGGCTCTGGTCCACATAGGAAAGCTGCACGGTCGGGCCAACCACGATCTCGCCGGTGTCCGGCTTTTCCTGGCCGGTGATCATCTTGAACAGGGTCGACTTACCGGCACCGTTCGGGCCGATGATGCCGACAATGGCGCCACCGGGCACCAGGAAGTTCAGGTTGTCGAACAGCAGGCGGTCGCCGAACTTCTTGGAGACGTTCTTGAACTCCATCACCGCGTTGCCCAGGCGCTCGCCCGGCGGGATGAAGATTTCATTGGTCTCGTTGCGCTTCTGGTAATCGACCGACTGCAGTTCTTCCAGGCGGGCCAGACGGGCCTTGCCCTTGGTGCGGCCGCCCTTGGCGTTCTGGCGCGACCACTCCAGTTCCTTCTGGATCGCCTTCTGGCGAGCCTTTTCCTGGTTGTCTTCCTGCTTCAGGCGCTCATCCTTCTGGGTCAGCCAGTCGGTGTAGTTGCCCTTCCACGGAATGCCGCGGCCGCGGTCCAGTTCCAGGATCCACTCGGCGGCGTTGTCCAGGAAGTAGCGATCATGGGTGACCGCCACGACGGTACCGGTGTAGCGCGCCAGGAACTGTTCCAGCCATTCCACCGACTCGGCGTCGAGGTGGTTGGTCGGTTCGTCGAGCAGCAGCATGTCCGGCTTCTGCAGCAGCAGGCGGCACAGTGCGACGCGGCGCTTCTCACCACCGGAGAGCTTGCCGACAACGGCGTCCCACGGCGGCAGGCGCAGGGCGTCGGCGGCCACGTCCAGCTGGTTTTCCAGGGTGTGCGCATCGCCAGCGGCAAGGATCGCCTCCAGGCGCTCCTGTTCCTTGGCCAGCGCGTCGAAATCGGCGCCTTCCTCGGCATAGGCGGCATACACCGCATCCAGCGCAGCCTGGGCCTGCAGCACTTCGCCTACGCCTTCTTCCACCGCTTCACGCACGGTCTTGGTCGGGTCCAGCTCCGGTTCCTGCGCCAGGTAACCGACCTTGATGCCGGCCTGCGGGCGGGCTTCGCCCTCGAAATCGGTATCCACGCCGGCCATGATCTTCAGCACGGTGGACTTGCCGGCGCCGTTCAGGCCCAGCAGGCCGATCTTCGCGCCCGGGAAGAAGGACAGCGAGATGTCCTTGATGATCTGCCGCTTCGGCGGGACCACCTTGGACACGCGGTTCATGGTGTAGATGTATTGCGAGGACATGAGGTCTCCGTAGGCGCGGCCCTGCGCCCGACCCGTCACGGGAACATCCCGTTGCGGCAGCGGGCACAGACTGAAAAGGAATACCGCCAATTATAGCCGGAACCGGTTCCGGGCCGCGCCTGGGCGGGGCCGCCGGCTGGCTACGGCCTGAATACTCCGTCACAGTCCCGCAGCGGGAAGCGTTTCCAGCCGGAAACGGTTCAGATCGAGTGCGCAATATGGGCTCACCACCCACCCAAGCAGAGGTCTGACATGCGCATCAATCGAGTAATGGCCGGCGCCGTGGCCTCTGTGCTGGCGCTCGGCGCGGTGGCGCCGGCCTTCGCCGACAACGACCATCGCCGCGACCATGACCGCCGCGAGTGGCGGGAGGATCGCCGCGAGTGGCGCCAGGACCGCCGTGACTGGGAGCGCGACCGCCGCGAGGCCCGGCGCGACTATCGCGAGGATCGCCGTGACTGGCATCGCGACCACGACCGCTACTACCGCCCGGCGCCGCCGCGCGTGGTCTACCGTCCGGCCTATGGCCCGGGCTACGGCTGGAAGGTCGGGCATCGCTACCGCGACTACTACCGCGGACCGGTGTATGTGGTGAACGACTACCCGCGCTACCAGCTGCGGCGCCCGCCGTATGGCCACCAGTGGATCCGCGATGACCGCGGCAACATGCTGCTGGTTGCCATCGCCACCGGTGTGATCGCCCAGTACGTGCTCAACAGCCGCTGAGTCGGCGGCCACATCCACGCATGGCGTGGATCCACCTGCATGCAAGGGGTCGGATCCCTTTTCAACGGAAAGGGCTCTGACCCCACAACGCCATTCGAAACCATACGGGGCCGGATTCCTTCGGGGATGCCGGCCCCGTCCGTTTCGGCCCCAGCAGCCCGGCGCGGGGCTACAATCAAGGGCTGAGTCGTACCCCTTTTCCCTGCCTGCTGGAGTACCCGATGTTCCCGCGTGACGTCCGCATCGAATCCTACGATCCCGAACTGGCCAAGGCCATCGCCGCTGAAACCCAGCGCCAGGAAGACCACGTCGAGCTGATCGCCAGCGAGAACTACACCAGCCCGGCGGTGATGGAAGCCCAGGGCAGCCAGCTGACCAACAAGTACGCCGAAGGCTACCCGGGCAAGCGCTACTACGGTGGCTGCGAGTACGTGGACATCGCCGAGCAGCTGGCGATCGACCGCCTCAAGCAGCTGTTCGATGCGGACTACGCCAACGTGCAGCCGCACAGCGGCTCGCAGGCCAACCAGGCCGTGTACTTCGCCCTGCTGCAGCCGGGTGACACCATCCTCGGCATGAGCCTGGCCCACGGTGGCCACCTCACCCACGGCGCCAAGGTCAACGCCTCGGGCAAGCTGTTCAACGCCGTGCAGTACGGTGTGAACGATCAGGGCCTGATCGATTACGACGAAGTCGAGCGCCTGGCCCTGGAACACAAGCCGAAGATGGTCGTGGCCGGCTTCTCGGCCTACTCGCAGGTGATCGACTGGGCGCGCTTCCGCGCCATCGCCGACAAGGTCGGTGCCTACCTGTTCGTGGACATGGCGCACGTTGCCGGTCTGGTGGCTGCAGGCGTCTACCCGAGCCCGCTGGAGCACGCCCACGTGGTCACCTCCACCACCCACAAGACCCTGCGCGGCCCGCGCGGCGGCATCATCGTCGCCAAGGGTGCCAACGAGGATCTGGTCAAGAAGCTGCAGTCGATCGTGTTCCCGGGCATCCAGGGCGGTCCGCTGATGCACGTCATCGCCGGCAAGGCCGTGGCCTTCAAGGAAGCACTGGAACCGGGCTTCAAGGCCTACCAGCAGCAGGTGGTGAAGAACGCACAGGCGATGGCGAACACGCTGATCGCGCGTGGCTACAAGATCGTCTCCGGTGGCACCCAGAACCACCTGATGCTGGTCGACATGATCGGCAAGGACGTGTCCGGCAAGGACGCGGAAGCCGCGCTGGGCAAGGCCCACATCACCGTCAACAAAAACTCGGTGCCGAACGACCCGCGTTCGCCGTTCGTGACCTCGGGCCTGCGCCTGGGCACCCCGGCGGTGACCACCCGTGGCTACGTCGAACAGGACTGCGTGGACCTGGCCAATTGGATCGCCGACGTGCTCGACGCCCCGGCCGATGACGCCGTCATCGCCCGCGTGCGCGATGCCGTCAGCGCGCAGTGCCGCAAGTACCCGGTCTACGGCTGATCGACGCAGGGGTCAGAGCCCTTTCCTGACGGAAAGGGATCCGACCCCGAAACCCGGATCGACGCAGGGGTCGGATCCCTTCCCGCAGGGAAGGGCTCTGACCCCGGCATTGGAGCAACCGCGCATGGATGAGCGCCACCTCAAGTACCTGTACACCGCCCTGGCGCTGCTGTTTGGCCTGCCCAGCCTGGCGATGGGCGGCGCGGCGGCGGCGATGCTGCTGCTGATGGGGCTGGGCCAGTTCGGTCATGGCACGCTGGCCTCGGTGACGGTGATGCCGCTGTGGGGCCTGGCCGGCATTGCCGGCTGCCTGGCCTGGTTGTGGCTCAGCGCGGGTTTTCTGCTGCAGGGGCGTGCCGGGCTGCACGTGCACCGCCTCTGGTGGTGGATGCTGCTGGCGGGCGGTCTCGCCGCCTTGCCCCCGCTGGGGCTGGCGCTGTGGTGGGGCATCGCCGTGCACGCCGAAGGCATCGGCTTGTTGCTGCTGGGCCCGTCGATGCTGGTGCCGGCTGCGATGCTGGTGTGGATCAAACGCCGCGCATGACGTGGCCCATGGAAGGAAATCGAACGCATGGATGAGCGTCTGCACAAACGCTGGATGGCCATTGCCGGCCTGCTGGTGGGCCTGCCCACCGTGGCGGCAGGCGGCACGGGTGCCGTGCTGGGGCTGATGGTCGTATGGGACGGCAAGTATCTGACGGGCGACGAGCACAGGCTGTTGCTGCTGTGGTCGTCGGCCGGAATCATCGGCCTGCTGTCGTGGTTGTGGTTGAGCGGCCTGTTCCTGCGGCGTGGTGTTACCGGCCTGCGCCACTCCCCGGTTGTCGCATGGGTAGGGCTGGGGGTGGGTGCCCTGGCCGCGTTGGGCGTGATTGCCGCCACGCTGTACTTCACCTTCAAGCACGGGGAGATCTCGACATTGGCCTTCCTCGGCTTTGGCCCGCCACTGCTGGTGATGGCAGGGCATCTGGTGTGGCTGCGCTGGGCACGCGCGGCCTCGGCGCCGCCGGCACCCGGTTGAGCGCACAGCCCTGACCGCGCCGGAGGCTCTGTTCGGCCGAAATGCAGGCACTTCCGCGCACACAGCATTTGCTGCATTGCCCCTTCTCAGGTACCTTTGCGACGCTGCCATGACCGTGGCAATTAGGTCTTCCCTGAGCCAGGCGTTCCATGCATTGCCCCTTCTGCCAACATGCCGATACCCGGGTCATCGACTCGCGCGTCTCTGAAGACGGCGCGACGATCCGTCGTCGGCGTGAATGCGAAGCCTGCGGCGAGCGCTTCAGCACCATGGAAACGGTCGAACTGAAGCTGCCGGCCATCGTCAAGAGCGATGGCACCCGCGAGGCGTTCGACCAGCGCAAGGTCCGCGCTGGCTTCGACCGCGCGCTGCAGAAGCGTGCGGTGGCCGAAGACAAGATCGAAGCGGCGGTACGCGCCGTGGTCCATCAGCTGCGCATCAGCGGCGAGCGCGAAGTGCCCTCGATCAAGGTCGGCGAGTTCGTCATGAACGAACTGCGCAAGCTCGACCATGTCGGCTACGTGCGTTTTGCTTCTGTGTATCGCAGCTTCGAGGACGTGGCCGATTTCCGCGAGGAGATCGAGAAGCTTGAACGCGACCTGCCCTCAAGCACCGAACAGCTGCAGCTGCTGGGCGATGTGATTGCCCTGAGCAAGAAGAAGAAGGGCTGACGGCCTCTGCCTTGGTGGGTGCCAACCTTGGTTGGGCCCAGCAGCGCCCATCCACGCATGGCGTGGATCTACTTTGCTCCGGTGGGTGCCAACCTTGGCTGGCACTGATGGCGTGGATCTACTTTGCTCTGGTGGGTGCCAACCGTTGGTTGGCACTGATGGCATGGATCAACACCGGCGGCGTTACCATGGCCGCATGACCACCCCGTTCTCCGTCCTCGACCACCTGCACATGGCCAACGCGCTGCGCCTGGCAGAGCGTGCCGCCTACACCACACGCCCGAACCCGATGGTCGGCTGCGTGATCGCCCATGGCGAACGCGTAGTCGGGCAGGGCTGGCATCAGCGCGCCGGTGGACCGCACGCTGAAGTGTTCGCGCTGCGCGAGGCCGGCAGCGAGGCACGGGGTGCCACCGCCTACGTCACGCTGGAACCGTGCGCACACTACGGGCGTACGCCGCCGTGTGCGCTGGCCTTGATCGACGCGGGCGTGTCGCGCGTGGTTGCCGCGATGCGCGATCCGTTCCCGAAGGTTGATGGCGGTGGCTTCGATCTGCTGCGCAATGCCGGCATCGAGGTTACCGAAGGCCTGATGGCCACGCAGGCGCGTGAACTCAACAAGGGTTTCCTGTCGCGTGTGGAGCGCAACCGACCGTGGCTGCGGGTGAAGCTGGCCGCCAGCCTCGATGGTCGTACCGCGATGGCCGATGGCAGCTCCAAGTGGATCACCGGCGCGGCCGCGCGCGAGGACGTGCAGCACTGGCGGGCACGCGCTGGCGCGATCCTGACCGGCGCCGACACGGTGCTGGCCGACGACCCGATGCTGACCGTGCGCCTGGCCGATACCGAGGTGATGCCACCGCTGCGCGTGGTGCTCGATTCGCGCCTGCGTTCGCTCGAATGCAGCCGTGTACGCGAGGGCGGGGCACCGACGCTGTACCTGCACGATGCGGCGGTGAGCGCACCGGACGCGGCCGATGCAGAATTTGCCAGCGTGCCCAGCGCAGAGGGGCGGTTGGATCTGGGCGCGGTGCTGGCGCTGCTGGCCGAGCGCGGCATCAATGAAGTGCACACCGAAGCCGGCGCGACGCTGGCCGGTGCGCTGCTGCGCGGTGGCTGGGTGGACGAACTGCTGCTGTACCAGGCCCCCACGTTGCTGGGCGACAACGGACGCCCGCTGCTGTCTGGTCTCGGCATCGATGCCATGGATCAGCAGCGTCGCCTGCGCGTGGTTGACCAGCGCCAGGTCGGCGAGGACATCAGGCTGCTGCTGCGCCCATGAAGGACTAACGCAGAGCAAGGGCTACGCCCTCGGCGTCAGGTTGCTTCGTCTTCTTCGCCGACGGGACACTGGCCCTTCCACTGCTGCTTCCACAGCACATGCAGGTTGCGGCAGTACGCGCCCAGCGCCTCGCCCGGCAGTTGCCTCGCCTTCAACCGCAGCTGGTGCCGCGTGAAACCGTCGTCGTACTCATGGGGCAGTACCAGCACGGCACACTGGTCCTGATACATCAGGAACGCGTGGCAGTCGTCGTCTTCGCTCATCCATGCATCCAGATGCCTGTCGCTCAGCTGGGTTGACTCGAAGGCGACCGAGGGTTGGACGACGAAAATCCTGGTGGCTTTGAACCTGGACGCTTCGGCCTGCCAGCACACCATCAGCGCCAGCACCATGATCGCGATCGATGTCGTACGGTGTTTCATACGGTTGTCCCGGTGGAAGAGGGCAACAGCATTGACCATGCAGGCTGCGCAGGGCCATGCAACGGTTCTGAAAGTGCAATCGCTCTTGTCGTCGGCGACGATGAGCCGAGCACGGATGAACTGCATGTTTGGCCAGCGCCGTCACACCGGGAGGATGCTATGTGAGATCGCACAGCTCGTCCGGACTTGGCACTACCGGTTCTTCCAGCCAGACGTCGAAGGGCATCAGTCGCGACAGGATGGTCTGGTAGAGCTGATGCATTCGCTCGGCATGCGCGAACGCATGGCGCGCCTGGTACCCGCCGACTACCGGTGTGCAATGCGGTACGGCCGGCGCCTCGCGCAGTAGTGTGGCCCAATGCTGGAACAGCGCATCGATACGCGCTTGGCGCTCGATTTCCGGCGCGGCGCGCATCGCCAGATAGGCCTGACGCAGCGGCTCTACGTCCGGATGCTGGCACACCAGCGGGTACATGCCGATCTCCGGCGAGCCCAATGGCACGAACTCCCGAGCGGCACAGGTGACCCTCGACGGCCGCAACGCCAGTGCCTCGGCAAAGGCCGCAGTGGCGTCGGGCGAGGGCGCTGCGAAGTCCTGGCGCGACAACCACGCTGGAACGTCTTCGATGAAGGGGCGCCAGTCCATGGCTTCGCCAGGGTCGAGGCCCTCGCCCAGTGCCCGCAGCAACTGCCGCGCTTCGGCATCGTTCTGCAGCAGCACCCGCGCCTGCAGCGTGTACTCGGCCTGCGGCGAGAGATCGGCAGGCCCACCTTCGCCTTCGATGCGCTTGTCCCATGCCTGCATCGGCATCAACAACCTACGGATGTCGGCATCGAAATACAGCATCTCAATGCTGTCCCACGGTCCGTCGCCGTTCTTGATGAAGCGCATGCTTCCTTCATGCAGCCCATCGGGCGCACTGCGCAGCGCCGTCGCGTACGCCGTACGGAAGGACGCATCATCCATCGGGTCGCCCTTTCCGGCCTTCATCCGTTCTCGGCTCCCACGATAGGCCTCGAAGTGCCCGGACATGTCTGGCAGCACGCACCGATAAGTCACGGTGCCAACGCTGAGTGTTCCAATCTCTTCAACATCGCTGCCGGTTGCCCGGCAGTGAATGGTCTTCCGGCGTACTTGCAGGGCGTCGGCAATCGCCTCGCCGTGTACCTCCGCCAGGTTCTGGAAGGCGCGGCCCTCGACCTTCAGTTCGATGTCGGCCGGCACCGGCGTGGCGGCGGTCTGCAGGCTGCTGCGAAGCCGCTCCTTGGCGCGCGCATCGTCCTGGAACCTGGCCTGCGCATACGCATCGAAGGTCGCTTCCAGCGAAAGCGCGGCAGGTTCAGCGGCTACTGCCCAGAGCGGCAGGCCCAGCAGCAGAATCACCAGATGCGGGATCATGAGGGATCCCGACATCAGTCCGCCTTCTCTCTGTTCCACAGCCCCCGGTTGCGCTCATGGACGATCTGGCAGTCGCGCGTCGCCTCCGCGTCGCTCATTCCCTCCACACGCTTGAGCAGATTGCGTTGCAGTACGCCGTTGCCCAGGAAGGGACTCTGGGGATGATGCCGGGCAAAGAACCTCAGCTGGGCGGCCATCATCAGGTCGCAGGTGGGTACGCCGGTAACCACAGGCACGGCTTCCGCTTCGATCCGCGTATTCCATGCGTCGAAGGGCAGTACCTGTTGCAGCAGCGCCGTACCGAGCAGCGGCAGGTCGAGAGCCATCCAGTGGCCGCCGGCTGCGGACTGCAGGAACACAGTGCTGCCCTCATGTGAATGATCCGGCGCGTCGCGCAGGGCATTGGCGAATGCCGCGAAGAGCGCCTTGGCGTGTTCGGGATCATCGCCGACGTCGGCGCGTCGCTTCTGCGCGTCCCGGTAGATCGAAAAGAAGCCCGAGAGGTCGGGGAAAGCGCACCGATACGCCACGGTCGCCTGCGACGTTGAATGCACCGTCTCCCGGGTGATGTCGGTGATGGTGCAGGACATGGCCTTCTGCCGCATCTCCAGAGCACTGGCAACCGGTTCCATTGCCGTACCGTTGAAGGCGACCTTGGGCAGCTGAAGCGCATCGATGGCATTGACGGTCACCTCAACGCTGTCGCTGTTCGCAAATGCACGCAGATGGTGGCGCAGCTTTTCCTTCGACGGCATATCGCCGTGAACGATGACCTGCACATAGGTCTCGAAGGTCTCTTCCAGCGAGAGCGCTGCAGCGTGCGCGGCGGTAGCGGTGAGCGGCGCTCCCAGCAGCAGGATGACGATGGATTTCAGCATGGCGGCACAGGGGCAGTCCGGGAGGGACCTGAGGATCAGGGGCGCCCCATGCAGGGGTCCATGCAACTTGTCTGAAAAAGTGCGGCGTTGGGAAAGGCGCGCGCGCCGCGGCTGAGGCGGGCAAGCATCTGGAACGCGTTCTATTCTGCCTGGTCTCGATCAGTGTCTTCCTGGCTGATCGGGCCTTCCCACACCGCACGGTTCCGATCGTGGGTTCCCCTGCAATACGCTTCGGTCAGGCTGGGTCCCAGTGATCGTACTTTCTCGGCCACGATGTCCTGCAAGGTCGTGCCCCGCTGCAGGGGGCTATCGGGGTCATAGCGCTCGGCGAACTTCAGCTGTGCATCCAACATCAGGTCACAAGCGGGGATGCCGGAATGGGCAGTGACCGACTCTGCTTCAATGCGCTCGTCCCAAGCGGAAAACGGCATCAGCTCCTTCAGTAGATTCAAGCCGAGGAACAGCATGTCTGCACTGCTCCATGGACCATTGTCGCCAACACGCGAGAACTCCGCCCTTGCTGTGTACGTGGTGTCAGGCGCGTCGCGCAGGGTTGCCGCATAGGTGCCAAGGAACGTTCTGAGAGCATCGCCATCCGGGTCCCCGGCGCGTGAGCGCGCCAGATTCTCCCGATAGGCGTCAAAGGCGCCAGAAACATCGGGAAGCGTGCACTGGTAGTCCACAACGCCACGACGGGAGGAACTGTCCTCCTCGATTCTGACCGCACGGCAGTGAATGGTCTTCCGGCGCGCGATGATCGCACTGGCCGCGGGCTCTTCGAAACCAGTGGCAAGATTTCCGAATGCGTAGAGTGCGTCAGCAACGTCTCCGATGTCCGGATAGTCGTCCGGGTCTGCCCTGCGCAGGCTGTTACGCAGCGCCGTCCTGGCGTCCTCGTCATTCTGGGTGATGACGCGCGCATAGGCAGCGAAGGTGTCTTCCATTGAAAGCGCTGCAGCATTGGCGGCCAGCGGCGCGAATAGCAGCACGGCGAACAAGGGTCTCAACATGGCATGGACGGAAGCGGGAGAAGTCCCTGAGGATCAGGGGACTGCGCTTGCAGATCCATGCAACTTTTCTGAAATTCCTACGGTTCGAGCGATGGGCATCGCGCGCCGCCCGCGCGGCCCGAAAGAATCGGCCGGGCCCGGCCCGGCGTAAGCGCAGGGATATGCCGCAACTACTCGGGCAGTGCCAGCAGTAACGCGATCCACTGGTGCAGCGGTGGCATGTCCTGCGCTACCCACACCTCGTCTGCGTTGAGACGTGCCATGACCACGCTACCAGCATGAACGCGCTTGGGAGCGCGTTGCAGCTGGGCGATCGCTTGGTGAACTGTTGCGAGTTCGCCCTCGTCGTCCGGTGTGCGAACCGCGTCGTCTGGCGTGCTTTTACTCATCGCCTCGTAGTCGGGTACTTGGCAGGCATAGGAAACGATGGCGATCTGGATGTCGTCACCATCGCGCGGTTCGCTGCCTGTGCTGCGGCAGTGGGTCTGCCGCAGCGCCCGCGCCACCTCGCGCGCGAGTTCGCGGCCAGCGCGCGTGCGCTCGTTGTCCACCGGCGCGTCGCCAACGACCATCCGGTCCACCGTGTCCTCCCAGCGTTCGGTGTGCACGGGCATGCCGATCAATGCGGCCACCTGTGCGTCGGCGTCGGCGTCACCTTCCAGCATGAAGCGCGCAAACAGGTCGAAACTCTGCTCCGGTGTCGGCACCGGTGCCTGCGCCGAGGCGTTCGAAGCAACCCACAGCAGGAGGAACAACAGGCGCGCCATCATCCGGCCTCGTCGGGCAGGTGTTCATTCCATTCGAAGAATGGCAGGAACGCATCGGCAACCGCGCTCAACAGTGGCGTCGGATTGCCGATGCGCCAGGCGGCGCCGTCATGGTCGCGGTGGAATGACACGTTGATGATCCTCTCGCGATCCGGTGCCACCGAAATCATCCGGGTGTATGCCGTTGCCAGCGGTATCGTCATCTGGGGCCGATGTGGCCCATTGAACGGCACCGGGTGTTGTCGATATACCGGCAGCAATGCGCTCAGATCGGGCAGGCGGCAATGGAAGGTGACATCGGCAAGCTCGGACTGCGGGTAGCGCACGGCGTCGGCGCTGCAACGTACTGATCGCTGCCGCGCGCGCAGGGCCGCGGCAGCCTGCGGCCAATCGTCCAGTTCAGGCGCCCGTTCGAGGTGACTCATCGTAGCCAGTGCCGCCGCCAGTGGCGGTCCCTGGTCGCCCTGCAGATAGTGCGCCAGCCTCGCCTGCGCGACCGCATCGCCGTGCACGATCACCTGCGCGTACAGGTCGAACACCTGCACAGAAGGATCCGTGCTGGCGTGGGCTGTCAGCGGGGCCAGCAACAGTGCAGCCAGTCCCAGGCATTTCAATGCCAGCGCCTCACGCGCATTCGTCGGTCCACATCATCTCGGCGATCGGACGCAGTGCCTTGCACTCCTGCGTCATCTCATCGGCCGACTTCACCTGCGCCTTGGCCTTCAGTTCTTCGGCCATCGCATCCACGCCGCTGATCTGGTCGGGTGCGATCTTCGCCACGCAGGCGCGGTGCTGCTGCAGCAGTAGGTCGCAGCCGGGTACGCCGGTCACTTTCGGCGCGTTGGCTGCCTGCGCGTCCTGCATCCAGTCCTCGAACGGTGCCAGCGCACCAGCCACGGTGCCCACCAGGTCATCGAAATTGCCGCTGTACCAGTAGCCGTTGTCTTTGGCCGGGTACAGGGTGAAGGTGCCGCTGACCGGCACGCGTGCACCGCTCTGCAGCGCCTGGGTGTAGGCGTCGGTGAACTGCTTGCGCGACGCCGGGCTGGCATTGTCGGCCAGGCTGGCAGCGAACAGCGGGCGCACCTTGCCCAGGTCGGGCACCTGACAGCTGAAGGTGATGCGTGCCAGCTTCTGGTCTTCGACGTATTCGTTGTCCTCGATCACGCTCTTGCTGGCGCGGCACTTCGAATCACGCAGCGCCTTGGCATACAGCGCTTCGGTGGCGTCGGCGTCGGCCGTTGCACCCGCGCTGGCCAGCACCGTCTGCCAGGGTTCGGCCAATGCCTTGGCCAGCGCACCCGGGGTCGGGGTCACGGCGTCCTGGCCCTCGAACGCCGGCTTCAATGCGTCGTTGAGGGCGCGGGTGGCGGCAGCGTCGTCCTCCAGCAGGGCCCGTGCATACAGGTCGAAGGCCTGCTCGGGCGTCAGTTGGGCCGGTGCGGCCGAGGCGAAAAGAGGGGCACACAGCAGCGTGGTGGCCAGCAGGGTGCGGATCGGGGTCTTCATGACGGTGTTCCTGTTCCAGAGGCGGGCAAGCCTAGCGCACTTGCCATCACATTCGATGGCGCGCCACAGCCAAGCGCGTTGCACGCGACGGCCAACAAAAAACGGGCCCCTTGCGGGACCCGTTCGATCGCACGACGAGGATCGGGCAATCAGAAGCTGGCGCGGACGCCGGCAGAGTACTGGGTGACATCGCGGTAGCCGGAGATCTCGCCCACCAGACCCCAGGTCTTGGTGAAGTTGATCTGGCCGCCGATGGTGCCGACCCAGGTGCCCTTGTAGTTGTTGCCGCCATCCATGTAGCCGGCCTTGGCCCAGGCTTCGGTCATGCGCGACGGTTTGCCACGGATGCCCATGGTGGCGCGGCCCAGGTTGGTGTGGTCCTTGTAGCGATCGCTGTAGCCGTCGTAACGGTCGGTCAGTTCAGCGCCCTGGCGCACCCAGGCGATATCGGCAGTGAAGTCCACGCGGTCGGTCCACGGCATGTGGTAGCCGATGCCCAGCTCCGGCTGGTTCAGTTCCAGCTTCAGCGAACCGTCGCTGTAGCGGTAGGTCTTGCTGGTGCGCGACCAGCCGCCGAACACGTAGACCTGTTCGGCCACGGCCACCGAGCCACGCAGGTAGCCACCGTCGACCTTCGGGTCATTCAGTGCGTTGTCGTCAACCTTGACCTGGGTCCAGCCGCCTTCGACGTAGGTGTAGCTCAGGGCGTCAGCCGAAGCCGAGAACGGGGCGGCGGCCAGCAGGGCGGCCACGATCAGGATCTTGCGCATGGGAATTCCTGTGAATTTCAGTCCTTTGGCGGGCCAGCCCTCTCGGCTGCCCGTGGCGACCTCATGTCGTCCGCTGCGAATTTTAATGAAAGTTTTACAAAATGCGAGAGACCGCCGTCACAGGCCGGGCAGGCTTGGCTGGGGTCGGAGCCGTTTCCCGCTGGGAAACGGCTCCGACCCGCTGTGCTGCTGCGGGGCCACTGGGCCATGGGGTCAGAGCCCTTTCCTGCGGAAAGGGATCCGACCCCGTTCAGCCCAGGCTGGTACACTGGCCATGCCGGTTCGCCGGTACATAAACGTCTTCAGGGCGGGGTGCAATTCCCCACCGGCGGTAGGTGCGCAAGCACGAGCCCGCGAGCGCCCCGGCCTTACCGTCGGGGGTCAGCAGATCCGGTCCAATGCCGGAGCCGACGGTCATAGTCCGGATGAAAGAAGACGGTGCCACAGGGCTGATGCCCTGCGTGCGCCTGTTTGCCTTGCGGCGTTTTTCGCTCACTTATCGCGGAGAACGTTACGTGTTTACTGGAATCATCGAAGGCGTCGGCCGTCTGGCTGCACGCGAATCCATCGGCGGCGATGTCCGCTTCACCTTCAATGTCGGGAATCTGCCGTTCGACAACGTGCAGATGGGCGAGAGCATTGCCATCAACGGCGTCTGCCTCACCGTCATCGCATTCGACGCGGCCAGCTTCCAGGCCGATGCCTCCACCGAGACCCTGGGCCTGACCACGCTGGGCCAGCTGGGCGAAGGCGCCGTCATCAACCTGGAGCGCGCAATGCGCCCGACCGACCGCCTCGGCGGCCATCTGGTCAGCGGCCACGTCGACGGCCTCGGCCAGGTGCTGTCCATCCACGAAGACGCGCGTGCCCAGCGCTGGCGTTTCGCCGCGCCGGCCTCGCTGCGCCGCTACATCGCCAAGAAGGGCTCGATCTGCGTGGACGGCGTCAGCCTCACCGTCAACGAAGTGGACGATGAAGGTTTTGAAGTCGCCCTGATCCCGCACACGGTGGCCAACACCGCCTTCTCCGCCGCAGGCGTGGGCAGCGCGGTCAATCTTGAAATCGATCTGGTCGCCCGCTATGTGGAGCGCCTGATCAGTGTGCCGACCAACGGTCTGCACCCACAGGGAGATGTCGCATGAATTTCGCCCCGATTCCGGAAATCCTGGAAGACATCCGCCTGGGCCGCATGGTCGTCATCGTCGATGACGAAGACCGCGAGAACGAAGGCGACCTGATCATGGCCGCCGAGCTGGTCAAGGCCAGCGACATCAACTTCATGGTCACTCATGGCCGTGGCCTGGTGTGCCTGCCGCTCACCCGCACCCGCGCCGCCGATCTGGGCCTGGCGCCGATGGTGCAGGCCAATACCGCGCAGTTCCAGACCAACTTCACCGTCAGCATCGAAGCCGCCGAGGGCGTCACCACCGGCATTTCGGCGCATGACCGCGCGCACACCATCCGCACTGCGGTGAAGCCCAACGCCAAGCCGTCGGACCTGCACCAGCCGGGCCACATCTTCCCGCTGATCGCCCAGCCGGGCGGCGTGCTGACCCGCGCCGGTCATACCGAAGCCGGCGTGGACCTGGCCATGCTGGCCGGGCTGGAACCGGCCGGCGTACTGGTGGAGATCCTGAACCCGGATGGCAGCATGGCGCGCCGCCCGGAGCTGGAAGTGTTCGCCCGCGAGCACGGCCTGAAGATGGGCTCCATCGCCGATCTGATCGCCTACCGCCTGGCCACCGAAAAGACCGTCGAGCGCGTGGACGAGCGCGACATCGACACCGAATTCGGCCCGTTCAAGCTGGTGACCTACCGCGACCGCATCGCCCACGACCTGCATTTCGCCCTGGTGCGTGGCACCCCGGATGCCGACACCCCCACCCTGGTGCGGGTGCAGGTGGAAAACCCGCTGGCCGACCTGCTGCACTGGCGCCGCGATGATTTCGGCGTGGCGGCCACCGACGCTCTGCGTGCGATCGATGCCGAAGGCGCCGGCGTGATGGTGGTGCTGCAGGCCCCGCGTGACGGTGAAGCCCTGCTGGCCCGTCTGCGCCAGCAGCCGGCGCCGGTGGTGCCGGGCAAGGACAAGGATGTGGGCCAGTGGCGCCGCAACGGTGCCGGCGCGCAGATCCTGTCCGACCTGGGCCTGGGCAAGCTGCGCGTACTGGGCACCCCGCGCCGCCAGATCGGCCTGGCCGGTTACGGGCTGGAAGTGGTGGAGACGGTGACCCTGTAATGGGTAGTGCCGGCCGCTGGCCGGCAACCATGTTCCCCGG
>NZ_SRHZ01000014.1 GCF_004684085.1 Stenotrophomonas maltophilia
GGCCGGCAACCATGTTCCCCGGGGTTGCCGGCCAGCGGCCGGCACTACCGGTGGGTGTCGACCCTATGCCACCGCAGGGTGCCGACCGTTGGTCGGCACGCCCTTGCGCCCCCACCAGCCACGGCCGGGGCCCATCCACGCTAGAATTACCCCCTTATCGAGTCCCTCAAGCCGCATATGAGCCACTACGAAGGCGATCTTCGCACCCCCGAGTCGGCGCGCTTTGCCATCCTGGCCAGCCGCTGGAACGCCCGCATCACCGACACGCTGGTCGCTGGCGCCCGCCAGAGCCTGGCCGGCAACGGCATCAGCGAAGCCAACATCGACGTGATCCGCGTGCCGGGTGCCTGGGAGCTGCCGCTGGTGGCCGCGCGCCTGGCCGCCGCCCATGAACACGCCGCCATCCTCACCCTGGGCTGCGTGATCCGTGGCGATACCCGCCACTACGAGCACGTGGCCGACCGCTGCGCCGAGGGCCTGATGCGCGTGCAGCTGGACTTCGGCGTGCCGGTACTGAACGGCGTGCTGGCGGTGGAACGTGCTGAAGACGCCGAGGCCCGCGCAGGCGGCAGCCACGGCAACAAGGGCGAGGAAGTCGCACTCGCTGCATTGGAAATGGTCAACCTGCTGGAGCAACTGCCATGAACAAGAACACCCAGGGCAAGCCCTCCGGTAAACCCGTCCGCCGCGATGGCGTCGATCCGGTGCTGCGCTCGCGCGCCCGCCGTCGTGCCGTGCAGGCCCTCTACGCCTGGCAGATCTCCGGCGGCAACGCACAGTCGCTGATCGCACAGTTCGCCCACGAGCAGGCCCGCGAAATCGCCGACCTGGCGTACTTCGAAGCGCTGATGCATGGCGTGCTCGACAACCGTCGCGACATCGACGAAGCCCTCGGCCCGTACCTGGACCGTGGCATCGAAGAAGTGGACGCGATCGAACGCGCCGTGCTGCGCCTGGCCGCCTTCGAACTGCGCTACCGCTTGGACGTGCCGTACCGCGTGGTGATCAACGAAGCCATCGAATCGGCCAAGCGCTTCGGTTCCGAGCACGGCCACACCTACGTCAACGGCGTGCTGGATCGTGCCGCCGTGGAATGGCGGAAGGTCGAATCGGGTCACTGACCCGCCTCTGTGGTAGTGCCGGCCGCTGGCCGGCAGCTGCAGGGATCCTGAGGTTGCCGGCCAGCGGCCGGCACTACCGCCCACCGCGCCTTGCG
>NZ_SRHZ01000015.1 GCF_004684085.1 Stenotrophomonas maltophilia
GGATCCTGAGGTTGCCGGCCAGCGGCCGGCACTACCGCCCACCGCGCCTTGCGCGGCACGTACAACAGCGGGAACGCCCCATGTCCCTGGCCGAATTCACCCTTATCGACCGCATCCGCGCCCGCACCGTCGAGCGCGACGACATCGTGCTCGGCATCGGCGATGACGCTGCACTGCTGCAGCCGCGCGCCAACGAACAACTGGTGGTCACCGCCGACACGCTCAACAGCGGCGTGCATTTCCCGGTGGAAACCCCGGCCTTCGACATCGGCTGGAAGACCCTGGCGGTCAACCTGTCGGACCTGGCCGCGATGGGCGCGCGCCCGGCGTGGTGCACGCTGGCGTTGTCGCTGCCGGAAGCATCCGAAGAATGGATTGAATCCTTTGCCGATGGCTTCTTCGCCCTGGCCGACCAGCACGACATCGCGCTGATCGGTGGCGATACCACGCGCGGCCCGCTGTCGCTGTCGGTCACTGCGATGGGCCAGGTCGGCCGTGGCCAGGCGTTGCGGCGCGACCGCGCGCAGGTGGGTGATGACATCTGGGTCAGCGGCACGCTGGGCGATGCCGCCGGCGCACTGCGCTTGTGGCAGCAGGGTGCACTGAGCGTAACCACCGCCACGCTGCTGGCCGACTACGAAAGCCTGCGCCTGCGTCTGCTGCGGCCGACGCCGCGCGTGACCCTGGGCCTGCGCCTGCGTGCCTTCGCGCATGCGGCGGTGGATGTGTCCGATGGCCTGCTGGCCGATCTGGGCCATATCGCCACACGCAGCAACGTGGCCGCGCATGTGGATGCCGATTCGCTGCCGATCTCGCACGCGCTGCGTGAGCTTCTCGGCCGCGACGGTGCACGCGACTGCGCACTGCGTGGTGGCGACGACTACGAACTGTGCTTCACCGCCGCCGCCGACCAGCGCGACGCGCTGCACTACCTGGCCGAATCGCTGGACGTGCCGCTCACCCGTATTGGTCGTATTGCTGAGGGGCAGGGCGTACACGTGGATGGCGAAGCCGCCGACGGCGGTTACCAGCACTTCGCGTAGCCGCAGCGGTACTGCGCTGGTGGGTGCCAACCTTGGTTGGCACGAACGTGTCAGCCGCCCGTGCCCACACGGCCGCGGAGGCACATCGGCATTGCTCTGGCAGGTGCCAACCTTGGTTGGCACGAACGTGTCAGCCGCCCGTGCCCACACAGTGGTGGAGGCACATCGGCATTGCTCTGGTAGGTGCCAACCTTGGTTGGCACGAACGTGTCAGCCGCCCGTGCCCACACGGCCGTGGAGGCACATCGGCATTGCTCTGGTAGGTGCCAACCTTGGTTGGCACGAATGTGTCAGCCGCCCGTGCCCACACAGTGGCGGAGGCACATCGGCATTGCTCTGGTAGGTGCCAACCTTGGTTGGCACGAACGTGTCAGCCGCCCGTGCACACACGGTCGCGGAGCTACATCGGTGTTGCTCTGGTAGGTGCCAACCTTGGTTGGCACGAATGTGTCAGCCGCCCGTGGCAGCACCGTGTCGACCAAGGTCGACACCTACCAAAGCGAATGTGTCAGCCGCCCGTGGCAACACCGTGTCGACCAAGGTCGACACCTACCCAAGCGGGGAGGTTACACGTGCGGAACGGGCGCGCCGAAGCGGTTGTCGCCCGGCGTGCCCGGCAGCAGCATGAACACCAGCACCACCAGGCCCACCACGGGTACCAGCATCAGCAGGTACCACCATCCGGAGCGGTCGGTGTCATGCAGGCGGCGCACCGTCACCGCAATCAAAGGCACGATTACCGCCAGCCAGAGCACTACGCTCAGACCGGCCGAAACCAGGGCCAGCGTGCTTGATCCCGTGTAGCCGGCAATGAAACTCAGCACATACAGCGGGATCGAAACGATCACGACGAACAACTGAAACCACCAGAACTCACTGCGGCTGGCGCGCCCACTGAACTGCGTATAGCGCTTCAGCGGAACCATCATCTTGTGCATCGGTACACTCCCTGAAAAGAAGTGCGAACTATCCGTGCCAGCGTGTACGGTGGGCCATCAGATTTGTTGTAATCGCGAGCCGCGCAGCTTGGAACTGAGCGCTCTTCCGCAGTTCAGAACGCGCGCTGCTCAAGTCGCGTGCAATTGCACATCCACATACTCGGCCAGCCCACGGCAGGCCAGCAGCAGGCCTTCGCGCACGTCGTCGCCTACCTGTTGATCATCATCGCCATCCACGCGCACGCGTTCGGTGGCATGCAGCAGTTCCAACAGCAACGTCAGGCCGGCATTAGCCCGGTCCGCTCGTGCCATGGCCATGCATTGTCCCGATGTACGGCCATTGTCTGGCCAGGGCTGGCCGTCGGCGGCCTCCACATGGCGGATGCGCTGCAGGCACGCCAGCAGGGTGTTGCTGGTGGGGGCAGTGCTGCCGTGCGTGGCACTGAGCGTGGTTTCCAGTGCGCGGGCGATGGTCTCGGGCAGCTGGTTGGCAGCTTCACCGAGGGTCGCGAACAGGTAGGGATAGTGCGTGGCAGTCATGGCGGCATCCTTGTGCAGGAAACAAGGGGCCACCCCGCTTAACAGCGAGGGTGGCGGACGGTGCGTGGTTGCAATACCGGTGACCGATGTAGAAACGCCGGCGGGCACGAGGCCCCCGCGCACCGTCCGCCATGTAGGCAGAGACGGAATGCCTGCCGACGCCGCCCAGGCACAGGGAAAGGAGGCGACGCCGGCAGGCAAGCGTAAACAACATCGATCAAACGGGATTGCAAGCCCGTGCCACCCGTTGTCGGTGGCGCCACATGATTTGCATGAAGCGCCCATGCTGCCAATGAGAATTGTTGGAAAATTCGAAAGCGTTGCAATTTCGCCGCTGGCAGATAGCAGAGGGCGCTGCCTGCCGAATGCGACATTCCGTGTAGAGTCGCGCCATGTTCGACTGTTGTCGGCCACCGTCGAGAAAAGCAGCCGAGCATGGCTCGGCTCTACAGAAGGCAGAAAGCAGAACGGCGCCGGATCTCTCCGGCGCCGTCCTTTCAACTACCTCACCACTTGTACGCCACGCTCAGATTGGCCGTCGCTTCGCGGTACCCATGGTCACCGCGCATCACGCCGAAGCCACCCCAGGCGCTCAGCCCGGAACGGAAGTCCACGCGTGCACCGGCATTGAGCTCGTAGCGGTTGCGCGGCACGCTGGCCTTCAGCGCTTCATCATCGAACGCCATGCCGTTGCTGGCGCCATCGCGGTACCAGTTGGCCACCACATACGGGCTGACCGATGCACCGGCGGCACTGCGGCCCTCGCCCTGCAGGCGCAGGCCCACGCGGCCGGACAGACCGCTGTCGCCCAGGCTGCGCACCACCGTGCCGTTGGTTTCCTCGTGACGGTCGGTGTTGGCGTCGGTGTAGACCAGCTGCAGCTCCGGCTGCAGGCTCAGCGCCGTGCTGCCGATCTGGCCGATGCCGAAGCGATAACCGGCTTCCAGCGACGACTGCCAGATATCCGAGTCGTAGCGTTCCTCGGCCAGGCCTTCGCCCTGCACGCGGTTGCGGAACTGGCCGCGCTGCACGTTGGCATCCACATACAGCGCATCGTTGCTCCAGTTGCCGTACACGCCCAGCGCACCGCCGTTGACCCTGCCGCGTGCGCTGTAGCCTGTCAGCTGCGAACGCGAAGTAGCATCGGACTTGGCCAGCGTGCCCATCACGCCCACGCGACCCTGGTCGTTGTCGAACACCCCGATGTCTGCACCCAACTGCAGGCGCGAGCGGTCCACGCGCAGGTCCAACTGGTCTTCCACGGCCGACAGCTTGCTCTGCGTGCCGTCCACGCGCGCCCAGCCACGCACGCCATCAACGGCGGAGGTGCTGCCGCCCTGGCGGTCGCGCCAGCCGTGGCGCAGCATCTGGTCCATCGCGAACTGGTTGGCCAGGTAGGCGCCGGCTTCCGGGCGCAGCACCGGCGTGGGGTCGATCGGATCGATCGGGTCCACCGGGTCCACCGGATCGATCGGCGTGCACTCCGGCAACGTGGGATCCACCAGGCACGGGTCCGGCGTGCCGGCCAGCTCCGAGCGCAGGTACCAGCCGCCATTGGTGGCATCCTTGAACAGGAAGTACTCGTACTGCCCGCCCACCGCGCGGCCCTGCAGGTCGAACTGTGCATTGGAGGCACCGCCCACGCGGATCAGCTCGATGCCCTTGTCGGTCTTGGCGCCTGCACCACCGGCATTGAGCACACGCACATTGGCCTGGCCGTTGGCATCGCCCTTGATGATCAGCCTGTCGGTGGCCGAGCTGTCGTCACCCAACTGGGTGTTGAACAGCAGGGTGCCGCCAGCGCCGTCGAAGGTATCCACGCTGAGCGTGTTGAAGGTGCTGCCATTGCCCAGCGCCACCGTGCCGGTGTTGCCCAACGCCAAGTGGCCGACAGTGCTGTCGCCGGTCATCAGCCAGGTGCTGTCACTGTCGATGCTGGCCGAGGTGACGTTGAGGAAGCGACCGTCGATCTGTGCCTTGTTGCGCAGGAAGACGTCGAGGCTGCCGTCGACAGTAGCTGCGTCGAAACTGACGTTGCCCACGAGCCGTGCATCATCCACGTTGAAGGTCACGTGGCTGGCACCCGGCGTAGCGCTGCCGGTGCGGGAATCGACCTGCAGCAGGTTGCCGTTGCCGCCATGCAGCTGGGCGCCATTGCTGACGTTGATGACGAAGTCGGCAGGCTGGTCGGCCGCCACACGGATGGCGGCGCCACGGCCAGACGAGATCGTGGAGCCATCTACGGCGAGCTGCAGCGTGTCGGGGGTGTATCGCGTGCCATACATCAGCACACCCACGTTGTCTGCATCGATGCGTGACCCGTTGATGATGCTGACCTTGCCGTTTTCCATGCGCACACCCAGGCCGCTGGACAGGTCGCTAGCGGCGGCAGTGTCTTCCACCCGCATGTAGGTAGAGTCGATGATGGCCCATGCACCGGGCAGCGGCGCACTGGCCGGCGTGCCACCCACAAAGAGGCCGATGCTGAGTGATTCAGTGGGTGACAGGCCGTCTGCGGCGGTGACCAGAACACGATTCCCGACCATATGCGCCGACGAAGCTCCGCTGACGAGAACACCGCCACCGCGGATCGTGCTCCGCTCGGACTGCAGCTGAGCCGTGCCGAAAAGTTCAACGGCGTGTTGATGGCTGCCGCTGCGGGTGATGGTGGCGCGGTTGTTGTAGACGTTGGAGTTGACGGCACTGATAGTCAGGGTCTCCGCGTCCTGCACCGTAAGTATTGCGTTGTTCCTGAGCGTCCACTCTTCGACGGTGTCGCCCGCTTGAACGTGGCCCACGGTGCCGTCCAGGTCACCTGCAAATGCGGTTGCTGCAGGCATCAGTGCCAGCGCAGCCAGCAGACCATGGGCCAGCGGCAGCAGCTTGGGTTGAGAAAAGTGGAAGCGATGACGCATGGGAAGTTCCTCATGGGCGGAAATGGATTGGACTCCGCACTGCAACGACAACGCCCTGTTCATGCGTGTGCGTATTGCGCCCACATGGCGTGAAGAGGGTGTGATTCAGCGGCGTTCGCGTCAGTGCTTGTCTGGAATGAAGTCAGTCTCGCGGGACCGCCCCCCAGCGACCATGCAAATAGTTGCAAAGCCTGCTTTCGCCAAACCACCTGTTTACGTGTATTCAGTGTCTGCCAATCGCTATTGGGTCTGTGGCGGCGTGCAAGCAGTTTGAGGTTCCCGGTACGGACCTGTGCGTTGGCTCCATGCAGGGCCATCTCGTTAAATGGGGACGATTGGATAAGCCGGGATACAGTGCAGCCGAGCATGGCGCGGCTCTACAGAAAGCAGAACGGCGCCGGATCTCTCCGGCGCCGTCCTTTCAATTTCCTCACCAGTTGTACGACATGCTCAGATTGGCTGTCGCTTCGCGATACCCATGGTCACCGCGCATCACACCGAAGCCACCCCAGGCACTCAGGCCGGAACGGAAGTCCACACGCGCACCGGCATTCAACTCGTAGCGGTTGCGCGGCACGCTGGCCTTCAGCGCTTCATCATCGAACGCCATGCCGTTGCTGGCGCCGTCGCGATACCAGTTGGCCACCACATACGGGCTGACCGACGCACCGGCGGCGCTGCGTCCTTCACCCTGCAGGCGCAGGCCCACGCGGCCGGACAGGCCGCTGTCGCCCAGGCTGCGCACCACGGTGCCGTTGGTTTCCTCGTGGCGGTCGGTATTGGCGTCGGTGTAGACCAGCTGCAGCTCCGGCTGCAGGCTCAGCGCCGTGCTGCCGATCTGGCCGATGCCGAAGCGATAACCGGCTTCCAGCGACGACTGCCAGATATCCGAGTCGTAGCGTTCCTCGGCCAGGCCTTCGCCCTGCACGCGGTTGCGGAACTGGCCGCGCTGCACGTTGGCATCCACATACACCGCATCGTTGCTCCAGTTGCCGTACACGCCCAGCGCACCGCCGTTGACCTTGCCGCGTGCGCTGTAGCCGGTCAGCTGCGAACGCGAGGTAGCATCGGACTTGGCCAACGTACCCATCACACCCGCGCGGCCCTGGCCGTTGTCGAACACGCCGATGTCCGCACCCAGCTGCAGGCGCGAGCGGTCCACGCGCAGGTCCAGCTGGTCTTCCACCGCGGACAGCTTGCTCTGCGTACCGTCCACGCGCGCCCAGCCACGCACGCCATCAACGGCGGAGGTGTTGCCGCCCTGGCGGTCGCGCCAGCCGTGGCGCAGCATCTGGTCCATCGCGAACTGGTTGGCCAGGTAGGCGCCGGCTTCTGGGCGCAGCACCGGCGTGGGATCGATCGGATCGACTGGGTCCACCGGATCGATTGGTGTGCACTCCGGCAACGTGGGATCCACCAGGCACGGGTCCGGGCCTGTGGCCAGCTCCGAGCGCAGGTACCAGCCGCCATTGGTCGCGTCCTTGAACAGGAAGTACTCGTACTGCCCGCCCACCGCGCGGCCCTGTAGATCGAACTGCGCATTGGACGCACCGCCCACGCGGATCAGCTCGATGCCCTTGTCGGTCTCGGCGCCTGCACCGCCGGCATTGAGCACGCGCACGTTGGCCTGGCCGTTGGCATCGCCCTTGATGATCAGCTTGTCGGTGGCCGAGCTGTCGTCACCCAGCTGGGTGTTGAACAGCAGGGTGCCATCGGCGCCGTCGAAGGTATCCACGGTGAGCGTGTTGAAGGTGCTGCCATTGCCCAGCGCCACGGTGCCGGTGCTACCCAGCGCCAGGTGACCGACGTTGCTGTCGCCGGTCATCAGCCAGGTGCTGTCGCTGTCGATGCTGGCCGAGCTGACGTTGAGGAAGCGGCCGTCGATCTGCGCCTTGTTGCGCAGAGACACGTCCAGCGTACCAAGCGTGGTGGCGGTATCGAAGTTGACATTGCCGATCAACCGCGCGTCATCCACGGTGAAGTTGACCGTGCCTTCGCCGGCACCTGCTGCAGGATTGCGGGTGCGGAGCAACAGCAGGTTGCCATCACCGGCGATCAGCTGCGAGCCGTTGGCCACGGTGATGTCGTACCGCGCGTTCGGAGTCAGCGAGAACGGAGCCACACGAATGGCAGCACCGGTATCGGACTTCAGTACCGAGTTGTCGACCCGGAGCGAAACAACGCCGGTGAAACCGGGCAGATCGCTTCGACCTGCAAGGTAGGCCGCCGTGCTGCCACCCTCGATGCGGGATCCGTTCTGGATGGTCATGTCGCCGAAGAACATGCGCACGCCATGACCATCGTTCAGTTCAGAGGCACCAGCGGGCAATTCGGCGCGGACGAAGCTGGAATCGACGATGGCCGAGGCGGTGGTGCCGTTGATGACAGTGCCCTGGGTCAGATCGATGCCGATGTAGCTTGAACTGTTGATCCTGCTGCCGACGATATGGGCGGAGGACGTGTCGTAGACGCTGACCGTACCATCGCGGACAGTCGAGCCAGTCATGTTCAACGCCGAGTTTCCCTCCATCCGCACCAGCGCGCGACCACCTGTAGTGGCCGATGCAATGGTTGCGTTGGTCAGGACGACGTTGGAGTCGGAGCTGGTGATCGAGTCGGTCTGCGCACCGGTGACGGTCAGCTTCGAGCCATTTTTCAGGGTCCAGGCTTCCACCGCGTCGCCCGCAACAACCTCGGCGGTCTGGCCATCCAGGTCGCCTGCCAATGCGGCGCCGGTGGCCATAGCGGAAAGTGCCAGCAGCAGGCCGCGTGCAAGCGGCCGAAGCGACAGGGGACGAGCAGGATGAAGGTTCATGGTGTTGTCCTTTGCATGGAGAGGCGAGCGGGACACTGCATGACAACCGGAAACCCCTATTCAGCGGGGTGACGTATACGCCGCCGACTTGTGAAGGTCTTGTGAGGTGATCCGGAAGATGCGAACAAGCGTGTCGGGAATGGCCGCCAGTGTCCGATCACGGTGGCGTCGTTCCCATGCAATTTGTTGCAAAGGCGGCTTGCCACGTCCGCACGGGATGGGTGGCGTTAAGGCGGCTGCGCCGACATCGCGTTTAGGTGCGACATTCTGGCGCAGTCACCATTGCAAGCATTTCGATGGAGGCACAGAGGGCAAGACGGGAGGCTGTGCGCCCGTTCTGGAGATTCCCCCATGCCCATCGCGCTTCCTCTTCGCCACCCCTTGGCCGCTGCCCTGGCCACTGTGCTTGCCCTGGCACCTGCAGCCCGCGCCCAGCAGGTCGTGGCCGACGGTGACCTTCAAGAACCTCCTGCGGGCGAGTACCGCACCAGCGAGCCGGTGCTGCCTGGTGACCCGACGGGCTACGTGTTCTACGCACTCAACGGCGGCCGTATCGAAACAACGGGCGGGATTGTGTTGCGCTCCGAGGGCGCGGGCGCCGCCGCTGTCCGGTTGGAGGGCCGCGGCACCACCATCGATCTGATGGGCGATGCGCAGATCTCGACGTTGGGCGACGGTGCCGCCGGCATGTCTGTACAGGATCGCGCGCAGTTGCGTGCCGAGAATGTTCGCATCGACACGCAAGGGGTGAACAGCCATGGCATTGAGGCCGACGCTGCCTCGGCGGGCGTGAGTGTGGGTGAGATCACCACCCGTGGCCGAGGAGCGCATGGACTGGTCGCCAGTGCTGGCGGCTTCATCAACTTCCTGGGGGGAAGCGTGATCGCCGAAGGGGCCAATGCACATGCGGCCCTGGCCAGCGGCACCGGCAGCGCAGTGCATATGGAGTCGGCAACCCTGACCAGCCGGGCCGCTGGCACGACCACCGCGCTGGCAACGCTGGGCGGTGTGCTGGAGCTGCATGACAGCCACGTGGTCCATGAAAGCAATGGCTTCGGTGTGGTCGCCCATGCCGGAAGCAAGGCCACGCTGGAGAATGTGCACATCCAGATGCAGGGCGGCACGTCATTCGGCCTGTCCGGCGGTGGTGAGATTGTCATGAGCGGTGGATCGATCACTGCCCTGGGTGTGGCCAGCACGGCAGTGAGCCTCAACGAGGGACAGGCGCGTGTGGAGAGCGTGCAGATACAGGGAACCAACGGCATCCTCCTGCGTGAGCGGAGCCGTCTGGATCTGGTCGCAAGCACGGTGACATCCAGCGGCGTCGCGTTGGACATCAATGGCATGGGCAACGTTGCCAACGTGCAGGGTTCCAGCCTGCACAGTACGGGTGATGCCGCCGCCGGTGTGCAGGTCTACCAGTCGTCCACCCTGGACATGAGCGGAAGTGCGATCCGCACCGACGGTGATCGCTCGGTGGGTATCGACAACCGGGCAGGAATCGTAACGCTGCAGGAGGTCGACATCCTGACCCACGGTGCGTCCAGCCATGGCCTGTACTCTGAATTTGCAGGCTTTGGCAGTCGTCCACAGATCAAGGCGACGCTCTCGCGCATCGAGACATCCGGCGCCAGCGCCATCGGCGCACTGACGCGTGCTGGGGGCTCGCTCTCGCTTGCACAGAGCCAGGTGCTGACCACTGGTGAGGGCGCACACGGGATACTGGCCGGCGGCAGTGGCACGCTGGAACTGGCCGGAACCCACGTACGCACCGAAGGCGAGGGCGCATGGGCGGCGGTGATCAATGACAACGGTCGGATGCGCATCGAAGGTGGTTCGCTGGTGAGCGCCCAGCATGGTGGTGTGTGGGTGCGCAGCAGCCGCGACCCGGGTCTGACTCTGTCCAATGGCGCGTTGGTATCGGGTGGCAATGGCATCGCCTTGGCACTGGATGCGGCAGTGGCCGGACGCTTCGATGTGGTGCTGGAGGGCCGCTCGCAGATGGAGGGCGACATTGTCATTACCCCGGAAGACGAGGACGCAGGCCTGCCACCACAGTCGGATGTGCATGTGCGCCTGGCGGATGGATCGCTGTGGCAGGGTTCGTCGGATCTGGTGCAGACGATGGCAATTGAAAGCGGCAGCCAGTGGACGCTGACCAGTGATGCCACGGTGGGCGAACTGCGGGTGCTCAACAGTGGCGTGGCATTGTCCGACGGCAGTGGCCGATTCAACACGCTTACCGTGGACGGCGACCTGGACAGCGAAGGAGCCACGTTCCTGTTCCAGGGCGCGCTGGCCGGCGATGCCAGCGCGATGGACCGCCTGCACGTGCGAGGCGACACCTCCGGCGACGCGTTGATCGCGGTGAAGAACATCGGTGGCGTGGGTGCGCCGACGGTGGATGGCATCCAACTGATCGAGATCGACGGTGCATCGCTGGCGAGCTACGCACTGAGCGGCCGCGCGGTGGGGGGATCGTACGAGTACTTCCTGTTCCAGGGCGGCCTGGCCGATCCTTCCGATGGCAACTGGTACCTGCGTTCGCAGTGGTTCGATGTCTGCAAGGACAACCCGGCTGCGCCGGCATGCGTGGTCAATCCCGGTCCGGATCCGATCGACCCGACGGATCCCGTCGATCCGGTGGATCCGATCAATCCGATCCTGCCGCCGCCGGTGCTGCGCCCGGAAGCCGGTGCCTATCTGGCAAACCAGTCGGCAGCCATCAACATGTTTTCCCATCGTCTGAACGATCGCGTCGGTGCGGTTTCGCTGGATGAAGGCCGTGCCGCGTGGGCGCGCGTGGGCCGGCAGCAGGCGGACTTCAGCGCGGTCGGTGGTCAGCTTTCGATTGATGGCAACACCTCGGTGCTGCAGATCGGCAGTGACCTGGTTCGCCGGGGCAATGCAGCGTTCGGCGTGATGATGGGCACGGGTCGTGCCGACAGCAGCGCAGTGTCCGATCTGACCGGCTACAGCGCCAAGGGTCGGGTGCGAGGCAGTGCCGTGGGTGTGTACGGCACCTGGTTGCAGACGGCTGACGGCACGCAGGGTGCATACATGGATGCGAACCTGCAGTACGGCCGTTTCGATAACCGGGTGCAGGGCATCGGCCTGGAGCCGGAGCACTACGATTCGCGCATGGCCAGTGCGTCGCTGGAGGCCGGCTACACCTTCAACGTGTGGCAGGGCACCGCCAGCGCGCTGTACGTGCAGCCGCAGCTACAGCTGAGCCATGTCGATTTCCGCGCCGATCGCCACGTGGAGAGCAATGGCACGGTGATCGATCACGCCAATGCCGGTGGCCTGAGCGGGCGTCTGGGCGTGCGTGTGTTTGGCCATGGCACTGCAGCCGGCAACACCGTGCAGCCGTACCTGGGCGTGAACTGGCTGCGTGGCAGCGGCACCAGCACGTTGCAATTCAACGGTGACACGCTGGGTGCGGACGTGCCGCGCAACCGCTATGAAGTACAGGCCGGCGCCGAGCTGAAGCTGGGCCAGCGTTGGGGCGCGTGGGGTGGCGTGAGCGTGCAGCGTGGTGATTACGGCTACCGCAATGTGGGCGGCCAGTTGGGCCTGCGCATGGCCTGGTAACGGATGAAACCGGGGTCAGAGCCCATCGCCATTGCGATGGGATCTGACCACGGGCAATCGGTAGCGCCGGGCCATGCCCGGCGGGCATCACACCGGCGGTAGCACTTTGCCCGGGTTGAGGATGCCATCCGGATCCAGCGCGGCCTTGATCGCGCGCATCGTCGACAGCGTGTCCGGGGTAAACGCCCGCGCCATGAAATCGCGCTTGGCCAATCCAATGCCGTGTTCGCCGGACAGCGTGCCACCCAGTGCCAAGGTCAGCTCGAAGATCTTCGGCAGTGCGGCGTGTGCGCGTGCGTTTTCGTCGGCATCGTCCGGGTGATACAGGATATTGACGTGCAGGTTGCCGTTGCCGGCATGGCCGAAGGTGACGATGGTGAGCGTGTGGTCGCGCGCCAGTGCCTGCACGCCGGCCACCAGCTCCGGAATGCGCGACACCGGGACCACCACGTCTTCATTGATCTTGCCGGGCGCGACGGTGCGCAGTGCCGGCGACAGTGCCTTGCGAGCGGCCCACAGCTGGTCGCGCGCGCGGCCTTCCATCGCTACGTCCAGTTCGATCATGCCGTCGCCTTCGGCAGCGCTGGCCAGGGCCTGCAGCAGATAGGGCAGGGTGTCGTGGTCGCCATCGGCTTCGATCAGCAGCATCGCGCCGGCCTCGGGCACGTCGGCACCATTCAGCCGCAGCAGTTGCAGGCTGCGCGCGTCCATGAATTCCAGACGCGTGGGCACCACTGGCTGCGACATCAGGCGCGATACCGCTGCCGCGGCCGCATCGGCATCGCGGTACAGCACGCGCAGACCGGCCTGGCTGACCGGCAGCGGGGTGAGCTTGAGGGTGGCTTCCACGATCAGCGCCAACGTGCCTTCGCTGCCCACCAGCAGGTGGGTGAGGTCGTAGCCGGTGGAATCCTTGGTGTAGGCGCCACCGCAGCGGATCACCTCGCCGGTGCCGGTAACGGCCACCAGGCCCAGTACGTTGTCGCGGCTGGTGCCGTACTTCACCGCGCGCGGGCCGCCGGCGTTGCAGGCCAGGTTGCCACCCACGCTGCAGATCTCCGCACTGGACGGGTCCGGTGCCCAGAACAGGCCGTGCGGCGCCAGCGCCTGCTGCAGGGCGCCATTGAGCACGCCCGGCTGCACCACCGCGCAGCGGTCACCCGCGCGGATTTCCACGATGCGGTCCATGCGGGTGAACGACAGCACGATACTGCCGGGCAACGGCACCGCCGCGCCGGTGGTGCCCGTGCCAGCACCGCGCGCGACCAGGGTCACGCCATGCGCGCGGCAGGTACGCACCAGCGCCTGCACCTGTTCGATGTCGGCTGGCAGCGCCACTGCCGCCGGGCGTTGATGGCGCCACGAGTTGTCCTGCGCGTTTGCTTCCAGCGCGCTGTCATCCATGCGCCAGCCCTCCGGGCCCAGCAGGGTGGACAGTTCGGCAACCAGGGCGGCAGGCAGGGCAGGACTCATGGCGGATCTCGTGAGGAAGCTGGGGTATCAACGGGGAAGCGCGCTTTGGTAGGTGCCAACCTTGGTTGGCACGGAAGTGCCGACCAAGGTCGGCCTCTACCGGGTTGCCCGCTTCTGGTAGGTGCCAACCTTGGTTGGCACAGAAGCACCGACCAAGGTCGGCCGGTACCGGGTTGCCCGTTTCTGGTAGGTGCCAACCTTGGTTGGCACAGAAGCGCCGACCAAGGTCGGCCTCTACCAGAGCAGGCGGTACCCATCAGCAATCATCCAGCCGGAACGCATCACGCAGCCACCGCAGCTGCGGCGGCTCGCCCGTGGCGTCGACCACATCAAAACGGCAGGGCGCATCGGCCAGCGCGGGATTGTCCAGCAGGTACAGCTGTGCGGCATGCACCAGTCGCCGGCATTTGCGCGCATCCACCGAAGCGGCGCCGCCACCGAAATCCGATCGCGCGCGATAGCGCACTTCCACGAACACCACGGTGCCGGCGTCGTCCATCACCAGGTCCAGTTCACCGCCGCGATAACGCACGTTGCGCGCACGCGGCTGCAGTCCGGCCTGTTGCAGATGCTGCTCGGCGGCGGCTTCCACTGCCGAGCCGCGTTGGCTGCGCTCAGCGACCACCGACGATCGGCATCGGCCGGCCGCCATTGAAGGTGGACCACGCCGGCTGGCGCAGGATGTTGCCGTTGCTGTCCAGGAACAGGGTGCCGGTGGCGCCGTCCAGGCCGCCCTCGTTGGACAGCTTGTCCAGATAAGCGGTGATCTTCCAGGCATCGGCACCGAAGGCGAACAGGCGGCCGGCGGCGCCGCGGGCACTCGGCAGCGCACTGGCCACCTGGCTGGCCGACGGCAGGCCGGACACGCTGCGTACGTTCCAGGCTTCGTTCGGGTAGACGATGCCGTCCAGCGCCACATCTTCTTCCACCTTGCCGCTGCCGACAGTCAGCTGCGAGGTGCCGACGCGGGTCGCGCCACCGGCACCGGCCAGCGCCAGTTGCGGCGCCAGCAGTCGGGCCTGCGGTGCACGCACGGCGAGGAACACGGCATCAACCTGGCCGGCATTGCGCACTTGCGCGCCGACATCACCGACAGCTTCGCTGACATTGACCGTGGCCACCACCTGGCCACCGCGCTGGGCGAAGCGCTGGGCGAAGGCGGCAGCGGCGCGGCGGCCGGTGTCGTCGCTGCTGTTGATCACCAGCGCCTTGCTGCGCTCGCGGCCACGCAGGTATTCGGCGGCAACGATGCCGTCGTCTTCCGGTGCCAGCGAGAAACCGGCGCTGCCGGCCGGTGGCGCATCCTTGCCACGGTTCAGTGCGAGCACCGGCACCTGCAGCTGCTGGCGGCCGTAGACCGCGTCCACTTCGTCGCGGCCCAGCGGGCCAACCACGAAGTCGGCACCGGAGGCGACGGCCTTGTCGTAGGCGGCCAGGGCACCGGCCGGGGTGCCGGCGGTGTCGATGAAGTTGATGTCCGGGCGGCGGCGGCTTTCACCGTAGTAGGCGCTCAACAGGCCATCGCGCACCGGCTGTGCGGCGGTGGCCAGGCGGCCACTGAGCGGCAGCAGCACGGCCAGCTTGGCCGGCGGACGGTAGCCATCACTCATGGCCGGCGGGCGCTTGCTGGTGTCGAACTGGGCGGCGCCATCACGATCGAACGGGCGCGGCAGCGGCAGGCCACGCGCGATCAGTGCACGGCCAGCGAAGTTGTACAGCGGGTCGTTGGCCGGCAGTGCGGCGGCCCGGCTGCGCAGGGTGGCATCGTCGAGGGTGCCAAGCAGGCCGGCGATTGCGGCCTGGTTTTCGCTGCGTGCGCTGCCGGTCAGGCCGGCATGGGCGCGGGCGCGTTCGGTGGCGGCGCCGAAGGCATCGCCGGTGGCCTGCAGAGCATTGGCGCGGGCCAACGACCAGCGCGTGCGCAGGCTCGGGTGCACGTTGTCGCCATGATCCTTCAGTAGGGCCAGCGCCTGCGCCGGCTGCTTGTCGGCCAGTGCCAGCTCGGCGCCGGTCAGCTGGTAACGCTGCAGGCTGGCACCGTTCACCTGGCGGGCGGTCAGCTGGCCCAGCAGGCTGCGCGCGCGTGCGCTGTCGCCGGCCAGATGCCAGGCCCAGGCGGCATCGGCCAGGGCGTTGCTGCGGGCGCCACCTTTCAGGGTTGCGGCCAGCGCTTCCAGCTGCAGTGCGGCGTCGCGCGGCTTGCCCTGTTCGATCAGCGCCAGCGCCTGGCTCTGGGCCGGCGAATCGGGCGTGCTGGTCAGGCTGGTGGTGGCACAACCGGCCAGCAGCATCAGCGACAACGACAGGGCGGAGATCCGTGCGGCGGGCTTGTTCATGATCAGGTCCATGCGATGAGGGCAGCGGCCTTGGCCGGGTACACGCTACGATTCTACCCTTGCCCCGTGAGTACCGCTGAAATGAGTGTCCCAACCCTGTACGTCGTCGCCACCCCGATCGGCAACCTGGCCGATCTGAGCCCGCGCGCGCAGGAGGTGCTGCGTTCGGTGGCGGCCATCTGTGCCGAAGACACCCGCCGCAGCGGCCAGTTGCTGTCCCATTTCGGCATCCAGCAGCCGCTGGTGGCCCTGCACGAACACAATGAAGAGGCCCTGGCCCAGCGCCTGGTCTCGCGCCTGCAGGCCGGCGAGTCGCTGGCGCTGGTCAGCGATGCCGGCACCCCGCTGGTCAGTGACCCTGGTTTCCGCCTGGTGCGAGCTGCGCGCGCGGCGGGTATCAAGGTCAGCCCGATTCCCGGCGCCTGTGCCGCCATCGCTGCGTTGAGCGTGGCGGGCCTGCCCAGCGACCGCTTCAGCTTCGAGGGCTTCCTGCCAGCCAAGGCCAGCGGCCGCCGCGATCGCCTGCAGGCGCTGGCCGGTGAAGTGCGCACGATGGTGTTCTACGAATCCTCGCACCGCATTGCCGAGTCGTTGGCCGACATGGCCGCTATCTTCGGCGGGGAGCGCCCGGCGGTGCTGGCGCGCGAGCTGACCAAGCTGTTCGAGACCGTGCTCGATGGCGACCTTGCCGGCCTGCTGGCGAAGGTGGAAGCCGACGACAACCAGCGCAAGGGTGAGTTCGTGGTGATGGTGCAGGGCGCCGGTGATGATGAGGAAGCGCAGCTGGCGCATGGCCGCCAGGTCTACGCCAAGCTGAGCGAGCACCTGCCGCCGTCGACCGCGGCCAAGCTGGCTGCCGAGTTGACCGGCGCACCGCGCAAGGCGTTGTACGGCGGGTAGCGCCGGGCCATGCCCGGCGAGCGCGTAGCGCGGCGGATGGATCGTGCGGACCAAGGTCCGCACCCACCAAAGCGGAATCGGTAGATCCACGCCATGCGTGGATGGATGAACCGCCAAGGTCCGCACCACCAGGGCGGAGCCGGTAGCGCCGGGCCATGGCCGGCGAGTGCACGGTGCCCCCGCAGGGGGCGCGCGGCTTCAGGACGGTGCGGTTGTGTCCAGAGCGTCCAGATAGTCGGCGATCTCGGCAACCACCGAGGAAAGGTCT
The DNA here is from genome assembly GCF_004684085.1 of Stenotrophomonas maltophilia. Lineage (GTDB taxonomy): Bacteria > Pseudomonadota > Gammaproteobacteria > Xanthomonadales > Xanthomonadaceae > Stenotrophomonas > Stenotrophomonas maltophilia_AS. Next base: position 16,823 of record NZ_SRHZ01000015.1, read on the forward strand.
GGTGCAATCAAGCGATTCCGACGCAGGAAGGCGCGCCACTGGGTCTGCTTCTGGGTATCCGCGGCGAACGGCTGAGTCAGTCCGTAGGGCAAGGGCGTCGGCGCCGGGGTGCTGCGTCGATCAAACGTCGCACCGATGGCCGCTACAAGGCGCGTGCGATCCATGGCGTCTTCGCGGACCAGCGCCAGCAAGTCGAAGAAATCCTTCATCCTGCTGTTCGCGATGCCAAGTGCCGCAATGGCCTCCAGCTTTTCGGCAAACATGGCTTCGGGAGGATAGACGCGCAGGCAGGGTAGGGGGAATCCCTCCAGAATCACCGGGTAGGTGATTTCCGGCGGTGGGGTGATCACCGCGTCGCCAAACCCCACATCCCACTGCACATGGCAGCGTGCGCGGCCCAGATGTGCGATCAGACGTATGCGAAGCCCCTCGTATGCGGCTTCTTCACGTATGGCTTCGATGACGATGCTGCCTGGATCGAAGCGCAGGCCGTCGTCCCCGGGCATTCCACAGAGCGACAGTGTGATGTGTAGCAGGTGATCGGGCTCAGCGCTGCCGAATCCCAGGAAATCGGCATCCCGTGTAGGGCGGTGCGGCGCGTCGAACCACACTGCGAACAGCATGGCCCCCTTCAGCAGGAACTGGTTGCGGTATCGAGAAGCGGAGAGCCGGTAGAGCAGGCGCTCAACGGCGAACCTGTCCAGCACGAACTGAAAGTCCTCGCCGCGTTTGCGCGCGAGATCGAGCAGCCGTTGCCGGATGGAAGCAACGCGGTGGGGAGGCGGTAGAGATGGGATCAAGCCAGGGCATCGAGATACGGTCTCATCAGTCTGGCAACGCGGCAGATCTGCGCATACTCCATCAACGCGTCCGGCCTGGCGGCACGGCTGCGAAGTGCGTCACGGAGGGCCTCGACAGCGACATCGAGTCCTACGAGATTACGGAACTTGAAGCAATCGACGACGGTTTTGGCTGCGTTGCTGACGTAAATGAGACGTGTGCCTACGCGGCGTTCTTCCAGCCCCGCGTTGAGGGTCGTTGCCGACATGCGGATCACACGGAGAGGCGGCCAGTCGATCCGCGGAGCGCGGTCGCTGTTGCCGATGGCCACCCAGAGTTCGAACGGCGCCTGGGTGGTCAGGCCATGCAGGCGCAGGGCGCTCAACAGACAGAGGCGAGGTTGCGGTAGGCGTTCGGCAATGATCCGCAGCCCATCGTCGGTGTCGCTGCTGTTTCTTCCCGCCAGTGCGTAGACGCCGCGGGACAATCGAATCAGTACACCGGCCTCGACCAGGCGGGTCAGTTGCGCACGGGCGATCCCGGCGGCCACCAGCTCGCGTGCGCGCAGGGTCCCTGCGCGTCGCAGCAGCTTTCGGGCCGTGGCCTCAGCGGTTCCCATGAGGGCATTGTTCCATAATGTCGGGTGTTTTGGATATCGACCGACAAAAAGGAACATCGTCAGCTACGACGAGTGAATGATGCGGACCAAGGTCCGCACCCACCAAAGCGGTATGGTTTTCGCCGGCACTGTCCAGTGAATCGGTAGATCCACGCCATGCGTGGATGAAGAGGTTCCGAAATGCAGGTAGATCCACGCCATGCGTGGATGGATGAACCGGACGCCGCGATCAGCACGGCAGGAAGGGCGTGCGTAGGCTAGAATATGCGCTGGCGGAGCCGGCCAGACAGTCGCGTCATCCCTTCGGGGGTGCCGAGGAAAGTCCGGGCTCCATAGGGCAAGGTGCCAGGTAACGCCTGGGCGGCGCAAGCCGACGGAAAGTGCAACAGAAAGATACCGCCTACGTCTTCTTCGGAAGGCCGGTAAGGGTGAAATGGTGCGGTAAGAGCGCACCGCGAGTCTGGCAACAGACCGGCACGGCAAACCCCACCTGGAGCAAGACCAAATAGGGATCCTTTGGCGCGGCCCGCGTTGGATCCGGGTAGGTTGCTTGAGCGTTGCGGTGACGTAACGCCTAGAGGAATGACTGTCCACGACAGAACCCGGCTTATCGGCCGGCTCCGCCCCTTCATTCCATCGACAGCCATCCACGCATGGCGTGGATCTACTGTTGCCGGCCAGCGGCCGGCACTACCCGGATGACGGCCGGGCTCAGCCCGGCGTGCGGTACTGCCCGGCGGAAATGAACTGCGAGAAGCGCTCGCACCACACCACCACGGTGGTGAACTCGTCCACGTCCACATCGGCCGGCACATCCACCAGGAAGCGGTTGAAGGTCTTGACCTCGCCGATACGCTGGGCCTTGTCCTTGATCTTCAGGAAGTCCGCCTTGTTGTCGACGAAGTCGTGGACCAGGTAGACCTTGTAGTCCGGGCCCGGGCCCATCTTGCCGTCGAAGGACACCTGGCGCGTGCTGACGCTGACCTTGCCTTCGGCCCAATGCACCGCATCGCTGCCCTTGAGGTCGCGGCGGAACGTGGTGTGGTAAGTGGCGTCGTTCATGGCAGCCTGCACCTGCGCGACCGGCGGGTCATCGGGGGCGATCAGGATCGGCAGGAAGTACACCCCCAGGCCGAAGCCAAGGCCGAGGGTGAGCAGGTGGGTGGCGGCAAGTACGAGAACGCGGCGCATCGATGACTCCCTGTGGATCGGTGGGGCGCGCGGCAGGGCCGCGCCCGGTCATCGTGTGACGTGCGTGCAGACATTTATAGACACAGAAAACAGGTACAGGGTCAGAAGTCGACGCGACTCTGGCCGAGTGGGACGCCCTGCGGGCCAAAGCGGCGCTCGTGGATCTGTCCGTGGCCATCGGCGTCGATCAGCAGCACGGTGCTGGCGCGGGTGCCGTAGTCATCGCCGCGGATGAAGGCCGGGCTCAGCCAGCGCTCGCGTTCCAGTCCGATGCCGGTGTCGGGCAGGTCGCTGTCGGCGGGGCGGTGTTCGTCGGCCAGGGCATTCCAGAGTGGGGTCAGGTCTGGGGTCAGATCCGTTTCGCTTTGCGAAAGGGATCTGACCCCGTCTTTCTGCAGCCAGGCTTCAAGGGCCGCCATCAGCCTGCGGGTCTTCGGCCACGGCGCATCCAGCGCACCGTTGGACATGCCGTGCACGCCCGGGCCCAGGCTCTGTCGCTCGGCGGGATGGTTGCCCAGGTACTCCAAGCTGTGGCCGTCGGACAGCAGCAGGTTGAACGGGGCGTAGGCACCGGCCACCCCCGCCAGCCGGTCGATATGCACGGCGGCCGGGTCGCGGCCGCGCAGGAAGTCGGCCACCAGTGCGCCGCGCGAGGGGCCGGTCTGTGCGGCCAGCGGATCGCGGACATTGGTGACCACGGCCATCCGGCCACTGGCACCCACGCCGGCCCAGCCACCGCCGGAGCGCAGGTCGCGCCCGCCGATGACGGAAGTCTCATCTTGCCAGGGGGCCAGCGCGGCCGTCGGGCGGGCGTGGAACTCATCACGGTTGCCGGTCATCACCAGCCGCCAGCGCGGGTGGTGCATCCAGCCAAGAGCGAGCAGGCACATGGCCTCATTGTGCACGGTTTGCGCAGTGTGGCGCCGCTTCCGGCCGCTTTTGGATGAATGCGCGGCCAATGTTTCACGCGCTGTCCACACCCCTGAACTTCCGTTCAATCTCAAAAAATGAGACGGATCAGCAACTTGTGGATAAGCCTTGAACAATTCTCTAAAGGTTGTTGCAAGCCATTGATGCGGCTGGCGATTTCCCCGCTGAAAAGTTGTTGACAACCTTCCGGCCGCTGCTAAGGTGGGCATCAGAGGGAAATCCGGGTGTTTTGTGGGTTTTCGTGGTTCAATGTTTCACCGGGCGAAGGATAGGTGCACGCGTCGTGTTCCAGGGCGAGACGGCCATCACAGTTGACGACAAAGGGCGCATGGCGGTTCCCACCGCTTACCGCGACCTCGTCGCGCGCGCCAGCAACAACCGTCTCGTGCTGACCTACAACCCGTTCGAAGCCGGCTGCCTGTGGCTGTACGCCGAGTCGGAATGGGAACGGGTCCGCGACGATGTGATGTCCAAGCCCAACACCCAGCGCGTCGTGCGCCTGTTGCAGCAGAAGCTGGTCGGTTCGGCCGCCCACCTCGAGCTGGACGGCAACGGTCGCATCAGCATCCCCGCCAGCCACCGCGGTGCGGTGGGCATTGAGAAGAAGGCGGTATTGCTCGGTATGGGCGACAAGTTCGAATTGTGGAGCGAGCAGGCGCATCGGGCCCTGATCCAGCAGACGTTGTCTGATGAGGATCTGGGTGATGGGTTGCTCGACCTGAAGTTGTGAGCCGGGGTGCCCGGATGCGCCCAGAAGCGCAGGCCGGTCACCTTCCGGTGTCGCAGTCGCCGGCGGTGCATCTGCCGGTCCTGTACACCCAGGTCCTTGAAGGCCTGAGGGTGATCGAAAACGGACGTTATCTGGATGGCACGTTCGGTCGTGGCGGTCATGCACGTGGCGTGCTCACCCAGCTCGGTCCCGAGGGGCGCCTGCTGGTCATGGACAAGGATCCAGAAGCCATCGCCGTAGCCGAGCGTGATTTCGCGCCGGACCCGCGCGTGTCCATCTTCCGCGGCAGCTTCGCCCAGCTGCTGCAGTGGGATGCGACGGCTGAAGGCCTGGACGGCGTGCTGTTCGACCTTGGCGTGTCGTCGCCGCAGCTGGACGTGGCCGAACGTGGCTTCAGCTTCGGCAAGGACGGCCCGCTGGACATGCGCATGGACCCGGACAGCGGTGAAAGCGCGGCGCAGTGGATCAACCGCGTGGAAGACCGCGAGATTGCCGACGTGCTGTGGACCTACGGCGAAGAGCGGCAGAGCCGGCGCATCGCCCGCGCCATCGTGGCCCGCCGCGAGAAGCAGCCGTTCACCCGCACCGCCGAGCTGGCCGAGCTGATCGCCTCGGTGATGCCGCGTGGCAAAGACAAGATCCATCCGGCCACGCGCAGCTTCCAGGCCATCCGCATCCACATCAACCGCGAGCTGGCCGATCTGGAAGCCGGGCTGGACGCGGCGGTGGAACGGCTCAAGCCCGGTGGTCGCCTGGCGGTGATCAGCTTCCACTCGCTGGAAGACCGCATCGTCAAGCAGTACATGAACCGTCTGGCCAAGGCGCCGCCGGCCAACCGCCGCCTGCCCGAGGCGGAGGTGTTCGTGCCGACGCTGGACCTGATCGGCGGCGCCATCAAGGCCACCGACGAAGAACTGGCTGCCAACCCGCGCGCCCGCAGCGCCGTGCTGCGTGTGGCCCAGAAGCGGGAGGCCGATGCATGAGCCGGCTGCTGCTGATCATCCTGTTGGCCTCCACCGTGGCCTCGGCGATCGGCGTCGTGTTCGTGCGTCACCGTCACCGGCAGACGTTCATCGAGCTGTCGCGCGCAGAGCGCAAGCGCGATGACATCAATCTGGAATTCGGTCGCCTGCAGCTGGAGCAGGCCACGCTGGCCGAAGCCAACCGCGTCGACCGCATCGCCCGCGAGAAGCTCGGCATGAAGTTCCCCGAGGCCGCCGACATCGTGGTGGTGCGCCCATGAGCAAGACCGGCCGCAACCGCCCGCGCAACGCCTTCAACCTGCGCCAGCGCCTGCGCTGGGTCGCGTTGGCGCTTGGCCTGTGCTCGGTGTCGCTGGTCGGTCGCGCGGCCTACGTGCAGATCATCAACAGCGATTTCTACCAGCGCCAGGGCGAGGCCCGTTACCTGCGCGAGCTGCCGATCAAGACCTCGCGCGGCATGATCACCGACCGCAACGGCGAGCCGCTGGCGGTGTCCACCCCGGTTGCCTCGATCTGGGTCAATCCGCAGGACCTGCTGCGTTCGCCGGAGCGCATTCCGGAGCTGGCCCAGGCGGTCGGCATGTCGGTGGACGAGCTGAGCAGCCGCCTGTCGCAGAAGTCCGACAAGGAATTCATGTACCTGCGTCGCCGGATCAATCCGGACGAAGCAGAGAAGGTGGTTGCGCTGAAGATTCCGGGCGTGGCCGCGCAGCGCGAGTTCCGCCGCTTCTACCCGCAGGGTGAGGCGATGGCGCACGTGCTGGGCTTCACCAACATCGACGACCGCGGCCAGGAAGGCCTGGAACTGGCGTTCGACGAGTGGCTGCGCGGCAAGGCCGGCGCCAAGCGCGTGATCCGCAACCGCAAGGGCGAGACCGTCGAGAGCGATCTGCTGCGTGCCGCCGAGCCGGGCAAGGACCTGACCCTCAGCATCGACCGCCGCATCCAGTACCTGGCCTTCAAGGAACTGCGCAACGCGCTGGTGGCCAACAAGGCGGCCGGCGGTTCGATGGTGATCATGGACGTGACCACCGGCGAGATCCTGGCGATGGTCAACCTGCCCACCTATAACCCGAATTCGGTGGGTGGTGCTGCCCCGGATACCCGCCGCAACCGTGCGGTGACCGACCTGGTCGAGCCGGGTTCGACGATGAAGCCGTTGACCATCGCCACCGCGCTGCAGTCCGGTGCGGTGACCAAGGACACCGTCATCGACACCAACCCGGGTTACATGCAGGTGGCCCGCTTCACCATCCGCGACGTGCCGCGCAACAACGGCGTGTTGAACGTGACCGGTGTGATCACCCGCAGTTCCAACATCGGCGCGGCCAAGGTTGCGGCGAAGATGCCGGACCAGGTGTTCTACGACGGCGTGCGCCGCTTCGGCTATGGCTCGGTGCCGCACAGCGGCTTCCCGGGTGAATCCGGCGGCGTGGTGCGACGCCCAGCCAACTGGGACGGTGCCACCAAGACCACCATGTCCTACGGCTATGGCCTGAACGTGACACCGCTGCAGATTGCCACCGCCTATTCGGCGCTGGCCAATGGCGGCAAGCTGATCGCGCCGACCTTCGTCAAAGGCCAGCGCAACGAAGCGCATCAGATCATCGATGAGAGCGTCGCCAGGCAGGTGGTGGCGATGATGGAAACCGTGGTCACCCAGGGCGGCGCCAAGCAGGCGGCGGTGCTGGGCTACCGCGTGGCCGGCAAGACCGGCACCGCGCGCAAAACCGGTCCCGGCGGGTACGAGCGTGGCCACTACAACGCGCTGTTCGCCGGCGTGGTGCCCGCCACCAACCCGCGCTTCGCCACCGTCATCGTCATCAACGACCCACAGGCCGGCAAGTTCTACGGCGGCCTGGTGTCCGCGCCCGTCTATCACAACGTGATGGAAGGCACCCTGCGCCTGATGGACGTGCCGCTGGATGACCTGCAGTCGTGGTTGGCCGCACAGCAGTCCGGCAAGGTCGGCCATTCGGCCTCGATCCTGCCCGCGCCGCCGGCCGAGGCCGCGCTGCCGGTCGACGCCGCCGCTGAATTCGATGCCGCGCTGCCCAGCGCGCATGCCCAGACGCCACCCGCTACGGGAGGCACGCAATGAGTCCTTCGATGTTGCTTTCGCAGTTGCTTCCGGACGTTGCTCTTGCAGGGCACGACCCCGTTCTGACCGGCCTGGTGCTGGACAGTCGCGCCGTGCGCCCCGGCAACGCCTTCGTCGCCATCGCCGGTTTCGGCGCGCATGGCCTGGGCTTTGTCGAGCAGGCCCGTGCGGCGGGCGCCGGTGCCATCCTGTTCGAACCGCCGGCACCTGCCGAACTGCCGGCACCGGGCGATGCGATCGCCGTGCCGGGGCTGCGCGCGCGCATGGGTGCGATGGCCGACCAGTTCCATGGCGCACCGTCACGGGCGATGGCGATGGTGGGCGTGACCGGCACCAACGGCAAGACCTCCACCGTGCAGCTGCTGGCCCAGGCCTGGCACCTGCTCGGAACGCCCAGTGGCAGTATCGGCACGTTGGGCGCCGGACTTTATGGTTCGGTTGAACCGACCGGCTTCACCACGCCGCTGGTACTGCAGATGCATGCGCTGCTGGCGCAGCTGCGCGACGCCGGTGCGCGCGCGGTGGCGATGGAAGTCAGCTCGCACGCGCTGGACCAGGGCCGCGTGGATGCCGTGCATTACGACGTGGCAGTGTTTACCAATCTCACCCGTGACCATCTGGACTACCACGGCGACATGGCCAGCTACGGCGCGGCCAAGGCGCGGCTGTTCCATCGTCCGGGCCTGAAGGCCGCGGTGATCAATCTTGACGACGCCTTCGGTCGCCAGCTGTTCGCCGGCCTGCCGGCGGGCGTGCAGGCCATCGGCCTGAGCTCGCGCGGTGCCACCGACGCCAGCGTGCGTGCCGAAGCGCTGCAGCTGGACGGGCGTGGCATTGCCTTCGAGCTGGTCATCGACGGCCAGCGCGCGGCGGTGCAGTCGCCGCTGCTGGGCCGCTTCAACGTGGACAACCTGCTGGCCGTGGCCGGCACCCTGCACGCGCAGGGCCAGCCGCTGCCGCGCATCGCCGAAGTGCTGTCGGCACTGCAGCCGATCCGTGGCCGCATGAACCGCCTGGGCGGCGAAGACGGCCTGCCGACCGTGGTGGTCGATTACGCACACACCCCGGACGCGCTGGAACAGGCCCTGGACAGCCTGCATGGTCACCTGCACGGCGCGCTGTTCTGCGTGTTCGGCTGCGGTGGCGAGCGCGATACCGGCAAGCGTCCGCAGATGGCCGCCATTGCCGAGCGCTTGGCCAACCAGGTCATCGTCACCGACGACAACCCGCGTGGCGAGGATGGCGACGTGATCGTGGCCGACATCCTGGCCGGCTTCACCGATGCTTCCGCCGTGACCGTGCAGCGCAGCCGCGCACGTGCGATCGGCCTGGCGGTGAAGCGTGCCGGTGCCGGCGACATCATCCTGATCGCTGGCAAGGGTCACGAGCCGTACCAGGAAGTGAATGGCGTGCGCCATGACTTCGACGACACCGAAGTGGCTGCCGCTGCGTTGGCGGCCAAGGCGGGTGTGCTAGAGGCGCAGGCCGGGGAGGGCGCGGCATGAAGCGCACCCTGCTTTCGCTGATTGCACACTGGGCCGGCGGTGAGATCCACGGCGACGACGTGGCCATCGATGCGGTCAGCAATGACACCCGCAACCTCGGCCCGGGCAGCCTGTATGTGGCGCTGCGCGGTGAGCGTTTCGACGGGCATGACTTCGCCGCCGACGCGCAGGCGCGCGGTGCCAGTGCGCTGCTGGTCGAGCGCCTGCTGCCGATCGACCTGCCGCAGGTGCTGGTGGCCGACAGCGAGCTGGCACTGGCGAAGATCGCCACCGGCATGCAGCGCGACCGCGGCACCGAGGTGTTCGCGATCACCGGCAGCAATGGCAAGACCAGCGTGAAGAGCCTGCTGCTGTCGATCCTGCAGCAGGTGGCCCAGCACGCGCACAAGGTGGTCTACGCCAACCCGGGCAACCGCAACAACGAGATCGGCCTGCCGCTGGCAGTGATCGATGCGCCGGAAGATGCCGACTACGCCGTCTATGAGATGGGCGCGGGCAAGCCGGGCGACATCGCCTACCTGACCGACATCGCCCGCCCGCACTATGCGCTGGTCAACAACATCGCCCCGGCGCATCTGGAACGCATGGGCAGCCTGCTGGGCGTGGCAGTGACCAAGGGCGCGATCTATGCCGCGCTGCCGGCCGATGGCGTGGCCGTGATCAATGTCGACGACGCCTACGGCCGCTGGTTCGAACAGCACTTCGTCGGCACTCCGGCGCGCTGCGGTGTGCTGCGCTATGGCCTGGAGCATTCGGCGGACGTGACCGCGCGCGACATCCGTGCCGGCGCGCAGGGCAGCCAGTTCACCCTGGTTGCCCCGACCGGCGAAGCCCGCGTGGTGCTGGGCCTGCCCGGCCGCCACAACGTCAGCAATGCGCTGGCTGCGGCCAGCCTGGCGCTGGCTGCCGGTGTCGATCTGGCGCTGATCGCGGCCGGCTTGGCCGAGGCACAGCCGGTGCCGGGCCGCCAGATCGCCCATCAGCTGCGCAATGGCGTGGTGCTGGTGGACGACAGCTACAACGCCAACCCCGGTTCGCTGGCTGCGGCCATCGACGCTCTGGCCGCTGCGCCGGAAGACGGCTGGCTGGTGCTGGGCGACATGCGCGAGCTCGGTCCGGACGCCGAAGCGCTGCATGCGCAGGCCGGCATCCGCGCGCGCGCCGCCGGCCTCAAGCGCCTGTATGCACTGGGTCCGCTCAGCGCCGCTGCCGCCGCCGCCTTCGGCGAAGGCGGCCGTCATTTCGCCACCCATGACGCGCTGTCGCAGGCGCTGAAGGACGAGCTGCACGCCGGCGTGCGCTGCCTGGTCAAGGGTTCCCGTGGCAGCGCCATGGACACGATTGTCAAAGCGCTGCTGGCGCAAGGAGAGGAATCCCCGCATGTTGTATGAACTGGCTCGATGGTTGCAGCAGTTGGAGAGCCTGTTCGGGCTGTTCAACTACCAGACGTTCCGCGCCATCCTTGCCGCGTTGACGGCCCTGTTCCTGTCGCTGTGGCTTGGCCCGGCGATGATCCGCAAGCTCGCCCAGTTCAAGGGCGGCCAGCCGATCCGCAAGGACGGTCCGCAGACCCATTTCTCCAAGGCCGGTACGCCGACCATGGGCGGTTCGCTGATCCTGCTCACCATCACCCTGTCGGTGCTGATGTGGGCCGACCTGCGCAACCGCTACGTGTGGCTGGTGTTGGCGGTGATGCTGTGCTTCGGCGCCATCGGCTGGTATGACGACTGGATCAAGATCGTCCGCCGCGACCCGAACGGCCTGAAGTCGCGCTGGAAGTACCTGCTGCAGTCGATCTTCGGCCTGGCTGCGGGCCTGTTCCTGTTCTACACCGCCGACGTACCGGCGGCGCTGACCTTCTACATTCCGATGTTCAAGTCGGTGGCGCTGCCGCTGGCCGGCATTGGCTTTGTAACCATCGCCTACTTCTGGATCGTCGGCTTCTCCAACGCGGTGAACCTGACCGACGGCCTGGATGGCCTGGCGATCATGCCGACGGTGTTGGTGGCCTGCGCGCTGGGCGTGTTTGCCTATGCCTCGGGCAACGTGGTGTTCGCCAACTACCTGCAGATCCCGCAGATTCCGGGCGCCGGTGAGCTGGTCATCATCTGCGCGGCCATTGCCGGTGCGGGCCTGGGCTTCCTCTGGTTCAACACCTATCCGGCCATGGTCTTCATGGGCGATATCGGTGCGCTGGCGCTGGGTGCGGTGCTGGGCACGATCGCGGTGATCACCCGCCAGGAGCTGGTGCTGGTGATCATGGGTGGCGTGTTCGTCATCGAAACGCTGTCGGTGATGATCCAGGTCGCCTCGTTCAAGCTGACCGGAAAGCGCGTGTTCCGCATGGCGCCGATCCACCACCATTTCGAACTGAAGGGCTGGCCGGAGCCGCGCGTGATCGTGCGCTTCTGGATCATCTCCGTCGTGCTCGTGCTGATCGGCCTGGCCACGTTGAAGGTGCGCTGAGATGAACGACCTGTCCCGCCAGGCAACACGCCTTGAAGCCATCGAAGGCAGCTACGACAAGTGGCTGCTGGGTGCGATCATCGCGCTCACGGGCATCGGCGTGGTGATGGTGGCGTCCAGTTCGATCGCGCTGATGAGCAGCCCGTTCTACTACCTCAACCGCCACCTGATCTTCCTGGCGGTGGGCATCGTGCTGGCGGTCCTTGCCGCCCGCACCGAGCTGAAGTCCATCGAGCAGTACAACCAGATGCTGCTGCTGGGTTGCTTCGTGCTGCTGCTGGCGGTGTTCGCACCGGGCCTGGGCAGCACGGTCAACGGCGCGCGCCGCTGGATCAACCTGGGCATCTCCAAGTTCCAGACGGTGGAAGCGGTGAAGGTGCTGTACATCGTCTGGCTGTCCAGCTACCTGGTGCGCTTCCGCGACGAAGTCAACGCCACCTGGCCGGCAATGCTCAAGCCGCTGGGCGTGGCCGGTGCGCTGGTGCTGCTGCTGCTGCTGCAGCCGGACTTCGGCTCGTCGACGCTGCTGCTGGCGATCACCGCCGGCATGCTGGTGCTGGGCGGGGTGAACATGCCGCGCATGTCGATGCCGGTGATCATCGGTCTGGTCGGCATGAGCGCGCTGGCGATCATCGAGCCGTACCGCATGCGCCGCATCACTTCCTTCCTGGACCCGTGGGCCGACCAGCAGGGCGACGGCTACCAGCTGTCCAACGCGCTGATGGCGGTGGGTCGTGGCGAATGGACCGGCGTCGGCCTGGGCAACTCGGTGCAGAAGCTGTACTACCTGCCCGAAGCGCACACCGACTTCATCTTCTCGGTTACCGCCGAGGAATTCGGCTTCCTGGGTACCTGCGTGATCGTGGCGCTGTACGCGCTGCTGGTCGGTCGCACCTTCTGGCTGGGCATGCGCTGTGTGGAAATGAAGCGCCACTTCTCCGGCTACATCGCCTTCGGCATCGGCCTGTGGATCAGCATGCAGACCTTCGTCTCGATCGGCGTGAACCTGGGCATCCTGCCGACCAAGGGCCTGACCCTGCCGCTGATCTCCTCCGGTGGTTCGTCGGTGCTGATGACCTGCGTGGCGATGGGCCTGCTGCTGCGCGTGTCCTATGAACTCAAGCGTGCCGAGCGCCGCCAGGCAGTGCGCATCGGCGGTGGCGACGAGGCCGTAGCCGATGCACCTGTGGACGCGCCGGCCGCACCGGCCGCGGCCAGCGTGCCGATGAGCGCCGAGCCAGTGGCCGCCGCAGGTCCGGCCGCCGCACGTGGTACCAGCCGCCTGCAGTCGCGTATCGAACCGACCTTCGGGAGGCTGTCATGAGCGCAGCCACCCACACTGCACGTCCAGTGATGATCCTCGCCGGTGGCACCGGCGGTCACATCTTCCCCGGCCTGGCCGTGGCCCGCGTGCTGAGCGAGCGGGGCGTGCCGGTCACCTGGATGGGCGCCGACGGTGCGATGGAAACCCGTCTGGTGCCGCAGCACGACATTCCGATCGACACGCTGGCCATCACCGGCCTGCGCGGCAAGGGCAAGCTGGCCCTGCTGGGTGCGCCGTGGCGGCTGATGCGCGCGCTGCGCGCGGCCGGCATGATCATCCGCAAGCGCCAGCCGCGTGCGGTGGTCGCTTTCGGTGGATTCGCGTCCGGCCCCGGTGGCATGGCCACGCGCCTGCATGGCCTGCCGTTGATCGTGCATGAGCAGAACCGTGCGCCGGGCATGACCAACCGCATCCTGTCGCGCTATGCGCGCCGGCTGCTGACCGGTTTCCCGGGTACCTTCGCCAAGGGCGAGGAGTTTGTCGGTAACCCGGTACGTGCGGAGATCGCCGCCATCGCACCGCCGGAACAGCGCTTCGCCGACCGCCAGGGTCCGCTGCGCGTGCTGGTGGTCGGTGGCAGCCAGGGCGCGCGTGCGCTCAACACCGGCGTGCCGCAGGCGATTGCTGCGCTGGGCACGAGCGTGCCGGTGCAGGTGCGCCACCAGAGTGGCGAGAAGATGCATGCCGAAGCGGTCGAGGCGTATGCCAAGGCCGGTGTACAGGCTGAAATCACCCCGTTCATCGCGAACATGGCCGAGGCCTTCGCCTGGGCCGATCTGGTGGTGTGCCGCGCGGGCGCTTCGACGCTGGCCGAGCTGTGCGCGGTCGGTGTCGGCAGTGTGCTGGTGCCATTCCCCGCTGCCGTCGACGATCACCAGACCCGCAATGCGGAATACCTGGTCGAGCGCGGCGCGGCGGTTTTGCTGAAGCAGGACGGAACGCTGGCCGACGGCATTGCCGCACTGCTGCGCGATCTGTCCGAAAATCCCGCCCGCCGCATGCAGATGGCGCAAGCCGCGCGTGCCCTGGCCAAGGTCGATGCCGCCGAACGCATCGCCGATATCATTCTCGAGGAAGCTGTATGAAGAAGGCATGCCACCGCGCCTGCCCTGCGCGAGGCCGCGCATGATCCGTCGCCTGCACGACACCAACGACCTGGTGCGCGCGTTCCCGCGCGTGCATTTCGTCGGCATCGGCGGCACCGGCATGAGCGGTATCGCCGAAGTAATGCTGACGCTGGGTTACGAGGTGTCCGGCTCGGACAACGCCGACAACGTGGCGACCCGCCGCCTTGCCAGCCTGGGTGCGCGCATCATGCGCGGTCACTCGGCGGCCAATGTGCTGGGCACCGACTGCGTGGTGGTTTCCAGCGCCATCCGCGAGGACAACCCGGAACTGATGGAAGCGCGCAGCCAGCGCATTCCGATCATGCCGCGTGCGGCGATGCTGGCCGAGCTGATGCGCTTCCGCCGCGGTATCGCGGTGGCCGGTACGCATGGCAAGACCACCACCACCAGCCTGACCGCCGCGGTGCTGAGCGAAGGTGGTCTGGACCCGACGTTCGTGATCGGTGGCCAGCTGCTGGCTGCCGGTGCCAACGCCAAGCTGGGCGGTGGCCAGTGGCTGGTGGCCGAGGCCGACGAAAGCGATGGCAGCTTCCTGCGCCTGAACCCGCTGATGTCGATCATCACCAACATTGATGCCGACCACCTGGAAAACTACGGCAACGATTTTGCCCGCGTGCAGGCGGCGTTCGCCGAATTCCTGCAGCGCCTGCCGTTCTACGGCCTGGCGGTGCTGTGCATCGATGACCCGGAAGTGGCTGCACTGGCCGCCAAGACCCCGCGCCACGTGATGAGCTACGGCATGAGCCCGCAGGCCGATGTGCGTGCCGAGAACGTGGTGCAGGAAGGTTCGCGCATGCGCTTCACCCTGCGCCTGCCGCAGGGCACCAGCCAGGAAGTGGTGCTGGCACTGCCGGGCAAGCACAACGTGCTCAATGCACTGGCCGCCGCTGCAGTGGGCTGGCAGCTGGGCGTGGCACCGGATGCGATCGCACGTGCGCTGGAAGCCTTCGCAGGTGTCGGCCGTCGCTTCAATGATCTGGGCGAAGTGACCACTGCCAGCGGTGCCAAGGTGCGCATCATCGATGACTACGGTCATCACCCGAGCGAACTTGAGGCGGTGTTTGCCGCCGCCCGTGGTGGCTGGGCCGACAAGCGTCTGGTCGTGGCCTTCCAGCCGCACCGCTACAGCCGTACCCGGGACCAGTTCGACAAGTTCGCCGCCGTGCTGTCCAGCGTCGATGCGCTGGTGCTGAGCGAGGTCTATCCGGCCGGTGAAGAACCGATCGCCGGTGCCGACTCGCATGCGCTGGCGCGGGCCATCCGTGCGCGCGGCCGCAGCGAGCCGGTGGTGGTGGGCAAGGCTGCCGAGCTGGCCAGCGTGCTGCCGGACGTGCTGCAGGACGGTGACCTGCTGCTGATGATGGGTGCCGGTGATATCGGTGCCGTCGCAAGCCACATTGCGGTGGAAGGTTTCAAGGCGGAGGGCGAGGCGTGAGCACGCTGACCTTCCCACCGCTGCGCGTGACCGACTCGGCCGTGTTCGGTCGCGTCGCCGTGCTGCTGGGCGGAAGCTCCAGCGAACGCGAGGTGTCGCTGGACTCCGGCCGCAACGTGCTCGAAGCGCTGCAGTCGCGCGGCATCGATGCGTTCGCGGTGGACGGCATTCCAGCGCTGGCCAAGGCGCTGGCTGCCGGTGGCATCGACCGCGTGTTCAACATCCTGCACGGCCACAACGGTGGTGGTGAGGACGGCATCGTGCAGGGCCTGATGGACGCCTTCGGTGTGCCATACACCGGCTCCAACGTGCTGGGCTCGGCGCTGAGCATGGACAAGATCCGCACCAAGCAGGTGTGGCTGTCGCTGGGCCTGCCGACCCCGCAGTACCGGAAGGTCACCGCCGAGGACGTGCACGCCAATGCCGCCGAACTGGGCCTGCCGGTGGTGGTCAAGCCGGCCAACGAAGGGTCCAGCGTGGGCATCAGCCGGGTGACCGACGACGCCGGCCTCGACGAAGCGGTGGCCTTGGCCGCGCGCTACGACGGCCAGCTGCTGATGGAACAGATGGTGGTGGGCGATGAGCTGACCGTGGCCATCCTCGGTGATGTTGCGCTGCCGTCGATCCGCATCGTGCCCAAGGGCCAGTGGTACGACTACAACGCCAAGTACATCGCCGAAGACACGCAGTATCTGTGCCCGGGCCTGGAGGGTGACGACGAGGACGAGATCCGGCGCATCGCGCTGGCCGCATTCCGCGCCGCCGGCTGCCGTGGCTGGGGCCGCGTGGACGTGATGCGCGACCGTGACAGCGGACGCTTCTTCCTGCTGGAAGTGAACACCGCGCCGGGCATGACCAGCCATTCGCTGGTGCCCAAGGCTGCAGGCCAGGCCGGCATCAGCTTCGAAGAGCTGGTGTGGCGCGTGCTGGAACAGACCCTGGAGGCCTCGCACGCATGAACGCGGTGCTGCGCATCTTCGTCTGGCTGTTGGCCCTGTCGGTGGTTGCACTGCCGGTGGTGGCCGTGGTCAATGGCTGGGTCGGCGCCGAGCGCTGGCCGCTGGCGAAGCTGCGCGTGCACGGTGAGTTCAAGCGGGTACCGGCCGAGCAGCTGCAGCAGGTGCTGCTGCCGTATGCGCATGCGGGCTTCTTCGCGGTCAAGCTTCAGGATGCGCAGGACGCGCTGGAAAAGCTGCCGTGGGTGGAAAGCGCGCGGGTGCGCAAGCAGTGGCCGGATGTACTCGAAGTAACCCTGGTCGAGCACAAGCCGTTCGCGCGCTGGGGCAATGACCGCCTGGTTTCCGAGCAGGGCAAGCTGTTCCCCACGCCGAAGAAGCTGGCTGACCTGGCGCTGCCCGAACTGGACGGTCCGGACAGCCAGACCGAAGAAGTGATGAAGCTGTACAGCGACTCGCGTGCATTGTTCGCACCGGCCGGCGTGGACGTGCGCCGGGTGACGATGGATGCGCGGGGCAGCTGGTCGCTGGTGCTCAGCAATGGCACCGAAGTGGTGGTCGGCCGCGACGATGCGCGCTCGCGTATGCAGCGCTTCGTCAAAGTGCTGCCGCAGCTCAACCGTCAGGACGCGCCGATCGAACGCGCCGACCTCCGTTACACCAATGGTTTCACGCTGAGCTGGGGTACCCCGGCCACGTCGGCGAAAACGCCGGCGACCCCGGCCAGAAGCACGCAGGAAAGAACATGAATCGCAAGGGTGACAAATCGCTGATCGTTGGCCTGGACATCGGCACCTCCAAGGTGGTGGCGCTGGTGGGCGAGTATTCGCCGGGCAACCCGATCGAAGTGATCGGCATCGGCTCGCACGAATCGCGCGGGCTCAAGCGTGGCGTGGTGGTGGACATCGAATCGACCGTGCAGTCGATCCAGCGTGCGGTGGAAGAAGCCGAGCTGATGGCCGGCTGTGAGATCCGCTCGGTGTATGCCTCCATTTCCGGCAACCACGTGCAGTGCAAGAACTCGCCCGGCATCGTGCCGATCCGCGACGGCGAAGTGACCTGGGGTGACCTGGATCGCGTGCTTGATGCGGCCAAGGCGGTGGCGATTCCGGCCGACCAGAAGATCCTGCACGCGATCCCGCGCGAGTACGTGCTGGACGATTCGCAGGAAGGCATCCGCAACCCGGTCGGCATGACTGGCGTACGCCTGGAAGTGCATGCACACCTGGTGGTGTGCGCGCAGTCGGCCGCGGCCAACATCAGCAAGTGCGTGCAGCGCTGCGGCCTGCAGGTGGACGATCTGGTGCTGTCCTCGCTGGCCTCCAGCGTGGCGGTGCTGACCGCCGACGAGCGCGAGCTGGGCGTGGTGCTGGTCGACATGGGCGCCGGCACCACCGACATCGCGGTGTTCGTGCAGGGCGCGATCTGCCACACCGCTTCGCTGCCGATCGCCGGCGACCACGTGACCAACGACATCGCGCACATGCTGCGCACGCCGACTCCGGAAGCCGAGCAGATCAAGGTGCGCTACGCCTGCGCGCTGGCCCAGCTGGCCACTGCCGAAGAAAGCATCCAGGTGCCGTCGGTGGGCGACCGTCCGCCGCGCCGCATGCCGCGCCATTCGCTGGCGCAGGCGGTGCAGGGCCGTTACGAGGAAATCTTCGAGATGGTGCAGGCCGAACTGCGCCGCTCCGGCTTCGAGGAACTGGTGCGCGCCGGCATGGTGCTGACCGGTGGCGCTTCGAAGATGGAAGGCGTGGTCGAACTGGCCGAGGAAATGCTGCAGATGCCGGTGCGCGTGGGCATCCCGCAGCACGTCACCGGCCTGGGCGAAGTGGTGGGCAACCCGGTGCACGCCACCGGTGTGGGCCTGCTGCTGATGGGCAGCCAGATCGAGCACCCGCGCCGGCCGTCGCTGCCGACCGGACGCGCGGGAAGCATGTTCAAGAAACTCAAGACCTGGTTCCGCGGCGAGTTCTGACGCAGAACCTGCACTACCCGGGCTCGCCCGGTTGCAACACCGGCAACACGACGCAACACCGGCAACACATAACCCACACAGCCGCAACGACGGCATGCAGCACGAAGGCAGGACGCCCGAAGGCCCATGCAATCGAAAGCGGATACAACGAGGACACGGACATGGCGCATTTTGAACTGATCGAAAAGATGGCACCCAATGCGGTGATCAAGGTTGTTGGCGTGGGCGGCGGCGGCGGCAATGCCGTGGCGCACATGGTCAACTCGGCAGTGGATGGCGTGGAATTCATCACCGCCAACACCGACTCGCAGGCCATCAAGAATTGTGGTGCCAAGCTGCAGCTGCAGCTGGGTACCAACGTGACCAAGGGCCTGGGCGCAGGCGCGAACCCGGAAGTCGGCCGTCAGGCCGCTCTGGAAGATCGTGAGCGCATCATGGACGCGCTGCAGGGTGCGGACATGGTGTTCATCACCGCCGGCATGGGCGGTGGCACCGGCACCGGCGCTGCACCGGTGGTGGCACAGCTGGCCAAGGAAATGGGCATCCTGACCGTGGCCGTGGTCACCAAGCCGTTCCCGTTCGAAGGCCGTCGCCGCATGCAGGTCGCGCTGAAGGGCATCGAAGAACTGAGCCAGCACTGCGACTCGCTGATCACCATCCCGAACGAGAAGCTGATCACCGTGCTGGGTCGCAACGCGACCATGATCCAGGCCTTCCGTGCCGCCAACGACGTGCTGCAGGGCGCCGTGCAGGGCATCGCCGACCTGATCGTGCGTCCGGGCCTGATCAACGTCGACTTCGCCGACGTGCGCACCGTCATGTCCGAAATGGGCCTGGCGATGATGGGTACCGGCACCGCCCGTGGCGATGACCGCGCCCAGGCCGCTGCCGAATCGGCCATCCAGAACCCGCTGCTGGACGATGTGAACCTGGCCGGTGCCAACGGCATCCTGGTCAACATCACCGCCGGTGCCGACTTCACCATGGCCGAGTTCGACGAGATTGGCCGCACCATCGATGGCTTCGCCTCCGAAGACGCCACCGTGGTGGTGGGTACCGTGCTCGACCCGGACATGCAGGACGAAGTGCGCGTGACCGTGGTCGCCACTGGCCTGAACCGCGTGTCGGCCAGCAAGTCCCAGCGTCCGGGCGAGCGTGCGCCGATCAAGCTGGTCCGCAACGCCACCACCGGCCAGCCGGAATTCGGCGACTTCGACAATGGCGGCGACGCCGTGTCCAAGGCCGTGGGCGGCATGGGCCTGGGTCTGCGTCGTGCCAGCAGCGACACTGCGGCCGCTTCCACCCCGTCGGCCCCGGCGGCTTCGGCCCCGGCGGCGGCGGAACTGCCGAACGATTACCTGGACATCCCGGCCTTCCTGCGCCGCCAGGCGGACTAAGCGGGCGGCCCGGGGCTTGTCCTCCCCGGGTTGCGCCACCATGTCCTGAAAACGCGGGCGCCGGGCCAGGATGGGCCCGGCCGCCCTGCTTCACGCGCGTCCCATTGGCGCGCCGGTGTGTCCTGCCGGCGTTTCAGCAAGGGTAGGGGACCCTGCGTGTTAATCTAATGTGTCACTTCCGGTCCATCCCCCATGATCCAGCAACGCACCCTCAAGAACACGATCCGCGCCACCGGCGTTGGCCTGCACAGCGGTGACAAGGTCTACATGACCCTGCGCCCGGCACCGGTCAACCATGGCATCGTGTTCCGCCGCGTGGACCTGGACCCGGTCGTGGAAGTGCCGGCCAAGGCCGAACTGGTCACCGAAGTGACCCTGTGCACCGGCCTGACCTGCAATGACGCGAAGATCCAGACCGTCGAACACCTGATGTCGGCATTGGCCGGCCTGGGTGTGGACAACATCATCGTCGAACTGTCCTCGGCCGAGCTGCCGATCATGGACGGTTCGGCCGGCCCGTTCGTGTTCCTGCTGCAGTCGGCAGGCATCGTGGAACAGGAGGCGCCGAAGCGCTTCATCCGCGTGCTGAAGACCGTGGAAGTGACCGAGGGCGACAAGGTCGCCAGCTTCACCCCGTACGAAGGCTACAAGCTGGGCTTCACCATCCAGTTCGACCACCCGATGATCCCGGCCAAGCAGTCGCGCCAGGAAATCGAGTTCTCGACGCTGGCCTACACCAAGGAAATCTCCCGCGCGCGCACCTTCGGCTTCATGCGCGACCTGGAGTACATGCGCGAACGCAACCTGGGCCTGGGCGGCTCGATGGACAATGCCATCGTGCTGGACGAGTTCCGCGTGCTCAACGAAGACGGCCTGCGCTATGCCGACGAATTCGTGCGCCACAAGATCCTGGATGCGATCGGCGACCTTTATCTGGCCGGCGGCCAGGTGCTGGGCGCCTACGAGGGCTTCAAATCCGGCCATGCGCTCAACAACAAGCTGGTGCGGGCGCTGATGGCAGACGCCACCGCCTGGGAATGGGTCAGCTTCGACTCGCCGGCCACCCCGGATCCGGTCGAGTACGCGACTCCGGCGTACGCCTGATCTTTATAGGTTGTTGAATTGAAAGACAAAAGCGCCGCCTTCAAGGGCGGCGTTGTCGTTTCAGGCGCTCGCCGCGCATTCAGTGCGCTTGAGGAGCGTCAAGGCGGGTTCGAGATCACGGTTTTGTGAACCTGTTGGATCGGAAGCCTGAATTTAACGTAGTTTTAACACCAATCTAACGACAGGACCCCGGATGGCAGCTAGGATGCGACCCGGCCCCCGAAATGTTTCACGCCGTGGTGACACGCGCGACGGGGAGCGGAGCCGGATGCTCCGTTGTCATCAGGACCGCTTCTTCGGCTTTGAAGGAGCGTCCTGCAGGCAAGCCAAGGCGTCGCGTAGCCCTTTGTGCGTGGCGGCTGAAACTGCGTGGGGTCCATTCCGGTTGTCGAGCGCTGGGGAGCGCGTGGGAGTGGGAGACGCAGTCTTGATGGTCACCTTGGTGGCCTTCAGCCCGATGGAACGGGCCGCGTCGAGCAACTGGGCTTCGGCAAGCCGCAACTTGGCATGCCAGACCGGGGACTCGACGAGAAAAACGAGGTGTTCCCCGTCCACATTGGCAAGCCGGCAACGGCTGCGAAGAGGGGGCGGCAACTGGGGGCGCAACTGACGGTCCAGCGCGTCGAGCCACAAGGCACGCCGCAGCGGGTTCCCGCTTTTGTCAGCCATCACCGCATCCAGCGCCGGTTTCGGCTTGGAGGCGGGGCGAACGCTGGATTTCGGCTCAGACATGAAAACTCACTGATGGCATTCAAAAAGATCGTAATCAAAACGCGTGAAGGACAGGCCAAATCGTCGCCCATCGCGCGTTTGCGGTTCTATTTCGAGGACCGCCCCCGCGCCCTGCTGGGCAGCGTGCTCGGGGTAGGCTGCATTATCGGCCTTGCCGGCGGCATTGGCGCGAGCGCGCTGAATGATTCGCGCCTGCAGGCCAAGGTCGAGCGACAGGACGCGGAGCTGGCCAAGGTCCGGCGCGACGCGCAGACCCAGGTCAACGCGCTGGCGGCCCGCCTCGGCGAGCTGCAGGCCCAGGCTACCCGCCTGAACGCCCTCGGCGAACGGCTGACCCAGATGGGCAAGCTGGAAGACGGCGAATTCGACTTCAACGAGACCCCCGGCCTGGGTGACGGCGATGCTGGTGGCCCGACCACCGACATCCCGGTCAAGGACGTCAACGCCGACTTACAGGTGCTGGAGCAGCGCTTCGCTGCTTCAGGCCGCCAGTTGTCGGTGATGGAATCGCTGATGTTCGACCACCAGCTGCAGCAGAACGCCGTGCCGTCGCGCATGCCGATCCGCAACAGCTATGTGACCTCCGGCTTCGGTACCCGTGCCGACCCGTTCGGCCGCGGTGCCGCCACCCACAAGGGCATGGATTTCCACGCCAGGGTCGGTGACCCGGTGATGGCCGTGGCCGAAGGCGTGGTCAGCTTCTCCGGCGTGAAGGGCGGCTACGGCAACGTGGTCGACGTCGACCACGGTAACGGCTACGTCACCCGCTACGCGCACAATTCGCGCCTGGTGGTGAAGGTGGGCGACCTGGTCCGCGCAGGGCAGGAAGTGGCCAAGGCCGGTTCCACCGGCCGTTCGACCGGCGCCCACGTGCACTTCGAGGTGTGGGAAAACGGCAACGTGGTCAACCCGCGCAAGTTCCTGGGCGACGGCGGCAACACGCCGGTCGGTCGCATCAGCCGCGGCTGAACCCGGGTCTGGGGTCAGAGCCCTTTCGCTGTGGCGAAAGGGATCCGACCCCGTATCCGTGTTTCTTTGCCGAATCCGGGGCGATCACGACCCGATCGGCGCTTGAAACCTCAGCCGCCCGTCCCAAGCTACAATGGGTGTTGCCATCGACAGGGCGCCAGGCGCCCTGTTTCGTTTGCGGCGGACGGATCCCAAGGGGGAGGCCGGGCGTCGTGTCCATCCAACCCGGTTCCTTCAATGATCAACAGCCTGCTTACCCGCGTATTTGGCAGTCGTAACGAACGACAGCTGCGCCAGCTCAACCGCATCGTCGCCAAGATCAATGCGCTGGAGCCGGAGATCGAGAAGCTTTCCGACGAGCAGCTTCAGGCCAAGACGCCGGAGTTCAAGCAGCGCATCGCCGATGGTGAAGCCCTGGACAAGGTGCTGCCGGAAGCGTTCGCGGTCTGCCGCGAGGCCGGTCGCCGCGTGCTGGGCATGCGCCACTACGACGTGCAGCTGATCGGCGGCATGGTGCTTCACCTGGGCAAGATCGCAGAAATGCGCACCGGTGAAGGCAAGACCCTGGTGGCGACCCTGCCGGTGTACCTCAACGCGCTGGAAGGCAAGGGCGTGCATGTGGTCACCGTGAACGACTACCTGGCCCGCCGCGATGCCGCGCAGATGGGCAAGCTGTACAACTGGCTGGGCCTGAGCGTGGGCGTGGTGTACCCGGGCATGCCGCACAGCGACAAGCGCGAAGCCTATGCCTCGGACATCACCTACGGCACCAACAACGAATTCGGTTTCGACTACCTGCGCGACAACATGGCGCTGTCCAAGGCCGACCGCTACCAGCGCGGCCTGCACTACGCCATCGTCGACGAAGTCGACTCCATCCTGATCGATGAAGCACGCACCCCGCTGATCATCTCCGGCCCGGCCGATGACTCCCCGGAGCTGTACATCCGGGTCAACCGCGTCGTGCCGAACCTGGTCAAGCAGGACGTGGAAGACGGCGAAGGCGACTTCTGGGTCGACGAAAAGGGCAAGCAGGTGCACCTGTCCGAAGCGGGCATGGAGCACGCCGAGCAGCTGCTGGTCGAGGCCGGCATCCTCAATGCCGAGACCGAAGGCCTGTACGCACCGCAGAACCTGACGGTGGTCCACCACCTCAACGCCGCGCTGCGCGCGCACGCGATCTACCAGCGTGACGTGGACTACATCGTGCGCGACGGCGAAGTGGTCATCGTCGATGAGTTCACCGGCCGCACCCTGTCCGGCCGTCGCTGGTCCGATGGCCTGCACCAGGCGGTGGAAGCGAAGGAAGGCGTGCCGGTCCAGCGCGAGAACCAGACGCTGGCCAGCATCACCTTCCAGAACCTGTTCCGCATGTACAAGAAGCTGTCCGGCATGACCGGTACGGCCGATACCGAAGCGTTCGAGTTCCAGAGCATCTACGGCCTGGAAGTGGTGGTGATCCCGACCAACCGCCCGACCATCCGCAAGGACAGCCCGGACCAGGTGTTCCTCAACCGCAAGGGCAAGTTCAATGCGGTGCTGGCCGACATCGAAGAGTGCGCCAAGCGCGGCCAGCCGGTGCTGGTGGGTACCACCTCGATCGAAACCTCGGAAATGCTGTCCGAGCACCTGAGCAAGGCGGGCGTGAAGCACGAAGTGCTCAACGCCAAGCAGCATGACCGCGAAGCGACCATCGTCGCCAATGCCGGTCGTCCGGCCGCGGTCACCATCGCCACCAACATGGCCGGCCGTGGTACCGACATCGTGCTGGGTGGTTCGCTGGAAGCGGAAATCCACGAACTGGGCGAAGACGCAACCGACGCGCAGAAGGCTGCGGTCAAGGCCGAATGGCAGAAGCGCCATGACGCGGTGAAGGCTGCGGGCGGCCTGCATATCGTCGGTACCGAGCGCCACGAGTCGCGTCGTATCGACAACCAGCTGCGTGGCCGTTCCGGTCGCCAGGGTGACCCGGGCTCGTCCCGTTTCTACCTGTCGCTGGAAGACAACCTGATGCGCATCTTCGCCTCCGACTGGGTGCAGAAGGCCATGCGCATGATGGGCATGAAGGAAGACGACGTCATCGAAGACCGTCTGGTCAGCCGCCAGATCGAAAAGGCGCAGCGCAAGGTCGAAGCCCACAACTTCGACATCCGCAAGAACCTGCTGGACTTCGACGACGTCAACAACGATCAGCGCAAGGTGATCTACGCCCAGCGCGACGAACTGCTGGACGCCGAGTCGGTGAAGGACAACGTCGACGGCATCCGCGACGACGTGATCTTCGACATCGTCGCCCGCTTCGTGCCGCCGAACTCGATCGACGAGCAGTGGGACCTGCGTGGCCTGGAAGCGACCCTGGAGTCGGACTTCGGCCTGCAGATGTCCTTGACCGACCTGGTCAAATCGCACGAAGAACTGGATGCCGAAGCCATCACCGCCAAGGTGCAGGAACGCGTCAACCAGCACTTCGCCGAGAAGGAAGCCGGCGTGGGCGAAGAGACCATGCGCGCGCTGGAGAAGCACGTGATGCTGACCGTGCTGGACCAGAGCTGGAAGGAGCACCTGGCCCGCATGGATTACCTGCGCCAGGGCATCTACCTGCGCGGTTATGCGCAGAAGCAGCCGAAGCAGGAGTACAAGAAGGAAGCCTTCGAGCTGTTCTCGGACATGCTGGAGAACGTCAAGCGCGAAGTGGTGACCCTGCTGTCGCGCGTGCGCATCCGCAGCGACGAGGAAGTGCAGGCCCTGGAAGCGGCCGAGCGCCAGCAGGTCGAAGCCCGCCTGAGCCAGTCGCAGTTCCAGCACCAGGACGTTGGCAGCTACAGCGCCGACGAGGAAGCTGCGCAGGTGCAGGCCGCCCAGCAGGGCATCGCACAGGTGCAGCGCGACGAGCCGAAGATCGGCCGCAACGATCCATGCCCCTGCGGCAGTGGCAAGAAGTACAAGCACTGCCACGGCCAGCTGAGCTGACCTCGAAGAACCCCGCGAAAGCGGGGTTTTTCTTTGGCCGCGGAGGATCCCGCCGGTACCGTGATTGCGCCGGTCGCCCTGTTCTGGGCATTCTTCCCCCATGCCTTCCCCCACCCGATCGATCCACGTTGTGGCCGCCGTCATCACCGACGCCCGTGGCCGCGTGCTGCTCAACCGCCGTACCGAGAACCGCGACATGGCCGGCCTGTGGGAATTCCCCGGCGGCAAACGCGAATCCGGCGAAACCTCCGAACAGGCGCTGGTGCGTGAACTGCGCGAGGAACTGGGTATCGAGGCCGATGTTGGCGAGTGGCTGATGGACGTGCCGCAGCGTTACCCGGACAAGCACCTGACCCTGGAAGTGCGCCATGTGCGCAGCTGGAAGGGCACCCCCCGTGGGCGCGAAGGCCAGGCGATCACCTGGGTAGCACCGGACAAGCTGGGCCGCTACTCGATGCCGCCGGCCGACCTGCCGGTGGTGGCCGCTTTGCGCCAGCCCGACAGCTACCTGATCACGCCGGCGCCGGCCGACGATGGCAGTGGCGTGCAGCATTGGCATGAGCAGCTGCAGCGCGCAGTGGGCGCGGGCCAGCAGCGCATCCAGCTGCGCTTGCCACCGGCACATCCACAGCGGCAGGCGATGCTGGAACAGGCCCTGCGCACGCATCGGCGCAGCGGCGTGCAGTGGCTGCTCAATCGCGATATTGAACTGGCGCGCGCACTGGGCGTGGGCGTGCACCTGGGCAGCGAACAACTGTTGGAGCTGGACAAACGCCCGCTTCCCGAGGGGCAGCTGGTTGCCGCGTCCTGTCATGACCTGCAGCAGCTGCAGGCCGCGCAGCGGCTGGGGTGTGATTTTGCGGTGCTGGGCCCGGTACAGGCCACGGCCAGCCATCCCGATGCCGTGCCGCTGGGCTGGGATGCCTTTGCCGAGCTGCGTGCGCAGGTGTCATTGCCGATCTACGCACTGGGCGGCATGGGCAGCGGCCATATCGCCGAGGCGCGCCGCCACGGCGGGCAGGGCATCGCCGCGATTCGCGCGCTCTGGCCGGAGTAAAGCTGCTTCGCTCGCCGGGCATGGCCCGGCGCTACCGTGTGGAACGAAGGCAGTAGATCCACGCCATGCGTGGATGGATGTTCGCGATCACAGCGTGATCCAGAAACACCCATATTGCCGCCGCAGCCCCAGCACCGTGGACGCACGCGCCGCGCTGCCGGGCAGCGTCTGCTCCAGGCGCAGGCCGATCGGATGCCGCGCCACAGAGGCCACGGGATCGGATCCCTGCGCAGCAGGGCTCTGGCCCTCATCCTGCGATTGCGGCAGCGCCTGCGAGGGATACACCGGCACCACGTCCACCAACGGCCGCCGCGCCAACGATTCCAGTTGGCCCAGGATGCGCTGTGCGCCGGCG
This sequence comes from Stenotrophomonas maltophilia, assembly GCF_004684085.1. Taxonomy (GTDB): domain Bacteria; phylum Pseudomonadota; class Gammaproteobacteria; order Xanthomonadales; family Xanthomonadaceae; genus Stenotrophomonas; species Stenotrophomonas maltophilia_AS. Next base: position 43,535 of record NZ_SRHZ01000015.1, read on the forward strand.
TCGGAGACCGCGCCCCACAGGTACAGCGAGGACAGCCGGTTCACATCGTTGCCGGAAATACCGTTGCGCAAAGCCTCCACCAGCTCGCTCAGCCGGCGCGGGCAGCGCGCGCCCAGCGTGTCGCGTGGCAGGGTGTTGCCGGTGGCTGCGGGTGGTGGCAACCGCGACCGCGCACCCAGGCTGTCGCAGGGCCGGTCGGTATACACGCTCTGGCCCTGGGCATCGGTGCAGCGGTTCAGGCGCGTGGACTGCGCATGGGCAGTGCTCGACAGCGACCACAGCAGCAACAGCATCAGCAGGAAGAAAAACCGGTTCATCGACGCAGGGTAGCGCCGTTGAAGGCTGCGTGGCGTGCTGTCAGCCCTGCAGCAGTTTCAGCACCGAGGTGGTCGGCTTGGCCAGGTTCAACGTGTAGAAGTGCAGGCCGGGCGCGCCGCCTTCGATCAGGCGCTGGCACAGCCTGGCCACTACTTCAGCGCCGAAGGCGCGCACCGATTCGGTGTCATCACCGTAGGCCTGCATCTTGCGGCCGATCCAGCGCGGAATTTCCGCACCGCACTGCTCGGAGAAGCGACGCAGCTGGCTGAAGTTGGCGATGGGCATGATGCCGGGAGTGATCGGCACCTGCACGCCGAGCCGCCGCACTTCGTCGACGAAGTGGAAGTAGGCATCGGGGTTGAAGAAGTACTGGGTGATCGCGGCGTCGGCGCCGGCATCGATCTTGGCCTTGAAGTGCTTCAGGTCGGCCAGCGCATCGGAGGCCTGCGGATGCGTTTCCGGGTAGGCGCCGACCTCGATGCGGAACGCGTCGCCATGTTCGGCGCGGATGAAGGCGATCAACTCGGCCGCATAGCGCATGTCGCCAGGGAAACCCATGCCGGAGGGCAGGTCGCCACGCAGCGCGACCAGGCGGCGGCAGCCGATGGCGCGGTAGAGCTTGAGCAGCTCGCGGATCTCCTGGCGGGTGCCGCCGACGCAGGACAGGTGGGGGGCCGCGTCGAAGCCATGGTGCTGGTTGAGATGGCGCACGGTCTCGGAGGTGTAGCTCAGGGTCGAGCCACCGGCGCCGAAGGTACATGACACGTACTCGGGGCTGTAGTCCTTCAGCTTGGCCGCGGCGCGGTCCAGCTGGCTGCGCTGCTCGTCGGTCTTGGGGGGATAGAACTCGAAGCTGATGGCAGTCATGGCATGGGCGGCAGCGGCGGGTACGGGTGAGTATATCGCTCCATCAAGATGGATGTGCAAACGTCGCCGTCCGCAGCACGCAACCGTTCGCCCCGGCGACCGGCCGCTGCTCCGAAATCGCAACCGGGGGTACTGGGCCGGCAGCACGCTGTTCCCATCCCGGCACCACCCACTCGATGAAGGAGCAGACGATGAAGATCTTCCTGGCACTCTGGTACGCGATGAAGGCCCAGGCCCGGCTGGCGATGATCGGCATGGCGATGGCCGTGCTCGGCTCCGGTTCCGCACATGCCGCCACTGACTCGACCGCTGGCAAAGTGCAGGTCGAGGTGGTCGGCAAGGGCCGCCCGCTGCTGATGATTCCCGGACTGAACAGCAGCGCCGAGGTCTGGCGCGAGACCTGCCTGGCGTTGAAGGACGTGCAGTGCCACCTGGTGCAGTTGCCCGGCTTTGCCGGTGCCAGCGCCGCCACGCCGCGCCCGGCGGATTTCCTGTCGACCATGCGCGACCAGCTGCTGGCCTATGTAAAGGGCCAGCAGCTGGACCATCCGGCGGTGATCGGCCACAGCCTGGGGGGCGTGCTGACCCTGCAGATGGCGCTGAAGGAGCCGGATGCGCTGGGGTTGTTGATCATCGTTGATGCGTTGCCCTTCTACGCGGGCATGCAGAACCCGCAGGCCACCGCGCAGAGTGTGCAGCCGTTGGCCGAGCAGATGCGCACGGCCATGCTGGCCGCGGACACGGCCAGTTACCAGGCACAGGCCGAAGCCGCGCTGGGCCCCTTGACCGCCACCACTGCGCGCCTGCCTGAACTGAAGCGCTGGGGCCGCGACAGCGATCGCACCGCCACCGCCGATGCGATGTACTCCCTGCTGGTGCACGACCTGCGCAGCGAAGTGGACGGTATACGTTCGCCCACGCTGGTGCTGGGCGCATGGGCGTCCTACAAGGCCTTCGGAGCGACCGAGGCCTCTGCCCGTTCGATCTTCCAGGCGCAGTACGCGGCGCTGCCCGGTGTGCGCATCGAACTGAGCGCGACCGGCCACCACTTCCTGATGTGGGATGATCCGCAATGGCTGCGTGGGCAGGTGCAGGCGTTCCTCGACAGCCACCGCTGAATCTCCCGTCCCCACCGGTCATTGCCATGCCCGAATCGACGTCCACGCTGCGCTTCTGGTTGATCAACACCCTCGGCTGGGCGCTGTTCTGCGTAACCAGCCTGGCCATGACCGGCGCGTTCGGTGGCGGCAGCAGTGGTGGCACACTGATCAGCGTCGGCCTCGGCGTGCTGCTGTATGGCATCAGCGGCGGCGTGCGTGCGCTGGCATTGCGGGGCCGCTGGTGGCGGCTGGAACTGGGCGCGCTGGTACTGCGGCTGGCACTGGCGGTGCTGCTGGGCGCAGCACTGGCGCAACTGCTGCTGACGGCGGTGCTGCAGCCGGCGCTGGCGATGGGGTGGGTGGATTTTGGCGGCCGATCGGGTGATTTCCGCCCGGTCGCACGCCTGCTCTACTGGCTCAATACCGTGCTGATGCTGGGGCTGTGGACCGCGTTGTGGGCCGGCCTGCACGGCGTGCGCAGTGCGCGCCAGGCCGAACTGGCCCGATTGCGTGCCGAAGCCGAGCGCAGTGCACTTGAGCGTGACGCGCTGCGTGCACGGCTCAATCCGCACTTCATGTTCAACGCACTGAACAACCTGCGCGCACTGATCCTGGAAGATCCTGAGCGTGCGCGCGACATGGTCACCCGCCTGTCGCGCACGCTGCGCCAGGCGTTGGCGCACAACCGCAGCGAGCAGGTCATGCTGGCCGAGGAACTGGCCGTAGTGGACGATTACCTGGCCATCGAAGCGATCCACTTCGAACAGCGCCTGCAGGTAAGCCAGCACATCGATGCCGATGCCATGCAGGCGCAGTTGCCGGCGATGGCGCTGCAGCTGCTGGTGGAAAATGCGATCAAGCACGGCATCGGCAGCCGCCCGGGCGGCGGTGAGGTGCAGATCCGCGCCACGCTGGACAATGCTGTGCTGCGTCTGCAGGTGGACAACCCGCTGGGTACGGGCAATGAACCCAGTCATGGCCACGGCGTCGGCCTGGCCTATCTGCGCGCGCAGCTGGGCACGCGCGGTCGTTTCACGCTGCAACCGGTCGGCGACCGCATGCAGGCGCTGCTGGAGATTCCACAATGAGTGCCATGCTGCGTGTGTTGATCGTTGATGATGCGCGGCTGGCGCGGCAGGAGCTGCGTACGCTGTTGTCGGCGTTGCCGTGGGTGCAGTGCGTGGGCGAGGCCGACGATGTGCCCGCCGCGCGCGAGGCCATCGCCACACTGGCGCCGGACCTGGTGCTGCTGGATGTGCAGATGCCCTCGGGCAGTGGCTTCGATGTGCTGGACGGGCTGGAGACGGTGCCGGCGGTGGTCTTCGTCACAGCCTACGACACCTACGCGGTACGCGCGTTCCAGGCCAACGCGCTGGACTATCTGGTGAAGCCGGTCGAGGCACCGCGCTTGCTGGAAGCACTGCAGCGGGCGCGCCAGCGCGAGGTGGTAGCGGGCGAAACGCCGGAGACGCGCAGCACGCTGGGCGCGCAGGACCAAGTGTTCGTGCGCGAGGGCGAACGCTGCTGGTTCGTCGCGGTGTCCGAGATCCGCCGGTTGGTGGTGGATGGCAACTACACGCGGTTGTGGTTCCGCGACCAGAATGCGCTGCTGACCCGCAGCCTGAGTGCGCTGGAAGCACGCCTGCCGCCGGAGCTGTTCTTCCGCGCCAACCGCAACACGCTGGTCAACCTGCGCCGTATTCGTGGCGTGACGCCCAGCGTCGCTGATGGCTACGACCTGTCGCTCGATGATGGCAGCGAGGTGGAGGTGTCGCGGCGGCAGGCGCGTGAACTGCGCGAGCGGATGGCGTTGTAGCCGCCGCTACAGCTCGGCACTGACCGGGCTGGTGATGAAGCCCGACAGCAGGCGTGCCATCACCGCCGGCGAGCGTGCCTGCGCACGGGCAAAGGCGAGCAGTGCATCCAGCCGCGGGCGGTCGTAGAGATGACCCGCCAGCAGCACCGCATGCACGCGGCGGGTATTGGCGGTGTCGTGGAGCGGGTTGCCATCAAGCAGCACCAGGTCTGCGGCTTTGCCGACCTCGACGCTGCCATGCGATGCCTGCAGCTGCAGATGACGCGCGGCCTGCAGCGTTGCCGCGCGCAGCACGTCCGCCTGGCTCAGACCTGCCTGTCGCAGCCACTGCAGTTCATCGTGATAGCGGAAGCCGCCCAGCGCGGTATCGGTTCCCACCAGCACGGTGACACCTGCACGATGTGCGGCACCGGTGAGCGCCAGCCCATGATCGAAGTACACCTTCAGCGCATCTTCGCCGCGCTGGCCAGGGTAGCGATCGGCGGTGGCCGTCAGATCATCGCGCCATGCCCAGCGCGAAAGCGGATCCAGATAGGCCAAGCGCGGATCATCGACGAACGCCGGATCGCGTGCTCGTGCATCCTCTTCGCGGGTGACATGGGTCGGCACGAACGCGGCACCGCTTGCCTGCATCAAGCCGAATGCGTGGTTGCACACCGAAGGCTGGTAGCCACCGACCATGCGCTCGGCCAGTGCGGTCGGGTCTTCGCCATCCAGCATGCCGCCACGCCATGCGGCGGCGTTGTCGAAGCAATGGCGCATGAACAGGTGCGCATGTTCGAAGCTGCGTTGACCCGCCTGCAGGGCGTCTTCCAGCGGCACCGCCCTGGGCAGATGGCCGACCAGCGGACGACGCAGCTGCCGCGCCTCGATGGCCAGCCGCTGGTAGGTATCCGCGCGCAGACGGTTGTAGACCTTCAAGGTATCGACACCGCGCGCGCTGTACACGCGTGCACGCTGTGCCGCGGTGTCCGGCGCCAACGCTGGATCTTCGAAATAGAAGCTGGCGATCTGCACGAAGCGCGGTGCGACCTGCTGGCCGGCAACGGCCTGTGCGGTCCAGCGGCGCTTGTCGGCCACGCAGGCGATCAGCGGATCGGTGGCCTGCGGGCAGTCCATCATGTCGCGGGTACCGGTGATGCCGTTGGCCAGCATCAGGGGGAACTGCAGCTGCGGCGACAACTGCAATGCATGGGTGTGCATGTCCCAGAGGCCGGGCAGCAGCCAACGGCCGCCGGCATCGAGCACCGGCAATGTGGTGTCCCGTGGCGTTTCGCCAATGGCGGTGATCGTGCCGTTGCGCACTGTCACTGTCGTGGGTTCGCTGACCTGGCCGCGCGCGACGTCCACCACCCGCGCGTTGACGATCACGCGGCTGTTGCCTGGCTCGGGCAACGGTGGTGCCGACAGCGGCCAGAGCAGGGCGGCGGTGAACAGCACTGCGGGCACCAACACGAGGGCAGCCAGTACTTTCAGTAGACGCTTCATGGGCCGCACTGCTGGCTGCGAAGCTGCGCATGAACGCCACCGTCATTGGCCTGTATGTCCAGATGCAAGCCGTGGTGGTCGCAAAGCCGGCGCATGATTTCCAGCCCCAATCCGCTGCCGCTGCTGTCTGCGCGCTTCTGGAAGGGGCGGGGCGTGGGCCAGCTGCCCAGCGAAGGTGTGGCGGAAGCGGTGTTGTGGACCTGCAGAACGCCTGCTTCGAACGTGATCAGCACCGTGCCCTGCGGGGTGTGCGCGAAGGCGTTGCCGATCAGGTTGGCCAGCACCACCTGCAGCGCAGCTTCTGGCGCGTGCAGTGCTGCGTCGTGGGGCACCGAGAGTTGCACGTCCACCGGCCGCGAGGCCAGCAGTGGGGACTGTTCAACGATCACCCGCTCAAGCAGCGGGACGAGCCTGACCGGCCCGCAACGTGTGCCTGCAGGTTCTTCGCGAGCCAGCGCCAGCAATGCGGTCATGGCTTGCTGCAGCTGCAGCGCCGACAGGCGGATGTGCTGCAGATGCTGTTGCCCGCGTGCGGACTGCCCAGCCTCGCCGAGCAACTGGCTGGCCGCGCTGGAGATGACGCTCAACGGTGTACGCAGTTCGTGGCTGGCATCACGGGTGAAGGCATGCTCCCGTTCGATGAACGCGGCGACCCGCTCCGACAAGCCATCCAGCGCGCGCGCAAGTACCCCGATTTCGTCATTGCCGAAACGGTCTGCCAGGTGTGTGCGCTGTCCAGACGGTGGTTGCAGTGATTCAACCTCATGGACCAGCGCATACAGGGGGCGTGTGGCGCGGCGTGCCAGCCACAGGCCGAGCAGGATCGCGACCAGGATCATGGCCAGCGCCGTACCGCCCAGCAGAAGCACCACTCTATCGCGGATCGGACGCACCACCAGCTGTTCGCTGACTTCGTACACCAGCCATGCCGGAGGCGCGGACGGGGAAGCCTGCAAGCGCTTGACGTGGTAGTGGCGGCCCTGCTCGCCGCCGAACTCCGAGCGCCAGGGCTCCTCGGCGAAATCTGCCCGCAGGTCGGCGGGAAATGTGGCAGGTGAGTCATGCAGCTGGACTGCTGCATCGGCGGGCAGGCGCCAGCGCCCCGTGCGGGCCTGGTAGGCACGCTGCGCCGCCGCTTCGCGGTCCAGCTGGGCGTTGAAGATGCTGTCCTCCACTGCATACATGAAGACCAGCGAATACACTCCGAAGACCGAGGCAACCAGCAGTGCGAAAACGGTGAACGCCACCACCAGACGCCGGCGTAGACGATGGACCGGGCGTGGCCTCATGGCGATGCTTCCAGACGGAAGCCGACACCATGTACGGTGCGCAGCATCTCGCTGTCGAACGGCCTGTCCAGGACCTGCCGCAACAGGTACAGATGCGAGCGTAGCGGGTCCGACGGTGGCGCTTCATCACCCCACAAGCGCTGCACCAGTTCACTGCGGGTCACCGTGCATGGCCACGCTTCGGCCAGTTCGAGCAGGATGCGCTGGGCCAGCTGTGGCATCTCCAGCGCAACGCCATCACGCCACGCCTGACCCGTGCGGCGATCGATGCACAGTGGGCCGATCTGCAACCGGTGGGGCTGGTTGAGACGATGGCGGCGCGCCAGCGCCAGACAGCGTGCCAGCAGTTCGGCATCGTCGAACGGCTTGACCAGGTAATCATCGGCGCCGGCGGCGAAGCCCTGCAGTTTGTCGACCAGTGCGTCGCGTGCGGTCAGCATCAACACAGGCACGTGGCGGTCGCAGCCATCGCGCAGGCGACGGCACACCGTGGTCCCATCGATTCCCGGAAGGCCCAGGTCGAGCAGAACGACGTCCGGCGGATTGGCCAGGACCATCCGCAGGCCGAGCTCGCCGTCGGCGGCGAAATCCACCTGGTGGCCCTGCGCCTGCAGCATGTCGACGATGGCCGAGGCCAAGGGCAGGTTGTCTTCGATCAACAGCAGGCGCAGGCGTTCGGCGTCCATGGTCAAGGCTGCATGCGGGCAAGAAGTGCCTTAGCTTCTTCCAGTGCAGGCTGCTTTTCCAGCACGGCCTGCAGTTGGGTGCGGGCGCGCGTGGCATCGCCCAGCCGCCAGTGCGCTTCGGCCATCGCCACGTCCAGCCGCGGTTCGTCCATGTGTGGACGGGCCAGCTGCATGATTGCCAGCGCATCGGCGATCGCTACAGGCGTCTGCGCAGCCTGCAGCTGGTAGAAGCCAAGGATGCCGATCAGTTCGACGTGGTAATCGGCAGGGCGCCGCGCCAGCTGCTGGACGGCCTGCGTGTCGCGTAGTTGCAGGTGCCGCTCCACCAGCGCCATGCTGCGCTCGTCGCGCCAGGGTTCACGGGCCACCGGTACCTGCCCGCTGGCACGCACGAATGCCTCGGCCAGCGCAGGGGTTGAATACGGGTTCTGCCCGGTCACGAGGCGTCCATCCATCACCACCTTGGGCATCATCAGGGGCGCTTCCTGCCAGCGGGCCCCGAGTTCGCGCATGCGCGGCTCCAGCTGGAAGGCAAATTCCTTCGCCCAGCGCTTGCCGAACAGCAGCTCCTCCTCCTCGCTGAAACCGGTCATGGAGCGGCCTTCCACCAGCGCGCGGCCATTGCCGAGGCGGACGCCTGCCAGCGCCGCCGGGCCATGACAGACCGCTGCGACGATGCCGCCTTGTTCCCATATGGCGGCAATCGTGCGTTGCAGCGCGCTGTCAGCCGGCAGATCGAACATGGCGCCCTTGCCGCCGATCACCAGCACGCCGCGATAGTCGCCTGCCCGCAGTTGCGCCGTTGGCAGGGTACCGGCCAGCGCGCGGACGGCCAGGGGATCCGCCAGAGCCGCAGCGTTGAAGGATTCCGTGGCGTTGTACTTGTCGGCCTCCACGGCGCCGCCGCGTGGGCTGGCCACATCGATCTCGAAACCGTTGCGGCGAAGTATCAGCCAGGCCTGGGCGAACTCGTCCATCTCGAAGCCCGGTCGGGTGCGGCCCTGGTCGCGGCCTTCGCTGCTGACCACCAGCAGCACGCGCGGGGGCTGTGCGGGAGCGGCGGTCGAGGCGACCACGGGGCCGTGGAGGATGGCCATCGCGCAGGCCAGCAGCAGGGAAGAGAAGCGGTTCATGCAGAACTCTCCGGGAGATGTGCGTGCACTGTGGCCGGTAAATGTGAAGCAGACTTCAAGCGCATCGACCGTTACCCTGAGGGCCTGTTCCCGTTCGTGCATGCCATGTCCATCGTCCTCACCGATTTCGCCCGTCCCCGTCTGTTCCCACGCGTGCCGCGCGGCAACACCATCCAGGACTGCACTGCCGAGCAGTTCCAGGCACACCTCAATGCGCATGCACCGCTGAAGGTGCTCGACGGCTACGCCCCGTTCTGCAAGCTGTTCGTCTACGAGAACTGGACCAGCACGCGCTGCCTGACGGTGCCGGTCACCGAGGCCAATCGCCACCAGCTGCGGAGTGGCTACGAGGCGCGCAACCGCGAGGAACTGCCGGTACTGGTGCGCTGGTTCGAGGGTGTGGAGTCGCCGCGCGCGAACTATCTGGTGGTGATCCTGTACAGCGCCGAGCAGCTGGCGAAGGAAGGCTCAGCGATCGAGGCCGACTGGGGCATCGTCGGCTGCATCTACACCGCCGAACCGGAAGAGGTACCGATGGCACCGATCACGATGATGCGCAACGCGCTGGGCGTGGAGGAAGGCGGTTCCGGCGTTCCGCTGGATCGCGAAGCCTACCGGCGTTCCGTTGAGTTCTGGGAGAACAACGCCAACTGGCGGCCGTGAGCCCGCGCTGCGGCCGAACAGTCGGCATGTGAACAGGGAGGATTGCCGCGGGGCGCTACCATGGCGGTGAATCAACGCAGGGAGCACAGGGATGGATGTTCGCAGCTGGATGCCGTTTGCATGGGTCGCCGCAGGTCTGCTGGCCGCAAGTGAAAGCTCGGCAGCAAAGTACGATGCAGGCGCCGCCTGTGGGACTCTGTCCGATGTGACGCTGATCCGCGACGCGGGCGTGGGTTCAGTGCAGGCGCAGGCAACGTCGGGGCGCTGCACGTTCCATGTGGAAGCGGATGACGCAGCAGCGCTTTCGCGTCAGCAGTCGTTGCTCCAGAGCGTGTCGGCGATCGCCTGTGGTGCGCCAGCCACCACTCGGCCGTCGCAAGGGGCTGCGGGCTTCGACCTGCAGATGCCTGCGCGTTGCCCACTCTCTTCCAGCACGCCGTTGATTGCCCGGGAAGGAGGTTGGCACCAGCAGCGACTTTCGTCTGTCCCCACGTATCCTGCGGCCGCCATGCGCGAGGCCCAGCAGGGAGGTGTCGAGCTGATGCTGCTGCTGGATGCACAGGGCAAGACCCAGGCGATCATCCTGGCCCGATCGAGTGGGTACCCGCTGCTCGATGCGGCGGCGCTCAAGCACGCACGTGACTGGCGCTATGAACGCGAAGCTGCGGGCAAGGCGCCAAGCATGAGCCTGATACGTGGCACGGTCACGTTCAAGCTCGACTGAGGCGCCTACAGGGTTGGCTCGGCCTTCCACTCCCACCAGAGGTAGTGGTACTCGCGCTCGGTCGCGCGCCATTGCTGCGCGCAGTGGGTGCAGGTCAGCCGGTAGCACTCGCCCCAGCCGTCCTCTGATTCGCCCCGTCCACGCAGCTGCACGTGACCTTGTTCCAGCAGCGGCTCGGGGCTGAAGAACACATAGGACGGGTACAACGCGCACAGGCAGCCTTCGTGCGCCTGCCAGTAGCGCAGTCGTTGCAGCGCAGCTTTGAGGTGCGCCTGGTTGCTGATCAGCATGCCGCCAAGGGCGATGCCCTGGCAGCCGCGTTCGATCAGATCCCCATGTGCGGCCAGCGCGTCCAGCGATGAGGCACTGAACAGGCGCGCGACCGTACGGGCGGCATCGGTAATGCGCGAGGCGTCGCGCGACAGCAGGTCCTGCAGCAGCACATCGGCCTGCGCATCGTCGAGCCGGGGTATCGGCGCTGCAGACCACGGCCAGCGCATCAGCGTGACTTGCCGATGGCAGCGTAGTGGCCGGCGGTGAGGCGCAGCAGGTCGGCCGGCGCCAGTTCCACTTCCAGGCCGCGGCGACCGGCGCTGACATGCAGCGCGGGCAATGCCTGAGCGCTGGCGTCCAGAAAGGTACGCAGGCGCTTCTTCTGCCCGAGCGGGCTGATGCCACCGACCAGGTAACCGGTCGCGCGCTGTGCGGCATCCGCAGCGGCCATCTCGCATTTCTTGCAGCCGGCCGCTTCGGCCAGCGCCTTCAGGTCCAGCTGGCCGGCCACCGGCACGATCGCCACCAGCAGTTCATGTGATTCGGTGCTGGCGAGCAGGGTCTTGAACACCTGGGCTGGATCGAGGCCAAGCTTGTCGACAGCTTCGCCGCCATACGATTCCGCGTGGGCGTCGTGCACGTAGCTGCGCACGGTGTGGGCGATCTTCTCGCGTTTGAGCAGGTTGATGGCCGGGGTCATGGGGACATCGTAGCGTGGGGTGGGGGTGTTGCCTTGACCGAGGCTGTTGTCTTCGGCTCCGGTGGGGAACATCCACGCATGGCGTGGATCTACCTTGGAACGGATGGACGACATCCACGCCTGGCGTGGATACAGCAGGTCAGGCGATGTATGCAGTAGATCCACGCCATGCGTGGATGCGTGGTGTACGGCCACACGCAAACGCAGAACGGGCGCCCGAAGGCGCCCATTCCGTGTACCGCATGCACCGGTAGTGCCGGCCGCTGGCCGGCACCCCGCAGCCTCTGTAGAGCCACGCCATGCGTGGCTGCATCGGCCGATCAGTAGCGGTAATGATCCGGCTTGAACGGGCCTTCCACCGGCACGCCGATGTAGTCGGCCTGTTCTTGGCTCAGGGTGGTCAGCTTCACGCCGATCTTTTCCAGGTGCAGGCGCGCCACTTCTTCGTCCAGCTTCTTCGGCAGCAGGTACACCTTGTTCTCGTAGCTGTCCTTGTTGGCCCACAGGTCGATCTGGGCCAGGGTCTGGTTGGCGAACGAGTTGGACATCACGAAGCTCGGGTGGCCGGTGGCGCAGCCCAGGTTCACCAGGCGGCCTTCGGCCAGCAGGAAGATCGCGTTGCCGTTCGGGAAGATGTACTTGTCCACCTGCGGCTTGATGTTGACGTGCTTCACGCCCGGGAAGGCAACCAGCGCATCGACCTGGATCTCGTTGTCGAAGTGGCCGATGTTGCAGACGATGGCCTGGTCCTTCATCGCGCTCAGGTGCTCGATGCGGATGATGTCCTTGTTGCCGGTGGTGGTGACGTACAGGTCGGCACGGCCCAGGGTCGATTCGATGGTGTTGACTTCATAGCCTTCCATCGCCGCCTGCAGCGCGCAGATCGGATCGATTTCGGTGACCACCACGCGCGCGCCGTAGGCACGCAGCGAAGCGGCGCAGCCCTTGCCGACGTCGCCGTAGCCGCAGACCACGGCAACCTTGCCGGCCAGCATCACGTCCATCGCGCGCTTCAGGCCATCGGCCAGCGACTCGCGGCAGCCGTACAGGTTGTCGAACTTGCTCTTGGTGACCGAGTCGTTGACGTTGATCGCCGGGATCAGCAGGGTGCCGGCCTGGGCCAGCTGGTACAGGCGGTGCACGCCGGTGGTGGTTTCCTCGGAAACGCCCTTCCAGTCCTTGACCACGCGGCCCCAGTAACCCGGGCGCTCCTTGGCAACGCGCTTGAGCAGGTTCTTGATGACCTGTTCTTCGTGCGAGGCGGCCTTTTCGTCAACCCAGGTGCTGCCGTTTTCCAGCTCGTAGCCCTTGTGGATCAGCAGGGTCACGTCACCGCCGTCGTCGACCACCAGTTCCGGGCCGGTCAGGGTGCCGTCGGCCAGGGTGAAGGTCAGCGCGTCCAGGGTGCAGTCCCAGTACTCTTCCAGGCTCTCGCCTTTCCAGGCGAACACCGGGGTGCCGGTGGCGGCGATGGCGGCAGCAGCGTGGTCCTGGGTGGAGAAGATGTTGCACGAGGCCCAGCGCACGTCGGCGCCGATGTCCTTCAGGGTCTCGATCAGCACCGCGGTCTGGATGGTCATGTGCAGCGAACCGGTCACGCGCACACCCTTCAGCGGCAGGCTGGCGGCGTGCTTGCGGCGGATCGACATCAGGCCCGGCATCTCGTGCTCGGCGATGTCCAGTTCCTTGCGGCCCCAGTCGGCCAGGGTGATGTCGCGGATCTTGTAGTCGCCTTCGGTGGAGAAGGACTTGGCAACAGCATTCATGCAGTAGCTCCGGTTGTGGGCGAGCGGGTGCTCGCATCTGGCCGGGCGCCGTTGTTGCAATACCGCCTGCCGAGCCTGGCCGGTCTCAGGGGATCCGGTCGCAGCGCCCCTCGGCAGGGGAGGACGGCCATTATATCGCGCCCCCGGTGTGACACGCCGATGACCCAACCATCGGCAGGTGGGCAGGCGCGCATGGCCTGCTAAGGTCGGTGCTTTCACGCATCACACAGGTTGAAGAATGAACATGCACGCGCGCCGCGCACGGCGCTGGACCGGTCTGGTCCTGTCGATGGGACTGCTGGCGGTGGCCCCGCTGGCGTGGGCGGCAGCCCCGCAGCCCGCTGCGGCACAGGTCCAGGGCGTCGGCGGCTACGAGCTGCCCTCGGCGGCGCTGCAGGCGGTGGTCGACGCCCCGCGCGCGCCGTCGCTGTACCTGTCGCCGCGCCGCGACGTGGCCGCGCTGATGCAGATGCCGTCGCTGCCGTCGATCCAGGTGGTGGCGCAGCCGGAACTGAAACTGGCCGGCCTGCGCATCAACCCGCGCACGTTCTCCGACAGCCGCTTCAGCTTCGGCGAGAAGCTGTGGCTGATGAACGTGGCCGACGGCAGGGAGCGGCAGATCAGCGGCCTGCCGGCCACGCTGTCGATCGCCAGCCTGATGTGGTCGCCGGACCAGAAGTGGCTGGCCTTCAACCAGGTCGATGCGGGTACCGGCGCCAATGAACTGTGGCTGGTGGATGTGGCCGCTGGCAGTGCGCGCCGCCTCGTCGCGGGCCTGAACACGGTGATCGGCAGCGGCTACCAGTGGCTGCCGGACAGCCGCGGTCTGGTGGCGTTCACCCGCCCGGCCAACCTCGGTGCAGCCCCGGCCGCCGACGGCATTCCGACCGGCCCGGCCGTGCAGCAGACCCGCCAGGGCGGCGGCGTGGTGTCGATCCGTACCTACCAGGACCTGCTGAAGAACGAGGCCGACGCGCGCCAGTTCGATTACTACGCCACCACCCAGCCGATGGAAGTCAGCCTGGATGGCAACACCCGCACGATCGGCGCGGCCGGCATCTTCATGGGCTTCTCGGTGTCGCCGGATGGCCGCTTCGTGCTGCGCCAGCCGGTGCAGCGTCCGTACTCGTACGTGGTGCCGGTGAGCAGCTTCCCGCGCCGCATTGAAGTGATCGACCGTGCCAGCGGCAAGCTGGTGCACACCGTGGCCGTGCGCCCGCTGGTGGAAGGCCTGCCGACCGGCAACGACGCTGAAGTGACCGGCGTGCGCGACATCAGCTGGCGCGGCGATGCCGATGCCACCCTGGTCTGGGCCGAAGCGCAGGACGGCGGCGACCCGAACAGGGAGGCCAAGGTGCGCGATGCGGTGCTGATGCAGGCCGCGCCGTTCGACACGCCGCCGGTGACGCTGGCCCAGCTTGGCAGCCGCCTGGCCGGCATCAGCTGGGGCCGCGGTGACCTGGCCCTGTTGACCGAATCGTGGTGGAAGACCCGCAAGACCAAGACCTGGCTGATCGCCCCGGACAACGCCGGTACCGAGCCGCGCCTGCTGTGGGATCGCGATGCACAGGACCGCTATGCCGATCCGGGCCGCGCGTTGCTGGCCAGCGACGAACGTGGTCGCTCACTGCTGCAGACCAGCGCTGATGGCAGCAGCCTGTATCTGGCCGGTGCCGGTGCTTCGCCGGAAGGTGACCGTCCGTTCGTGGACCGCTTCGACATCGCCAGCGGCAAGGCCACCCGCCTGTTCCACTCGCAGGCGCCGAGCTATTCGCTGCCGGTGGCACTGCTGGACAACCAGGGCAGCTCGCTGCTGCTGAGCCGCGAGAGCCCGGACGAGCCGGCCAATTTCTACGTGCAGTCGCTGGCCGATGCGGGTACCGCAGCGCGCGCGCTGACCCACTTCGCCCATCCGCTGCCGCAGTTGAAGGGCGTGCAGAAGGAGCAGATCCGCTACAAGCGCAAGGATGGCGTGGACCTGACCGCGACCCTGCTGCTGCCGCCGGGGTACGACCCGAAGCGCGACGGCCCGCGGCCGCTGCTGATGTGGGCCTACCCGGGTGAGTTCAAGAGTGCCGCTGCGGCCAGCCAGGTGACCGATTCGCCGTACCGCTTCAATGCGGTCAGCTACTGGGGCCCGCAGGCGTTCCTGGCCAAGGGCTATGTGGTGCTGGCCAGCCCGTCGATGCCGATCATCGGTGAGGGCGACAAGGAGCCGAACGACACCTACATCGAACAGCTGGTGGCCAACGCGCAGGCAGCGGTGGATGAAGTGGTGCGCCGTGGTGTGACCGATCGCGATCACATCGCCATCGGTGGCCATTCCTACGGTGCGTTCATGACCGCCAACCTGCTGGCGCACACCCGCCTGTTCAAGGCAGGCATCGCCCGCAGCGGCGCCTACAACCGCACGCTCACCCCGTTCGGCTTCCAGGCCGAAGAGCGCAACTACTGGCAGGCGCAGGACGTCTACCAGAAGATGGCGCCGTTCAACTACGCCGACAAGATCAAGGATCCGATCCTCTTCATCCACGGCGTGGATGACAACAACTCCGGCACGTTCCCGATGCAGAGCGAGCGTATGTTCGCGGCGGTGAAGGGCCTGGGTGGCACCGCGCGGCTGGTGATGCTGCCGAACGAATCGCACGCCTATCGCGCGCGTGAATCGATCATGACGATGTTGGCCGAGAGCGAGCGCTGGCTGGAGCAGACCATCGGCCCGGCCGCGCAGGGCAAGGCGAAGAAGAAGCGCTGACCGGACCCGGTAGTGCCGGCCGCTGGCCGGCAACCTCATGGAGCCACACAACCTGAGGTTGCCGGCCAGCGGCCGGCACTACCA
>NZ_SRHZ01000016.1 GCF_004684085.1 Stenotrophomonas maltophilia
GGCCGGCAACCTCATGATGTTCGGCAGCACGCGCGAGGTTGCCGGCCAGCGGCCGGCACTACCGGGTTCACGCTCATTCTTCCGGCGACGGCGGATTCGATGCCAGCAGTTCCAGATGCCGCTGCTCCATTTCCTGGCGCAGCTGGCGGCGGATCAGTGCGGCCGCCTGGCGACGCTTTTCGTCTGACGTGACCGGCTGCAATGTCGGTACCGGGGTCGGCCGGCCTTCCTCGTCCACCGCCACCATCGTGAAGAAGCAGCTGTTGGCATGGCGCACGCTGCGCTTGAGGATGTCCTCGGCCACCACCTTGATGCCGATCTCCATCGAGGAGGTGCCGGTGTGGTTCACCGAGGCCAGGAAGGTGACCAGCTCACCCACCGCGATCGGCTGGCGGAACATCACCTGGTCCACCGACATGGTGACCACGTAGCTGCCGGCGTAACGGCTGGCGCAGGCGTAGGCGACCTGGTCGAGCAGGCGCAGGACCGCGCCGCCGTGGACCTTGCCGGAGAAATTGGCCATTTCCGGCGACATCAGCACGGTCATGGACAGCTGGTGGGTTTTGAGTTCGGTCGACATGGGGCGATTGTATCGGCAACCGGTAGTGCCGGCCGCTGGCCGGCAACCACGCGATTGTTTCCGGAGGCCATGAAAAAGCCGGCCAGCGGCCGGCTCTACCGAAAGCAGAAGGGCCGCGTGAGCGGCCCTTCGTGTTTCTTACTTCAGCTTCGCATCGGCGCGCAGGGCGGCGGCGCGATCGGTCTTCTCCCAGGAGAAGGCCGTGGCGTTGACGGTCTCGCCTTCGCCGTTGAGGTAGCTGAACTCCTTCGGCTTGCGGCCGAAGTGGCCGTAGGCGGCGGTCTGCTGATACATCGGGTGCACCAGGTCCAGCATCTTGATGATGCCGTACGGGCGCAGGTCGAAGTGCTTGCGGATCAGCTTCTCGATCTTGTCGTCGCTGATCTTGCCGGTGCCGAAGGTGGTGACCGAGATCGAGGTCGGCTCAGCCACGCCGATCGCGTAGGAAACCTGCACTTCGCAACGGTCGGCCAGGCCGGCGGCAACCACGTTCTTGGCGACGTAGCGGGCCGCGTAGGCCGCCGAACGGTCGACCTTGGACGGGTCCTTGCCGGAGAAGGCGCCACCACCGTGACGGGCCCAGCCGCCGTAGGTGTCGACGATGATCTTGCGGCCGGTCAGGCCGCAGTCGCCCACCGGGCCGCCGATCTCGAACTTGCCGGTCGGGTTGATGTGGAACTTGGTGCCCTTGTGCAGCCACTTGGCCGGCAGCACCGGCTTGATGATCTCTTCGCGGACGGCCTCGATGAGGTCCTTCTGCTTGATGCCCGGGGCGTGCTGGGTCGACAGGACCACGGCGTCGATGGCCGAGACCACGCCGTTTTCATAGCGCAGGGTGACCTGGCTCTTGGCGTCCGGACGCAGCCACGACAGCGGCGAGTTCTTCTTCTTGCGGATCTTGGCCTGCTGCTCGACCAGGCGGTGCGACAGGTGGATCGCGGCCGGCATGTAGCTGTCGGTTTCGTTGGTGGCATAGCCGAACATCAGGCCCTGGTCGCCAGCGCCCATTTCTTCGGGCTTCTTGCGATCCACGCCCTGGGCGATGTGCGGCGACTGCTTGCCGATCAGGTTCAGCACGCCACAGGTGGCGCCGTCGAAGCCGACGTCGGAGCTGTCATAGCCGATGTCCACGATGACCTTGCGGGTCAGCGCTTCCAGGTCGATCCAGGCGCTGGTGGTGATCTCACCGGCCACGATGGCAACGCCGGTCTTGACCATGGTCTCGCAGGCCACGCGGGCGCGCTGGTCCTGGGTCAGGATCGCGTCCAGCACCGCATCGGAGATCTGGTCGGCAACCTTGTCCGGATGGCCTTCAGAGACCGACTCGGAGGTGAAGAGGTAGCTGGACATCAGGCTTAATATCCTTTGATTCGGATGGAAAGATGGGCGCGAATGATACACGGGGTGCGCCGCCTGTGCATTGTGAACCTGTACCGGTTGCCGGTGGTTAAGCCCATGTCGGTCCGCAGGGCCCGCTGCTGCGGGATTGAGGCCCAGACTCGGCGCCCAGTGTTCCACCAGCGTGACAACGGTGCGGGTCCCGCCCGGCCCCGGCCGCGCAGCCCGCGCTCCCGCTCCTGGGGTGGGCCGTCATCGTTCTGCCCCGAAACCGCCATCTGGTTGCCGCCTGCCCGGCGCAGGCTGTCGGCCAATCCGGCCGCCGGGCACGAGCGAACTCGCCATGCAGGAACTCCAACAGCGTCTCCAGCAACGCTTCCCCGATTGGTTCCACGGTCGCCGAGGTCAACTGGCGCGGCCGCTGCTGCGCAGCGTCGGCCGCTGGTCACGGTTGGACCAGATCGAAGCGTTCCTGAAGCGCAGCGCGGGATTGCGCGGATTCGGCTTCGTCGCCGCCGGCCTGGAATTCATCGATGGCCAGTACCAGGTGGATCCGGCCGCCCTGGCGAAGATCCCCGCCACGGGCCGCCTGCTGATCGTCGCCAACCACCCCTCCGGGGCGCTGGATGCCCTCGCATTGCTGGACGCGGTCGGCCGCATCCGTCGTGACGTGCGGATCGTGGCCAATGATCTGTTGGGGGCGATCGCGCCACTGCAGGACCTGCTGCTGCCGGTGCGCATCCTGGGTGGCAAGGCCCAGCGTGGCAGCCTGCACGCCGTCGAGGAGGCGTTGGCCGCCGAGCAGTGCGTGATTGTGTTTCCGGCGGGTGAGGTCTCGCGCCTGTCGCTGCGCGGTATCCGCGATGGCCGCTGGCAGCGCGGGTTCGTCCGCTTCGCCCGTGCCGCCGGCGCGCCGGTGCTGCCGGTGCGGGTGGAAGCGCGCAACTCGGCGCTGTTCTACGGCGCTTCGACCCTGTTCAAGCCGGCCGGCACCGCGCTGCTGGCGCGCGAGATGTTCACCCGCCGCGGGCGCCCGCTGCGGCTGAGCATCGGTGAGCCGATGCAGCTGGGCAAGGGCGGCGACCCGGGGGCACAGCTGCTGGCGGTGCGCCGCGCGCTGTACGCACTGGGCCGCAACGGCGCGGCCGGCAATGCCGCTGCTCTTCACGGCCCCGAGCCGCTGGCCGCGCCGGTGCCGCCCTCACAGGTGGCCGCGGGCATCGCGGTGGCCACGCAGTTGGGCCAGACCGCCGATGGCAAGCAGATCCTGCTGGCCACCTGTAGCGCCGATTCACCGCTGCTGCTGGAGCTGGGCCGCCTGCGCGAGCTGACCTTCCGCCAGGTGGGCGAGGGCACCGGGCGCAGCCGTGACCTGGACGATTACGACCCGCAGTACGAGCACATCGTGATCTGGGACGCGGCCGCACAGCGCATCGCCGGCGCGTACCGGATCATGCGCGGCGCCCATGCACTGGCCCGGCACGGACTGTCCGGGCTCTACAGCGCGTCGCTGTTCCGCTATTCCGACGATGCCATCACCCACATCGCCGAGGGCCTGGAACTGGGCCGCAGCTTCGTGGTGCCCGACTATTGGGGCAGCCGCAGCCTGGACTACCTGTGGCAGGGCATCGGTGCCTACCTGCAGTGCCGGCCGGGCATCCGCTACCTGTTCGGCGCGGTATCGATCAGCGCGGCACTGCCACGTGATGCACGCGAGCAGCTGGTGGCGTACTACCAGCGCTATTACAGCGGTAGCGCGGGCCTGGCCGAATCGAACCGGCCGTTCCAGTACTTCGCCGCGCCGCCGAGTTTCGGCGAGCTGGATGCAGGTGCCGCGTTCGATGTGCTCAAGGCCAATCTGGCCGCACTCGGCACCGGGGTACCGACGCTGTACCGCCAGTACACCGATCTCTGCGAACCCGGTGGCGCCCGCTTCCTTGCCTTCGGTGTCGATCCGGATTTCAGCGATTCGATCGATGGCCTGATCGAAGTGGACCTGTGTGCGATCCGTCCGAACAAACGCAAACGCTACCTGCGCGACGCGGGGATGCCGGCATGAGCGCGCTGGCGAACCTGTCGCCGCACCGGCGCGCAGTGTTCGTCTCCGATGTACACCTGGGCTCGCGCCACTGCCACGCCGCCGAGCTGGCCCGGTTCCTCTCACAACTGCGCTGCGAACGGCTGTACCTGGTCGGTGACATCATCGACCTGTGGTGGATGGCCCACCGCCGCGCCAACTGGCGGCAGTCGCACAGCGAAGTCCTCCAGGCCCTGCATGCGCTGCGCCGTGCAGGCACCGAGATCATCTACATTCCCGGCAACCATGACGCCTCGCTGCGGCAGGTATGCGGGCTGATGCTGCCGGCGATGCAGGTGCGCCGCCGTGCCATCCACGTGACCGCCGATGGCCGCAGGCTGCTGGTCGCACACGGCGACGAGTACGACGGCGTGACCCACTTCGGTGGCCTGCAGGAGAAATTCGGCGACTGGCTGTACTACCGCATCCTGACCGGCAACCAGGCGCTGAACGCGGTGCGGCGCCTGCTGGGAATGCGCTACTGGTCGTTGTCTGAATTCCTGAAGAAGCGCAGTGGTGCCGCCGAACGCTACATCGAGCGCTTCGTGCAGGCCGGGCTGGACGATGTGCGCCGTCGCGGACTGGATGGCATCGTCTGCGGCCACATCCACCGCGCTGCGTTGATTGAACGCGATGGCCTGGTCTACGCCAATGATGGCGACTGGGTGGAGAGCCTGACCGCACTGGCCGAGGATCACGACGGCGCGTTGCGCCTGCTCGACCATAACGGGCAGACCCTGGTCGAACTTCCTGGCGCGCGCATCAAGCAAGCGGCCTGAGATGCCCTGTAGCGTCGAGCCATGCTCGACTGCTCTTCTCAATACCGCAGTCGAGCATGGCTTGTATGTTCCTCCCGGCTCCTACGCGGTATGTAGGAGCCAGGGTGGAGGGACCGTCAAGCATG
>NZ_SRHZ01000017.1 GCF_004684085.1 Stenotrophomonas maltophilia
TCCGGCCATGCTGAGGGTGGGTCAAGCCTGCTTCCAGCAGGCTTGACCGCGAACATAGGATCTCGACTCTACAAAAGAGTGCGAGCGGCGCTCTACAGCAGGTGCCCATCGAGACGGCGCGCCCGCAAGCCGCTAGCATCAAGCCATGGATTCCCTGACCCAGATCGTGCTCGGCGGCGCCGTCGCCGCTGCCATCGCTCCGCCCGGCCATCGTCGCGCGGCCCTGCTCGCTGGTGCCGCGCTCGGCACCCTGCCGGACCTCGATGCGCTATGGCTCGGCTTCACCGCCGCCGACCCGGTGGCGAACATGATCGAGCACCGCAGCTTCAGCCACTCGCTGCTGGTGCTGCCGTGGATGGCTGCACTGATCTGGTGGTTGTTCAAGCGCTTCGGCAACGGCCGCGTCGCGCAGTCACCGGTGCGCTGGTTCTGGGCGATCCAGCTGGCGCTGGTTACCCATCCGCTGCTGGATGCGTTCACCGTCTACGGCACCCAGCTGTGGTGGCCGCTGCGGCCACACCCGGCCATGGGTTCCAGCGTTTTCATCATCGATCTCGGCTACACGGTGTGGCTGCTGCTGGGCTGCGTGCTGGCCTGGTTCGGCCGCGCTCGGCCTTGGGCAGGCAAGGTGCTGGGTGTGGCGTTGCTGGTCAGCAGCGGTTACCTGGGCTGGGGCTTGATCGCAAAGGCGCAGGTTGACCGTGCTGCCCAGCAGAGCCTGGCGGCGATGGGCCTGGGCGATGCGCCGCGCTTCTCGGTGCCGATGCCGTTCAACACCCTGCTGTGGCGCGTGGTGGCGATGACGCCGAACGGCTACGTGGTGGGGGATCGCTCACTGGTCGCCGACCACGGGCCGATGCAGTTCGAAGGCCATCCCTCCAACGTGCAGGCACTGCGCGAAGCAGGGGGCATCCCGGCGGTGCAGCAGTTGACGTGGTTCAACCGTGGCTTCATGCGTGCACAGGTGGTGGACGGCCGGCTGGTGTTGAGCGACCTGCGCATGGGCCTGGAACCGGACTACACCTTCAACTTCGCCGTGGCCGAGCAGGTCGACGGGCAGTGGCGACCGATCACGCCCGAACAGGTGCGGGCGGATTACAGCAGTCCCGCCGCGCGTGCTGATGCCGGGCGCCGGCTGGCGGCGATGTGGCAGCGGATCTGGCATGCGCCTGCGGCGCGGAACGGGGAGGGTGACAACACTGCAGTGCACTGACCTCAGTCAAGCATGGCATGTCCATCTGCGACCCGTTGGATCCGCGCTGTCCGCGATTCCGTCCATGGATCAACGCGCTTCTCTGAGGCGCTCGGTGGTTCGCGGTTGTGGCAGATGCTCAGGGTGTGGCTGGCGAAGCCAGCATCACCTTCGCCGGAACTTCCACCAGATCTGCCTGTATCAGGCGGGGCGCCTCGCTGTTGGGATTCACCGAGACGTGATGGTAGCGGTTGAAAGTGAAGTTGAATTCACTGTCCGGCATGGTCGGGAAGTACCTCCGGAAATACTTCATCTGCGGCAGATACAACACGTGGTTGATCGCCGGGATGCCGGCTCCGGGCAACAGGCCACCATAGCTCCCGGTAGCGACCAGTGCGCCGTCGGCGTTGCTGCGCGCGCCGCGCGCCTGCTGTGCCTGCAGCACGGCCTGGCGATCGATCGAGAAGATTGGCGCTGCCGGCTGCACAGGATTGAACAGGCCGTTGCCCAGTAGATTGGCCAATGCTGCGGTGGCCAATACCAGGGTGGGCGCATGCCCCGTCCACCGCGGGCGGCTGGCAACGAAGGCGAGCGTGGCCAGGCAGACGTAGGGAAGTGCGTCGTAGCTGCTATACAAGTGGTGGAAACCACCATCTCCGAACAGGTACTTGGTCACGCTGCCGACGGCCAGCAGGCCTGCGAGCAGTAGCACACGCCTGCGTTGGATAAGCACACCACACCGCACCAGGATAATGGCGCAGCCGATGTTGAGCAGCAGGCCGAAGGCAAGCAGGGCTCGGATCGGTGGTACCAGCGACAGGCCGGTGAGCTTGCCGATCAGTACTGGAACCGGCAGGAACATCCAGCACGCGACCAACAGCAGGCCTGCGGCCAGGATCAACAGTGCACGCCGGTTGCTTCGCGCCCAGCAGCGGAACCGAACCCCATCAACCAGTACAAGCGTAAACAGCGGCAACAGGCTGCCCAGCACCGCGATCTCGCATTCGTTGGAAGTGCTGAAGGACGGCAACGGTGCGAATTTGTATGTCATCAGGTTGGGAAACAGGTGTGCCAGCAGGGTGATCAGGCTTACACCACCGCCGGCGCTCGCACGCTGTCCCGGGTAGACAGTATCGCGGGCGACCTGGATGATCTCGTGGAAATAGCCGAAGAACACTGCCAGCGAAAGCAGACCCGCTGCGACTGCATCGAGCAGCCGGGGAAGTGACAATGCCTCGCGGCGAAAGGCCAGCACCAGCAGGCCCATGGTCAGCAGCGAGCCGATGGTGAACGGGGGGTAGGTTGCTGCCACCAGCCAAGCAGAGAGTGCATATGCACTGGCCAGGATGCGCAGCCAGCGGTTGCCGATGCCCAGCCAGGCAACCGCGACCCAAGGGGCAAGGGCAAATGCTCCCGCGTTGCTGGACCACCAGACCTGTACGAACGGCGAAAAGAACAGGGTGCTGGCGATCAGCAGCGCTGGCAACAGCGGCAATTGCAGTTGGCGCAGGAACGTGGTCCAGCCGGACAAGAACGCCACGGCCATGAAAGCGAAGAAGAACGAATACGCGTTTGCTGCAGGCAGGACAAAGAAGGCCCAGTGGTAGGGCTTGAACAGAAGGCCCCAGTCGAGCAGCGGAAGTGCCTGGAAGGTGCGCAGCGACTCGTGATACGGCGAGTGCGCATTGACTTGGCCAAAATCGTTGGCAACGGCAATCTGGACATAGGGTGTATACACCATCCACTCATCCGAGCGGATGGAGCGGGCAGTGCCGAGCAGCGGTTGCAGGGGTTCCAGACCCAGTCGCTCGAATGCCAGCGAGTAGGACGAAGGAGTCAAAGCAAATGCGACATACACGATGCAGAACGCGGCAATGAGGCCCAGGAAAAGCCTTGCCTGATTTGGACTCAGTCCACCCAGCAGGCCTGCATCTTGGCGAGGAAATGGCAGTCGTCCGCTGTCGGTCATCATGCGCTCACAGATCAAGTGTCCCTGGCGCGGCATGCATGCCGCCCCGCATTCGGCTGGCAGCATGGGGCACGGAGTGCATCCTTCCGGGCCAGGTCGGGGGAATTCTAGCGGGTTGACCTGGCCACTGCGAGGCTGAGCTCAGTACACCGTGGCGCGGCCCTGCACGAACGAATAGAAGAACACCGCGTTCGGGTCGTTCTGCACCAGGCGGAACTCGCGGCGCATGCCTTCCACGGTGTCCTCGTCCACCGATCCGGCCTGCAACAGCGGGTCGGCGGCCGACAGCAGCAGCTGTTCCCAGAACGCGATCATCGTCTTTCGGCGTGCCGGTTCGCGGTTGTCCAGGTGGATGGTCTTGATCTCGGTGTGTACGTCGCGGAAGCCGCCGGCCAGCAGCAGGTTGCCCAGCTTGGCACCAACGAACGGGTCGCCACCATGGTCGTACTGGAAATCGTTGAAGGCCATCCAGTAGCGCCAGATGTGTGGCGAATACGGGTCCAGCAGGAACGAGGCATTCATCACTTCGGTGATGTACACCGGCGAACCCGGCGCCAGTACCCGGCGCACTTCGCTGAGCACGCGCGCCGGTGACGGCACGTGTTCCAGCACCCAGCACAGGAACGCCGAATCGAAGCTGCGTGCCTCGAACGGCAGTTCACCGGCGTCGGCCTGCTGCAGGGTGTAGCGGTCGCTGCACCACGGTGTGCGCGCCAGGTTCTCGCGTGCGGTGGCCAGCTGTGTTTCGCTCAGGTCCACGCCGGTCACGTGCAGCTCGGGGAAGCGGCGCAGCAGGATTTCGGTCTGCGCACCGACGCCGCTGCCAACTTCCAGCAGGCGCCGCGCGCCGCTGTAGTCGATCTGGCCGAAGATGCTCGATTCCAGCAGCCGGGCCTGGGTCATCAGGCGCTGCTGCTCGGTGCCGGAAAACCCGTGCAGGTAGGTCGGGGAAGAGATCGGCGGTGTCATGGTGGGCTCTTGTAGCGCCGAGCGTGCTCGACTGCTCTGGAAATTCAGTCGAGCAAGCTCGACTCTACGGTTTGAGGAATCGAGCACGCTCGAACCTACGGAACGAAGTGGTCGGTAAGATTGCGGGCGGTACGATCAGGCGGCCGACGGCAGCGCCGGTTCCCCGGCGATCAGGCGGTCGAAGTACTCGGTGGTCAATGCGATCTGGCTGGCCGGATCCTCGGCGCGGTTGACCACCGCCCGGAACGCGGCATTTTCCGGCCGGTCCTTGGCATACCAGCCCAGGTGCTTGCGCGCGATGCGCACGCCCTGCGGCTCGCCATAGAACGCATGCAGCGCGTGCAGGTGGCCGAGCAGGATGTCGCGCACTTCCGCCAGCGACGGCGGTGGCAGTTCCTCGCCGGTGGCCAGGTAGTGCGCCACTTCGCGGAAGATCCACGGCCGGCCCTGCGCCGAGCGGCCGATCATCACCGCGTCCACGCCGGTTTCCTTCAGGACGTAGGCGGCCTTCTGTGGCGAATCGATATCGCCGTTGGCGATCACTGGAATGCGCAGCGCGGCCTTGATCTCACCGATCGTGTCGTACTCCGCCTGGCCGGTGTAGTGCTGGTCGCGGGTACGGCCATGCACCGCCAGTGCCGCGATGCCACTCTGTTCGGCGATGCGTGCGATCAGCGGGCCATTGCGATGGTCGCAGTCCCAACCGGTGCGGATCTTCAGCGTGACCGGCACGTCCACCGCGTTGACCACGGCCTCGAGGATGCGCGCCACCAGCTGCTCGTCGCGCATCAGTGCCGAACCGGCCCAGGCATTGCACACCTTCTTGGCCGGGCAGCCCATGTTGATGTCGATGATCTGCGCGCCGTGGTCGACGTTGTAGCGTGCGGCCTCGGCCAGCTGCTGCGGCTCGGTGCCGGCGATCTGCACGCTGATCGGCGCGGGCTCACCGTCATGGTCCATGCGGTGGATCGACTTGCGCGTGTTCCAGAACCGCGGGTCGCTGATGGTCATTTCCGAGGTAGCCAGACCCGCGCCCAGCCGTTTGCACAGCAGGCGGAAGGGCTTGTCGGTGACGCCGGCCATGGGTGCCAGCACGACGTTGGGGGCAATGGTGTACGGGCCGATCTGCATACGCCCATTGTAGGACGCGAGCGGCGGCACGGCCGCGTCGGGCGCGTCCCGGTTCAGGCCGATCAGCACCGACCTCATGCCGTACCGGCATCAGCAGATGCTTGACGGTTGCTTCCGCCGCCCCCAGGGGCGGGCGATGGTAGGCGGCTACCCCAGGCTCTGCCAAGCCTGGCGGGCACCCAGTGCGAAGGCCACGCCCAGGCTGAGGCAGACCAGTGAGCTGACCACCCAGAAGCGCCGGCCGTTGTAGCCGGGCCGGAGCAGCGCCAGGCCGAAGCCCATCGCCGCGCGCAGCAGCAACAGCAGGGCGATGCCCGACAGCACCAGACGACTGGCCGGCAGCGGCGAATGCCAGCCCGCGGCTGCCAGTGCGTACAGCGCCCAGGCCACCAGCAGGGCGGTGATGCCGGCGGTCATCAGCGGCGGCCACCAGTGCCCGGCCTGCGCCAGCCGGACCATGCGTGGGCCAGCGCCGAAATACTTGTACCAAGGGGCGCCGAAGGCGATGCAGCCGATATGCAACAGGGCCGCGATGGCACTGCCGGCGGCGGCAACCAGCAACCAGGGGAATCCGTCCATGTCCTGCCCACGCTGAGATGCTGCGCGGATGGTGGGCGAGGGGCGCGATGCGGGCAATGCGACCGGCAGTCGCAGCGGTTCGATGCGACTGCCGGTGATGGCGCTGCGCTCAGCGCGGCGGATCGATCTGCAATCCGGCGCCGAGACGATCCAGGGCCACGTCCACGCGTGGCAGCCGCTGCCGGCCCTGCGGCCACAACAGGCGCAGCGGCAGGCCGCGGCAGTCCAGCGACGGCAGGATCGAGACCAGGCTGCCGCGCGCCAGTGCGTCATCGACCAGCCAGGTGGCCAGTTGCGCGATGCCGAAGCCGGCCTCGACCGCCGCCACCTGGGCCTCGGCGCTGCCAACCACCAGGCGCGCGCGGGCCTGCAGCGGTGTACTGCGCTGCCCGCCATCGGCCACCTGCCACGGCCCGATGCTGCCGTCCGCGCGTCCGAACAACACACCGTCATGCCCGGCCAGCTCGGCGGCCGAGCGGGGCTGGCCATGCCGAAGCAGGTAGGCCGGGGAGGCACAGAAGCGCAGGCATTCGTAACCGAGCAGGCGGCTGCCCAGCGTGGTGGGCAGCGGCTCGGGACCGCCGATGCGTACGGCGAGGTCGACGCCGTCCTCGGCGAGGTCGCTGAAGCGGTCGCTGAAGGTCACCTGCGGGTGCAGCTGTGGAAACTCGGCGGCCAGCTGCAGCAGCAACGGCCAGACGTTGAGGCGCCCGAAGGTGGCCGGCGCATCCACCCGCAGGCGGCCCACGGGCGCGTCTGCGTGCGAGACCAGCACGGACTCGGCATCGGCCAGTTCGCCCAGCACCCGCACGCAGGTGCGGTAGAAGCCCTCACCGGCCTCGGTCAGGCGAAGGCGACGCGTGCTGCGTTCGAACAACCGCGCTCCCAGCCGCGCCTCCAGCCGTGCGATGGTCTTGCCCACCGCCGAACTGGTCAGGTGCAGGCGTTCGGCGGCAGCAGTGAAGCTGCCGGCATCGGCGGTAGCGACGAAGGCCTCGATGCCGCGCAGGCGCTCGGTGGGAAGCATGGGGAATTTCTGTCCGGAATCGGTGGAAAACATAGCAGTAATCGGAATTCGGGGAGGAAATAGGCTGGCGACCCCTGTTCTGATGCCCGCTCATGTCCTCCCTCGATTCGGCCGTGGCCGCTGTCCACGCAAACGCTCGCGCACGTCTTTCGGTCGTCCTGCTGGCGGTGTCCGCCTTCGTCATCGTCACCACCGAGTTCCTGATCGTCGGCCTGTTGCCCGCGCTGGCGCGGGACCTTGGCCTGGGCATCGCCCGAGCCGGGCAGCTGGTCACCTTGTTCGCGTTCACCGTGATGCTGGCTGGGCCACCATTGACCGCGCTGCTGTCACACGTCGGCCGGCGCCGGCTGTTCGTGGTCATCCTGCTGTTGTTCGCGGCTTCCAATGCGCTGGCCGCGATGGCCACGCAGCCGTGGCTGCTGGCGCTGGCGCGGGTGCTGCCGGCTCTGGCCCTGCCGGTGTTCTGGGGCACCGCCAGTGAGACCGCTGCGCAGCTGGCCGCGGCAGGGCAGGGAGGTCGTGCGGTCGCGCGGGTCTACCTGGGTATCACCGCCGCAATGCTGTTCGGTATCCCACTGGGTACGTTGGCCGCCGACGCCCTCGGTTGGCGCGGCAGCTTCTGGCTGTTGGCGGCCCTGTCGCTGTTGATGGCGGGCGCGCTGGCGCTGTGGATGCCGGACACCGTGGCCGGACCGCGGCGCGCGCTGGGCGAACAGGCACGTGTACTGCGCCAGCCGCAGTTGCTGGGCCATGTGCTGCTGTCGGTGCTGGTGTTCACCGCGATGTTTGCTGCTTACACCTACCTGGCCGATGTGCTGGAGCGGCTGATGCAGGTACCGGCGGCAGAGGTGGGCTGGTGGCTGATGGGCTTCGGCGCGGTGGGGCTGCTCGGCAATGCACTGGGTGGGCGCTGGGTCGATCGTGCGCCGCTGGCCGCGACCCTGGTGTTCTGCGCGGTGCTGGCGCTGGGCATGCTGGCCAGTGTCGGGCTGGCCGGCCACGGCACGTTCGTGCTCATCGCACTGGCCCTGTGGGGCGTGGCGCATACCGCGTTGTTCCCCTTGTGCCAGGTACGGGTGATGCGTGCGGCGCCACAGGCGCAGGCGCTGGCGGGAACCTTGAATGTGTCTGCGGCCAACGCCGGAATCGGCCTGGGCGCGCTGCTGGGAGGTGGAGCCATCGAACGCTTCGGCTTGGCTTCACTGGGTGTGGTGGCCGCTGCCGTGGCGCTGCTGGCAATCGTCGCGGGCCTGCTGCTGCGGCGGCTTGCCCGGTCTCGTACATCCACGCATGGCGTGGATCTACCACATTGAATGCGCCGCCGTGATGCTTGCAGTAGATCCACGCCCACGCGTGGATGGAAGGCAAAAAAAGCCCAGGTGTCTGCACACCCGGGCTTCTTCATCCACGCATGGCGTGGATCTACTTCATCCGCCCGAGGCGTGGAATTACTTTGCTTCAGCGTCGGCCGGGGTGAAGCGCGGCATCGCCGCAGCGGCGCCTTCCTTCTCGGTCGAACGACCGGCGAACTGGTTGGCGAAGCGCACGTGGCGGGCGAACGGCGCGTCGGTCACCTGCGCCAGCGACGCGGCCAGCGCGCCGTTGAAGGCATCACCGGCACCGGTGGTGTCGATCGCCTGTACCTGTTCGGCACCCACGCGGTAGTACGGCTGGGTATCGCCGCGCAGGTTCTCGTCGGCATGCGACACGAACACGCCCACCGAACCCAGGGTCACCACCACGGTACCGTTGCCGACCAGCTTGCGGCACAGCGCGTGCAGGCTGGCGCCATCCAGCGCGGCGACGTCGTTGGCATCCACGCGCTCACCGACATGACGGCCGAGCAGGGCGGCGAACTCGGTCTCGTTCGGGGTGATCACATCGGCCAGCTTGAGCAGGCCGATGGTCGAGGGGGCATCGGCCGGTGCGGTATTGAGCACGGTGGTGACGCCGGCCTCGCGGGCCGTGGCCAGTGCCGCTTCGATGGTCTGCACCGGCGATTCCAGCTGCACCAGCACCACCTTGGCACCGGTCAGCAGCGCCTGCTGCTGTTGCAGGAAGTCGGTGCTCAGCGCGGCGTTGGCACCCGGGCCGATCACGATGGTGTTGCGGCCCCGGGCATCGACGTAGATGCCGGCGGTGCCGGTCGGCTCGCTGCTGGCTTCGGCGATCAGCCCGAAGCCATCCTGCGCAGCCAGCTCACGCGCGGTGGCGCCACCGGCGTCATCGCCCAGCGCGCACACGAAGCGGGTGTCGGCACCGGCGCGGCAGGCGGCAACGGCCTGGTTGAAGCCCTTGCCCCCGGGGCCGGTGCTGTAGCGGCCGGCAATGGTCGCACCCGGTGCCGGCAGCGACTCGCACCGCCACACGTGATCGACATTGAAGGAACCGACGACAACGACACTGCTGCTCATAGGGAATCTTTTCTCAACCAAGGGTTCAACTGAAGTGCGTCAGCACGCCGGCGATGGTCGCCGTCATGAAGGTAGCAATGGTACCGCCCAGCACGGCGCGCAGGCCGAACTTGGCCAGGTCGTGGCGACGTTCCGGGGCCAGGCCACCAATGCCGCCGATCTGGATCGCGATCGAGCTGAAGTTGGCGAAGCCGCACAGCGCGTAGGTGGCGATCAGACGACCTTCGTCGGACAGGCTCATGCCTGGCACCTGGCCGTTCACGATACGCGACAGTTCGGTGTAGGCCACGAATTCGTTGATCACGACCTTCTGGCCGATCAGCGAACCGACGGTGGTGGCATCGGCCCACGGGGTGCCGATCACCCAGGCGATCGGGGCCAGCACGTAGCCGAAGATGGTCGACAGGTCGGTCGGCTTGCCCAGCACGGCAGCCAGGCCGGTCACGTCGCCCAACCAGGTCAGCGGGGCATTCAACAGCGCGATCAGGGCGATGAAGGCCAGCAGCATCGCGCCGATGTTCAGCGCCAGCTTCAGGCCGTCACCGGCGCCGGCAGCGGCCGCGTCGATGATGTTGCTGGAGGTCTTTTCGACTTCCATCTTCACCGTGCCACGGGTGAGCGGGGTGCCGGTTTCCGGGATCAGCAGCTTGGCCACGACCAGGGTGGCGGGGGCCGCCATGATGCTCGCCGCCAGCAGGTGCTTGGCGTAGAACGCCTGCTGCACCGGGTCGCCACCGCCAAGCATGCCCACATACGCAGCCAGCACGCCGCCGGCGATATGCGCCATGCCGCCGATCATCATGGTCAGCAGCTCGGACTGGGTCATCTTGGCGATGTACGGGCGCACGGTCAGCGGCGCCTCGGTCTGGCCGATGAACACGCTTGCGCAGACGCTGGTGGTTTCCGCACCCGACACGCGCATCACCTTGGTGATCGACCACGCCATCACGCGCACGATGCCCTGCATGACGTTGAGGTGGTACATCACCCCCATCAGCGCCGAGAAGAAGATGATGGTCGGCAACACCTGGAAGGCGAAGATGAAGCCGTAGTTCTTGGTGTCCATCAACGAGCCGAAGATGAAGCCCGAGCCCTCGTTGACGTAGCTGAGAATCTTGACGAAGCCCTTGCCCAGCGCGTCGAACACGTCGCGCCCGCCCGGCACCAGGATCACCAGCGCCGCGAAGGCGATCTGCAGGGTGATACCGGTGGCAACCAGCTTCCAGTCAACCGCGCGCTTGTTGTTGGAAAACAACCAGGTGATGCCGATCAGCACCGCCAACCCGAACAGGCCGAAGCCGATCCTGCCCAAACCTTCGACCATGTGAGTGACTCCCCTGGGGCGTCGCGAAAAACGGGAAGCCTAGTGCAGGGCAGGGGCCGGGGCAAGGAAAAGCAGCGTGCGCGCGGCCATCGGTACCGATCAGGCCAGCAACGGCAAGGGGTTGCGGTCGGCAGGGGCGGGTAGAATGGCGCCTCGATCCCGGCCCGGATGCGGGCCCGCAGCAGGAGATTCGCATGCAATACCGCCGCCTGGGCTCCACCGGCCTGCCGATTTCCGCCTTGTCCTTCGGCGCCTGGGTGACCTTCGGCGACCAGATCCCGCGTGATGAGGCCCGCAACCTGGTGGCCGCCGCCTGGGATCATGGCGTCAACTTCTTCGACAACGCCGAGGGTTATGCCAACGGCCGTGCCGAACAGGTGATGGGCGACGTGATCACCGACCTGCGCCTGCCGCGCGACGGTTTCTGTGTGTCCAGCAAGGTGTTCTTCGGCAGCGCCAAGAACCCGTTGCCGACCCAGCGCGGGCTGTCGCGCAAGCATGTGACCGATGCCTGCCATGCCGCGCTCAAGCGCCTTCGGGTGGACTACCTCGACCTTTATTATTGCCATCGCCCGGATCCGGACGCACCGATCGCCGAGACCGTGCACGCCATGGATACCCTGGTCCGCCAGGGCAAGATCCTCTACTGGGGCACCTCGGAGTGGTCGGCGGCGCAGATCCAGCAGGCGCTGGACATCGCCGAGGCGCACAACCTGCAGGGCCCGTCGATGGAGCAGCCGCAGTACAACCTGCTGCACCGCGAGCGGGTCGAGGTCGAGTACGCGCCCCTGTATACCGGCGCCGGCCTGGGCACCACCATCTTCTCGCCGCTGGCGTCGGGCCTGCTCACCGGCAAGTACGACCAGGGCATCCCGGCCGACGCGCGGCTGGGTCGAGAGGGCATGGAATGGCTGCAGAACCTGGTGCTGGGTGCTGACGCCGAGGCCCGCCTGGGCCAGGTGCGCCGCTTCAGTGAAGTGGCATGCACGCTGGGTCAGGCCCCGGCCACGCTGGCCATCGCCTGGTGCCTGCGCAACCCGAATGTCTCCAGCGTGATCCTTGGCGCCAGCCGGGTCAGCCAGCTGCTGCAGAACCTGCAGGCACTGGACGTGCTGGAGCAGGTCGACGCAGCCGGCTGGGCCCAGGTCGAAGCCGTCTTCGCCTGACAGCCCTTCGTGGAGTCGAGCGTGGCTCGACTCTACAGAGGCGCCGCGCCCCTATTTGATTGATGCGATCTATCGAATTTCCGAATTCGATCATTAATCTCATCAATGAAATTGAGAATGGTTGTTGATTGTCAACTGAGAATCATTATCATTTAACTCGTCCCTCGCACGAGTCCAGATGCTCATGAATGCTCAACCTGTACTGCTGCGCCCCGAAACGCTGACCCTCCGCGATCGTCCGGTCCGCGTCGTTCCGCCGGAAGAGGTCATCGACAGCGAAGCCCTGCTCAAGGGCCGTCGTGAAATCCTGATCCAGCACGGCGACCGCTTCTATCGCCTGCGGCACACCAGCAACGACAAGCTGATCCTGACCAAGTAATCGCGGTCTGGTCGCCCGCCTCCCTCCCTCCTGCCGGCAGCGCCGACAGGGTGGGCGACCCGTCCGCTCCCGCTCTCTCCCCCTCGGTCTACCGCGTGCACCCTTTGGGTGTGCCGGTAACCGGGGGTTCCCCTGCCTGATCGAACGAGCCCGATGACCCGCCATACCGCCCTTTGCCTTGCCGTCTGGATGGCCCTGCCGCTGTCCGCCCACGCTGCTGCCACTGCCGCACCCGATGCGCGCGAATTCGATCGGGTGCAGGTCACCGCCACTCGCACCGAGCGGGCCGTGAGCGACGTGGCGGCCACCGTGGACGTCATCGACCGTGAGCAGATGGACCGGCACCTGGTGCAGGACATCAAGGATCTGGTGCGCTACGAGCCGGGCCTGTCGGTCACCCGCAGCGCGACCCGCTTCGGCCTGGATGGTTTCCGCATCCGTGGCCTGGACGGCAACCGTGTACGCATCCAGACCGACGGCATCGTCATGCCGACCCGGTTCGACATCGGTTCGTTCGCCAGTTCCAACCGCAACTTCACCGACCTCGACACGCTCAAGCGGGTGGAGATCGTGCGTGGCCCGGCCAGTTCGTTGTATGGCTCCGATGCACTCGGCGGCGTGGTCGCCTTCGTCACCAAGGACCCGGCCGACTACCTCAAGGACGGCAAGAACAGCTACTTCGGCCTGAAGTTCGGCTACGACGGTGAATGGAAGGGCCTGCTCGGCGGTGCCACCGCCGCCTTTGGTGGCGACCACTGGAGCGGCCTGGTCAACGTCAACCACCACCAGGGCCAGGAAACGGACAACAAGGGCACGGTGCGCAGCGACAACGACACCCGCACCGCGTCCAATCCGCAGGATCGCGACGGCCGCAGCCTGCTCAGCAAGCTGGTCTATGCACCGAGCGAAGACCAGCGTTTCCGCTTGACCGTGGAAGGCAACGAAGACACCACCGATACCAATGTGCTGTCGGCGATCGCCAGCGTTGCGCCGCCTCCGCGCGCACTTGCCGCCGCCACCGGCATGAAGTCCCACGACACCCAGAAGCGCAACCGCGTGTCCTTCGCCCACGAAATGGATGCGCTGGACCAGCCGTTCGCCGACAGCCTGCATTGGCAGGTGTACGCGCAGAACAGCGAAACCCGTCAGCAGACCGACGAGACCCGCACCGATGGCACCCGCCGCCACCGCGTGTTCTCCTTCGACCAGCATGCCTATGGCCTGCAGGCGCAGTTCAACAAAGCTTTCAGCACGGGCAGCGTCGAGCACGCGCTGACTTACGGCTTCGAAGGCACCCGCACCGAGATCCGCCAGAAGCGCGACGGCTATCAGGTCAGCAAGGACGGCGTGGTCAGCAACACGGTGCTGCCGGACACCTTCCCAGTGCGTGACTTCCCGATCAGCAAGACCACCGAGCTGGGCCTGTATGCGCAGGATGAGATGCGCTTTGCCGATGGCAGGCTGTCGCTGGTGCCGGGCGTGCGCGTGGACCGTTACGAGCTGAAGCCGGAAGTGGACAGCATCTTCGCCGAAGACAATCCGACCACGGCTGTGGCGCAGCTGAAGAAGACCAGCGTGTCGCCGAAGCTGGGCATGGTCTGGCGCTTCACCGACGAATGGTCGCTGTTCGCCGGTTATGCGCGTGGCTTCCGTTCGCCGCCGTACAACGACGTCAACATCGGCCTGACCAATGTCGCCTTCCGCTATACCGCCATCGCCAATCCGGATCTGAAGCCGGAAACCAGCGATGGCTACGAACTGGGCCTGCGCTTCATCGCACCGGCGGCGTACGTCAGCGTCAGCGGCTACTACAACGACTACAAGGATTTCATCCAGTCCAACGTCGATACAGGCCTCAACGCACAGGGATTGACCGTGTT
Organism: Stenotrophomonas maltophilia; assembly: GCF_004684085.1. GTDB lineage: Bacteria > Pseudomonadota > Gammaproteobacteria > Xanthomonadales > Xanthomonadaceae > Stenotrophomonas > Stenotrophomonas maltophilia_AS. Next base: position 14,031 of record NZ_SRHZ01000017.1, read on the forward strand.
CCAGTCGCAGAACATCGCCGACGCGCGCATCTACGGCGCGGAAATGAAGGCGGGCATCGAGTTCGGTGAACTCAGCCCGGCGCTGAAGGGCTGGGCGCTGCGCAGTGCGTTGGCGTGGTCGCGTGGTGACAACCGGACCGATGACGAACCGTTGGCATCGGTCGATCCGTTGCGTGGCACGCTGGGCCTGATGTACGACACCGACACCTGGGGCGTCGAACTGGCCGGCACCTTCGTGCAGCGCAAGAAGCGCCTGCCGCCGCCCGCTGCGCAGACCAATCCGAACGCACCGGCGCCGTTCGTCTACCAGCCGGCCGGCTACGGCGTGCTGGACCTGATGGCGCACTGGAATTTCGCACCGGGTGCTACCTTCAATGTCGGCGTGTTCAACCTGGCCGACAAGCGTTACATCGAATGGTCGTCGATCACACCGAGCCTGATCAGCAATCGCGCACTGAGCGATCGTTTCAGCAGCCCGGGCCGCACCTTCTCCGCCAGCCTTGCCGTTTCCTGGTGACCTCATGAGCCGAGCACTGTCCGCACGCAGGAATGACTCCATCGCCGCGCCGCACAGCGCGGCCTGGCCGACCCCGGCACAGCTGGCCACGCTCGGCACCGTGTTGTGCCTGTACCACGCCGACGGCAACGAGCTGGGCGGTTGGCGCCAGGCGGTGCGTGTACATGCCTGCCAGGGCGTGGACAGCGAGGGCCTGCGCGAAAGCCTGTGCTTCCTCGATGGCCGCGGCCGCTGCGTGTGGCGCCTGTACCTGCTGCCGGACAGTGACTTCCTGGCCTGGGACCGGCTGGTGGCCGCGCTGCCGCCGGGCCCGGAACACGACAACGAGGCGAGCGTTGGCGAGCGTCTGTGGCGGCGCCTGGCCGGCCATCTCGGTGGACAGCGCTGGCGCCTGTGCGCGCTGCGCCTGCATGCCGCCGACGACGGCCGCACTCTGGCCGCCAGCCTGTCCACGCTGTCCACGCTGGGGGCGGCCACTGCGCGCCGCATTGCGCGGCTGGAAAGCGCCGAGGGCGAGCTGGCGATCGACGACTGCTGCTGTGCCGACGCTGCCCGGCGTCCGGCGCCGCGTGTCCCCGGCGATCTGCCACTGATCCGCCTGTGATCCTTTCCTGATGGAACGCCCGTTGGCCACGGATGGCCTCTCAATGAATCTGCAACCCCGAAGGAAGACCCCGATGAAGCTCCAGACAGCCAGCGTCATGCTGCTGCTCGCCGCCAGCGGCGTGGCCAGCGCGCAGCCCTCCGATATCGCCCGTGACCACGACAGCATCCTCGCGATGCAGGGTGAGTACACCGTGGACTTCGCCTTCGACGAGACCGTGCTGCTGAAGCCGGGCTACGAGCGTGCACCGGCGATGCGCAGCGGCGGCAGTGAAGTGGTCATCGTGGTTGAGGACACGCCGAAGCGCATCGTGCTGCAGCACCTGCTGCTGGATGAAAAGAGCGGCCACATCACCAAGCACTGGCGCCAGGACTGGGTCTACGAAGCACCGAACCGTTTCGAGTTCAGTGCCGACCAGACCTGGCGGGTGCGCAGCATTCCGGCAGCGGTGAACCAGGGCGCCTGGACCCAGTGCGTGTACGAAGTGAGCGACGCACCGCGCTACTGCGGCACCGGCACATGGACCTACACCAACAACGTGCCGAGCTGGACCAGCGACCTGAGCTGGCGCCCGCTGCCGCGCCGCGAGTACACCAAGCGCAGCGACTACAACGCGCTGGCCGTGGTCAACCGCCACACGCTGACCCCGAACGGCTGGACCCACGAGCAGTTCAACACCAAGGTGCAGCGCAACGCCGATGGCAGCCAGGTGGAGATCGCACGCGAGTTCGGCTTCAACGACTACGTGAAGACCACCGAGGTCGACTTCACCCCGGCGCGCAACTACTGGAAGGCTACCGCCGGTTACTGGGCCAAGGTGCGCCAGCGCTGGGACGGTTTCCTGGGCCAGGCCCCGGGCGTGCACCTGAAGACCAAGATCGACGGCATGGCGATGATCATTCCGCTGTTCACCCAGGCCGAAGAGATCCAGTCCGGCAAGACGGTGAAGGACAAGCAGATCGACGAAGTGTTCGCCAAGTACGTGGAAAAGGCGCCGAAGGAAGGTTGATCGCGGCCTGGGTCCTGGTGGGTGCCGGGCTTGCCCGGCACCGCATGCACGTATGGCGTGGATCTAGCGGACGTGCGCTGCTCTGGTGGGTGCCGGGCTTGCCCGACACCGCATCCACGCATGGCGTGGATCTAGCGGACGTGCGCTGCTCTGGCGGGTGCCGGGCTTGCTCGGCACCGCATCCACGCATGGCGTGGATCTACCAGGCCCTGCTTACGGATGTCTGCAGTAGATCCACGCCATGCGTGGATGCCTTTGCCACACGACCGCGTCAGGCCTCACGCAGCGCCAGTGCCGGTGGCGTATGCAGGATCCCCCGCGTACCCCACCAGCCCGCCAGCAGGCTCAGCCCGATGCCGACCACGCCGCCCAGCAGCAGGCCCGGCCAGGGTGGCAGCAGCGGCAGCTCGAACACCTTCTGCGAGACCACCACGCCGATGGCAGCGGCCGCGCCCACCGCCAGCACCGCCGCCAGCGTACCCAGTGCGCCAAATTCCACCAGTACCGCGCCGCGCAGCTGGCGCCGGGTCGCGCCCAGCGTGCGCAGCACCGCGCTGTCGTAGCGACGCTCGCCCGCCGTGGCCTGTAGCGCGGCCAGCAGCACCAGTACGCCGGCCAGCAGGCTGAACACCATCACCAGCTGCACGGCCTGTGCAACGCGTTCCATCACATCGCGCACCTGCGAGATCACCGCGTCCACGTCCAGCAGCGACAGGTTCGGCTGTGCGCGTACCAGTTCGCCCAGCCCGGCCGTCTTGCCGGCCGGCAGGTGGAACGCCGACAGCAGGTTGTGCGGCGTATCGCCTACCGCATTCGGATTCAACAGCACGAAGAAGTTCGGCCGGAAGGTGTTCCAGTCGGCCTTGCGCACACTGGTGACAGTGAACTCGCGCTCCTGTTCGCCCACCGCAATGGTGATGCGGTCACCGGGGTACACGCCGTAACGCTTGGCCCAGCCGATTTCCACCGATGCTTCGGCGGTGGTGCTGTCTGCCTTCCAGAACGTGCCGTTAACCAGCGTATTGGCCGGCGGGAAGCTGCTGCGCCAGCTGAAGTTCAACGGCCGGTTTTCGTCGTCGTCATCGCGCTGGCCTTCGCCCTGGGCTGGTTGCCCGTTCTGTCCGGGCGTGCGGTCCACGCGCAACGGCGGCTTGCCGTTGATCGCGATCAGGCGGCCGGTGGCCATCGGTTCGATGCTGGCGTCGTTGGCACCCAGCCCGCGCAGCGCCGCCAGCACGCTGTCGCGCTGCTCGGGCTGGATGTTGATCAGGAAGTAGTTCGGCGTATCCGCGGGCAGGCGCTCGCGCCATTGCTGCAGCAGGCCGGGACCGGTCACCGCCAGCAACAGCAGCGCGCACAGCGACAGCGACAAACCCACCAGCTGCATCACCGCCAGCATCCGGCGCCGGGTCAGCGCCGCCAGGCCCAGCCGCCAGTGGCCGTGCAGGCGGTGCTGCAGGCCGCGCAGCAGCTGCAGCAGCACGAAGCCGATCACGCCGGCGGCCACCGCCAGCGCGGCCAATCCACCCAGCACCCACAGCGCCAGTTTCAGGTCGCCGGTGACCTGCACCGCCAGCACCAGGCTGGCCGCCAGTGCCGCCACATAGGCCAGCAACGAGGCGGGGGGCAAGGCCGCGAACGAACGGTTGAGCACGCGCATCGGCGGCACCCCGCGCAGGCGCAGCAGCGGCGGCAGGCCGAAGCCGAACAGCAGCAACAGGCCGATGCCTGCACCGGTCAGCGCAGGCATCGCGTCCGGCAACGGCAGACGCTGCGGCACCAGGCTGCCCAGTACCTGCACCAGTCCCTCCTGCGCGGCCATGCCCAGAGCGATGCCGAGTGCGCAGGCGGGTACGGCCAGCATCAGCAGCTGCAGCGCCAGCCCGAACAGGATGTCGCGCTGGCGCGCGCCCAGACAGCGCAGGATCGCCACCTGGTCGATGCGGCGCAGGGCGAAGCGGTTGGCCGCCAGTGCCGTGGCCACGCCGGCGAGCAGCACCGCCAGCAGCGCGCTCAGGCCGAGGAAGCGCCCGGCCAGGTCAAAGGCCTGGCGCACACCGCGCTGGGTGTCGTCCACGCTCAGCAGGCGCAGGCCCTTCACCTGCGGCAGCAGCCATTGCCGAAGTGCCGCGATCGGTTCTGCTGCGCCGGCGAACATCAGCCGGTAGTTGATACGGCTGCCGGGGCCGAGCAGGCCGGTGCCCTCCACATCGGCGCGGTTGACCAGCAGGGTGGGGGACAGTGTGAGCAGGTCGCCGCCGGCATCCGGCTCGGCTTCGATGATGCCGGCGATACGCAGCGTGCCGGCGCCGAATTCGAGGTCATCGCCGGCCTTCAGCCCCAGCCCCTGCAGCAGGCGCGGGTCGGCATAGGCCTGGCCCTGGGGCGGCATGCCGGCCTCGGCGATCAGGGCGCCGCCAGGTGTGGCCCGCACACGCAGCGTGCCACGCAGTGGATAGCCGGCCTGCACTGCCTTGATGCTGGCCATCTGGCTGGCATCACCGTTGAACAGCACACTGCCGAAGCTGGCGATGCGGGTGTGTGCTACGCCACGACGTTGCGCTTCTTCGGCGAAGGCTGCCGGTGGGTCATCGCGTCCGGCGATGCCAAGGTCGCCGCCGAGCATTTCCGCCGCACTGCCGGTCAGCGCCAGATTGACCCGGTTCACCAGCGTGCCCACCGCGGTCATCACCGCCACGCCCAGCACCAGCGCGGCGAACACGGTCAGCAGGTCGCCGGCCAGCGCCTCGCGGCGCAGTGCGCGCCACGCGTGCCGCAACAGGTTCATGCCTGGGCTCCGCGTTCGACCGGCAGCAACCGGCCGTTGTCGATGCGGTGGATGTACTGGCAGCGCTGGGCCAGGCGCAGGTCGTGGGTGACCAGCACCAACGTGGTGCCGCTGCCGGCATTGAGTTCGAACAGCAGGTCGCTGATGTGCTGCCCGGTAGCCTGGTCCAGCGAACCTGTGGGCTCATCGGCGAACAGGATGCGCGGGCGGGTGACGAAGGCACGTGCCAGCGCCACGCGCTGCTGCTCGCCGCCAGACAACTGGCGCGGGTAGTGGCGCGCGCGATGGCCCAGGCCGACCTGGGCCAGTACCTCGTCCACCCGCGCGCGGTCCTCGCGCCCGGCCAGCTCCAGTGGCAGCGCCACGTTTTCGGCGGCCGTCAGCGCCGGCAGCAGGTGGAAGCTCTGGAAGACGAAGCCGACCTCGCGTGCGCGCAGCTGCGCGCGGGCTTCCTCATCCAGTGCCGCCAGATCCTGGCCGGCCAGCGCAATGCCGCCGCGGCTGGGCAGGTCCAGCCCGGCCAGCAGCCCGAGCAGGGTGGTCTTGCCGGAACCGGAGGCGCCGACGATGGCCGCGCTGGTGCCTTCATGGACGGTCAGGGTGATGTTGTCCAGTATGTGGACTTCACCCTCCGGGCCCTGCACGGATTTGCCGACCTGGTCGACGGCGATGGCGACGGGCGCGCTGCGGGGGGACAGGCTGTCGATGAGGAGACTCCAATGTGCAAGACGGGATGGAGCCGGCGAGCCGGCGCGATGATGGTGCTGCTGCTAGCGTTCCTGCTGCTGCCTGGGCTGGCCTGTGCCAAAGGTCCGGCGGGCACCGTGCTGGTGCTCGGCGACAGTCTCAGTGCTGCCCACAATATCCCCGCCGACGCCGGCTGGGTCAGCCTGCTGCAGCAGCGGGTCAGGCAGCAGTCGAAAACCCCGGCGCGCATCGTCAACGCCAGCATGAGCGGGGAAACCACCGCCGGCGCGCTGACCCGCCTGCCGGGCCTGCTGGCCAAGGAGAAGCCGACCGTGGTGGTGATCGCGCTGGGCGGCAACGACGCGCTGCGTGGACTGACCCCGGCGCAGATGCAGGGCAATCTGGAAAAAATGGTGCAAGCCAGCCAGAAGGCCGGTGCCAAGGTGCTGCTGCTGGGCATCGACGTGCCGCCCAACTACGGGCCGGCCTACCGGCAGCGCCTGGCGGCGGCCTACAAGGCGCTGGCCACGCAGTACAAGGTGCCGCTGCTGCCGTTCCTGTTGGAGGGCGTGGCCCTGCAGCCGGGCATGATGCAGGCTGACGGCCTGCACCCGACCGCGCAGGCGCAGCCGAAGGTGCTGGACAACGTCTGGCCACTGCTGCGACCCCTGCTCTGAACGATTTACATTCCTCTTGACGGAACTTCACATCGCGTCCACCGTCGATCCGGCATGTTTCACAAAGCTGAAGTTAGAGGGAATCACATGCGTCAGACGAAGGAGACCTCCGGCTTGGTGCTGGTGGTCGAAGACAACCGCAACATCTCCGAGATGATCGGGGAATACCTGGAAGGTCGCGGCTTCGAAGTCGACTATGCACAGGACGGCCTGGATGGCTACCGCCTTGCGGCGGAGAACAGCTATGACGTCGTGGTGCTCGACTTGATGTTGCCGCGCCTGGATGGCATCGAAGTGTGCCGTCGCCTGCGCAACGATGCGCGCAAGTCCACCCCGGTGCTGATGCTCACGGCACGCGACACGCTGGATGACAAGCTCACCGGCCTCGGTTTTGGTGCCGATGACTATCTGACCAAGCCGTTCGCGATCCAGGAGCTGGAAGCACGCCTGCGTGCGCTGATTCGTCGCGAACGTCGCCAGGTGGGTTCGGAAGTGCTCAAGGTCGCCGACCTGGTGCTCGATCCGGTCAGCATGCGGGCTACGCGTGCCGGCACCGAGCTGCAGCTGTCGCCGATCGGCCTGCGCCTGCTGACCATCCTGATGCGCGAATCGCCGCGCGTGGTCACCCGCCAGGAGATCGAGCGCGAGATCTGGGGCAATGGGCTGCCGGACTCGGACACCCTGCGCAGCCATCTGTACAACCTGCGCAAGATCATCGACAAGCCGTTCGACCGCCCGCTGCTGCACACCGTTCAGAGCGCCGGTTACCGTATTGCCGATATCGCCCAGCCGATGGCCTGAGCAGGGCCACCACAGGTGCAGGAACAGGCGTGGCCGGGCAATGGCCACGCACCCGGGCAGGTGATGACCGGTCGGCAGCGCCGCCGGTCAGCCCCCGTCCACGACTACGGCGCGGTGCGCTGCCTATAATCGCAGCGCTCTGACCGGGACCCCGCAATGCCGCACGGCCTGCCGCGCAAGATCCGTATCGCTTTCATCCTGCAGGCAGTGCTGGCCAGCCTGGGCATCCTGCTCGGTGCCTGGCTGGTATCGCTGGTGATCAAGCACAGCCTGGTCGGCGCGGCCCTGCGCGAAGAAGCGGCGTACTTCTGGACCCTGCACGAGGCCTCGCCGGTGCAGCCGCCGCCCAACACCCAGAACATCCGTGGCTACCTGCTGGAAAGCGGGCAGTCGGCGCTGTCGCTGCCGGCCAACCTGCGCAACCTGGAGCCGGGCTTCCACGAGCTGCGTGGGGACGACCAGCTGGTGCTGGTCGATGTGCGCCCGGCCGGCCGCCTGTACTTGGTGTTCCTGCGCTCGCGCGCGGAGATGCTGGCGTTCTGGTTCGGCATCGTGCCGGTGCTGCTGACCCTGCTGGCGGTGTATGGCGCCAGCTGGGTGACCTATCGGGCCTCCAAGCGGCTGGTGTCGCCGGTGAACTGGCTGGCACGCCGCGTCTCGCGCTGGGACCCGGGCCACCCGGAGGCGGCCGACCTGGAGCCGAACAAGCTGCCGGCGGACATGCAGGGCGAGACCCGCCAGCTGGCCGCGGCACTGCATTCGCTGGCCAACCGGGTCAGCGCGCACGTGGCCCGCGAGCGCAACTTCACCCGCGACGCCAGCCACGAACTGCGCACGCCGCTGACCGTGATCCGGGTGGCCAGCGACATGGCACTGGGCGACGACAGTCTGGAGCCGCGCCTGCGCCGCAGCCTGCAGCGCATCCAGCGTGCTGGCCGTGACATGGAAGCGGTGATCGATGCGTTCCTGATCCTGGCCCGCGAGGCCGATGTCGAGCCGCAGATCGAGCTGTTCGACGTCAACGACATCGTCCGCTATGAAGTGGACAACGCCAACGAGCTGCTGGGTACGCGCCCGGTGTCGGTGCACCTGCACAGCGACGGCCCGGTGCAGCTGCATGCGCCGCCGCGGGTGCTGCAGGTGGTGGTCAGCAATCTGGTGCGCAACGCCTGCAGCTACACCGACGAAGGGCGCATCGACGTGCATGTGTACAACGACCGGGTGGTGGTGCGCGACACCGGCATCGGCATGTCGGCAGAGGCGCTGTCGCGGGCCTTTGAGCCGTTCTACCGCGCCGAACCCAGCCGCCCGCAGGGCACCGGCCTGGGCCTGTCGATCGTGCGCCGGCTGTGTGATCGCTTCGGCTGGAAGGTCAGCCTGGCCAGCGAGCCGGGCAAGGGCACCGAAGCCACGGTGGTGTTCCGCTGAGGCGACGATCTGCCGGGGCGATTCTGCTCTGGTAGAGGCCGACCTTGGTCGGCGCTTTCAATGGGATGCACGCGGATGCCCCATGCCAACCAAGGTTGGCATCCACTGGAACGCGTGCGGGTGGCACCCGCCGGCACAGGCCTTCCTCAATCGCACTTCACCTTCGGCGCCAGCGCCTTGGTCCAGATCGCGTAACCGGCTGGGGTCATGTGCAGCATGTCCTCGCGGAACAGCGTCGCGTCCGGCTGGCCATCGGCACCGAGCATCGGCGTGTAGACATCAGTGAAGCCGGTGTTGGGCAGCTTGACCAGCGCGGCCTTGATCAGCGTGTTGGCCTCGTTGATCGCTGGCAACAGATGCGCCCGCGACGGGCTCGGCTTGATCGACAGGTATTCCACCTTGGTTTTCGGCAGGTCGCGATGCACGCGCTGCACGAAAGCGACCACATCGTCACGCACCTGCACGGCACTGCGGCCACTGTGGAGGTCGTTGTCACCGGCGTAGAAGAACACCTTGCACGGCGCATACGGCACCACGATGTGGTCGGCATACCAGGTGCTGTCGCGTACTTCCGAGCCGCCGAAGCCACGGTTGAACACCGGTTGGCCCGGGAAGTCGGCCGCCAGGCTCTGCCACATGCGGATCGAGGAACTGCCGATGAACTCGATGCCGCCCCGTGGCGGAGGGCTGGCCTGGTCGGCGCTGGCGAAGCGGGCCATGTCGCCGGCCCAGGCGACGTTGGAGACCTGTTCGGGCACCTGCGGCGGCTTGGCAGGGCTCAGGGCCTGTGCAAGCGGTGCGGCGGTCAGCAGGCCCAGCATCAGCAGGCAGGTACGGCGACGGGACATCAGGCGCTCCAGCAGGGAAGGGGGCATCCATCATAGGAGCTGGGGCAGGCCCGGGCTTGCCCCAGGCAGGCCATTCGCCAGGGCCGCCCGGCGTACGGCTGGCGGCCTTGTGGCAAAATGGCGGCATCTGCCTATCCCTGTGCACCCATGATTCCCTGCCGTGCGTCTGAGCGGTCGCTGCGCCGCGCCCCTGTTGCTGGATGTTCCACCCGTGGCTGATCAGTTCGGCCACATGCCCCGCGGCCCGCGCCGCATCTTCCAGGCCGCCCGCTGGTCCTGGCAGGGTCTGCGCGCCGCCTGGCTGCACGAGTCCTCGTTCCGGCTGGAGGTCTACCTGCTGGTGCTGCTGGCCCCGCTCGCGGTCTGGCTGGGCCAGACACCGGTCGAACGCGCGCTGCTGATCGGCTCGATGCTGCTGGTGCTGGCGATGGAGCTGGCCAACTCGGCCATCGAGGCGGTGATCGAGCGCTACGGCAGCGAGATCCATGAGCTGGCCGGCCGTGCCAAGGACATGGGCTCGGCGGCGGTGTTCGTGCTGATGATGAACGTGCTGCTGTGCTGGGGCCTGGTACTGGTGCCGCGGTTGTTCCCGGCCAACGCCGGCTGATCCTTCTTCCTCCCCCTTGTTGAAGACTTCCCATGTCCCTTGAGTTTCTTGCCGATCCGAATGTCTGGTTGACCCTGTTCACGCTGAGCGCGCTGGAAATCGTGCTCGGCATCGACAACCTGGTGTTCATCTCCATCGCCGTCAGCAAGCTGCCCGAGCACCGCCGCCCGTTCGCGCGTCGGCTCGGCATCGCGGTGGCCTGCATCACCCGTATCGGCCTGCTGGTATCGCTGGCGTACCTGGCGCACATGCAGGCGAACCTGTTCACCGTGGCAGGCATGGGCATTTCCATCCGCGACCTCGTGCTGATCGTCGGTGGCCTGTTCCTGATCATCAAGGGTTGGATGGAGATCAAGGAAATGATCACCGGTGGCGAGGATGAAGACCCGACCACCACCAAGACCTCGGCGGTGTTCGGCTATGTGATCGCGCAGATCGCAATCATCGACATCGTGTTCTCGCTGGACTCGGTGATCACCGCAGTCGGCATCGCCGATCACGTGCCGGTGATGGTCGCCGCGATCCTGCTGTCTGTGGCGGTGATGCTGCTGGCCGCCAACCCGCTGGGCCGCTTCATCGACGCCAACCCCACCGTGAAGATGCTGGCCCTGGCCTTCATCCTGCTGATCGGTGCGGTGCTGATCCTGGATGGCCTGGACGTGCATGTGCCCAAGCCGTACATCTACGCTGCGATGGGTTTCTCGGTGCTGGTGGAATGGCTGAACCTGCTGATGCGCCGCCGCGCACGCGAGCACCACGTGCCGGGTGCCGGCGACTGGTAAGCCGGCCATTGGCAAACGCGTCACCCCGAACCCCTGGCCCTGCCGGGGGTTCTTCGTTTCGGGGCCGCTGCGCCCGCCGGGCATGGCCCGGCGCTACCGTGCGGGGGGCTGCTGCGCCCGCCGGGCATGGCCCGGCGCTCCCGTTCGTGGCGTGGTCTGGTAGCGCCGGGCCATGCCCGGCGGGGCGGTTCCCGCCAACTGTGAATTGAGATCAACAGTGTTTTCCCGGGGCGAGGCTTAATCCTGGCCGGCAAAGCGCGCAGGCTACGCGCTCTTTTCCAGAACCTGCCCCATGCAGGATGACCCCATGAACGCCAGAGCCGCCTTGTTGGCCCTTGCCGTCGGCGCCTTCGCCATCGGCACCACCGAATTCGCCCCGATGGGCCTGCTGCCGGTCATCGCCGACGGCGTTGGCGTGGGCATTCCCACCGCCGGAATGCTGATCACCGCCTACGCCGTCGGCGTGATGCTGGGCGCACCGGTGATGACCCTGCTGATGGGCCGCTTCGGCAAGCGCACCGCGCTGATGCTGCTGATGTCGATCTTCGTCGTCGGCAATCTGTTGTCCGCGCTGGCCCCGAACTACGGCCTGCTGTTGCTGTCGCGTCTGGTCACCAGCCTCAATCACGGTGCGTTCTTCGGCATCGGTGCGGTGGTCGCCGCCAGCCTGGTACCGAAGGAAAAGCAGGCCGCCGCCGTGGCGACCATGTTCATGGGCCTGACCATCGCCAATATCGGTGGCGTGCCGCTGGCCACCTGGGTCGGCCAGCAGCTGGGCTGGCGCCTGTCCTTCGCCGGCACCGCGGTGCTGGGCGTGGTCGCCATCATCGCGTTGGCGATGGCGTTGCCCGCGTCCGCTCCGGGGCCGCGCCCGGACGTGCGCCGTGAACTGAAGGCGATCCTGCAGCCGCAGGTGCTGCTGGCGATGGCCACCACCGTGCTCGGCGCCGGCGCAATGTTCACCCTTTACACCTACGTGGCGCCGGTGCTGACCGAACTGACCGGTGCCTCCAATGCCTTCATCGCGATGTCGCTGGCCCTGATCGGCATCGGTTTCACTTTTGGCAACGGCATCGGCGGGCGCATGGCCGACTGGTCGCTCGATGGCGCCACCCGCATCCTGCTGGCGGTGCTGGCCGCACTGATGTTCGTGCTGCCGCTGGCCTTCATGCATCACGCCACTGCGGCGCTGGGCGTACTGCTGTTCGGTGCGGCGACCTTTGCCCTCGTGCCGCCGCTGCAGATCCGGGTGATGCAGGCGGCGAGCGAGGCGCCGGGGCTGGCGTCGTCGATCAACGTGGGTGCATTCAACCTGGGCAATGCGGTGGGTGCGGCGCTGGGTGGTGCGGTGATCAGTTCGGGGCTGGGTTACGCGGCGATTCCGGTGGCCGGTGGCCTGCTGGCGGCCGCGGGGTTGCTGTTGGCGTGGCTGGGGCGTCCTCGCACTGCGGTGGCTGAGGCCTGCTGAGGGGGGGAGGGTTTCCGGCAGGGCTTGCAGCCCTGCACCCGCTGCAATCAACGTCAACGGCAAAAGCCGGCGCTGGTTTTCTGAGGGTTGGGCGGGGTGGTGTGGGTTGGCAGGACACGCCGTGAACCCCGCTCCGCGGTCCGGCCCAGCCGCTGGCGGCTGTGCGTTCGGGCGCTTGCGAAGCAGTGCTTCGCAAGCAAAACGCCCTCACCCTTGGGGGCTCGATGGCGCCATCCATGGCGCCAACGGTCCTGCCAACCCACACCGCCCCACCTCCGACAGATTGCCGCCATCGGTCGGAAAGGCGTTCTGCTTTGGTAGGTGTCGACCTTGGTCGACACGAATGCCTGAAGAACCGGCTTTTGCTCTTATTTTTTCTTTTGATCTTCCCGCGGTGCGCAGGAAACCGTATGAGGCCGGGCGGGTGGGCGTGGCGGGGGTGTCCGCGGCATGGATGCCGCGGCCAAGCCTCCAGGGACGGATTCACGGCGTCCCCCGCCATGCCCACTCGCCCGGACTACTCAGGCGATCCATGAGCATGGCCACCGCGGAGGGGGCAGCGCCCGATGGCCGGTCTTTCACCCGAACCATGGCATGCTCGGCGCCAAGCCCACCCGGAACCTCCGCCATGCGCCTGTTCACCCGTGTCCTGCCCTTGATGCTGCTGGCCTCACTGCTCTCCGGCTGTGGCTACAACGCCATCCAGCAGAAGGATGAAGCGGTCAAGGCCAGCTGGTCCGAAGTGCTCAACCAGTACAAGCGCCGCGCCGATCTGGTGCCCAACCTGGTGCAGACCGTGAAGGGCTTCGCCAGCCAGGAAGAGCGCGTGCTGACCGAAGTCACCAACGCGCGCTCGCGCGTCGGCCAGATCAACGTCAACGCCGACGACGAAGCCTCGCTCAAGCAGTTCCAACAGGCCCAGGGCGAACTCGGCAGCGCGCTGTCACGCCTGCTGGTGGTGACCGAGAACTACCCGGTGCTGAAGTCCGACCAGAACTTCCGCGATCTGCAGGCGCAGCTCGAAGGCACCGAGAACCGCATCACCGTCGCCCGCGGCCGTTACATCCAGCAGGTGCAGGACTACAACACCTACATCCGCTCGTTCCCGCAGGTGATCACCGCCAAGATCTTCGGCTACAAGACCAAGCCGAACTTCAGCGTGGACAACGAGGCGCAGATTTCCAATGCGCCGGCGGTGGATTTCGGCAGCGCGCCGCAGCAGCAGCCGGCACCGCAGCCGGGCCACTGACCGATGCGCCTGGCCACTGCGTTGCTGGCCCTGCTGCTGTGGCTGCCGCTGGCGTCGCAGGCGCAGCAGCTGGCGCCGATTCCAGCGCTGGATTCGCCGGTGGTCGATACCACCGGCACGCTGGATGACGCGCAGCAGCAGGCGCTGGTGCAGCAGGCGATCGAACTGCAGCAGCGCAGGGGCAGCCAGCTGCAGGTGCTGGTGGTGCCCAGCACCCAGCCGGAAGACATCGCACAGTACACCACGCGGGTCTTCGACCAGTGGCAGATCGGCCGCAAGGGTGTGGATGACGGCGTATTGCTGGTGGTGGCCAAGGACGACCGGCGCGTGCGCATCGAGCCGGGCTACGGCCTGGAGGGCGCGATTCCCGATGCCATCGCCAACCGGGTCATCCAGGAGTATCTGGTGCCACGCTTCCGCGCCAATGACTATGCCGGTGGCATCACCGACGCCACGGCGGTGCTGGTGAAGATCATCGACGGCGAACCGCTGCCGGCGCCGGTCAGCGGCCAGCGTGGCCGCGAGCTCGACGGCGGTGGCGATGCCTGGTTCCTGGCGCTGTTCATCGGCGTGTTCGCCGGCAGCATCCTGCGCGGGGTGTTCTCGCGCGTGCCGCGACCGCTGCGTGGCCTGCTCGGCGGTGCGGGTGCGGCGCTGGCGGCCTTCCTGTTCACCTCCACCCTGCTGGCCAGTGGCCTGGCGGGCATCGTGGGCCTGATCGTGGCGATGCTCTCCGGCCACCCTGGGCGCTTTGCCGGCGGCGGTGGCTGGGGCGGCGGCAGCTGGGGCGGGGGAGGCGGCTTCGGTGGAGGCGGTGGATTCGGCGGTGGCGGCTGGGGTGGCGGCGGTGGCCGCTCCGGCGGCGGCGGTGCTTCGGGGGGCTGGTGATGATCCAACGACTGTGTCGCCACGTATTTTCACCGTCGGTGCGGCGCGCATTCCCGCCGGCCACGCTGCAGGCGATCACCGAGGCCATCGCTGACGGTGAGCGACGCCATGGTGGCCAGGTGATGTTCGCGGTCGAAGCCGACCTGCCGCTGGACGCGCTGTGGCACAAAGTGACCCCACGTCAGGCCGCCGAGCATGCCTTCGCGCGCCTGCGTACCTGGGACACGGCCCACAACAACGGCGTGCTGATCTACCTGCTGCTGGCTGACCACGCCATCGAGATCGTCGCCGACCGGGGCCTGCACGGCCGGGTCAGCCCGGCGCAGTGGCAGCGGGTCTGTACTCACCTGCGCGAGGGCCTGCGCGGTGCCGACCCGGTGGGGGCCCTGCGCGATGCGATCGACGAAGTTTCGAGCCTGGTGGAAGGGCACTTTCCGGCCTCGACGCGGTCGAACGATGACGCGTTGCCGAACTCGCCGCAGATCCTTGGTTGAGCCGGGGCGGCACTGGCCCGAGAATAGACGTTCAACCGCAAGGCACCTTCCATGATCTATTTCCACGACATCGACCCCATCGCCCTCTCGCTGGGGCCGATCAAGGTGCACTGGTACGGCATCATGTACCTGCTCGGCTTCACTGCGGCCTGGCTGCTGGGCCGCAAGCGGATCGCCGATGGGCGCCTGCCGGGCGTCGATGCCAACGGCTTCTCCGACCTGCTGTTCTACGCCATGCTCGGCGTGGTGCTGGGCGGGCGCATCGGCTACATGCTGTTCTACGCGCTGGGCGATTTCCTGCACAACCCGCTGCTGCTGTTCAAGGTGTGGGATGGCGGCATGAGTTTCCACGGCGGCCTGCTGGGCGTGATTGCCGCCTGTTGGTGGTGGTCGCGCAAGCACAAGCTGCATTTCTTCGACACCATGGACTTCATGGCGCCGTTGGTGCCGCTGGGCCTGGGCTTCGGGCGCATCGGCAACTTCATCGGTGCCGAGCTGTGGGGCAAGTACACCGACGGTACCTGGGGCGTGGTGTTCCCGTCCGGCCTGCCGGCACCGCTGAACCAGCTGGACCACGCGACGCTGCAGGCGCAGTTCGCCAGCGGCGCGTTGAACCAGTTCGCACGCCATCCCTCGCAGCTGTATGAAGCGCTGCTGGAAGGCCTGGTGATGTTCATCGTGCTGTGGGCCGTGTCGGCCAAGCCGCGTCACCGCTATCTGGTGGGTGGCCTGTTCGCGCTGATGTACGGCCTGTTCCGCTTCGCGGTGGAGTTCGTGCGCATGCCCGACAACGGCGTCTACGTGGCCTTCGATTGGCTGACGCGCGGCCAGATCCTCAGCCTGCCGCTGATCGCCTTCGGTCTGGTGCTGCTGGTGATGTCGCGCCGCGCGCCGGTGCTGCAGCCGCAGCTGCCGGTGGCTGTCGAGGGCAAGGCATGAAGGCTTACCTGGACCTGCTGTCGCACGTGCTTGAGCACGGCGCGGAGAAGAGTGACCGAACCGGCACTGGCACCCGCAGCGTGTTCGGCTGGCAGATGCGTTTCAACCTGGCCGAAGGCTTCCCGCTGGTCACCACCAAGAAACTGCACCTGCGCTCGATCATCCATGAGCTGCTGTGGTTCCTGAAGGGCGACACCAACATTGGTTACCTGAAGGACAACCAGGTACGCATCTGGGACGAGTGGGCCGACGACAACGGCGACCTCGGCCCGGTGTACGGCAAGCAGTGGCGCAGCTGGGCCACCGCCGATGGCCGCGAGATCGACCAGATGCAGTGGCTGGTGGACGAGATCAAGCGCAATCCCGATTCGCGGCGGCTGGTGGTCAGTGCCTGGAACGTGGGCGAGCTCTCGCAGATGGCGCTGATGCCGTGCCACAACCTGTTCCAGTTCTACGTGGTGGACGGCAAGCTCAGCTGCCAGCTCTACCAGCGCAGCGGCGACATCTTCCTCGGCGTGCCGTTCAACATCGCCAGCTACGCGCTGCTGACCCACATGGTGGCGCAGGCCACCGGCCTGGGCGTGGGTGATTTCGTGCATACGCTGGGCGATGCGCACCTGTATTCGAACCACTTCGAGCAGGCGCGCGAGCAGCTGTCGCGTGAGCCGCGCGCGCTGCCGACGCTGTGGTTGAACCCGCAGGTGACCGATCTGTTCGGTTTCCAGTTCGACGACATCCGCATCGACGGCTACGATCCGCATCCGGCGATCAAGGCGCCGGTGGCGGTATGAGTGCCCGCCTGATTTCCAGCGGCCTGTTGGCGCTGTGCGGCATGCTGCCGCTGGCGATGGTACAAGCCGGACCGGCCGATGCGCTGTCGTTGGCCCGGCAGGTCAATGAGCAGATCGTGCACAAGCACATGCGCGAGGAAGTGCAGGCGTTCGCCGGGGCATTCAACGGCAGCACGATGATGCCCCAGGATGTGCCGGAAGGCTGCCGGGCGCAGATGCGTGCGGCGGTAACCGGCATGTACACGGCGATGACCGAGCACCTGAAGGCCGGTATCGAGGGTCCGGCCTATCAGCGCACGCTCGAGCAGCAGCTTGCCAACGTCTATTCCAGTGACCAGTTGCAGGCGTTTCTGGCACGTCGTGGCAGCACCGACACCGCTGCGTTGTCGGCAGACATCCTGTCAGGACCGGGCCTGAAGGATATCGAAGAGGCGCAGAAGCAGAAGATCCTCGGTGGCCTGGATGAGCAGTCCACGTCCAGCCCTGCGCTGGCGGCGGCGTTGCAGGCGGCCAGTGCCGCGAACGCTGCCTGCGAACGCCTGCAGATCGACGCCAGCTGAGGAGGTGGTAGCAATGAAGCTGTCGATGATCGTGGCGCTGGACCGCAAGCGTGGCATCGGCCAGGGCAATGCCATGCCCTGGTACCTGCCGGATGATTTCAAGCACTTCAAGGCGCTTACGCTGGGCAAGCCGATCCTGATGGGGCGCAAGACCGCCGAGTCGATCGGCCGCGTACTGCCGGGGCGGACCAACCTGGTGCTGACCCGCAGTGGCCAGGTGCCGTTCGAGGGCATGCGTGCGGTGGCGTCGCTGGACGAGGCGAAGGCGATTGCCGAAGGCGAGGGCGCCAGCGAGCTGTGCATCATCGGTGGCGGCGAGATCTTCCACCAGCTGCTGGACCAGGCCAGTGATCTGTACCTGACCTGGGTGGATGCCGCAGTCCCCGCCGATACCCATTTCCCCGAAGTGGACGTGCAGGACTGGCGGGAAGTGAGCAGCGAGCCGCACCCGGCCGACGAACGCCATGCCTACGCGTTCCGCTTCGTGCACTACGTGCGCCGCTGAAGATGGGTTCCTGTAGAGCCGAGCCATGCTCGGCTGCTGTTGCCGGACACATCCCGTAGCCGAGCATGGCTCGGCTCTACAGGATTGCCTACGGCCTCCGGTAATGCCCGATGATCGTGTGCTGGAACAGCAGGTTCTCTTCCCGCGTGCCGCGCGCGATGTTGTGCAGCACCAGCGGTGTGCCATTGGCCAGGTGGCGGTCGGAGACGATACCCACGTGCAGCAGGCCGTTGCCGTTGAGCTTCCACGCGACGATGTCGCCGGCCGCGTAGTCGGCGGCGAGGGCTGTGATCGGTTGCTGCCAGCCCTGCCGCTCGAACCAGCGCATCAGGTTCGGGACGCGACGATGATCGATGTTGCGATCCGGTCGTGACAGGCCCCAGATCGTGGGATAGGCGCTGAAGTTGCCGCGCATGTCTTCGTGCACGCGGGCCTGCAGGTCCAGCCCCTGGCTGCGCAGGGCGCGCACCACCACGTCGGTGCACACACCGCGATCAACCGGGACGTCTCCGCCGGGATAGGCCAGCACCTGATAGGCAGGGTCATAGCGGGTGGTGACGCCGATCTGCGCGCGCGCTGCAGCCACCAGTGGCGGCGAAGGCGCTTGAGGTTGCGATGGCGTGTGGCCGGAGTTTCCGCCGCCGGTGGGGGCAGGGGCCGAAGTGGGCTGGCAGCCGCTGGCCAGGGCCAGCGTCAGCAGCAGCACCGTCCATGGTGCCCAGCGGCGCCGCGTCATGCCTGCGGCGGGGGACTGCTGTTGCCGGGGCCCGCAGAGCCACCACCGCCGCCGCCACGGCGACGACGACGGCGCGGGCCGCGGTTGCCCGGGTTGGCGGCCGGAGCGTTGCCGCCGCCCTGTTCCTTGCCCTGCGCCGGTGCAGGGCAAGGAACAGGGCGCTCGTGCGCCGCTCGTGCGGGCGGGCGGGCGTTGGGCACGGGGGCGGGTACATCGCGGCCCGGCACCTGCACCACGCGCAGTTCATCGGTATCGAGCTGGATCGCGGTGAGCTTGCCGCCCCACACCGCACCGGTGTCGATGGCATGCACGCCCTGGGTGATGGTCAGGCCCAGCGCCGACCAGTGGCCGCAGACGACCTTGAGGTCGCGCTCGACCCGGCCCGGCACTTCGAACCAGGGGTACAAGCCCTGTTCCTGCGTGCCCGGCGTGCCCTTGTCCTCGATGCCGATGCGCCCGCGCGGGGTGCAGTAGCGCATGCGGGTGAGCACATTGATGATCGCGCGCGAGCGGTCGTAGCCGGACAGGTTCGGTGCCCAGCTCGGCTTGTCGCCGTACATGTTGCGGAACAGCTTGCGGTAGCCGGCGCCATGCAACTGCACCTCGACTTCCGCGGCATGCCGCTCGGCCATCTGCGTGGTCCATTTCGGCGCCAGGCCGGCATGCACCATCATCCAGCCCAGCTCGCGGTCCACGTGCACCAGCTTCTGCAGGCGCAGCCAGTCCAGCAGTTCGTCGCGGTCCTCGGCCTGCACGATGCGCAGCAGGTCCGGGTTGACCTTGCGCTGTTCCTCTTCGGTGCGCGCACCGACAGCCAGCAGCGAAAGATCATGGTTGCCCAGCACCACCACGCTGTGTTCGCGCAGCGAGTGCACCAGCCGCAGCGTTTCCAGCGACTGGCCGCCACGGTTGACCAGATCGCCGCAGAACCACAGGGTGTCCTGCGCCGGGTCGAAGCGGATCTTCTCCAGCAATCGCTGGGTGACGTCATAGCAGCCCTGCAGGTCGCCGATCGCCCACACACTCATCGTTCGGCCTCCGTGTCAGTGCAGGGTGCGCGGAATGGCCAGCACGAAAGGTGCGACCGCCGCAGCGAATTCGGTGCCATCGTCGGCAACCATGTCGTAGTGCCCCTGCATGGTCCCGTGATCGGTCCCCAGCATGACACCTGAG
This sequence comes from Stenotrophomonas maltophilia, assembly GCF_004684085.1. GTDB lineage: Bacteria > Pseudomonadota > Gammaproteobacteria > Xanthomonadales > Xanthomonadaceae > Stenotrophomonas > Stenotrophomonas maltophilia_AS. The sequence goes on from NZ_SRHZ01000017.1 coordinate 33,582, forward strand.
GTGTAACGGAAGTCTTCACCGGGGCGCAGGCGCGGCTGTTCGCCGATCACGCCATCGCCATCGACGTGTTCGACACGGCCATTGGCATCGGTGATGCGCCAATGGCGTGCGATCAGGCGCGCGGCGACCTGCCCCTGGTTGTGGATGCGGATCGTGTAGGCGAACGCATAGCGGCCGTCTTCCGGCGCGGATTGATCGTCGAGGAAGCGCGGTGCGACTTCGACAGAGATGGCGTAAACGTCAGCGTCTTCCATACCGGCAGTGTAATCAGGAGGCATTGGCCAAAGCGATGAATTCGGCCACGTCCAGCTGTTCGGCACGGGCATCGGGACGCACGCCGGCGGCAGCGAACTGCTCGGCGGACACCACGTTGTTCAGGGCGTTGCGCAGGGTCTTGCGGCGCTGGCCGAAGGCGGCCCTGACCACTTCGGCAAAGCGCTTGTGATCGCGGATGTTGATCGTGCCCGGGTCGCGCGGGACCAGCCGCACCACCGCCGAATCGACCTTCGGCGGCGGCCGGAACGCGCCCGGCGGCACCACGAACAGCGAGGTCACCTCGCAGTACGCCTGCAGCATCACGCTGAGACGGCCGAATACCTTGCTGCCGGGACCGGCCGCCATGCGGTCAACCACTTCCTTCTGCAGCATGAAGTGCATGTCGCGGATCACCGCGGCATGTTCCAGCGCATGGAACAGGATCGGCGAGGAGATGTTGTAAGGCAGGTTGCCGACCAGGCGGATCGGCTGGCCGTCGGCCAGTTCGGTGAAGTCCACGCGCAGCACGTCACGGTGGACGATGGTCAGCTCGCCCAGCGGCTCGGCTGCCGCGGTCAGCGGCGCGATCAGGTCGCGGTCGAATTCGATCACCGTCAGCTTCGGGTGCACGCGCAGCAGCGGCAGGGTGATCGCACCCTGGCCGGGGCCGATCTCGACCAGACGGTCACCGTCTTTCGGGTTGACCGCCATCACGATCTTGTCGATGTAGTGGCGGTCGGCCAGGAAATGCTGGCCAAGCTGCTTCTTGGCCGGTGCGGTGAACACCGGGCCGGAGGGGGAATGCGGGGAATTCATGCGCTCAGTGTACGTTGCCGCGCAAGCTGCGCACACAGTGCTGTTGCCGCCTGCAGGCTGGAGGGATCGGCGATGCCGCGGCCGGCAAGGTCCAGCGCGGTGCCATGGTCCACCGCCACGCGCGGGTAGGGCAGGCCCAGGGTCAGGTTCACCGCCTGCTCGAAGCCGGAATACTTCAGCACCGGCAGGCCCTGGTCGTGGTACATCGCCAGCACGGTGTCGAAGCCGGTCAGTTTGGCCGGCAGGAAGGCTGTGTCGGCCGGCAGCGGCCCGACCAGGTCCATGCCCTCTGTGCGCAGGCGCTGCAGCAGGGGGATGACCAGGTCCAGTTCCTCGCGGCCCAGATGGCCGTCTTCGCCGGCGTGCGGGTTCAGGCCCAGCACGGCGATGCGAGGCGCAGCCAGGCCGAATTCGCGGCGCAGCGCCGCATGAACCGTGCGCAAGGTGTGTTCCAGACCGGGGGCGGTGATCGCATCGGCCACTTCGCGCAGCGGCAGGTGGGTGGTGGCCAGCGCCACACGCACGATGTGATTGGCCAGCATCATCACCACCTTCACCCCGGCCTGGTCGGCCAGCAGTTCGGTGGTGCCGCTGTAGGCGATGCCGCCTTCGTTGATGACGGCCTTGTGCACCGGGCCGGTGACCACGCCGTGCAGCTCGCCTGACAGGCAGGCCTGGCCAGCACCAAGCAGGGCGCCGATGACCGCACCGGCATTGGCCGGGTCGGCCTGGCCGAAGTGGCTGGGCACGGTATTGGCCACAACGCGCAGGCGCAGGTCGCCGGGGACGCGTGCTTCGGCGTCCTCGGGCAGCAGTTGCAACGGCAGGTTCAGCGCGGCAGCGGCCGCGCGCAGGGTATCCGGGTCGGCGAACGCCAGCAGCCGGCAATCTTCACGCGGCTGCTGGACGAGGCGGACACACAGCTCCGGGCCGATCCCGGCAGGCTCGCCCGGTACCAGAGCGAGCTCGGGGCGCATCGGTCAGGACTGCGGCGGTGTCGCGGTGTTTTCCGCGCGGTCGCCGCTGCGGAAGCTGACGTAGGCTTCGCCACGCAGTTCCTGCAGGAAGCGGTTGTACTCGTCTTCCAGCTTGCGTCGGCCGATGGTCTCGCGGACCTGGGCACGCTGGTTGTCGCTGGTCACATCGGTCTGGCGGGTGGCCACGCGCTGCACGATGTGCCAGCCCGCGTCGGTGCGGAACGGCTGGCTGATGCCGCCATCCTGCACGCCTTCCACCTGCTGGCCGAAAGCCGGACCGAACGCATCGGCCGGGAACCAGCCCAGATCACCGCCCTGGCCCTTGGTGTTGTTGTCCTCGGAGGACTCCTTGGCCACGGTCTCGAAGTCGGTGCCACCGGCGATGCGGGCACGCAGGGTATCAATCTTGGCCTTGGCGGCGGCGTCGGTCTGGTGGTCGTCCACGCGCACCAGGATGTGGCGGCCGTGGTACTCGGTGACCGTGTGTTCACCCGCACCGGCGGCGCTGGCATCGCGCACTTCCACCAGCTTCAGCAGCTGGAAGCCGCTGGGGCCACGGATCGGGCCGACCACTTCACCGGCCTTCATCTTTGCCATCGTCTGCGCGAATGCGGCCGGGATTTCATCCAGGCTGCGCCAGCCCAGGTCGCCGCCTTCCAGCGCGTTGGGGCTGTCCGAATAGCGCACCGCTGCCGCGTTGAAGTCCAGCTCACCCTTGTCCAGCAGGGCCTTCACGCCGTCGGCCTTCTTCTGGCCGGTGGCAATCTGATCGGCATTGGCGCCGTCGGGCACTGCGATCAGGATGTGGGCCAGGTGGTACTGGTTGCCGGCCGTGGCCTGCTGCTTCAGCGCGGCATCGACTTCACCCTCGCTGACGCTGATGCGGCTCTGCGCGAAGCTCTGGCGCAGGCGCTGGACGGTGATCTCGTCACGCACCGAAGCGCGGAAATCGTTGAAATCGATGCCGTCTTGGGCCAGACGCTGGCGCAGCGCGTCCAGGTTCGAACCGTTCTGCTGGGCGATGGCATTCATCGCCTGGTTCAGTTCCTGGTCGCTGACCCGGATGCCGCTGCCCTGGGCGCGGGCTACCTGCAGCTTGACCAGCACCAGGCGCTCAAGCACCTGACGGCTGAGCACGTCTTCCGGCGGCAGCTGGTTTTCACGGCCGACGTACTGCGCCTTGATGTTGGCGATCGCACGCTGGAGCTCGCTCTGCAGGATCACGTCCTCATCGACGACGGCGGCGATGCGGTCAAGCGGCTGCGCCTCCTGGGCAAGCACCTGCAGGGGGGCGGACACGCTGGACACCGCCAGCAGCGAGGCGAGAAGAACGGGGAAGCGCTTGGTCATGGGATCAGATTCGGATCGTAGTCATCGCGGGTCACTCCGGTGTTGCTGGGCGGCACGAGATAGAGGTCGTCGCGGTTGTAGCCGAGGATAGCACGGCGCAGAGTGCGGTCCGTGTCCTGGCCGATGGAGCTCAAGCCCTTGAGCACGAACTCGAGCTGGATGGAGTTGTTCATGTCGCCTTCGCGGTTGCGCACGTAGCGGCGGGCCACCGCGCGCACAGCCAGGCAGCAGCTGTCCCACTGCACGCCGGCGATGATTTCCAGCGGTTCCTTGTCCTGCAGCGAGTAGTAATAACGGCCCACCAGGCTCCAGCGTGCATTCAGCGGGTACAGGAACGACAGGTCGGCCTGCTCCAGCAGGGTCCGGTCATGCTTGTTCGCGGTTGCCGGGGCGCCGGCGTTGATGCGGTAGCGATAGCTCAGGTTGACCACGCCATCGTTGGGCATCAGGTAGCGGGCGCGGACGCTGGCCAGATCCTCGCGCTTGTACTTCGGGTCCCACTGGTAGGTGGCGCCCAGCGTCCAGCGGTCGTTGATCATGTAGTTGCCGTCGGCGATCCAGGCCGACTTGCCCTTTTCCACCGGTGCCCCGCCGGGCGTGGTGCTGACCCGCGATTCATCGAAGTACTGGATCTGGCCGATTGCGGCCGAGAAGCGTTCCTTGCCGGTGGTCTGGTCGATGAAGCGGGTGCCCAGTGCCAGGGTCAGCTGGTTGGCATCGTTCTGGCGGTCGGCGCCGGTATAGCGCGAATCGCGGAACAGCTGGCCCCAGCTGAAGGTGAAGTCGCGGGTATCGAAGATCGGCAGCTCGTCCTGGTTGCGGTAGGGCGTGCGCAGGTAGAACAGGCGCGGCTCCAGGGTCTGCAGGAATGACTTGCCACCGATCGACGTCTCGCGATCGAAGAACAGGCCGGCATCAAGGCTGCCGATCGGCAGGCTGCGGCTGGGCGAAGTATTGCCGCGCAGCTGTTCCGGGGTTGCCGTGGCCGGGTCGATGCCCTGAGAACGCAGGATCTGGCCACGGATGCCCCTTACCCCATCCACCAGACCACGGTCCAGTTGATAGGCGGTGTAGCGGTAGGCCAGGGTAGGGGTCACGTACCAGGCTGCGCCGCTGATCGGGAACGACACATACGGCTTCACGTCCAGTCGAGAACCGCCGCTGACACCGACGCCGTCGGTCCACTGCTGTCCATTGCGGGTGTACTGCAGATCCCTACCGGCGCCGACGGCGTTCTTGAAGTTGACGTCGTCGTGGGTGAAACGCACCGCCTCGGTGTAGACGCCGGTCTCCAACCACGGCAGTACCGGCTTGTTCCAGTTGAAGAACAGGCGCGGTTCGCGGTTGTAGGGCAGGGCGCGCTCGTCGAGCGTGTAGTCGGTCAGCTGCCAGCGGTCGGCCATGATCCCGGCCGTCCAGTTCTGGCCGGTGCCGTACAGGCCGATGGTGCTCTGCAGATTGGAGGCGGTCACGCCCACCAGGCGGTTGGCGAAGTCCTCGACATAGCGCTCGTCGCTCACCCAGGCCAGGTTGGCACGGGCCTGCCAATGGGTGTTCACGTTGTGATAGCCGTCGAACATTACCCGGCCGCGGTCGCGGTCGCGCAGCTTGTCGTTGGGCATGTAGCTGGTCAGCACCTCGCCACGGCCGCCGTTGTAGAGGTAGCGGAACTCGTTGTCGAGCAGCAGACCGCGCCGGCTCATGTAGCGCGGGGTCAGGGTGTCGTCGTAGTTCGGCGCCAGATTGAAGTAGATCGGCTGCGCGTAGTCGACACCGTTGCGGCCGGACATGCCCAGCTGCGGGAACAGCAGGCCGGTCTTGCGGCGGTCATCGATCGGGAACTTGAAGTACGGCGCCCACAGCACCGGCACCTTGCCGATGCGCAGCACGGCGTTGCGGGCCGTGCCGAAGCCTTCGTCGTTGTCCACTTCGATCTGTGGCGCCGACAGCTTCCACACCGGCTGCGACGGGTCGCAGGTCGTATAGGTGGAGCGGTGCATCTGGCCGACCGCGCCCTGCAGGTCGACCGATTCGGCATCGCCGTTGCCGCGGCGCGACACCAGCTGGTACTTGATGTCGGAGATCTTGTGGGTGTCGCTTTCCTGGTTGCCCTCGGCACGCTTGGCGATCATCCGGATCGAGCCGTCCTGGTAGCGGACATTGCCGTCGGCGATGTAGTTGCCGGTCTCGGTATCGAAGCTGAGCTTGTCGGTGCCCACGAACTGGTCGCCCCGGCGCAGCGCCACGTTGCCTTCGTACTGCGGCACGGTGGTGGTGCCCAGCAGCTGGTCGCCCTCGATGTCGGTCGGCTGCTGCGCGCGCGCGGCGCTGGCAGCGGCCTTGTCCTGCGCCGGGACCGGGGTGGGGGCGTCGGTGAACGCGGGAATGACGTCGGTAGCCGGGCACAGGCCCCAGTTGAGCGGCTTGTCATCGGCCATCGCCGGCAGGCAGATGGCGATGCTCAGGGGCAGGGGAAGCAGGCGGAGGGCTCGGCGCACGCGGTTCGGATTCGGGCGAAAACGGACGGTAGCTTGCCCCATCCCTTGCATAGGGGCAATGAAGGGCGCCGGATCCTGCCGGTTCGGGTTCATCCGGCGACGGTACCGGCAGCCGGTGACATCAGGGCCTGGACATGGGCCACGCTGCACTCGGCCAGGGCCTGCAGGTCGTAGCCGCCCTCCAGCATCGAGACCACCCGGCCGGCCGCGTGGCGGCGTGCCAGCGCGTGCAGTTCACGGGTGATCCAGGCGAAATCGTCGGTCTCCAGCATCAGGTCGGCCTGCGGGTCGCGCAGGTGGGCGTCGAAGCCGGCCGAGATAAGCAGCAGCTGCGGACGGAAGTCGTCGATGGCCGGCAGCATCTCGTCGGCCCAGACGTTGCGGAAGCGGAAACCGCCACTGCCCGGCGGCAGCAGGATGTTCATCAGGTTGCCGGCACCGCGGTCGCGGCGCAGGCCGGAATTGGGGAACAACCCGGCCTGGTGGGTACTGTAGTAAGAGACCCGGGCGTCGTGCTGGAAGATGTCCTGGGTGCCGTTGCCGTGGTGGACGTCGAAGTCGACCACCGCGACCCGTTCCAGTCCATGACGGTCGCGGGCGTAGGCCGCGGCGATGGCGATGTTGTTGAGCAGGCAGAAGCCCATCGCCGTGCTGCTGGTGGCGTGGTGGCCGGGTGGGCGCACCGCGCAGAACGCCAGGGGATCCTCGCCCAGCATCACCGCATCGACCGCAGCCACGCCGGCACCGGCGGCGTGCACGGCGGCGCTGGCCGAACCCGGCGAGGTCCAGGTGTCCATGTCCAGCTGGCGCAGCGGCGCGGTCTGCGGCTGTAGTACGAAGTCGAGCAGGGCGCTGTCGTGGACCCGGGTCAGTTCGCCGAACTTGGCCGGCGGCGCTTCGCGCCAGTCCAGCTGGCCGGGGAAGGCGGCGTGCAGCGCGTCCAGCACATGCTGCAGGCGTTGCGGGCACTCGGGATGGCCGGGACCGGGGTCATGCAGCAGGCAGGAAGGATGGGTGTAGACCAGCATCGTGCCGACTCAGCGCTGGCGCTGCTGTGGCTGCCACAGCGCTTCGCCCTGGCCATCGGCGCGCGCCAGCACCCGGGACAGCACGAACAGCAGATCGGACAACCGGTTGAGATACTGCAGCGCCTCGCTGCGCACCGCCTCGTGGCGGGCCAGGGTGACCGTCTCGCGCTCGGCGCGGCGGACGATGGTGCGCGCCAGGTGGCAGCGTGCGGCGGCCTCGCCGCCGGCCGGCAGGATGAACTCCTTCAGCATCGGCAGACCGGCGTTGTAGTGGTCCAGCTGCTGCTCCAGCGCAGAGACATCGGCGGCGTGGATCGCGGCATGACCTGGGATGCACAGCTCGGCGCCGAGGTCGAACAGCTGGTGCTGCAGGTGCACGACCAGCGCGCGCACATCCTCGGGCAGGGGCGCGGCCAGCAGCAGGCCGAGCGCGGCATTGGCCTCGTCGACCGTGCCGTAGGAGGCGACGCGTGCGTCATCCTTGGCCACGCGCTGGCCGTCACCGAGGCCGGTGCTGCCGTCGTCGCCGGTGCGGGTGTAGATGCGCGAGAGGCGGTGACCCATGGCGCGGCTCAGTGGCGGATGTCGCGGCGGGCCTGCTGCAGCTTCAGCACCTGCTCCACGGCCAATTGCAGGGCGGCGGCCAGCGCCACGTAGATCGCGGTGGTGCGCAGGTACGGCCCGAACCACTGCGCGTAGTTCTGCGCCCAGCCGGCCAGGGTGGGCTCGGCCACGTTGCGGGTGGTCCAGTAGAAGCCGCCCTGCGCCAGCAGGTGGCAGACCGCCACCGAGGCGACCAGCAGCAGCGCGCCCTTGGCCAGCACCGACCAGCGCGCACTCTGGTAGTTGCGGCCCAGCAGCATGCCGCCCGCCCACAGCGAGAAGTACGCCGGCAGCAGCAGCCAGTAGCCCGGTGACACGCAGTAGTGCTGCCAGAAGTCCAAACCACTGCTGCGGATCACGATCCAGTCGACCAGCACCGCGAACACCATCAACAGCGGGAACGCCCAGCGTGTCCAGCGGGCCAGGTAGAAGCCACCGATGAAGAACACGGCCCAGGAGGCATCAGGGATCGCCGCGAAGTGGTTGACGCGGGTCGCCGCCAGCAGCAGTACGAGTACTGACAGGGCAAAGGCGCGGTTGGCGGTGTCGGACATGGCGGCGGGCCCGGAGCGGATTCAGGTTTCATTCTAGCCCGCCGCGCCGGTTGGCGCAGGCAGGGGGCTCGGGGCTTATCCGTCGGGGCGAGCGCGTATCATGAGCCCATGAGTGAACGACATGACGTACTGATCGTCGGTGGCGGCCTGGTCGGTGCCAGCCTGGCCATTGCCCTGGACCGCCTGGGCCGCGACGTGGGCCTGCTCGAGGCCAGTCCGGCCGGTGAACTGCCGGCGGTGTTCGATCAGCGCAACCTCAGTTTCGCTGCTGCCACCGTCAATGCGCTGACCGCGCTGGGGGTGATGCAGAAGCTGGCGATGGCGCCTGGGCCGATCCGTCGGATCCATGTCAGCCGTGCCGGTGATTTCGGCCGCGTGCAGCTGGATGCGGCCGATTACGACCGACCGTGGTTCGGCCAGGTGGTGGTCGCGCGCGATTTCGGCCAGGCGCTCGAAGCGCGCCTCCAGGAGCTGCCGCGGCTGCGCCGTTACCGGCCGATGCGGTTCCTGGGGCTGGGCGAGGTGGTCGATGGCTACCGTCAGGTGCGGGTGGCCGACGAGGCTGGTGAAAATGTGCTGCTGGCGCGGCTGGTGGTCGGTGCCGACGGCACCACCAGCGGCGTGCGTGGCGCGCTGGGCATCGAGGTCGACCGCCATGATTTCCAGCAGACCCTGTTCGTGGCCCGCGTGCGCAGCCAACGCGCGCCGGACGGCACCGCCTGGGAACGCTTCACCGATTCCGGCCCAACCGCGCTGCTGCCACGAGGTGACCGCCACTTCGGCACGGTGCATGGCGTAGCGCGTGACCAGGCCGAAGCGGTGATGGCGCTGGACGATGCCGCCTGGCTGCAACGCCTGCAGAACGCGATCGGCTGGCGTGCCGGTCGCCTGCTCGAATCCGGCCCGCGCAGTGCTTATCCGCTCATCCAGGTGCTGGCGCACGCGCTGGCCGGTGAACGCACGGTGCTGCTGGGCAACGCCGCGCAGACCATCCATCCGCTGGGTGCGCAGGGCTTCAACCTGGGCCTGCGCGATGCGCTGACCCTGGCCGAACTGCTGGAGGATGCGCAGGGTGATGCCGGCAGTGACGCACTGCTGCAGGCTTACGTTGCGCGCCGCGAGGAAGACCGCCGGCAGACGGTGGCCTTCTCCGGCGGCCTCGCGCGCCTGACCAGCAACCCGGCGCCGCTGATGCGGCCGTTGCGCAGTCTCGGCCTGGTGGCCGCACAACGCGCCTCGGTGCAGTCGATGCTGGTCGGTGGCGCGATGGGCTTCCGTGGTGACGTGCCGCGCCTGTGCCGTGGGGAGGCCGCATGAGCCGCCGCATGCGTCTGGACGTGGCCATCGTCGGTGGTGGCGTGGTCGGTGCGGCGTGTGCGCTGGCGCTGGCCGATGCCGGCCTGTCGGTTGCGCTGGTCGAAGGCCGTGAACCCACCCCGTGGCAGGCCGCACAACCGGACCTGCGCGTGTTCGCTTTCGCCGCCGACAATGTGCAACTGCTGCAGCGCCTGGGCGTGTGGCCGGCGATCGCCCAGGCCCGTGCCTGGCCCTACCGGCGCATGCAGGTGTGGGATGCGGCCGGTGGCGAAGATCTGCTGTTCGACGCCGATCGCTTCGGTCGTCGCGAGCTGGGCTACATCGTCGAAAACGGCCTGCTGCAGGACCGCCTGTGGGCGGCGCTGCCAGCGGCGGGCGTGCAGCTGCACTGCCCGGCTCGGGTGGAAGCGCTGGAACAGGATGAGGACGGCGTGCGCCTGCGCCTGGACGATGGCCGCCGCCTGGAAGCGGCGCTGGCGGTGGCCGCCGACGGTGCCGAGTCGACCCTGCGCCAGCTGGCCGGGATTGAAGTAGAGCGGCACGACTACCACCAGCGTGGCGTTGTGGCCTATGTGGACAGCGATCTTCCCAACCAGGCCACGGCCTGGCAGCGCTTCCTGCCGACCGGGCCGTTGGCGCTGCTGCCGGTGGCCGAGCGTCGCAGCTCCATCGTCTGGACCCTGCCCGAGGAGGAAGCGGCTCGCGTGCTGGCCTTGGACGAAGATGCGTTCAACCGCGAACTGACCCGCGCCTTCGCGGCACGCCTGGGCGAACTGCGGCTGGCATCACCGCGCGCAGCCTTCCCGCTGCGTCGCCAGCTGGCCCGTCATTACGTTGCCGGCCGCGTGCTGGCGTTGGGGGATGCCGCGCATGTGGTGCATCCGCTGGCCGGGCAGGGTGTGAACCTGGGCTTGCGCGATGTCTCCGCGCTGCAGCAGTGGCTGGCGCCCTCGGCCGAACGTCGTGGCCAGCCGCGGCTGTCGCCGCAGCGCCTGCAGCGCTGGGCACGCGAACGGCGCAGCGACAACCAGATCGCCGCCTACAGCTTCGACGCGATCAACCGCCTGTTCTCCAACGACGAAATGCACCTGACCCTGGCCCGTGGACGCGCGCTGGGCTGTGTCGGCAAATGGCCGCCGCTGGTGCAGGCGTTCTGGAAGCGCGCCGCCGGGGTGTAAGCGGAATACAAACCGCACGACGTTGCGGGCATCACTGCCGAATTGCCCACCGCAGGATGCCGCTCTGGTAGGTGCCAACCTTGGTTGGCACGTCTGTCAGGTAACGTCGGCCCAGATGGGGCGACGGCGTTTCCGTTGTTGTGCCAACCAAGGTTGGCACCTACCTTAAGCGGACTGCGCTACCGCCGTTGATCCAGTAGATCCACGCCATGCGTGGATGAAGATCGCGCTGGTGGATCAATCAACCAGCCAACCGGCCAGGTCGGCACGATCCAGCTTGCCGCGACGCTTCACGTCCAACGCATTGAACTCATCGGCCAGCGCCGGGTTGGCCTGCGCTTCTTCGCGGCTGATGAAGCCATCGCCGTTCACATCCAGCGCGGCGAAGTGGATGCGGTATTGGCCGACCACGCTGCTCGGTTCCAGCGAACGCACGGTCACCTGCGCCTCGCCGGCCGGCTGTGCAATCTCGACGCTGCCGCTGACCCGGCCGGCATCCAGTGGTTGCTGGCGGATCGCGCCGCCGGTCGGCCCCAACGGCTGGCTCTGCGCCGGCATGGGCGGCAGCTGCTGTGCAATGGCCGGTGCGGCTGCCAACAAGGTGATCAGTATCGGAATCGAGTGGTATCGCATGGTTGCCATTCCCAGGTAGCGCCGGGCCATGCCCGGCGGGCGCGATGGCCTCAGCGCAGCGGCGAGGCCAGCACCGTGATCTCCTCACGGTCGTGATAGAGCTGCTTGGCACGCACCACCAACGGCTTGCCGGCCTGTTCCTGGAACAGGTCCAGGCACAAGCGGGTTTCGTCCCAGCGCTTCTTCATCGGCAGTTTGAGGTTGAAGATCGCGTGCCTGCACCAGCCTTCGCGGAACCAGGTGGCCATGCGTTCGGCCACGCGGCGCGGCTGCTCGACCATGTCGCAGACCATCCAGTCCAGCGATTGTTCCGGGTGCCAGTGGAAGCCGTCGGCACGCAGGTGCTCGACCAGACCGGTGTCCAGCACGTGCTGGCGCAGCGGGCCGTTGTCGATGCTCAGCACGTGCATGTGCTGGCGGGTCAGCACCCAGGTCCAGCCACCGGGTGCGGCCCCCAGGTCGGCCGCACGCATGCCAGGCTTCACCAGCGTCTCGCGCTCTTCCGGGGTCAGCAGGGTCAGCAGTGCTTCGTCCAGCTTCAGCGCCGAACGCGAGGGGGCCTCGGGCAGCAGCTTCAGGCGCGGGATGCCCAATGCCCACGGCGCGCTGTCGGCCGGGTCGGCCACGCAGACGAAGGCATGGGTGCCGTCGACGAACACCACGTGCAGGCGCGGCAGGCGGTCGTTCGGCTTGTCAGTGAGCTTGCCGGCCTTGCGCAATGCCGGGCGCAGCGCATTGCCGAAGGCGCGGGCCAGCCCGGACAGCGGCTTGCCGGCGTCCGAGTCGGGGTGTTCCACCCACAGGTCGCCAAAGCGCGGCGCATCGGCCAGCACCGCCAGCATCGGTGTGATGCGGTCCGCCGGGTCCAGCTGCGGCAACTCGGCCAGCACCACCAGCTTCTGCCGCGCGAAGATCAACTCGCGCCAATGCAGGCGCGGTGCCAGCGCGGCGGCTTCGTCGCACATGAACAGCACATAGCCGTCATTGCGCTGGGTGCGCGCATAGCCGGCGAAACCGGCTTCGCCGGCACGGAACTGCAGCTCACCGGCCAGCTCGGGCTCGAAGCCCTGCCGGCACAGGCACAGCAGGCCGATGCCGGTCTCAGTAACGGGCGCCATCGCTTTCCCCATAAGCACGCAGCACGCTGCGCGCGGCGTCGCGGTTCAGGCCCTGCACCACTTCGATGCCACGCTTGTTGAGTTCACCCACCCAGTCGGCCGGCAGCGGGCCTTCATCGAACGGGGTCAGCGCTTCGACGTCGGCCGAGTTGGCACCGATCAGCAGGCGGTCGATACCGGCCCACACGGTCGCGCCATAGCACTGGCAGCACGGCTGCGAACTGGTGGCCAGGGTGACCGGCGACAGCACCGCGTTCAGGCGCGGGGTCTGCAGGCGCTGCTGGGCCAGCATGTAGGCCATGTTCTCGGCATGGGCCAATGAGGTCGAGTGCGGCATCACCCGGTTCACGCCGGCAGCGATCACCTTGTCGTCCGGGCCGAACACCACGGCGCCGAACGGACCGCCACTGGCGTGCTCGACGTTCAGCCGCGACAGCTCGATCGCCAGCGCGACCTTGGCCTCATCGCCCGGATATCGACGATCCAGCTCGATCTGGTCGTGGATCCAGGCGGGAAGGGTCAGGTGGACTTGCGCGTACAGCATCGCGGGGGTGCCTCGTAGTGGAATGGAAGAAAGTGCGGTTGCTTGGGAAACCGGCGCGCAGTGTAGCTGCACCGGCCTGTATCGGGTGTGGCGGTGGGTCAGCCCGGCGAGCCGGTGCGGATCACCACGTACTGCTTGCGGAACTCCAGCCCGGCCTGCGGCCAGCTGGCCGCGTAGGCGCGCAGCAGGGGCAGGGCGGCGGCGAAGTCGTGGCCGTTGACCCGGCAATCGGCCTCGCACAGGCCGTCGGCATCGCGCGAGGCGAACAGGCGGATGGCGAGGAACTGGCGGGCTTTCAGCAGGTCGTCGAAGGCATCCATGCTGCGGGTGAACAGGCAGCAGGGGCAGGAGCCATGATCGTCTTCGCTGCAGGTGGAGGCATCCACTTCCTGTGCACGGTAGTGCGCCAACGGCCCCAGCACCACGGTGCGCTGGTGTTCCTCGCCCTCGTCGCTGGCCGGATAGGTCAGGCCCATCATCGGCAGGCCCTGAGCGTCTTCGGCGCCGATCGCAGTCTGCAGGGTCACCAGGTCCACCCGTGCCCAGGCCTGGAAGCCGGACAACAGCGAGGCCTGTTCATCGGCACCATTTGCATGCTGGTACTCGAACAGGCCATCGGCGAACAGCAGCGGATGCTGGCTTTCGATGACGGTGGAGGTCTGCCAGCCGCCATTGTCGCGCGCGTGCGCGGCCATCGCATGCGGGGTCAGGCGCAGGCCGCTGTCCAGCAGCAGCGCGTTGCCGTCGACGCGACTGGCGATGCCGGCATCCTGCAGGACCTGCTGCAGCAGCGGGAGGAGAGCGGCGGAGGTCGTGGTCATGTCAGGCCTGTGGGTGGATGGGGTGGAACATCCAGGCAGGGCCTGGGGATCTAGCGGTCGAGCGCGTCGAGTTCGGCGCGATATCGCAGCGCGTCGGGCTGCTGCTGCGGATCGTTGCCGTGGTCGCGCAGCCAGGTTTCCAGCTCGCGGCGATAGTCCGCGCGGAAATCGGCATTGCCGGGGCTGAAGTGCAGCTTGCGTGCCGCCACTTCCACCCGCTCGCGCGCGCTGGCCCTGGCCTGGGCGATGCCGTGCGGGGATTCGTTGGTGAGGATGACGAAGTTTCGCGGGAAACCCGGTGTGTACTTCACCACGAACGGCTGGTCCTGCGCCGGGATGCGGATGGCATTCTCCAGCGGCCACAGCGAGGCGGTATTGGTGTGGAACACCACCTCCACGTCGCGGCCCTCGGCAGTGCGCAGCACCGCTTCGTAACGCCAGATGTACTGTTCGTTGAGCGTGGAGTTGGTTTCCTCGGCCTTGACGATCACCGCTTCACCGCGCTCGCCCACCGCGTTGAGAAAGGTGGCGTTGAGGAAGTGGCCGAGGAAGATGTTGAGCATCGCCAGCGGGAACACCACGATGGCGTAGCCCGGAAAGCGCCGCCACCATGAGACCAACCCGGCCAGCACCATCGCTGCAAAGAACGTCAGCAGCGGATGCTGCGAGATGAACCAGAGCAGGGCGGACAGGGCGGTGATCATGGTCGCGGTTGTGCGGGCGCCGTCCTGGCGCCCGCGCAGGTCCTCAGGCCGACCAGGTGTCGCGCAGGGTCACGCTGCGGTTGAACACTGGCTTGGCTTCGGTGTGGTCGCGGCGGTCTGCTACGAAATAGCCGGTACGCTCGAACTGGAACGACTGCTCCGGGGCGGCGCTGGCCGCGGCCGGCTCGACATAGCCGGTGACGGTGCGGCGCGATTCCGCGTTGAGGTAATCGCGGTAGGTCTTGCCTTCCGATTCGTCGTCCGGGTTCGGCACCGAGAACAGGCGGTCGTACAGGCGGATCTCGGCCGGCACGCCATGCACGGCGCTGACCCAGTGGATGGTGCCCTTGACCTTGCGGTTGGCGCCTTCCATGCCCGGACGCGATTCCGGATCCAGCCAGCCGCGCAGCTCGGTGATGGTGCCGTCGGCATCCTTGATCACTTCGTCGCAGCGGATGATGCCGGCGCCGCGCAGGCGCACTTCGCCACCCGGGACCAGGCGCTTCCAGCCCTTCGGCGGCACTTCGGCGAAGTCCTCGCGGTCGATCCACACTTCACGTGCGAACGGCACTTCGCGGCTGCCGAAGCTCTCGTCCTTCGGGTGGTTGCTGAAGGTCAGCTTTTCTTCATGGCCTTCCGGCAGGTTGGCCAGCACCAGCTTGACCGGATCGATCACCGCCATGCGGCGCGGCGCTGCACTGTCCAGGTCTTCGCGCAGCGCGCCTTCCAGCACGCTGAAGTCGATCAGCGAATTCTGCTTGCTGATGCCCACGCGCTCGGCGAACAGGCGCATCGCCGCTGGGGTGTAGCCGCGACGACGCAGGCCCTGCAGGGTCGGCATGCGCGGGTCTTCCCAGCCGTCCACCAGATGTTCGGTGACCAGCGCCATCAGTTTGCGCTTGCTCATCACCGTGTAGTTGATGTTCAGGCGCGAGAACTCGATCTGGCGCGGCTTGGCCGCCTCGCGCGGCAGGCCGGCGTCGACCAGCGGCTGGGTCAGCGTGTCGTCATGGGCGAAATCGACGTTGTCCACGCACCAGTCGTACAGCGGGCGGTGGTCTTCGAATTCCAGCGTGCACAGCGAGTGGGTGATGCCCTCGATCGAATCGCCCAGTGCATGGGCGAAGTCGTACATCGGGTAGATCGGCCACGCGTTGCCGGTGTTCTGGTGTTCGACGTGCTTGATGCGGTACAGCGCCGGATCGCGCAGGTTGATGTTGCCGCTGGCCATGTCGATCTTGGCGCGCAGGGTGCGCGCGCCATCCGGGAATTCACCGGCGCGCATGCGGCGGAACAGGTCGAGGTTCTCCTCGACGCTGCGGTCGCGCCACGGCGACGGGCGGCCCGGCTCGGTGAGGGTGCCGCGGTAGGCACGCACTTCCTCGGCCGACAGGTCGCAGACGTAGGCCTTGCCCTGTTCGATCAGCTTCTCGGCGGCCAGGTAATAGGTCTGGAAGTAATCCGAGGCGTGGCGCAGCTCGTTCCAGCTGAAGCCCAGCCAGCGCACGTCGTCCTGGATCGCGGCCACGTATTCCGGATCTTCCTTGGCCGGGTTGGTGTCGTCGAAGCGCAGGTTGCAGACGCCGCTGAATTCACCGGCGATGCCGAAGTTCAGGCAGATCGACTTGGCGTGGCCGATGTGCAGGTAGCCATTCGGTTCCGGCGGAAAGCGGGTCTTGATCGCCTGGTGCTTACCGCTGGCCAGGTCCTCGCGCACGATCTGGCGGATGAAATCGCGCTTCTCGTGGCTGTCGGCGGGGGTCTCGGGGCTGGCGGGGGTGTGCTCGGACATGAGTCGGCGAAAGTAAGGCAGAAAGATTGCCAGTCTAACGCTTACCGGGAAGGGCTGCCCGGGCTGCCGCTACGCTCGCCGGGCATGGCCCGGCGCTACCGGTGCGGGATGGTAGCGCCGGGCCATGCCCGGCGAGCGCGGCGGCGGCATTCAGCCCCCGGGCGTATGCTGGCCCCCTGTCCCGAGGAGTTGCCGCATGCACATCGTGTACAAGGCCGACAACCTGTTCGACGCCCACTTGGTCAAGCACGCGCTGGAGGATGCCGGCATCCCGGCCTTCGTGTTCGGCGAGTCGTTGCTGGGTGGCATGGGCGAGCTGCCGCTGTTCGGTGTGCTGCGGGTGGGTATCCCCGATGCGGCGCGGCCGCAGGCGGAGGACATCGTGGCTGCACTGGACTTGGGCCACGCCCCGGACGACCCCATTTCAGATGCAGACGACATTGCCGGTCTTCCGGCGTAGGAGCGCATCATGTTGGGAATTGGACAGGGCATTCTTGGCATCGGCGCCTTCAAGCAGCGCCTGCCGCGCCCGGAAGAAGCATTGCCGGGGCGTGACCAACCGTTGCCGCTGCACAGCAACCAGCACTTCGTGAACAGCCATCCGCTGAAGGACCGTTTCGCCGGCCTGCAGCAGGTCCGTTTCGCGCTGGGCTGCTTCTGGGGCGCCGAGCGCAAGTTCTGGACCGAACCGGGCGTGTACAGCACCTCGGTGGGCTATGCCGGTGGCATCACCCCGAATCCGACCTATGAAGAGGTCTGTTCGGGCCTGACCGGCCACACCGAAGTGGTGCAGGTGGTGTTCGACCCGGCGGTGGTGAGCCTGGAGCGGCTGCTGCAGCTGTTCTGGGAAAGCCACGACCCGACCCAGGGCATGCGCCAGGGCAACGACACCGGCACCCAGTACCGTTCGGCCATCCACGCCACCGACGAGGCGCAGTACGCTGCCGCGCTGGCCAGCCGCGAGGCCTATCAGGCGCAGCTGGATGCGGCCGGCTACGGCCCGATCACCACCGAGATCGTGTACCCGGCACCGGAGTACTACTACGCCGAGGACTATCACCAGCAGTACCTGGCGAAGAATCCGAACGGCTACTGCGGCATCGGCGGCACCGGCGTGAGCTGCCCGATCGGGTTGGATGTGGAGGCGCCGCGCTGACGCGCGGTGGTCCGCCTGCGGCGGGCAACGTCAACGGCTGAAAGCCAAAGCCAAAGCCAAAGCCAAAGCCAAAGCTGCTCTGGGTTTCTGCGGATTGGGCGGGGCGGTGTGGGTTGGCAGGACACGCCGTAAACCCGTCCCTGGGGGCTCGATGGCGCCATCCATGGCGCCAACGGTCCTGCCAACCCACACCGCCCCACCCCCGACAGTTTCC
>NZ_SRHZ01000018.1 GCF_004684085.1 Stenotrophomonas maltophilia
TCCCTGGGGGCTCGATGGCGCCATCCATGGCGCCAACGGTCCTGCCAACCCACACCGCCCCACCCCCGACAGTTTCCCGGTGACGGTGGGCGAGAGCATTGGTTACTGACGAACTGAAGAAAAACAAAAAGGACGCGGCGTTTGCCGCGTCCTTTTTGTTTGGTCCTGCAGTGCTTTCTGTAGAGCGGAGCCATGCTCCGCTCCAAGCAAGCGAAGCGCGCGACCCGCTGTTGCTCTTCTTTCTTTCTTCCGTGGCGGGCGGCCGCAGGAAACTGTCGAAGGCAGGGTGGGTAGGCCGTGCAGGGGCGTGAGCCGCATGGATGCGGCGACCGAGCTTACATGGACGTACTTGCAGCGTCCCCTGCACGGCCTACCCACCCTGCCAACCGCATGACCCGCTCTTCGCGACCAGGCCCCCCGCCACGAGGGGCTCAGCCGTTGGCCGAAATCCTCACAGTTCCGAACGAATACGCTCGCGCAGCGCCTGCAGATCCTTGGCAAACGCATCGATACCCGTCGCCAGCTTCTCGGTGGCCATCGGATCGGCCGCCAGATCCGCTGCGAACTTCGCCGCATCGATCGGGGTCACCGCCGCGCCATCGGCCGCACCGGCCACCAGCTTGCGCGGCAGCTCGCCGTGGTCAGCGTCCAGCTTCTCCAGCAGGTCCGGCGAAATCGTCAGGCGGTCGCAGCCGGCCAGCGCTTCGATCTGCGCGGTCGAACGGAACGAGGCACCCATCACCACCGTCGGCGAGCCACGGCGCTTGAATTCGGCATACACGCCGCGCACGAACACGACGCCCGGGTCTTCATCGATGCTGGCCGGGGTCTGGCCGTTGGCCACGTACCAGTCCAGGATGCGGCCGACGAAGGGCGAGATCAGGAACGCGCCGGCTTCGCTGCAGGCCAGCGCCTGGGTCGGGTTGAAGATCAGGGTCAGGTTGCAGTCGATACCCTCGGCCTGCAGGATGCGCGCGGCTTCCACGCCTTCCCAGGTCGCGGCGATCTTGATCAGGATCTTCTCGCGCGGCACGCCGGCATCGGCGTACATCTGGATGAACTGGCGGGCCTTGGCCACGGTGGCGGCGGTGTCGTAGGCCTGGTCGGCGTCCACTTCGGTGGACACGCGGCCCGGCACCAGCGTGCTCAGCAGCGCGCCGACGCCGATGGTCAGGCGGTCGGCCACGGCGTGCACCACGGTTTCACGGTCGCCACTCTGCTGGCGGCCCCAGGCCAGTTCGCGCTCGATCAGCTCGGCGTAGACCGGCAGGTCCAGCGCCTTCTTCACCAGGGTCGGATTGGTGGTGCAGTCCACCGGCTGCAGGCGCTTGATTGCCTCGTAGTCACCGGTATCGGCAACGACCACAGACAGTTCGCGCAGCTGGGACAGTTTGGACGGGGTACTCATTACGGCTCCTGGTGCAGGGGGATCGAGTCGCGCGCGGTGCGCAGCGGTAATCAGGGGCGGTCGTTGTGGACCGCGGTCACGCGCAGGCGCAGCTTGCGGCCGCCGGGCGCATTCCAGTCGATGCTCTGGCCGATCGAAAGGCCGAGCAGGGCACTGCCGACCGGGGCCAGCACGGAAACCTTGCCTTCATCGACGTTGGCTTCGCGGGGGAAGACCAGGGTCAGGACGTGCTTCTCGCCCGACACTTCATCTTCGCACTCCACGCGCGAATGCATCATGACGATGCCTTCGGGAATCTGGTCCGGTGCCAGCACGGTGGCCCGGTTGAGTTCTTCAGCAAGCGCGAGCGCGGCAGGCGTCTGGCTCAGCGCAGGGGATTCGAGCATGGCGTCCAGGCGGTCCATGTCGAAGGTTGAAACGGTGATCGACGGCGGCAGGCCGCTGGCGGTGTTCATGGTGAAGCTCCTTGGTTGAAAGCCATGCAAAAGGCGGCACCTGCTGGCGCCGCCTGCCTGTATTGTGGGGACAAATGCGACCGGAATCGACTCCTGCCGATTCCGGGCCGGTCCTGCGTAGGTTCAGCCGTTCAGCACGGGGCCGGGCAGGGCGCTGGCGTCGCCGCCGGCACTGACCGCCTCCAGGGTGAACAGTGCCTGTGGCAGGCGCTTGAACTGATCGGCCAGTTCCATCAGGAAGTCGTTCATGGCCGAGCTGCGGCGCCAGATCATGGCAATGCGACGGCTGGGACGGCCTTCGCCGGTGAAGTCGAGCAGGCGGATGTTGTTCGAGCGCGGTACGGGCGGCTGCACCGACAGGCTCGGTAGCAGGGTGATGCCAACGTCGGCGGCGACCATCTGCCGCAGTGTCTCCAGGCTGGTGGCGCGGAATTCTGACTTCTCGTTGGCGCCGAACAGCCGGCACACTTCCAGTGCCTGGTCGCGCAGGCAATGCCCGTCTTCCAGCAGCAGCAGCTTCTGCGTGGCCAGTTCCTGCACGTCCAGATGCTCACGCCCGGCCAGCGGGTGGCGGCCCGATACAGCCAGCAGGAAGGGTTCCTCGAACAGGAACTCGGCGTGCAGCTGGTCGTCGATCACCGGCAGGGCCAGCAGCGCGGCATCGAGCTTGCCTTCGCGCAGGCGGTCCAGCAGCACGTCGCTCTTTTCCTCGACCAGCAGCAGTTCCAGCTCAGGGAAGCGCTCGCGGATGCGCGGGATCACATGCGGCAGCAGGTACGGGCCCAGGGTCGGGAAGATCCCCAGGCGCACCGTACCGGCTTCCGGATCGCGGCTGCGTCGCGCCGCTTCCTTCAGCTGTTCCACTTCGGACACGATCACCCGTGCCCGTGCCGCTGCTTCCTGGCCGGCCGGGGTCAGCATCACCTTGCGCGGTGCGCGTTCCACCAGTGGCAGGCCCAGCTCTTCTTCCAGCTTGCGGATCTGCGTCGACAGCGTGGGTTGGCTGACGAAGCAGGAAGCGGCAGCCCGGCCGAAATGCTTGTGGTCGGCCAGGGCTACCAGGTACTTCAGATCACGTAGGTTCATCCTTACACCCCAGGGGTAACGGACCGGCTGACGGCATGGTTACCCGACAGGCAGACAAGGTTCCCGGTGATCTGGGAACGGTGGATCAGGCAGCTTCAGCAACGGCACCCGTGCTGCTGCTCACCGACGAGCGGATCAGGTGGTCGAACGCACTCAATGCGGCGGTCGAACCGGCACCCATGGCAATGATGATCTGCTTGTAGGGTACCGTCGTGCAATCGCCTGCGGCGAACACCCCCGGCAGATTGGTCTGGCCGCGATCATCGATGATCACCTCGCCACGCGGCGACAGCGCCACGGTGTCCTTCAGCCATTCGGTGTTGGGCAGCAGGCCGATCTGCACGAAGATGCCTTCCAGCTCGACGCGGTGGGCATCGCCGCCGACACGGTCCTTGTAGACCAGGCCGGTGACGCGGCTGCCGTCGCCCAGCACTTCGGTGGTCTGCGCGCTGGTCAGCACGGTGACATTGGCCAGGCTGCGCAGCTTCTTCTGCAGCACTTCATCGGCGCGCAGGCTGGAATCGAACTCCAGCAGGGTTACATGCGACACGATGCCGGCCAGGTCGATGGCGGCTTCCACGCCGGAGTTGCCGCCGCCGATCACCGCCACGCGCTTGCCCTTGAACAGCGGGCCATCGCAGTGCGGGCAGTAGGCCACGCCCTTGTTGCGGTACTGGTCTTCGCCGGGCACGTTCATCTGCCTCCAGCGTGCGCCGGTGGACAGGATCACCGAACGCGACTTCAGCACTGCGCCGTTTTCCAGCTGCACCTGCACCAGACCGTCTTCGCCGGCCGGCACCAGCGCGCTGGCGCGCTGCAGGTCCATGATGTCCACCTCGTACTCGCGCACGTGCTGTTCCAGCGCCGTGGCCAGCTTCGGGCCTTCGGTCTCCTTCACCGAAATGAAGTTCTCGATCGCCATGGTGTCCAGCACCTGGCCACCGAAGCGTTCGGCGGCGATGCCGGTGCGGATGCCCTTGCGCGCGGCGTAGATCGCCGCTGCTGCGCCGGCCGGGCCACCGCCCACCACCAGCACATCGAAGGCGTCCTTGGCGGCGATCTTCTCGGCATCGCGCTTGCCGGCATTGGTGTCCAGCTTGGCCACGATCTGCTCGAGGGTCATGCGGCCCTGATCGAACACCTCACCGTTGAGGTACACGGTCGGCACCGACATGATCTCGCGCTTCTCGACTTCGTCCTGGAACAGGGCGCCGTCGATGGCCACGTGCTGGATGCGCGGGTTGAGTACCGCGGCCAGGTTCAGCGCCTGCACCACGTCCGGGCAGTTCTGGCAGGACAGCGAGAAGTAGGTTTCGAACTTGTACTCGCCTTCCAGGTTCTGCACCTGCTCGATCAGCTCGGCGGTAGCCTTGGACGGATGACCGCCCACCTGCAGCAGGGCCAGCACCAGCGAGGTGAATTCGTGGCCCATCGGCAGGCCAGCGAAGGTCAGGTGGATGTCCTGGCCCGGGGTGCCCAGATCGAAGGACGGCACGCGGCCCTGGCCATCGCGCAGCACCTGCAGCGAGATCTTGTCCGACAGGCTGTCCAGGGTCTGCAGCAGTTCCAGCATTTCCTGCGACTTGGCGCCATCGTCGGCGTGCGCGGTGATCTGGATCGGGCGGGTCACGCGCTCCAGATAGGTCTTCAGCTGCGACTGCAGGTTGGCATCCAACATCGGGTCATCTCCTGGCTTCAGGCAAACAGGGGCGTGGCACCGCTGTAGAAGGTAGCGGACCAGCAGGGGGTAGGGGTGAACCCAAGACAGCGACCATGGAAGGGGCTGGCTGGCCAAGGCGGGCGTGCGTTGGCTGTCTTGGGTTCACCCCCACGCCGGCGGGGGGACCGGCACGGGGATGAAGGGCTCGCTGTGGCGTGGGGCCACGGCAGGCCGGTACTGCTTTAGATCTTGCCGACCAGGTCCAGCGACGGGGTCAGGGTCTTCTCGCCTTCCTTCCACTTGGCCGGGCACACCTGGTTCGGGTTGGCGGCGGTGAACTGGGCAGCCTTCAGCTTGCGCAGGGTTTCGGACACGTCACGGGCGATCTCGTTGGAGTGGATCTCCAGGGTCTTGATCACGCCTTCCGGGTTGATGATGAAGGTGCCGCGCAGGGCCAGGCCTTCTTCCGGAATGTGCACGCCGAAGGCGTTGGTCAGCTGGTGGGTCGGGTCGCCGACCAGCGGGAACTGCGCCTTGCCCACGGCCGGCGAGGTTTCGTGCCAGACCTTGTGCGAGAAGTGGGTGTCGGTGGTGACGATGTAGACCTCGGCGCCGGCCTTCTTGAATTCGGCGTAATGGTCAGCGGCGTCTTCGATCTCGGTCGGGCAGTTGAAGGTGAAAGCGGCCGGCATGAAGATCAGGACCGACCACTGGCCCTTCAGGGTGCTGTCGGAAACCTTGATGAACTCGCCATTCAGGTAAGCGTTGGCTTCGAACGGCTGGATCTGGGTGTTGATCAGGGACATCGTTTTTCCTCTGGGTGAAGGGGTGGGTGAATCGACAGGACCTAGATTACCGACTCGCTATCGATAAGGACAATCCATTGATTGCATCTATTTGATAGATGCAGGCTATCAAAGAGCGATGAGCTGGCACTGAACCTCGCCGTGCCCATCCTGCAACTGCCTGTGTGACAAGGAAAATCTCCCGGCGCCGCTGAATGGGGCCGATAGCCCCTCCTTATTCCCTCCCGCAGAACCTGAACGGATTGCAGCTTTTTGTAGAGTCGAGCCACGCTCGACTGCGGCTCTACAATTGCGGCATGTCTTTCCAAACCGAACCCTCCCTGCGCCAGACCGTGGCTGAGGCCAGTGCCCGCCTGGGCGGCGTCGAGGCCCGCCACGAAGCCGAACTGCTGCTGCTGCACGTACTGGACCGCCCGCGCAGCTGGCTGTTCGCACACGCCACCGACCCGCTGGCCGCCAATGACCAGGCCGCCTTCGATGCATTGCTCGCCCGCCGCGTGGCCGGTGAGCCGGTCGCCTACCTGACCGGCCGCCGCGGTTTCTGGACGCTGGACCTGGAGGTCGACCCGGCCACGCTGATCCCGCGCCCTGAAACCGAACTGCTGGTCGAGTTGGCACTGGAGCGCCTGCCTGCCGATCGCGACCTGCATCTGGCCGATCTCGGCACTGGCAGCGGCGCGATCGCCCTGGCGCTGGCCAGCGAACGGCCGCAGGCGCAGGTGCTGGCCACTGATGCCAGCCCGGGCGCGTTGGCCGTGGCTGCGCGCAATGCTGCCCGCCATGAACTGCGCAACGTCCGCTTCGCCGAGGGCGGGCACGACTGGTATGTACCGCTGCAGGGTGCACGCTTCGACCTGATTGCCAGCAACCCGCCGTACATCGCCAGCGACGACCCGCATCTGGAGCAGGGCGACCTGCGTTTTGAACCGGCCACGGCGCTGGCCTCCGGCGTGGACGGCCTGGATGACATCCGCCGCATCATCGACGGCGGCCAGGCCCACCTGCTGCCCGGCGGCTGGCTGCTGATCGAGCACGGCTGGGACCAGGGCGCGGCGATCCGCGCGCTGTTCGACGCCGCCGCTTTCGCCGAGGTGCAGACCGTGCAGGATCTGGAGCAGCGCGACCGGATCACCCTGGGTCGGCGTCCGGCCTAGAATGGGGGTTCTCCTGCCCCGGCAGGGCATCACCCTGGAGCTGCAAGCATGCGTACGCTGTACCCCGCCATCACCCCCTACGACGTCGGCACCCTGAAGGTCGACGACCGCCACACGCTGTACTTCGAACAGTGCGGCAACCCGGACGGCAAGCCGGTGGTGATGCTGCACGGTGGCCCGGGCGGCGGCTGCAGCGACAAGATGCGCCAGTTCCACGACCCGTCCAAGTACCGCATCATCCTGTTCGACCAGCGCGGTGCCGGCCGTTCCACCCCGCACGCGGACCTGGTGGACAACACCACCTGGGACCTTGTCGCCGATATCGAAAAACTGCGCGAGCACCTCAAGGTCGATCGCTGGCAGGTGTTCGGTGGCAGCTGGGGTTCGACCCTGGCGCTGGCCTATGCCGAAACCCACCCGCAGCGCGTGACCGAACTGGTTCTGCGCGGTATCTTCATGCTGCGTCGCTGGGAGCTGGAATGGTTCTACCAGGAAGGCGCCAACCGCTTGTTCCCGGATGCGTGGGAGCACTACCTCAAGCCGATTCCGCCGGTGGAGCGTCATGACCTGATCTCGGCCTTCCACCGCCGCCTGACCAGCGAAGACGAAACCACCCGTCTGGATGCGGCCAAGGCCTGGGCGGTGTGGGAAGGCGCGACCAGCTTCCTGCATGTCGATGACGACTTCATCAACAGCCACGAAGACCCGCACTTCGCGCTGGCGTTTGCCCGCATCGAGAACCACTACTTCGTCAACGGCGGCTTCTTCGAAGTGGAAGACCAGCTGCTGCGCGACGCGCACCGCATCGCCGACATTCCCGGCGTGATCGTGCACGGCCGCTACGACGTGGTCTGCCCGCTGGCCAATGCCTGGGACCTGACCAAGGTGTGGCCGAAGGCAAAGCTGGAAATCACCCCGGCATCGGGTCACTCGGCGTTCGAGGCCGAGAACGTGGACGCGCTGGTACGCGCCACCGATAGCTTCGCCTGATTGCAGGTAGTGCCGGCCGCTGGCCGGCAACGCCTTACCGGTAGCGCCGGGCCATGCCCGGCGGCATTCCATTCCGCCGCCGCGATGCGGCTCGCCGGGCATGGCCCGGCGCTACCAACCCCCATCCACGCATGGCGTGGATCTACCACGTGGTGCTGCCGATCAGTAGAGCCAGGCCATGCCTGGCTGCTTCTGCTTTGGAACATCATCCACGCATGGCGTGGATCTACCACTGCCCGGCCAGCAAGGCGTCGGCCAGCACCTGCAGCTTCGGCGAATGCTGGCGCGACGGCGGGTAGATCAACGACAGTTCGCGGCTGCGGCCCTCCAATGGCTGCAGCACGCGCTGCAGGCGGCCGTCGGCCAATGCATCGGCCACCGCGAAATCCATCACCTGCACGATGCCGATACCAGCGATCGCTGCTTCCACCAGCGGATCGCCGCTGTCGAACACCATCCGCGTCGGTGGCGTGACCTCGCGCAGTTGCCCGTCCTGCAGGAACTGCCAGTCCACCAGCCGGCCACTGCGCAGGTTGCGCACGGCCAGGCACGCGTGATCCTGCAGCGCGGCCACATCGTCCGGTGCGCCACAGCGGGCCAGATAGGCGGGGCTGGCCACGGTCACCCAGCGCAGCGGCCGCAGTGGCCGCGCGACGATGCGCTGGTCGGCGATGACGCCGGTGCGCAGCGCGGCATCGAAGCCTTCCTCGACCAGATCGACCAGGCGGTCGCTGAGCACGGCTTCCACCTGCAACTGCAGATGCCGTTCCAGCAACGGCGCCAGCATCGGCACCAGCACCTTGCGCCCGAACATCGACGGTGCGCTGATCTTCAACGTGCCCGAGGGCGTGCACGGGCGGTCGGCCAGTTGCCGCTCGGCATCGTCAAGGCCGGCCAACAACGGTGCCACCTGTTCCACGAACTGGCGGCCATCCGGGGTCAGCGCCACGTTGCGGGTGTTCCGCTGCAGCAGCTTCACCCCCAGCGACATTTCCAACCGCCCGATCGCACGCGACAGGCCGGACTGGCTCAGGCCCAGCTGGCCGGCAGCTACGGTGAAACTGCGGGCTTCGGCTACCTGCACCAGCATGCGCACCGCATTGAGGTCCATCGAGGCTGCATTCATGCGGAAAATCATGACAGAAATGGTGGGTGGGGGGTTTATTGATTCGGTCGCATCAATGAGACTGCGTTTCCCCACCGTTCCAGACCGCCGATGCCTCCCCTCAAATACCCGCGCTGGGCGCTGACCCTGCTGGCCACCGCCCAGCTGATCATCGCCCTGGACGCCACCATCATCTTCGTCGCCCTGCACGACATGGGGTGCGCGCTGCAGATCAATGCGCAGCAGCTGCAATGGGTGGTCAGTGCCTACACCGTCGCCTTCGGCGGCAGCCTGCTGCTGGGAGGCCGTGCCGCCGACCTGATCGGCCGCCGCCGCTTCTACCGGCTGGGCATGCTGCTGTTCGCGCTGGCGTCGCTGCTCGGTGCCCTGGCGCCGAATGCCACCCTGCTGATCATCGCGCGTGCTGCGCAGGGCATCGGTGCCGCACTGCTGTTCCCGGCCACGCTGGCGCTGATCAACACGCTTTACGCGGAAGGTCCAGTGCGCAACCGCGCGCTGGCGATCTGGAGCATGGCCAGCGCGGTCGGCCTGGCGCTGGGCACGCTGCTGGGTGGCGTGCTGACCCAGGCGTTCGGCTGGCCGGCGGTACTGGCGGTGATCGTGCCGCTGGCCACCGCTTGTGCGGTCGCCGCAGGCGCGTGGTTGCCGGCTGATGGCCCGCGTGCGCAGGGCCGCTCGTTCGATCTGGCCGGCTGCATCACCGTCACTCTCGGCGGCAGCCTGCTGGTCACCACCCTGGTGCAAGGGCCGGAGTGGGGCTGGACGGCGCCGGCCACGCTGGGCTGCCTGCTGCTGTCGGTGCTGCTGCTGGTGGCCTTCGTGCAGATCGAACAGCGCAGCCGCGATCCGCTGATGCAGTTCGCGCTGCTGCGCCTGCCTGGCCTGCGCGCCGCGCTCGGCCTGACTTTCGCCTTCATGAGCAGCTATGGCGTGCAGTACTACTTCCTGGCGCTCTACTTCCAGGATGGCTATGGCTGGAGCCCGCTGCAGGCCGGCATGGCCTTCCTGCTGCCGACATTGGTGTGCACCTTCGGCATCCGTATTGCCGAACGCATGCTGCGGCGCCGTTCGCCACGGCAGGTCCTGGCTTGGGGCTTTGCCGCCGGCGCCATCGGCATCGCTGCGGTGGCGCTGGCGATGCCGCATGGCGCCAGCTACTGGCCGCTGCTGCCGGGAATCGTGGTGCTCAGCATCGGCCAGGGCATGACCTGGACCGCGATGTGGATCGTGGCCGGGCAGGGCGTGCCGGCTGCGCAGCAGGGCGTGGCCTCGGGCATGGCTGCCACCGCACAGCAGATTGGCGGCGCGTTGGGCCTGGCGGTGCTGGTGATGGTGGCCAATGCCGGTGCCGGCGTTGCAGGCTCGCCCAGTGCGCTGGCCGGACTGGTGCGTGCCGAGTACGGCGCGGCGCTGTTCGCGCTGTTCGGCGTGGTCATTGCGCTGGGCCTGCGCCCGGCACCGGTAGACTCGGTAGCGACTGCCCGCCTGAGCACCGACGCATGATCGAACTGCTGGACCTGCAACAGACCCTGCACGCGTTTGCCGCCTGCAATGATGACGATGCGGTGTGGAACGCCTTCGGCTGGGTGATGGCCAGCGATGAGGACTTGATGGCGGCACGGTTGTGGTTGCCGTCATCCAGTGATGAAGCGCTGGATGACGACGGCGAGCGGTCGGCCGCTTCGGCAGCGATGGGGCTGTTTCCGTATCTGGAACCGGCCACGTTTGCCGACGTGCTGGATGTGCAGAAGCGGCAACGCCCGCTGTCATCGCTGCAGGACTATGCGCAGGCGCTGGCGTACTACGCCGAGTACGACGCGTTCCAGCAGGTCGAGGGTATCGACGAAGCCCTGGGCGAAGCGGGAGCTGCTGAACAGGCGGCTGCGCGCGAGGCGGGGGTGGGCACGGGCATCTTCGCCTCCTTCGATCTGACGCTGAGGGCGTGCCCGGAAGGGCAGATCAAAGCAGCAGCCCAGCGCGTGGCGCACCTGCTGGAGATTCCCGTGGGTGAGGCGCTGGCACGCTGCCGTGCGTTGCCGCTGTTGCTGGGCGAAGCCCTCGATCGCAACCGCGCGCAGGCCATCAAGGATCAGTTCGGCGCGATCGGCGCGACCGTGCAGGTGCACGGGTTCAAGCCGTTCCCGTGGATGGATGCGCCGGTATTGCGTTGAACAACACCATCCACGCATGGCGTGGATCTACCGGGAACCGGCCTCGTTCGTTTTTCGCCGAATGCGGATGTCCGTCGGCGCTGCAGTAGATCCACGCCATGCGTGGATGGCGGTCACCCCGCCGCCAACAACCCCGGCTGCAACGCGCTGAAGATCCGCGCCAGCCGCTCCGCCCACGCCTGCTGCCCGGCGGCATCGGCGATCAGGTCCTGGCGGATCTCCAGTTCCACATGCACCAGGCCCCGGCCTTCGCCGTGCACCGGTACCGCGTAGTCGCTGGTACTGCTCACTGAATACGGTTCGTTGTCACCCACCACCAGGTCGCCTTCATCGCGCAGTGCCTGCAGCAGCGCATGCGCAAAGCGCGTGTCCTGGTGGTACAGCACACCGGCGTGCCACGGACGTTGCATCCCGTTCATCGCCGGGGTGAAGCTGTGCATCATCACCAGCAGAGTGGGGCGGCCGGCACCACGGCGTGCATCAAGTTCGGCCTCGATACGCGCGTGGTAGGGCGCGTGGATCGAATCGATGCGTTGCTGCCGCTGCGCCACCGACAGTCCGGTATTGCCCGGTACCACAGTGTGGTCGCTCATCTCCGGAATCAGCGTGGGCGAGGCCAGCGGGCGGTTGCAGTCGATCAGCAGCCGCGAATAGGTCTGCTCGATCGCCCAGGCATCCAGCAATGCCGCCAGCGCACGGGTGGTGCCACCGATGCCGATATCCCAGCCGATGTGGCGGTCCAGCTCGGCCTGGGCCAGGCCAAGCCCGGCCAGCGCGCGCGGTACCTGCTGGCCGGCATGGTCAGCCAGTAGCACGTACGGCGACACGCCCTGCGGCTGATGGATGGTGTGGATCGCCGGGTCACCGGCGCCCAGCAGTGCTGGCAGCACATGCAGGTCGGCGTCAGCCACGCGGGCGCCCGTCCAGGTGGTGCTCGATCATCCACAGCCCGGCCCAAAGCTTGGCATCCAGCTCGTAGCCTTCCCCCATCTTCTGCACCAACCACGCTGCCGCCTGCGCACGCGGGACCTCGTGCACAGTGATGTCCTCGCTGTCATCGCCGCCACCTTCGCCGATCCGACGCAGGCCGGTGGCGCGCACGAAGGCGATCTTTTCGCTGCTGGCGCCGGACGACGTCGGGCCGATCATCAGCACTTCGGCGTGATCGGCGGTCCAGCCGGTCTCTTCCTCAAGCTCTCGCACGGCCGAGACTTCAATCGACTCGCCTGCATCGATGTCGCCGACCAGGCCGGCCGGCATCTCGATGGTCGGTGCCTGCAGGGGCACGCGGAACTGTTCGACGAACAGCACGTTGTCCTCGGGGGTGACGGCGATGATGATCGCCGCCAGGCCACCGGCGTGGGTGCGTTCGCTGTACTCCCAGGTGCCGCGCACGACCATGCGCTGGTACTTGCCTTCATAGACGACACGCGGGGCTTCGGTATTTCTCTGGCTCATGCGGGCTCGCTGGAGGAGGGAAGGGGATTGTCGGGGCCGGCCGCGGTGGTCGAACCGGGATCGTTCACGCCTGCGGCACTGAACAGACGCCGGCGGGTCAGCGGGCCGAAGCGCAGGGCCTGGCACAGGCCGCCCAGCAGCTCTGGGTCGGCCGCCTGGCGCAGCAGGCCGGGCTGGCAGCCTTCCAGCGGCGCGTCCAGCGCGATGGTGGTCAGCTGCCGCCAGAGCTGGGCATGCTCGCGCTGCTCGCGCAGGCGCACCGCCATCTGTGCGGCACCGCGCAGGCGCAGGAACGGCACTTCGTCCAGCCGTTCGTAGAGCACGTCCATGCTGCCGAAATGGGCCAGCAGCACCGCAGCGGACTTGCTGCCAACGCCACTGATACCGGGAATGTTGTCCACCGCATCGCCGCACAGCGCCAGGTAGTCGGCGATCTGGTGCGCGTGCACGCCGTGCCGCGCCTTCACCCCGGCCACGTCCCAGCGCTGGTTGCGTGCGTAGTCCCACTGTTCGTCGTGGTCCACCAGCAGCTGCGACAGGTCCTTGTCGGCGGAAATGATCAGGCCGCGATGGCTGTGCCGGTGCTGGTGCAGGGCACTGCCAATCAGGTCGTCGGCCTCGTAGTCATGGTGGGCCAATACCACCAGGCCCAGCGCTGCGCACAGCGCCTTGCAGTGCACGAACTGGCGCTTCAGCGCTTCCGGCGCCGGGTCGCGGTTGGCCTTGTAGGCCGCGTACAGGCGGTGGCGGAAGCCACTGTCCAGCGCCTCGTCGAAGGCGATGGCGATGTGCCGGGGGCGTTCGCGCTCGAGCAGGTCCAGCAGGAAGCGGGCAAACCCGTGTACTGCGTTGGTCGGCCAGCCCTGGCTGTCCTGGAACTCGTCCGGCAGCGAATGCCAGGCGCGGAACACGTAGATGCTGGCATCCACCAGGTACAGCGGCGGCGGCAGCGGCACGGCATTCACGGCGCTCACTGGCCGGTCCAGTCCTGCAGCAGGGCCGCGACGTCCGGCCGCTCGCGCTCAGGCACCTCGGCCTTGGGCGTGCCGATGTGGATGAAGCCGGCGATGCCTTCGCCCTCGACCAGACCCAGGTGGGCGTGCACGGCCGGATCGAAGGCCATCCAGGCAGTCAGCCATTGAGCGCCGAAGCCCAGCGCCTGTGCGGCCTGCAGCAGGGCGAAACAGACACAGCCGGCGGTCATCAGCTGTTCCTGCTCGGGCACCTTCGGGTCCGGGCGTGGGCTGGTCACCACCACGATCACCAGTGGTGCATGGCTGAAACGCTGGCGGTCTTTCTCGATCACGGCCTCGCCGGCGTGCGGGTCGCGCTGACGGCTGCGCTCGGCAAGGAAGTCGCCCAGAGTGTGACGCGCATCGCCGGCAATCTTCAGGAAGCGGAACGGCACGCGCTTGCCGTGGTCAGGCACGCGTACTGCTGAAGCCAGCATCCGCTGCAGAGTGGCCGGATCCGGTCCGGGCTCGCCCAGTTGCCGCGAAGGCACTGAGCGGCGGGCATCCAGGGCAAGCAGGGCAGCGGGGTCGGGCATGGAGTCTGAACCGGTCGTCACGGGTGTTTGATTATAGTCGGGGTGGCCAATGGCGCCGTCTGTGTCGCGTCCGGACCCTGAATATCAAACTGTGATGAACATCATGCCACTGGCGGGAAATGGAGGACCGCTTCCCCTCGCCTCATGGGCCTTGCACCGCTTACGATACCTATCTTGCCGGGCCGCCGGTCATGAGGTTTGAAGTGAGGACTGTTTCACTGTCCGTGACGGGCTGGCCGGCCTACCATCGACGTACCGGTACATGGGGTGTGCCGGTCGTCGCGATGTCCATGCTGTCTGTCGTACCAGAGAAGGTGGGGAGCCTTCCCGAATGATGAGCGCGCCCACACCGATGGGATCGCCGGGCCGTGACCCGGCACAGCTCCAGCGTGCCCGGGACGTGGTGCTGCCCGCCCTGTGCCAGGCCTTCGGGGCCGCACTGGCGCGTTTCGACGATGCCCTGTTCGACCGTGCCGGCAATGCCGGCTCGTCGCAGCTGCTGTTCCTGGATGCGATGCGCGAACTGCGCCGCCGCCGCGAGGACATCGCTGCCGCCTTCGCCGGCCATCTGCAGCAGGCCTGGGATGCGCTGGCCAGTGGTGAGCCGCTGTCGGCCGAGGCAACACTGTCGGGCCCGGCCGAGGACAGCCTCAGCCTGCTGGATGAGCACGTACTGGAATCGCGGTTGGCGGTGCGCAACTTCGCCACCGTGCTGCTGCGTGATTTCAAGCCGGTGCTGGCACGGCTTGATCGCCGGCTGGGGCGGCTGATCGGTGGTGCCGAGCTGGATGCCGACCACAACCCGATCAGCCCCGAGCACCTGGGCGTTGCCATCCACGAAGCCTTTGCCGGCTGCGAGCTGGCGCCGGAAGTACACCTTGTGCTGATCAAGCTGTGCGAGCGCGACCTGCGCGCGCCGGTGGGTCGCATCTACGAAAAACTGGACGAACAACTGGCCGCGGCCGGCGTGATGTCGCAGATGGGAGCGCCGCAGCGACCGCTGTCAGCCGCACCCGATCCGCGCATGCCCCCGGGCCTGGACGATCTGGTCGAACAGCGCCAGGGCGCGGGCTTCGACGGCGAATCCGGCGATGACGAACAGGCCGCACCGGCCTGGGCACAGCGCTTCGCCGCACGCTGGTCCGAGCGCCGCGGCCACATGCAGCAGCACCTGGGCGCTGAAGACAGCGGTGGCACCGGCGAGGCCTACGCGGGCCAGCAGGGCATGCTGCTCGAAGCGCTGCATGAACTGCTGCAGCAGACCCGCCATGTGCGCGAGGACGCAACGTCGGCCGCGCAGGTCGCCGTCGGCCAGCATCGCCCGCTCAGCCAGCGCGAGATGATGTCGGTGTTGTCGCTGCTGCAGGCCACACCCAGCGCCACGCTGCGTGCAGCGATCGGCGAGGACGGCGAATCACTGGCGCAGCGGCTGAAGAGCGAAGTGCTGTCCAGCGCCACACGCCTCGGCGTGGATCCGGGCCAGACCCGACTCGATCCGCAGGACGAGGATGCGATCGATCTGGTTGGCATGCTGTTTGACGTAATGCTGGACGAGCGCGAACTGGAAGGTCGCTCGCGCGAGCTGATCGGCCGCCTGGTGGTGCCCTTCGTCAAGGTCGCCATGCTCGATCGCCGCATGTTCGTGCAGAAGACCCACCCGGCGCGCAAGCTGCTCAATTCGCTGGCCGAGGCCTGCGAAGGCAATACCGGCGAAAGCCAGGCCGAGCGCATGCTGATGGCCAAGGTGGAAGAGATCATCGAGCGCCTGGTGGCCGAGTTCAACGAGAACCTGGCGATCTTCCTGACCCTGGAGGAAGAATTCCGCGAATTCCTGGTGCAGCATCGCCGCCGCGTGGAAATCGCCGAGCGCCGTGCTGCCGAAACGCAGCGCGGCCAGGAAAAGCTGGAAATGGCCCGCAGCCGGGCCGGTGCCGAACTGGACCGCCGCATCGGCGATGCCACCCTGCCGTCGGCCATCGCCGAGTTCCTGCGCCAGCCGTGGCAGCACCATCTGACCCTGGCGCTGCTGCGCGAAGGTGAGGACGGGGCATCGGTGGCCGAGGCGCTGAGCCTGGGCGATGGCCTGCTGGAGGAAGTGGCCGAAGCGCGCCGCCAGATCGTCGGCAAGCCGTGGCTGCAGGCCTGGCAGCCATTGCTGGCCAAAGTGTTCGCCAGCGTTGGCGTGCACGGTGATGCGGCCACCGCCGCCATCGATGCGCTGCACGATACCTTGCAGGGCATTGCTGAATCGCGGCCGGAACTGCAGCGCGCGCTGCCGGAACTGCCGCAGGTCGCGCTGCCGGCACCGCCGGTGGCCGAATCGCCGGCGGTGGAGTTGAGGGGTCAGATCGACGCCGATGACTTCGACAATGCCGACGCCGATCGCTTCCGTCGCATGGAGATCGGCAACTGGCTGGACTTCGTCGACAAGGACGGCAAGGTCCAGGCCGGCAAGCTGTCCTGGGTCAGCCCGATTTCCTCGCGCCTGTTGTTCGTCAACCGCCGCGGCGTGCGCTTCTGCGTGGCCTCGCCGGAGGAACTGGCGGTGATGGTGCGGCTGGGCCGCCTGCGCGCCCACGTTGACGATGGCGCCTTCGACAGCGCCATGCAGGGCGTGATCGATCGGCTGGACCCGGGCAGCGCCACCCTGCACTGAGGGGTGGCCGCCTGCTAGGATCGGGAAAACACACCGATCAGCGGGGACCTGCATGGCCGTGGCGTTGCTGGGGATCAAGGAGACCGCGCCGGGCGAACGGCGTGTGGCACTGACGCCGGAGACCGCGCGCAAGCTCGGTGCGCTGGGCGTCATCGTCTGGTACGAAGCCGGTGCCGGCCTCGCCGCCGGTTTCACCGATGCTGCCTATGACGATGCCGGCGCGCGCGTCTTCGACGCCAGCCGCTGGAGCGAAATCGACATCCTGCTGTGCGTGCAGGCGCCGCCGGCTGCGGTGCTGGCCCAGTTGAAGCCCGCCGCCAGTGTGGTCGGTCTGTTGACCCCGGCCAGCGATCCAGCCCTGGCCGCGCTGGCCAGCGATGACCGCCTGTACCTGTTCCCGCTGCAGCAGCTGCCGCGCACCACCCGTGCGCAGGCGATGGACGTGCTCAGTTCGCAGGCCGGCATGGCCGGTTACAAGGCCGCGCTGATCGCCGCCGAGCGCGCACCACGCTTCTTCCCGATGCTGACCACCGCGGCCGGTACCGTGCGTCCGGCCAAGGTGCTGGTGATCGGTGCCGGCGTGGCAGGCCTGCAGGCCATCGCCACCGTGCGCCGCCTCGGCGCGCAGGTGGAAGGCTTCGACGTGCGTCCGGAAACCCGCGAGCAGATCCAGTCACTGGGCGCGCGCTTCCTCGATCTCGGCGTGAGCGCGGCCGGCGAGGGCGGCTATGCGCGCGCATTGACCGATGAGGAACGCGCCGAGCAGCAGCGTCGGCTGGCCGATCACCTGCGCAGCGTGGACGTGGTGATCTGCACCGCCGCGGTACCGGGGCGTCCAGCACCGACCATCGTGACCGCCGCGATGGTGGAGGGCATGGCCACCGGCAGCGTAATCGTGGACCTGGCCGCCGAGAGTGGCGGCAACTGTGCACTGACCCAGCCGGGGCAGTGCATCGAACATCAGGGCGTGACCATCGATGGCCCGCTGGGCCTGGCCAGTCGCGGCGCGACGCAGGCCAGCGAGATGTATGCGCGCAATCTGCTCAACTTCGTCGCGTTGTTCGTGCGCGAAGGAGCGCTCGGTTTTGATTGGGAAGACGAACTGCTGGCCAAGACCCGCTGGCAGGCGTGAGTCGGCAGCGCCGGTTGTCTTCCCGGTAGATCCACGCCATGCGTGGATGAACGGCCCAATGTGCGGACCAAGGTCCGCACCCACCATGCGGATGCCGGCGCTACCGCGGCTTCGCCGGCGGCGGGTTGTCGCGCACCCAGTCCTTGCGCTGTTCCGGCGTCATCTGCGACCAGCGCTCGCGCAGGGCGTCGCGCTGGGCCGGCGGCAGTTCCCGCATCTGACCGAACAGGGCCCGGGCCTGCTCACGCTGTTCCGGGCTCATGTGCTCGAAGCGGCGCAGGCCACGGCGGGCCTTGTCGCGTTCTTCCGGGCTCATCGACTGCCAGCGCTGGCCATGCGAGAGCATGCGCTGGCGCTGGCCGGCATCGGCGCTGTTCCAGCGATCGCGCAGCGGTGCCAGCAGGGATTCGCGCTGGGCTTCGCTCAGTTGCTCCCACGCCGGCAGTGGTGCTGCCGGTGCAGGGCGTGCGGCAGGCGCGGGCGCGGTGCTCTGCGCCAGCGCCGGGACGGCCGGCAGCAGCGACAGGATCAGCAGCAGCGGCAGGGTAGGCAGTCGGGACATGGGTTCACTCCATCGCCAGGTCGTTGTCGCCCAGCCACAGGTACAGATCAGGATTCTCGTCGTACAGCGCGCTGTTGTCTTCCACCGCTGCAAGTATCGGCGCCGGCGCCGGGCCCGTCAGCGTGTCGTGACCGGTGAACTGCAGGCCGATACCCAGTGCCACCACCAGTGAACAGGCGCTGGCCAGCCACCAGCGCCCGCGCCCGCGATGAGCAGCCGTGGCGCCATGTCGGGCCTGGCGCAGCCGTGCCAGCGTCGCCGGCGGCAACGCCTGCAACGACTGCGCGTGCAGGCTGCGCAGGGTGTCATCGGAAGGCAGGGAGCGGTTCACGGGTGGGTCTCCAGGTAGTCCTGCAGCGCCTGCCGGGCGCGTGCCAGATGGGTTTTTACCGCGCCTTCGCTGCAGCCCATGGCACGGGCGGTGGTGGCCCCGTCCAGGTCCTGCAGCACGCGCAGGGTGAAGGCCTCGCGCTGGCGTGCAGGCAGGGTTCGCAGCGCCTCCACGAGTTGCTGGTACTGCTGGCGTTGTTCATGCGCCTGCGCCGGATCCGGGCCGGGATCGGCCCAATCGATTTCGCCGCCATCGGCATCCTGGTTGTCACGCCAGAACGGCAGGCGGAAGCGTCGCCGGCGCTGCAGGTCGATCACCCGTCGGCGCAGGATGCTCCAGAACAGTGGTGCCCATTCGGCGGCCGGCTTGTCGGCGTAGTCCAGCATGCGCAGCAGGGCATCCTGCACCGCGTCCAGCGCATCCTCGCGCTGGCGCAGGCCGGCCTCTGCGAAGCGGAACGCACGCGGGCCAACGCTGGCCAGGAACGCCTCCAGCGACGCCGGCAGGGCATCGGTCTCGGCGCTCGGGGGGAGGGGGCTGCTCACCAGCACAGGGTACGGTTCCACACTCGGGGTCACCATCGACAACGCGTGAGCGCGGCTTCGGTTGACGGCGGACGCGCGCCGGGTTCAGCCCATGGTTATGATGGGGCGACGAAGACAGAGCAGGAGCGTTGCCAGTGAGTGACGGGTTCGTAGCGCTGTACATCTTCATGCTGGCCGCCATTGCCGGCCACGTGATCATTTCGCGGGTGCCGGTGATCCTGCACACCCCGCTGATGTCAGGTTCCAATTTCATCCACGGCATCGTGCTGATCGGCGCGATGGTGGTGCTGGGGCACGCGCAGACGCCGCTGGAAAAGGCGCTGGGCTTCCTCGCCGTGGTGCTCGGTGCCGGCAATGCCGCCGGTGGCTACGTGGTCACCGCGCGCATGCTGGAAATGTTCAAGCCGAGCGCCCCCAAGCGCGGCAAGGACGAACCGAAGGAGCCGCAGGCTTGAACATCAGCACCGTCGAACTGCTCGATTGGCTGGTCAAGGCCAGCTACTTGGTCGCCGCCACCCTGTTCCTGCTGGGCCTGCAGCGCATGGCCTCGCCGCTGACCGCGCGCAGCGGCATCCGCTGGGCCGGGCTGGGCATGCTGCTGGCTACGGTAGCGACCTTCTTCCTGCCCGAACTGCACAACGTGCCGCTGATCCTGGTAGCACTGCTGCTGGGGGCCGGCCTGGCCTGGTGGTCGGCGGGCAAAGTGGCGGTCACCGACATGCCGCAGATGGTGGCGCTGTACAACGGCATGGGTGGCGGCTCGGCGGCGGCCATCGGTGCGGTGGAACTGCTGCGCTACGCTTTCCTGTCCAATCGCGATACCACTCACTGGAGCGCACAGGCGCTGGCCGACCTGGCCGCGCGCCAGCCGTCGGGCACGGTACTGCTGCTGGCAGTGGTCGGTGCGGCCATCGGCGCGGTGTCGCTGTCCGGTTCGGTCATCGCCTGGGCCAAACTGGATGGTCGCCTCGACAAGCGGGTGACCTGGCCGGGCCAGCAGGTGATGAACCTGCTGGTCGCGCTGGCGGTGGTGGTGCTGGGCATCATCGCGGCCAGCACGCTCAGCACCTGGGCCATCGTCGCCTTCTTCGTGCTGGCACTCGCCCTGGGCGTGCTGATGACGCTGCCGATCGGTGGCGCCGACATGCCGGTGGTGATCTCGCTGTACAACGCATTCACCGGCCTGGCGGTGTCATTCGAAGGCTATGTGCTGGGCAACGAGGCGCTGATCATCGCCGGCATGATGGTTGGCGCGGCGGGCATCCTGCTGACCCGGTTGATGGCCAAGGCGATGAACCGGCCGATCCGCAATGTGCTGTTCTCCAACTTCGGCGGCGCCGCGGCAGGCGAGGCGCAGGCGATTTCCGGATCGCAGAAGCCGATCGAAGCGGCAGACGTGGCGGCGATGATGGGCTTTGCCGAGCGGGTGGTGATCGTGCCGGGCTACGGCATGGCGGTGGCCCAGGCCCAGCACAAGATCTGGGAACTGGCGCAGCGCCTGATCACCCGAGGGGTCAAGGTGAAGTTCGCCATCCATCCGGTGGCCGGGCGCATGCCCGGGCACATGAACGTGCTGCTGGCCGAGGCCGGCGTGCCCTACGACCTGATCGCCGACATGGACGACATCAACCCCGAGTTCGCCAACACCGACGTGGTGCTGGTGATCGGCGCCAACGATGTGGTCAATCCGGTGGCACGCACCGACCCGGCCAGCCCGATTTACGGCATGCCGGTGCTGGATGTGGTCAACGCGCGCAACGTGGTGGTGATCAAGCGCGGCAAGGGCACCGGCTTCGCCGGCATCGAGAATGCGCTGTTCTATGCCGACAACACCCGCATGCTCTACGGTGATGGCGCCGAAGCGGCGGCGTCGCTGGTGAGCGAGCTGAAGGCGCTCGACGGCGGGCATTGAGGCCGTACCGGTAGCGCCGGGCCATGCCCGGCGGCTTTTCGTGCGGACCGCTGCGCT
>NZ_SRHZ01000019.1 GCF_004684085.1 Stenotrophomonas maltophilia
CGCTCGCCGGGCATGGCCCGGCGCTACCCCCATCCACGCGTGGCGTGGATCTACGGCGGGCATTGAGCGGCGGCTGCATCCGGTAGGTGCGGACCTTGGTCCGCACGCTCTTGTCGGCCAGCGGCCGGCACCACCCCATCCACGCGTGGCGTGGATCTACGTGCTCAGCGCGCCAGCCAGGCGCCTACGGCCACGCCCACGGCCAACCACAGCCATTCCACGGCGCCATTGGCCAGTGTGATCAGGGTCCAGGCCAGATGCGGACCCATCCGCATCGTTGCGTCCCACAGGCCCAGCCCGATCGAGCCGCCCATCCAGGCGCTGGCGATGGTCCAGTTGGCCACCGCAGCCACCAGCAACGTGCCCAGTACCACCAGGGCGATGCGCAGGCGGCCCGGACCCAGCGTACCCATGCGCAGCATGAACACCAGCTCCAGTGCGGTCACCACGGCCATCCAGCCGACCTGCCGGCCGGTCATCAGGGCCAACACCATCCAGGCGAGGGGAGCAACAAGCAGGCCCAGCAGCAGCATGAGGGGCCAGAGCCAGGTCACGGTCCTGGCACGCGCGGCATTGGAGGACATCGAAGCTCCCTGAAAGTCATCCACAGGATACTGTGGTTTGCCGCAGTGCACCGGCGAGCGTAGGGCGGCTGGGCTAGAATGCGTTCTTGCGTGGCCTTGGCCACGGCCCCATATCGGTCCCCATGTATTCCCGTAGCAGCGAACCTGTCCACTTCGAACGCGATTGCGAGGCCGTGATGGTCCCGCAGGGCGATACCGTGACCCTGCCCGCCGGCAGCTATGGGTATATCACCCAGGCGCTGGGCGGCAGTTATTCGGTGTTCGTGGAAGGCAACCTGTTCCGCATCGCCGGCAAGGACGGCGACGCCATCGGCAAGGAGGCCCCGGCACCGCTGGAGCTGCCGGCCGATGCGACCGACGAGCAGGTGGAGCAACTGGTGTGGCAGCAGCTGCGGACCTGCTTCGACCCGGAAATTCCGGTCAACATCGTCGAACTGGGGCTGGTCTACGAGGTCGAGATCAAGCATCTGGACGAGGGCCAGCGCGAGATCGATGTGAAGATGACTCTGACCGCACCCGGCTGCGGCATGGGCGATATCCTCGTCGACGACGTGCGCAGCAAGCTTGAAATGATTCCGACGGTGGCCGAGGCCGACGTCGACCTGGTGTTCGACCCGCCGTGGAACCAGCACATGATGTCCGAGGCGGCCCGGCTCGAGACCGGCATGCTTTGACCCAGGGCCCGCAGTGACGCGGGCCCGGCATTACCCGCAACCAGAACAGGAAATCTCCGGTGTCCCAGTCCATTCCCAGCTTCGCCGTCACCCGTTCGGACCACCCGCGCAGCGCTGAAGAGCGCGCCCAGATCCTGGAGAAGCCGGGCTTCGGCCTGCACTTCACCGACCACATGGTGGAAGTGCGCTGGGACAAGGACACCGGCTGGCACAACGCCAACGTGCGTGCGTACGGCCCGCTGCAGCTGGACCCGGCTGCAGCCGTGCTGCATTACGGCCAGGAAATCTTCGAAGGCATCAAGGCCTACCGCCACGCCGATGGTTCGATCTGGACCTTCCGCCCGGATGCCAACGGCCGCCGCCTGCAGCGTTCGGCACAGCGCTTGGCGCTGCCGGAACTGCCGGTGGAAATCTTCGTTGAATCGCTGAAGCAGATGATCGCCGTCGACAGCGCCTGGGTGCCGTCGGCCGATGAGTCGAGCCTGTACTTCCGTCCGTTCATGATCGGCGACGAAGCCTTCCTCGGCGTGCGCGGCGCGCACAAGGCCGGTTACTACGTCATCGCCAGCCCGGCCGGCCCGTACTTCGCCAAGGGCGTCGCCCCGGTGTCGATCTGGCTGTCCACCGAATACGCACGTGCGGCCAAGGGCGGCACCGGCGCGGCCAAGTGCGGTGGCAACTACGCCGCCTCGCTGCTGCCGCAGCAGAAGGCACAGGCACAGGGCTGCTCGCAGGTGCTGTTCCTCGATCCGGTCGAAGGCAAGTACCTGGAAGAACTGGGCGGCATGAACGT
This sequence comes from Stenotrophomonas maltophilia, assembly GCF_004684085.1. Lineage (GTDB taxonomy): Bacteria > Pseudomonadota > Gammaproteobacteria > Xanthomonadales > Xanthomonadaceae > Stenotrophomonas > Stenotrophomonas maltophilia_AS. The sequence goes on from NZ_SRHZ01000019.1 coordinate 2,052, forward strand.
CTTCCTGGTCTACAAGGACGGCACCCTGGTCACCCCGCAGCTGTCGGGCAGCATCCTTGAGGGCATCACCCGCGAGAGCATCCTGCAGCTGGCCCGCGACCGTGGCATGAAGGTCGAAGAGCGCAAGGTGACCATCGATGAGTGGAAGCAGGGCGTGACCTCCGGCGAGATCGCCGAAGTGTTCGCTTGTGGCACCGCCGCGGTGGTGACCCCGATCGGCCAGCTGAAGGGCGAAGGTTTCTCGGTGGGCGACATCAACGCCCCGGCCGGCGAAGTGACCATGTCGCTGCGCAAGGAACTGACCGACATCCAGTACGGCCGCCTGCCGGACCGCCACAACTGGCTGGTCAAGCTGGGCTGATCGCCCACGCCCGTCTGTAGAGCCGAGCCCACGCTCGGCTGCGTTGTTCCTGGAAAGCCCGTCCTTGTGACGGGCTTTCTGCGTTCTGGTCAGGTGGGTGGGGTCAGATCCCTTTTCCTCCGGAAAAGGGATCTGACCCCACCGACGGCGGACGCCGATGTCGGCAAAGTCATTGCAGGACACGTGATGACCCAGTCAGGTGCGTGCAGGGCACGAGAAAGTTCCTTCACCTTCACAAACCCTCGACCCGGGAAGTCTCAGAACGAACATTTCATCTTGCTGAAAAGACACTGAAAATCTTGTGGTGTCCGGTTTTGGTCTTTAGCGTCATCTGCACGGCGGATCGGAAGGGGGATCCGCTGGCTCTCCGGACTTCGAACCTCGCCATTGCAAGCCAGCCCACGGTTCGGGCCGGTGCTTCTGCCGATTCCGGCATTCACACCACTAGAAAGGGAAATACGATGTCCCAGGTAACGCAACCGCGTGTGCGTCGAGTGTGGGTGGTCCTTGGTGCGTCCGTTCTGTCATCGCTGCTGCTGGCCACGCCTGCGCTGGCCGGTGATGTCCAGCTCAGCGGCCTGCAGTCCGCACAGACCCACCAGCGTTTCATCGTGAAGTACCGCGACGGCAGCGCACCGGTGGCCAACACCACCGCGCTGGCCTCTTCACTGAAGAGTGCCGCCGCCGGCCTGGCCAGCAGCCAGGGCCGCGCGTTGGGCCTGCAGCAGGTCCGCAAGCTGGCCGTCGGCCCGACCCTGGTCAGGACCGACCGTCCGCTCGACCAGGCCGAATCCGAGCAGCTGATGCGCAAGCTGGCCGCCGACCCGAACGTGGAATACGTCGAAGTCGACCAGATCATGCGCGCCACGCTGACCCCGAACGACACCCGCTTCAGCGAGCAATGGGGCTTCGGCACCTCCAATGCCGGCATCAACATCCGGCCGGCCTGGGACAAGGCCACCGGTACCGGCGTCGTGGTGGCGGTGATCGATACCGGCATCACCAACCATGCCGACCTCAACGCCAACATCCTGCCCGGCTACGACTTCATCAGCGATGCGGCGATGGCGCGCGACGGCAACGGCCGCGACAACAACCCGAACGATGAAGGTGACTGGTACGGCGACAACGAGTGCCAGCCGGGCTACCCGGGCTCGAACTCCAGCTGGCACGGTACCCACGTCGCCGGTACGGTGGCGGCGGTGACCAACAACAGCACCGGCGTGGCAGGCACCGCGTTCAACGCCAAGGTCGTGCCGGTGCGTGTGCTGGGCAAGTGCGGCGGCTACACCTCCGACATCGCCGACGCGATTGTGTGGGCCTCCGGCGGCAGCGTCAGCGGCGTGCCAGCCAACGCCAATCCGGCCGAGGTCATCAACCTCTCGCTGGGCGGCGGTGGCAGCTGCTCGACCACCTACCAGAACGCGATCAACGGCGCGGTCGGCCGTGGCACCACTGTGGTGGTCGCCGCCGGCAACAGCAACACCAACGTGTCCTCGTCGGTGCCGGCCAACTGCCCGAACGTGATCGCGGTGGCGGCCACCACCTCGGCCGGTGCGCGTGCCAGCTTCTCCAACTATGGCAACGGCATCGATATCTCGGCACCGGGCCAGGGCATCCTGTCCACCCTCAACAGCGGCACCACCACTCCGGGCAGCGCCAGCTACGCTTCGTACAACGGTACCTCGATGGCGGCACCGCACGTGGCCGGCGTGGTTGCGCTGATGCAGTCCGTGGCCCCGAGCCCGCTGAGCCCGGCGCAGGTGGAGAGCATCATCAAGAGCACCGCGCGTCCGCTGCCGGGTGCCTGCTCGGGTGGCTGTGGCGCCGGCATCATCGACGCCGACGCGGCGGTCGCTGCAGCGATCAACGGCGGCGGCCCGAACCCGGGTGGCAACGTGCTGCAGAACAACGTGCCGGTGACCGGCCTGGGTGCCGCCAGCGGCGCTTCGCTGAGCTATACCGTCAACGTTCCGGCCGGCAGCACCCAGCTGCGCGTGGCGATCAGTGGCGGCAGCGGTGACGCCGACCTGTACCTGCGTCAGGGCAGTGCCCCGACCGACACGGTGTACACCTGCCGTCCGTACCTGAGCGGCAACGCTGAAACCTGCACCGTCAACAGCCCCGCCGCCGGCACCTGGCATGTACGGGTGAAGGCGTACAGCACCTTCTCGGGCCTGACCCTCAACGCCCAGTACTGAGCCCAAGCCCCTCTCCATGGGCACGCCCCGGCTCCGGCCGGGGCGTTTTTCTTCGGGCAGGTGCCGACCTTGGTCGGCACGCTGTTCCTCAAACCGACTCGAAGCGGTTCGCGGCCACGTTCTTGCGCACATGCTGCGGATCGAAGATCCGGCCATTCATCGCGATGTACACGCCGCTCGGCAGCGACTGCACCGCACCGATCGCACAGCCGATGTTGAACTCGGCATCCGACCCGCGGAAACGCGCCGGGCTCAGTGCGCCGGTCATCACGATGGTCTTTTCCGGAATTGTCGCCAGCACCTGGCCGGTCTGCACCATCGAATCGGTGCCATGGGTCACCAGCACATGGCGGGTCGGCTGTGCGGCGATGGTGGCGCGGATCAGCTCGCGATCCTCATCGTTGATGTGCAGCGAATCCTTGCGCAGGATCGGAATCACGTTGAAGCGGAACGTCACGCCCAGCTCGCGCAGGATCATGCCGATCTGAGGGTCGCCGATCTGGTAGTCCGACTTGTCGTCGAAATAGATCTTGTCGATCGTGCCACCGGTGGTGACGACCAGGAGCTCTTCCATCATGTGCATGCGCGAAACCAGGACAGGTACAGCGGCGCGGGGCCAGGAACACAGATGATACGGCGCGGCGGCCGCAGCGTCAGCGTCGCTTGCCGAAGCGGGCACGCAGCCCGGGCAGGCTGGCACTGAAGATCACCAGCAGCGCCAGGAAGGTTTCGATCAGGGCCAGCCAGCGCGTTTCCGGGTGGCTCCAGGCGCTCATCACGCCGTGGCTGAACCAGCCCAGCGCCAGTACCGACGCCCAGAAACCGGCCTTGCGCCAGCCCAGGCGCAGCGCCACGGCCAGCGCCAGCGGCGGCGCGGTGAACACCAGCTGGGTGGCCAGCCAGTGCTTGTCATTGATGAACCAGCCGGCGAACAGCGCGGCCAGCCCCATCAGGGCCAGCAGCAGGACCGTGCGCGGCGGGCGGTTCATCGGGCCAACCGCTGTGCGATGTTGGCCACCCGGCGGCCCAGCGCGCGCGCCAGCACCGCCTCGTCGTCGGTCGGCTGCGGATCGTCGGCCGCGCCGGCCACATGGCTGGCGCCATACGGCGTGCCGCCACTGGTGGTATGGCTCAACGCCGGTTCGGTGAATGGGATGCCGACGATCACGCAGCCATGGTGCAGCAGCGGTACCTGCATCGACAGCAGGGTCGATTCCTGGCCGCCATGCATCGAGGCGGTGGAGGTGAACACGCCGGCCGGCTTGCCGGACAGGGTGCCGTTGACCCATTCGGCGCCCAGCCCATCAAGGAAGTGCTTCACCGGCGCGGCCATGTTGCCGAAGCGGGTCGGGCTGCCCAGCAGCAGGCCCTGGCACTCGACCAGGTCCTGCACGCTCACGTAGGGGGCGCCATCGTCGGGCACCGGCGGCTGCGCGGTCTGGGTCACTGCGGCCACTGGCGGCACCGTGCGCAGGCGCGCAGTCATGCCCGGCACTTCGCCGATGCCCCGCGCGATCTGGCGCGCCAGCCGTGCCACTGAACCGCCCCGGCTGTAGTACAGCACCAGAATCTCGCCCATCGTGACCGCTTCTCCTCGTCGTGTGAGCACCAGTATGGCTATCCTGCGAACATTCCGCATCGGGTACCCTTTCGCCGATGGAACCTTTGGATACGCTCAACCTGTGGATGGAGCGCGCGCGGGATCGCGCACGCGCCATCAGCTTCGGCCGCTTCCTGTGGCATCGCTTCCTCGACGACCGCCTGTTCCAGGCAGCGGCGGCGCTGGCCTACACCACGGTGTTCGCGCTGGTGCCGCTGGCCATCGTGGTGTTTGGCGTGCTCTCGGCCTTCCCCGTCTTCGACCGCTGGAGTGACCAGCTCAGCGATTACGTCTTCTCCAACTTCGTGCCCAATGCCGCACGCGCGGCCGAAGGCTACCTGCGGCAGTTCTCGGCCAGTGCCGGACAGCTCACCGCCGCCGGCTTCATTGCGCTGGTGGTGTCACTGCTGATCACCCTCAATAGTGTTGAAGAAACCTTCAACCAGATCTGGCGCGTGGGCTCGACCCGGCCCAAGTTGACCCGCTTCCTGGTCTACTGGACCGTGCTGACCCTCGGAGCGATGCTGGCTGCGGCCTCGCTGGCGGTGTCGGCGCGGGTCTTCGCGATGCCGCTGTTCGGCACCCAGGAAGGCCGCTGGCTGGCCGACCTGGCGCTGCGGCTGGCACCGATCCTGATCGAATTCGTCTGCATCACGCTGATGTTCCGCGTGGTGCCGCACCACACGGTGAAATGGCGGCACGCGGTGCCTGGTGCGATCCTCGCGGCGGTCATCCTGGAACTGGTGAAGTGGGGCATCGGCGCCTACCTGGGCAGCTTCCAGTCCTACCAGAAGCTCTACGGCACAGTGGCCTTCGTGCCGATCCTGCTGCTGTGGATCTACCTGTGCTGGGTGGCGGTGCTGTTGGGTGCATCGTTGTCTTCGTCGATGGCAGCCTTCCGCTACCAGCCGGTAGAGTTGCGCCTGCCGCAGGGCTACGAGTTCTATGGCCTGCTGCGCCTGCTCGGCCGCTTCCACCATGCCCGTGCCAAGGGCAAAGGCCTGGCCGACGACGAGATCCTGCGGCTGGAGCCGATGCTGACCGACTCGCTGCTGCAGGACCTCATCTGCAACCTGCAGGAGATCGGCCTGCTGCGCCGCGATGAGCGCGGCGAGTGGCTGCTCGCGCGCGATCTGGAGCAGGTCAGCCTGGCCGATCTGTACGAATGCACCCAACTGCGCATTCCAGTGGCCGAGCAGCACCTGCCGTATCGCGACGACACCCTGGGCCGTGCCGCACTGGCGGCACTGGACGACCTGCGACTGCCCCTGCGCGAACGCCTCAAGCGCAAGGTCAGCGACATCTACACCGATTCTGGAGACACGCCATGACCCGCAAGCCCCCGTTGCCGCTGCTGCTCCCGCTGGCCCTTGTGCTGGCGCTGGCCGCCTGCAAGCCCGCGCAGGAACCGACGCCCGCCAGCAGCCAGCCGCCAGCACAGGCGCCGACGCCGACTACGCCGGCGCCGGTGGAAGAGACCCCGGCCGAGCGCACCACCGCCGAGTTCCCGGCGCTGAAGATGAAGGCGGTGGACGGCAGCGATTACGATCTGGCCGCGCATCGTGGCAAGTGGGTGGTGGTGAATTTCTGGGCGACCTGGTGTGCACCGTGCCGCAAGGAGATGCCGGAGCTGTCGGCGCTGCACGCGATGCGCAGCAACATCGAAGTGGTCGGCCTGGCCTATGAGGACATCGAAGTGCCGGAGATGCAGTCGTTCCTGACCAAGCATCCGGTGACCTATCCGATCGTGATCGTGGACCCGTTCGATCCGCCGGCCGACTTCGCCACCCCGCGTGGCCTGCCGTTGACGCATCTGCTGGATCCGCAGGGCAAGCTGGCGCACAGCTTCCTTGGCCCGGTGACGGCCGCCGACATCGAAAAGCAGATCGCTGCTGGCAAGTAGTGGGTTGGTCGGCAGGGCTGCGCCCTGCACCTGCCGAAGCCCGAGCAACGGCAACAGCAACGGCCGAAGCAGAAGCTGGGTTCCTGGGCTTGGCGGGGCGGGTCCGGTTGCGGGGGGCGCCGTAAATACGTCCCTGTAGGCTCGGTCGCGCCATCCATGGCGCTCACGCCCCCGCAACCGGACCCACCCCGCCT
>NZ_SRHZ01000002.1 GCF_004684085.1 Stenotrophomonas maltophilia
CGTCACACACGGTAGCGCCGGGCCATGCCCGGCGAGCGCAGTGGCGATGGCCTACAGGGCGCTCTGCGGGCGCACCTTCAGCACCGCGTTCTCGGTGGTGCAATCGCGGCTGGAGTGCAGGCCGGTCTTGCGCGCGGCAGCGATCTCCTTGCGAGCGGCCAGCAGGTCCTTGTTGAATGCAGCGTTGTCGTGCAGGCGGGCCACGGCGGCGGCACCCATGAAGCGGCCTTCGAGGATGTCGCTCTGCCAGTGCACGTTGCACACCAGACGGCTCTCGCCGTAGTTGCGGCCACGCGCCTGGATGGCATCGGCGCGGTCCGGTGCGATCTCCGACAGGATCAGGGCCCAGGCCCAGCCGATCGAAGTGTGGCCGGACGGGTAGGAGCCGTTTTTGCGCAGGCCGTCTTCGTCCTTCGGCGAGCAGGTCGGTTCACCGTTGACCATGAACGGGCGCGGGCGCTGGTAGTGGTTCTTGGCGGCCTTGGTGGCGGCGCTGGCGTCGATCCGGCTGCGCTCCAGCAGTCGGTACAGCGCCGGGGTCTTCACTGCATCGACGTCGATGTCAGCGGCGCAGGAGAAGTGGTTGGCGCCTTCGGGGAAGCCGAGTTCCGCATCGACACCGGCCTGGGCGAAGCGCGGGCTGCCACGCAGCGCGCGGGCTTCACGGCTGACCTGTTCGTCCAGGGCGAGGGCGGCCGAACCGGCCACCGGCGGTGCCGGCACCAGGTCGAGGCTGGCCGGTACCGCGCTCTTGTCCAGATAGCCCACCGCCTTGGTGGTGATGTTGGCTTCGACGGCGGTCGGCTTGGCGGCGGTGGCGGCACAACCGGCCAGGGCCGCGACGACGGCAAGGCCGAGCAGCGGGCGGGCAGGGTGGGAAATCAGCGACATGGACAGGCTCCGGAAGAGAAAACAACGCGCCATGATCGCAGCCCGAATACGACACCGCAGTGGCCATCGGTCATACAGCCAGACCCGGCATGGTCATTGTCGCGATATGAAAAGCGTCATCGTTTGACGTCAGTCTCCTGAATATGGGCGCAGCGCACGGACTTTCACGCCACTGCCCCGCGAGCATCGGCACAACGGCAAGTGCGAGGCGCCGTCCAGTTCCAGCCGGGTCGGGGGGATCCGCTGACAGAGGGAGAGAAGCGATGCGCAGCACCGCAACAGGAAGTACCGTCCTGGCCCTGCTCCTCGGGCTGGCAACCGCGCCGACACAGGCCGCCGACGTGGTTGGCGTGGCCTTCGTGCATGGCACCGGCGCGCAGACCAACGCCACCCAGGACTACTGGCAGCCGGCGATCATCGACACCGTGCGCCAAGGGCTGCCGAACAGCAGCAACTATGTGGTCATCAACTGCGATTTCACCCAGTACATGTGGAAGCCGGAAGCCGCCGGCTGCCTGGCCAACCAGCTCACCGGCTTCATCGACAGCCGTGGCATCACCCAGCTGGTGGTGATCACCCACTCCAACGGCGGCAACGTGATGCGCTGGATCCTGTCCAACCCGACCTACGACAGCCGCTATCCGAAGATCATCCGCACGGTGCGCAAGGTCAACGCGCTGGCACCGTCCTCGGCCGGCACACCGTTGGCCGACGCGGTGCTCAACGGCAACACCTTCGAAACCTCGCTGGGCTGGCTGCTGGGCTACAAGAACGACGCGGTGCGCCAGCAGCAGGTGGCGAGCATGGCCACCTACAACGCGCAGAACCTGTACGGCACCGCCGGTCGCCCGGCCTTGCCCAAGCCGTTCCGCGCAGTGGTCGGCAGTGACGTGGAATCGGCGGTGTGGGACAGCAACAGCTACTGCGGTGGCTATGCCGCCAACGTGGGCCTGGAGTTCACCCAGAACTGGCTGTCGTCCTGCTCCGACGGCTTCCTGGAGTGCAGCAGCCAGAAGGCGGCCGGCACCACCTGGTTCACCGACAAGGCGCGTACCCAGGGCGCAGAACCGCTCAGCCACAACCAGAGCCGCCGTGAGTGCTTCGGCCTCGGCACGATCCTGCGCAACGACCTGACCCAGTGAGGGAGATGACCATGACGATCCATTCCACCCTGCTGGCCAGCGCCGTGCTGGCGGTGCTGTCCCTGTCCACAGCGCAGGCCGCGCAGCCGCTGCAGGCTGCCCGCGCGGGCGATCAGGTGCCCACCGCGCTCGTTGCCGCGCCGCTGCCGTCTGATGAAAGCGAACACGCGCCGCTGGCCTTTGCCTGGACGTTGGACCCGGCACAACCGCTGCAGGCGGCCACGCCGTATGCCGCAGTCAGCCGCAGCTATTGGCAGCAGGTCGATGGCACGCAGCTGCAGCGCGGCCTGGACCTGCCACTGACGGCACCTGATGCGGTGATCCAGCTGAGCCCGACCGAGGGCGCGCGTGCACTGCCGGCCAAGGCCCTGCAGGTGCGCGACCCGGCCGGTCGCAGCAGCGTCGCGCGCAGTGTCGATGCCCGCGCGCTGCAGGACGCCGGCATGCCGGTGAGCGATGGCAGCAGCATGCTGCGTACCGGCGCTACCAGTGCAGTTGGTGCATACACGCTGCAGAGCGCGCAGGCACAGGGCCGCTATGTGGTGCAGGTACTGGAGCCCAACAGCCCGTTGCGGCTGGAAGTGCAGGCCAACCAGGCGCAGGTGCTGGCCGGCGGCAACGTGCAGCTGCAGGCGCGCCTGCTGCAGGACGGCGCCACCACCGCGCAGCTGGCATCGCGTCGTGGCGGCCTGGGCGGCGAAGCCCTGCTGGTCGCACCGGATGGCCGCAGCTGGCCGCAGCGGCTGCTGCGCACCAGCGATGGTGCCCTGCGCGCGCAGGTAAGGATCCCGGCCGATGTCGGCAGCGTGCAGGGGCTGTGGGAACTGCAGGTGTTCGCACAGGCCGATGGTGTGCTGCGCGATGGCAAGGTCGCCTTCGCGGTGGCACGGCCGACCGCCCGTTTCAGTGGCCAGGCGGCACCGGACCCGGCCAGCCGCCAGGTGGCGCTGCCGCTGCAGGTGGCAGCGGTGGGCCGCTACGAGGCGCGTGGCACGCTGTACGCCACCGGTCGCGACGGCCAGCTGAAGCCGGTCGCACAGGCGCATGCGGCGGCGTGGTTCGATGGTCCCGGCGCGGGCCAGCTGGTGCTGCCGTTCGACCAGGCTGCATTGCCGGCTGGCTTCGGCGCACCGTACGAGCTGCGTGACCTGCAGCTGCAGGACCAGAGCCGGATGGCACCGATCGAATCACGCGCGCTGGCGTTGCGGTTCTGAGGTTGCGTGCAGCGGGCCGGATTCCGGCCCGCTGCAATGCTCCTTGTAGGGCCGAGCCATGCTCGGCTGCTTCTGCTCGCGGCGAACGGCAGGCGAGCATGGCTCGACTCCACAGACGGCTACGGAAAGCGATGCGTCTGTCTATCCCGCGTATGCGGTCAGCCGGCCTTCCTGCTCCACCACCGTGATCGCGCCGCCGAACACGGCCGACAGCGGTTCGTTGCGCAGCAGCTCTGCGCGGGTGCCATCGGCCAGTACGCGGCCGTCGCGCAGCAGCACCACGCGCTCGATCTCGGGAATGATCTCTTCGATGTGGTGGGTCACCAGCACCAGGGTGATGCCCTGCTGGGCCAGTACCCGCATGGTCGCCACCAGCTGCTCGCGGGCGACCAGGTCAAGGCCGGTGGAGGGCTCGTCCAGCAGCAGTGCCTGTGGCCGATTGACCAGCGCGCGCGCGATCAGCACGCGGCGGGTCTCGCCGGCCGACAGCTCGGCATAGGCGCGTTCGCGCAGTGACAGGGCGCCGGTCATCGCCAGCGTCTCGCCGACGCGTGCGCGCATGTCGGTGGTCACTTCGCGGAAGGCCGGCACCACGTAGCTGGCAAAGAAGCCGGACAGCACCGCCTGCTCCACGGTCAGCCCCGGCATGTCGGCCAGGTTGCTGCTGAGGTCGCCGGTGACGATGCCCAGCTGCGAGCGCAGCCGAGCCACCTGCCAGCGGTTTTGGCCCAGCACCCTTACCGCCACGGAGCCGTCGCCCTGCGCCAGCGGATACAGCTCGCGGGTGACCAGCTTGATGAAGGTCGATTTGCCGCAGCCGTTGGGGCCGAGCAGGGCAGTGTGCTGGCCCTGCGCGATGCGCAGGCTGAGCCCGTGCAGCACCTTCACCTGGCCGCGCACCACGGTGGCGTGGTCCAGTTCGATCAAGGCGGGCAGCTCCGCGACGGGCGGGGCGGTGGTCATGGCGCTGGCACGTGGATCAAGGCTCGACAACTCAGGTCCCCAACTGTGAACGGTGCCACGGATGGCGATGCGAGGCACCGCCGCAGGGATGCAGTTTGCAACGCAAGCGCCCATGATGTCTGCCATCCCCGCGTCGATCCGGAGAGCCGTCATGCCAGATGCCCTGATGTCCCTGTTGACCGGTGGTGTGCTCGGCCTGGGCTGGTGGGCCATGCTGGTCGTACTGCTGGTCTTCACCCAGATCACCATTTTCTCGGTGACCCTGTACCTGCACCGCAGCCAGGCCCATCGCGGGGTCGATTTCCACCCGGCGCTAGCCCACGTGTTCCGCTTCTGGCTGTGGCTGACCACCTCGATGATCACCCGCGAATGGGTGGCGATCCACCGCAAGCACCACGCCAAGGTGGAGACCGAGGACGACCCGCACAGCCCGGTCACCCGCGGCATCGGCAAGGTGTTCTGGCATGGCGTGGAGCTGTACCGCGAAGCGCGTGGCATGCGCGCGGACATCGAGCAGTACGGGCGTGGTACGCCCGATGATGCGATCGAGCGCCGCCTGTATACCCCGCATGCCACGTTCGGCCCGGTGCTGCTGTTCGCGATCAATACCGTGTTGTTTGGCCTGCCCGGCGTGGCCCTGTGGGCGATCCAGATGGCCTGGATTCCCTTCTGGGCGGCCGGCGTGGTCAACGGCCTGGGCCACTGGTGGGGCTACCGCAACTACGAGTCGGCCGATACCTCCACCAATCTCACCCCATGGGCGTTCTGGATCGGTGGCGAAGAGCTGCACAACAACCACCATGCCTTTCCCAGCTCGGCGCGCTTTGCGATGCGGCGCTGGGAGTTCGACATCGGCTGGAGCGCGATCCGCCTGCTGCAGGCGCTGCGCCTGGCCAAGGTGCTGCGGGTGGCGCCGGCCATGGACGTGCGGCCGAACATCGTCGTGCCCGATGCCGAAACCCTGAGGGCGTTGCTCTCGCACCGCTTCCAGGCCATGACCGACTACCAGCGCAACGTATTCATGCCGGCCCTGCGCGAGGAAGCCGCGCACGCCGGGGCCAAGCTGCGCCGCCTGCTGCCGCGTCGGCTGCGCCGTGGCCTGGTCAACGACGGTCGCTGGTTGAAGCCCGATAGCCGCGCCCAGCTGAGTGAATGGGTGGCGCAGCGCCCGCGCATCCGCACCCTGGTGGAGTACCGCGCGCGGCTGGCGGCGCTGCTCGAGGCCCGCGGCCACGATGCCGCCGAACGCCTGCACCAGCTGCAGGCCTGGTGCCGCGAAGCCGAGGAAAGTGGTATCGCCGCGCTGCAGGCGTATGCCGCGCGCCTGAAGGGCTACAGCCTGGTGGGCGCGTGAGGGCAGGGCGTTGCGTCCTGCTGGCGCTGCTTCTGCCCGCTGCTGCATGGGCCCAGGTCACCGACACGGCCAGCTACCTGCAGCGCATGGACAGCGATGGCGACGGCCGGGTCAGTGAATCCGAGTACGTGCAGTGGATGCTGTATGCCTTCGACCGCATGGACCGCAATGGCGATGGTGTGCTGAGCGCCGACGAGCTGCCCGGCGGCAAGGGCAGGGCGATCAGCCGCGAGCAGCAGCGGCAGGTGATCGTGCAGCGCTTCCACAAGCAGGATGCCAACGGTGATGGGTTCCTGGATGCCCGCGAACTGGCGGCGCCACCGCGTTGAATCGGCCGGTTCGCGATCACCGGTAGCGCCGGGCCATGCCCGGCGAGCACAGGGCGCGGACGGGAGACCGGCCGGTGACGGCTCGCATGTGGCGCGGGCGTAGAATCGGCCCATGCCTGAACTGCCCGAAGTCGAAACCACCCGCCGCGGCCTGGCGCCGCATCTGCAGGGCCGCCGCGTGCACGGCGTGATCCTGCGCCGCGCCGACCTGCGCTGGCCGATTCCACCGGAAGTGGCCGAGCTGCTGCCGGGGCAGCGCATCGAGGACATCCGCCGCCGCGCCAAGTACCTGCTGCTGGATACCGCCATCGGCAGCGCGGTACTGCATCTGGGCATGTCCGGCAGCCTGCGCGTGCTGCCCGGTGATACCCCCGTGCGTGCCCACGACCACGTCGACATCAGCCTGGACAACGGCCGCCTGCTGCGCTTCAACGACCCGCGCCGCTTCGGCAGCCTGCTCTGGCAGCCGGCCGGCGAGATCCACCCGCTGCTGCAGGGGTTGGGCCCGGAGCCGCTGGACGATGCCTTTGACGGTGATTACCTGTTCGCCCGCAGCCGTGGCCGCAGTGCGCCGGTGAAGACCTTCCTGATGGACCAGGCGGTGGTGGTGGGGGTGGGCAACATCTACGCCGCCGAGAGCCTGTTCAAGGCCGGCATCAGCCCCTTGCGGGAGGCGGGCAAGATCTCGCGCGGGCGCTACCAGCGGTTGGCCGACGCGGTGAAGGAGATCCTCGGCTACGCCATCACCCGCGGCGGCACCACCCTGCGCGATTTCATCAGCCCCGACGGCGCCCCCGGCTACTTCGAGCAGGAACTGCTGGTCTATGGCCGTGACGGGCTGCCCTGCCCGAACTGTGGCCGCGCGCTGAAGCACGCCACCATCGGCCAGCGTGCCAGCGTCTGGTGCAGCCACTGCCAGCGCTGAGGCAGGCAGCCAGCGGCAGCTGAACGGGCAGGGCGCGTCTCCGCTGCCCGTTAACGTTTGTCTGCCTATGATGGCCGACCTTCCCTCTGTGCCTGACGCGCCTGCATGCAACGACGCGACTTCATCCGCAATGCCTCCCTCGCCCTGGCTGCATTCGGCCTGCCGTCCCTGCCCGCGTGCGCGGCCAGCAAGAGCGGCCAGATGGGCCTGCGCCGCCTCGGCCAGCCGCAGCCGTTCGATTTCGCCACCCTGAAGGGCCAGGCGCGCGCGCTGGCACAGGCGCCCTACAAGAGCCACAAGCGGGTGCTGCCGGGCCGCCTGGAAGGCCTGGACTGGGACCAGTACCAGTCGATCGGCTACCGCCAGGACCACGCGCTGTGGGCTGACCAGCCGGGCAAGTTCCAGGCCAAGTTCTTCCACCTGGGCCTGTACTTCCACTCGCCGGTGCGCATGTTCGACGTGGTTGACGGCAAGGCGCAGGAGCTGGCCTATGACGGCGCGGCGTTCAACTACGGCAAGAGCGGCATCAAGGACGGCGAGCTGCCGGCCGATCTCGGCTTTGCCGGTTTCCGCCTGAACACCCGCAAGGACACCGACCGCGATTTCGCCGCCTTCCTCGGCGCCAGTTACTTCCGCGCGGTCGGCAAAGAAGGCCAGTACGGCCAGTCCGCGCGCGGCCTGGCGATCGACACCGGCATGGGCAAGCCGGAGGAATTCCCGGACTTCATCGCCTATTACCTGGAACAGCCGTCGGCCGATTCGGAAACGATCGTGGTCTACGGCCTGCTGGATTCGCCCAGCGTGGCCGGCGCCTACCGCTTCGCGATCACCAATGGCGACGTGCTGCTGATGGATATCGACAGTGCGCTGTACCCGCGCAAGGCGATCGAGCGGCTGGGCATCGCACCGTGCACCAGCATGTACCAGGTGGGCGAGAACGACCGCCGCATGGCATGGGACTGGCGCCCGGAGATCCACGATACCGATGGCCTGTCGCTGTGGACCGGTGCCGGCGAGTGGATCTGGCGCCCGCTGCTGAACCCGCGCAACCTGCGCTTCAACATGTTCGTGGACCGCAACCCGCGCGGCTTCGGCCTGCTGCAGCGCGACCGCAACTTCGACCATTACCAGGATGACGGCGTGTTCTACGAGAAGCGCCCCTGCCTGTGGGTGGAGCCGAAGGGCGAATGGGGCGAAGGTTCGGTGCAGCTGGTGGAGATTCCCACCGTGGACGAGACCTTCGACAACATCGTGGCGTTCTGGAACCCGAAGGAAAAGCCGCAGCCGGGTCAGGAACTGCTGGTCGGCTATCGCCTGTACTGGGGCGCCGAGCCGCCGGCACGCCCGCCGCTGGCGCACTGCGTTGCCAGCCGCACCGGCCTGGGTGGCGTGGTGGGCAAGAAGCGTGAGTACTTCAGCTGGCGCTTTGCGGTGGACTTCGAAGGCGGCGAACTGGCCGGGCTGATCGACAAGGGCGAGGTCGAGGCGGTGGTGGAAACCAGCCGTGGCCGGGTCGAGATCGTGTCGGCGCGCCCGCTACGCGAGATCAACGGTTACCGCGCGATGTTCGACCTGGTGCCGCCGGAAGGCAGCACCGAGCAGATCGACATCCGCCTGTTCCTGCGCAGTGGCGGCAAAACCCTGACCGAGACCTGGCTGTACCAGTACACCCCGCCACCGGCCGGCGCGCCGGAGCGCACGCTGTACTAAGAGGGGTGCGGGTTTGCAGGGCTTGCAGCCCTGCACCTGCGGTAGTGCCGGCCGCTGGCCGGCAAACTCAACAGCAGAAGCTGGTTTTCTGTGGGTAGGCGGGGTGGATCCGGTTGCGGGGGACGGCGTAAATACGTCCATGTAGCCTCGGTCGCGCCATCCATGGCGCTCACGCCCCCGCAACCGGACCCGCCCCGCCTTCGACAGATCTCCGCGATCTGTCGGAATTGCTCTTGGGGTCAGATCCGTTTTCCGAAAGAAAGCGGATCTGACCCCGGAATTTCATTCGATATCTGACAGATTTCATCCACGCATGGCGTGGATCTACTGGCCGTCGGGCATCTGTCGAAGGTGGGGCGGTTTGGGTGGGCAGGACCGTTGGCGCCATGGATGGCGCCATCGAGCCCCCATGGATGGGTTTACGGCGTGTCCTGACCACCCACACCGCCCCGCCGTCCCACGCAATGCCGCTTTGGCTTTGGCCGTTGCCGTCGCGTTGAGCAGGTGCAGGGCTGCAAGCCCTGCCGAACACCCCTTACAGCGGCAGGGGCGCCTGCGCCGGATCGATCCGCCCTTCACCGCGGGTGATCTTCTTGAACTCGGCACGGCTGACCGACACGTAGCGGTCGTTGCCACCGATCTCCACCTGCGGGCCGTCCTGTACGGCATGCCCGTGCTCGTCCACGCGCACGGTCATCGTCGCCTTCTTGCCGCTGTGGCAGATGGTCTTGATCTCCTGCATCTCGTCGGCCCAGGCCAGCAGGTACTGGCTGCCTTCGAACAGCTCGCCGCGGAAGTCGGTACGCAGGCCGTAGCAGAGCACCGGAATGCGCAGCTGATCCACGACTTCGCTGAGCTGCCAGACCTGGGCGCGGGTGAGGAACTGCGCCTCGTCCACCAGCACGCAGCCTATCGGACCATTCGTCGCCAGATCCTGCTCCACCCAGCGCTGCAGGTCGGTATCGCGGTCGAAGGCCATGCCGTCCGCTCGCAGGCCGATGCGCGAGGCAACCACGCCGGCACCGGCACGATCATCCAGGCGCGGGGTCAGGATCGCAACCCGCATGCCGCGCTCGCGGTAGTTGTGCGCGCTCTGCAGCAGGGTAGTGGTCTTGCCGGCGTTCATCGCCGAATAGTAGAAATAGAGCTTGGCCATCGGCCAATTCTAGTCGCCACCCGGCGCGTCGTCGCGGATCTGTCGCAGGGTGCCGATCTCGACGCTGGGTGTCGGTGGGGCGTTCTGCCAGATCTGGTCCTGCAGGCACCAGTAGGCGGCCGGTTCCCAGAAGGCATCACGGTAGTAGTCATCACCGGTGATCAACCGGTTGGCCTCCGGGCCCTCGCCCAGCTCCATGCGCAGACCCGGATTGACGAAACCAGTACGGCTGCCGGTCATGCTGTTGCGGGCGACCCGCAGAACGGTCTCCATGCGGGGCTTGGCCACGCTGTCGCCATACTGTGCGTACAACGCCGGGCCTTCGGCCAGCACCCGCTGGCGCTGTGCAGAATCCAACCGCTGCCAGTACCGCTCGCGCTCCACCAGCAGGTCGCGGTAGCCGCGTTCGGAGGCCAGGTCCATCCAGATGTAGGCCAGTACCGGGTCGGTCCCGGTGCCGACACCCTCCTGGTACATGCGCGCGACCATCGATTGCGAGAACTTGTCGGCGTACAGGCTCGCGCGCTGGAAGCGCACCAGGGCCTGCGCCGGCTTGCCGCGCCGCCACGACAGCTGGCCCAGGTCGCGCCAGTACAGGTCCGGGTGGGCCTGCAGGAACCCTTCGGTCAGCAGGGCCGACGGGATCGATGCTGTGGGGTTGGGAGCGCAGGGGCTGGCCGTGGCGCAGAAGGGCGCCAGCAGCAGCACGACGGCGCCGACCGCACGTGGGATGCGGGTCATCGTCCGGACCGGGCCAGCTCCTCGTCCTGCCACTGCCGGTAGGCTACGGGATCCCAATAGCGCGCCAGTTGATGCTTCTCCGGCTGCAGCACACGCGCCCCGGCATCGCCGCGGCCCTGGCTGCGCATGGCACCACTCCAGCCAGCGCGGCTGCCGGTCTGCTGCATGCTGCCGGCCCGCAGTTCGCGCTCCAGCCGCGGGCTGGCTGCCGGGTCGCCGAACTCGGTGTACAGCGTGCGGCCCTCGCGCACGGCCCGTTCGCGCTCCTCGGGTGACAATGCCTCCCAGAAGCGCTCGCGCTGTACCACCAGCCATTCGGTGCCACGCTCGGCCGCCAGGTCCATCCAGGCATAGCCCAGGGCGCGGTCGGCCGGACCGCCCTGCCCATTCCAGAACATGTCAGCCAGCGCGGCCTGCGAGAGCTTGTCGCCATAGCGCGCGGCATTGCGGAACTGGGTACGGGCTTCTTCGTCGCGGCCGCGTTCACGGGCGTCCATGCCGAGCCCACGGAAGCGCAGGTCCGGGTGGTAGGTCAGGAATTCGTGCGACTGCAACACGATCGCTTCATAGGCGTCGGTGCGCGGGGCCTGCGCCGAACCGATGGAAGGCACCGCCAGCACGCCCAGCAGGGCGGCCATGAACGGCCGGACGATGAGACTCGATGACATGGACCACGCTCCTGTGTTCCGAAGCTGATTCAATACCTTACGGCGCGCTGCGGCGCAAGTCAGGTCCGCCCGTCGTCGCCCCGCTACAATCCCCATCCAATGCACGGTCTCAATCCCCCCCAAGCCGCCGCCGTCCTGCACATCGAAGGCCCGTTGCTGGTGCTCGCCGGCGCCGGCAGTGGCAAGACGCGCGTGATCGTGGAAAAAATCGCCCACCTGATCAGCTGCGGCCGCTATCCGGCCCGGCGCATCGCGGCGATCACCTTCACCAACAAGTCGGCCAAGGAAATGCGCGAGCGTGTGGCCAAGCGCCTGCGCGAGCAGGACGCCGACGAGGTGACGATCTGCACCTTCCATGCGCTGGGCCTGAAGTTCCTGCAGATCGAGCACGCGGCCGTGGGCCTGAAGCGTGGATTCTCGATCTTCGATGCCGACGATGCTGCCGCGCAGATCAAGGACCTGATGTACGGGGCCAAGCCCGACGACATCGAGGACATGAAGAACCTGGTGTCGCGCGCGAAGAACGCCGGCCTGTCGCCCGAGCAGGCGATGGCCGCTGCGCGCAGCAACCGCGAGAAGGAAGCGGCCAGCGTCTACGAGCGCTACCAGCTGCGCCTGACCGCGTTCAACGCGGTCGACTTCGATGACCTGATCCGTCTGCCGGTGCAGATCCTGGAAGAAAATGCGGAGATCGCGCTGGCCTGGCGCGAGCGCATCGGCTACCTGCTGGTGGACGAGTGCCAGGACACCAACGACGCGCAGTACCGCCTGCTCAAGCAGCTGGCCGGCGACAAGGGCAACTTCACCTGCGTGGGCGACGACGACCAGTCGATCTACGCCTGGCGTGGCGCCAATCCGGAAAACCTGCAGCAGATGGGTCGCGATTACCCTGCGCTGGAAATCATCAAGCTGGAGCAGAACTACCGCTGTTCCAACCGTGTATTGCGCGCGGCCAACGCACTGATCGCCAACAACCCGCATGAGCACCTGAAGAAGCTGTGGAGCGACCAGGCCGACGGCGAGCGCATCCGCGTATGGGAATGCCGCAACAGTGAGCACGAGGCGGAGAAGGTCGCTGCCGAGATTGCCTTCGTGGCGCAGTCGCGCAAGGTGCCGTGGAGCGATTTCTGCATCCTGTTCCGCGGCAACTTCCAGTCGCGGCCGCTGGAAAAGGCGATGCAGCTGCTGCGCATTCCCTACCACCTGACTGGCGGCACCATGTTCCTGGAACGCCAGGAAGTGAAGGACACGCTGGCCTGGCTGCGGTTGCTGGTGAACCCGGACGACGACACTGCGTTCATGCGTGCGGTGCAGTCGCCCAAGCGCGATGTCGGTGCTGGCACGCTGGCCAAGCTGGCCGAGCTGGCTTCGGAGAAAGACATGCCGATGGCACAGGCGGCCGAAGCCATCGGTGCGCTGCAGCAGCTGCCGCCGCGCGCGGCCAACAGCCTGGCGCGCTTCACCGACATCCTGCGTGACCTGCGCGCGCAGACGCGGCAGATCACCTCTGGCGACATGATCCGCAAGGTGGCCAAGGAATCGGGGCTGCTGAGCGAACTGCGCCAGCAGGCCAAGGAAGAAGCCAGCTACCAGCGACGCGCCAACAACATCGAAGAACTGGCGCAGTGGTTCGAAGGTGGCCCGCGTGGTGCCACCGCCGCCGATCTGGCCGGGCAGCTGGCGCTGCTGTCGCGCAGCGACAAGGACGAGGGCGGCAACCAGGTGCGGATGATGACCATGCACGCCTGCAAGGGTCTGGAGTTCCCGTACGTGTTCATCGTTGGCTGCGAGGACGGCGTGCTGCCGCACCAGATCAGCCTGGATGAGGGCAACCTGCAGGAAGAACGGCGCCTGCTGTACGTGGGCATCACCCGCGCCAAGATCCAGCTGTGGATGAGTTACAGCAAGCTGACGCGCAAGTTCGGTGAGCACGTGCGGCTGAAGCCGAGCCGGTTCTTCGAGGAGATTCCGGCCGAGGAGATCCAGCGCGATGGTGCAGATCCAGTGGCAGATGCAGCGCGCAAGAAAGAGCGGGCGAGCGCGGGGTTGGCGGCGATCGAGGCCCTGTTCGATTGACCGGGGTCGGATTCCTTCCCAAAGGGAAGGGCTCTGACCCCAGCACACGGCCCTACAATCAGACGCTGTCTCCAGAGGCCTGCCCATGCATCCGATTGAAAGTGAACGCCTGCGTCTGCGAGCGATCGAGCCCGACCGCGATGCGGTGCCGATGCTGGCGCTGTTGAATGATCCGGGATTCGTGCGTTTCATCGGTGACCGCAATGTGCGCAGCGAGGAGCAGGCGCGGGAATACATCGCGCTGCGGGTGCTGCACAGCTATGCGTTGAATGGCTTCGGCATGTATGCCATCGAGCGCTTGTCCGATGGGGCGTGGCTGGGCAACGCCGGGCTGGTGCGCCGCGATGGCCTGCCGGCCCCGGATATCGGCTATGCGGTGCTGACCGAACACGCAGGGCAGGGCTATGCCGGTGAGGCGGCACGCGCGGTGTTCAATCACGCGCGCACAGTGCTGGGCCAGCAGGATCTGTATGGCATCACCGATCTGGACAACGTGGTATCCGGCAAGATCCTGCTGGGCCTGGGCATGCAGGAACGCGGGGTGATCCAGTTGCCGGGCATTGACACGCCGAGCCGCCTGTACGCCACGCTGGGCGCGGCCGAGGTTTGATTGTGGTGGGTGCCGACCGTTGGTCGGCACCGCATCGGCAGGACAGCCAGTAGTGCCGACCAACGGTCGGCACCCACCCTGCAGCCCCCCTCAACCGCGCAGTTCGGCCAGCTGTGCCTGCAGATCGGCCACGGCCGCTTCCAGCTGGGCCACGCGCTCGGCCAGGCCCGGGTCGGCCGCATCGCTGCCGCCACCGCCGCTGCTGGCGAACTTCGCCGCCAGCGCCGCACCGTCCACTTCACCGCACAGCAGGTGCATGTAGCGGTCTTCGCGCTGGCCGCTGGCGCGCGGCAGTACCACCAGCAGCGCGCGCTGCTGCAGGCGTTCGATGGCGTGGCGGGCTTCATCGGTGTCGGCGAAGCGGTGCAGGCGCTCGCTGCGCGTGATCAGTTCGCCCAGGGTCTGCGGCCCACGCAGCAGTAGCAGGGCCAGCAGCACGGTCTGCTGCCGGGTCAGGTCCAGCGCGCTCTGCAGGCGGTGCTCGTAGCGGTCGGCGCGCGAGGAGAAGTGCTGGCGGGCCAGCCCCAGCGTTTCCAGCTGGCGCAGCGCGTGCTGCACGCTGCCGGCATCGACGTTCATCACCGGCTCGCGGGCGGTCTTCTGGTTGGCGGCCGACTGCGCGGCATTGACCGTCAGCGGGTAGGTGTCCGGAGTGGTCGCTTCCTTCTCCACCAGGCAGCCCAGCAGGCGGGCCTGCACGGCGTCGAGCAGGGGAACGTCGGGGGTCTGGGCGGAATCGGTCATGGCGGCCTTCGCAGGGACAACGGGTCAACCACCAAGCATAGCCGTCCCAGGGCCGCCTTTGCCGGTAAAATGGGCCGGTATATCTGATTGCCGGTGAATCCATGCGTCGTCCCGTTTCCCTGTCCCTGACCCTGCTCGCCACCGCGGTGCTGGGCCTGTCCGCCTGCAAGCGCGTGGATGCGCCTGCCGCCGAAGCCGCTGCGCCGGAGGCTCCGGCCGCCGCTGCCAAGGCTGAAGGCACGCCCGATGCAACCGCCAACGACAACCTCAACGCAGTGCTGTGGATGCAGCGTGCGCAGGAGTACAAGGCGATCACCGAGCAGACCTACCGTGCCGCCGCCGATCATCTCGACGTTGCGCTGAAGGAAGCCCATTGGGACGCGCTGGTACCGGAAGAGCGCGGCAACGATGCCAAGGGCCTGAAGCCGGCCGTGGTGCTGGACGTGGATGAGACCGTGCTGGACAACTCGCCCTACCAGGCGCGTCTGGTCCGCGACGGCAAGGAATACGACGAACTGACCTGGGACCAGTGGGTGGCCGAAAAGAAGGCCAAGGCGATCCCGGGCGTGGTTGATTTCGCCAAGGCCGCCAACGCCAAGGGCGTGACCCTGCTGTACATCTCCAACCGCGCCGTGCACCTGAAGGACGCGACCCTGGCCAACCTGCGCGAGCAGGGCTTGCCGGTGGCCGATGACAGCGTGTTCCTGGGCCTGGGCACCGTGGTTGAAGGCTGCGAGCAGGCCGGCAGCGAGAAGAACTGCCGCCGCCGCCTGGCCGGGCAGAAGTACCGCGTGCTGATGCAGTTCGGCGACCAGCTGGGCGATTTCGTCGAAGTGACCGCCAACACCAACGACGGCCGCGACGCGCTGCTGCAGCAGTATCACGACTGGTTCGGCGAGCGCTGGTGGATGCTGCCGAACCCGACCTACGGCGGCTTCGAGCCGGCGCAGTTCAACAACGATTACAGCCAGTCGCGCCAGGCCCGCCATGACGCCAAGCGCGCCGCCCTGGACTACGCACCGTGAGCCGCGCACCGCTGCCGCTGCGCGATGACGAGCGCCTGATCTTCGCGCTGGACGTGCCTGACCGCGTGCAGGCACTGGAGTGGGTCGATCGCCTCGGCGACAGCGTGGCGTTCTACAAGATCGGCATGGAACTGCTCGCCTCCGGCGAGTACTTCCAGGTGCTCGATGAGCTGGCCCGCCGCGACAAGCGCGTGTTCGTCGACCTGAAGTTCTTCGACATTCCGGCCACCGCCGCGGCGGTGATCAAGCGGCTGTCGCAGTGGCCGGTCAGCTACGCCACCATCCATGGCTGGCACCCGGCGATGATGGAGGCCTGCGCCGCTGCCAACAGCAGCGACATGCGCCTGCTGGCGGTGACCGTGCTGACGTCGATGGGCCGTTCGGACCTGGCGCAGATGGGCATCGACCGCGAGCCGGTGGACGTGGTGGTCGAGCGTGCGCAGGCCGCGCAGGCCGCCGGCATCGATGGCGTGATCGCCTCGGGCCAGGAAGCCGGCCCGATCCGTGCCGCTACCGGCGCCGGTTTCTCGATCGTCTGCCCGGGCATCCGCCCCGGTGGGCCGGTCGGCGATGACCAGAAGCGTACCGTGGGCGTGGCCCAGGCCTTCGCCGATGGCGCCGATGCCATCGTGGTCGGCCGCCCGATCCGCCTGGCCACCGATCCGCAGGCCGCGGCGCGGGCCATCCAGCAGGAAATCGCGTCGGCGCTGGCTGCGCGCTGAGATTCAGCCGCGAAGGCTGCAGCTTCGAACGCCATCCCGACCCGCGCGGGATGGCGTTTTTGCATCGGCCCGTGGAGCCGTTGTGCCCGAATCGCCGTAAAACCTGCCGTAGATTTCATGGGGCCGCTGCGCGGCGACATGTAATCAAACAAAATCAATGATTTATATGACATTACGTGAAGTGTTGCCTTAACTTGGGCGGCAGCGTAGGATCGCCGCCATCCGGTCTTCGGACCGGACATGTGCCACAACTGTCCACCGGCCTCGCGCCGGCTTGAAGAGTCTGTGATCCTCGTGATCCGGGCTCTTTTTTTTCGCGCGGAGCCAGAGCCCCCTGCCGCTGGCAGCGGGATCAGACCCCTCTGCTGACGGAACCGTGACCTCACGGCTTGCCGCTGTCACGTCGCAGGCCGCAAGATGCGGACCGGTCCGGGGAGTCCGAGTGCATGAGCGTGGCGGTGCGAGGAAGGTCTGCGCGGGGATGGGGGCTGGCAGCCATGCTGCTGCTGGCCGTGGCGGCGTGCCGCGAATCGGCCGACGATCCGGCCAAGCCGGCCGCCGAACCGGTGGCAGCGGTGCAGGCAATGGCCCTGCGCCTGGCTGAAGACGATCTGGTCGGCTACGCAAAGCTGTCGGTACCGCCGAGCCAGTACCAGCGGCTGCAGCAGGCCTGGACCGAGGGCCACAGCCAGTGGCCGCTGACCGAACTGCCGCTGGGTGACCAGTTGTTGCCGATGCTGGCCGCACTGCGCAAGCCCAATGCCAGCGCCGAACTGCAACGCAGCTTCGACCGCCAGCTGGCCGGCCAGGCCAGCGCCGTACGCCAGGCGGCGCAGTCGATGGGCAACTTCGGTGTGCAGTATCTGCGTCACCAGAAGGGCTTCACGCCGGGCCAGCAGGCCCATTACGTCGCCCTGGTCCAGACCCTCGCCGAGTGGGCGCAGGGAGCACCGATCAGCGACCGCGCCCGCGCCCGCAGCACCATCGCCGCGCTGGTCGGTGCCGCCGGCAAGGTCGGCTTCGACGACGAGGCCGGCCTGCAGGCCGCGGGCATGGAGGGCAGCCTGCAGCAGCTGGCACCGTTCATCCACACCCTCAAGGCGGTGCTGGGCAGCTACGGGCTGGGCGTGGACGACGCACTGCGCAGCGTGCGCGGCGAACTGCTGTCGGTTGAGGGCGACAATGCGCTGGTGCGCCTGCGTTACGACCTCGCCGGCCGCGAGATGAGCCTGCAGTTGCCGCTGAGCCGGCGCGAAGGCCACTGGTACCTGACCCGCACCCTGGCCGATACCGATGCCCTGCTGCGCAAGGCCGACGCGGCCCGTGCAGCGGCGGCCCCGGCGCCGGTTGAAGCCCCTGCCGAGGGTGGGGAAGCGGCAACGCCGCCGCCTAAGCCATAATGGCGCCGATGTCGAAACAGAACCCGCTGCCGTTCCCCGGCGAAGAATCCCCGTCGACGCCCGCCGATACGGTGCCGGCGTCCCCCTCGACCGGTACCGGCCCGAACCCGGTGCCGCCGCCCGCGCACGCGCGTCCGGCCGGCCGCCGCCCGCTGTGGGCACGGTTGCTGGGCCGCCTGGTCGAGCCGTGGCTGTCGCTCAAGATCGAGCCGGAAGACCCGGGCCAGCACAACGATGGCCGCCCGGTCATGTACGTGCTGGAAGACTACGGCCTGTCCAACGCGCTGATCCTGGACAAGGCCTGCCGCCAGGCCGGCCTGCCGTCGCCGCTGGTGCCGCTGGCCGGTGACCCCACCGGCCGCAAGCGTGCCTACCTGGCGCTGTCGCGGCGCAGCTCCAGCAACTCGCTGATCCCCGAGCAGCGTGGCGCCAAGACCCATTCCGATTCGCTGGCCAAGGTGCTGCAGGCGCATCGCGTACGCGACGACCTGGACGTGCATCTGGTGCCGGTGTCGATCTTCGTCGGCCGCGCGCCGGACAAGCAGAGCGGCTGGTTCGCCGTGCTGTTCTCGGAAAACTGGGCGCTGGTCGGCCGCTTCCGCCGCCTGCTGGCAGTACTGCTGAACGGCCGCAGCACCATCGTCCGCTTCGCCCCGCCGATCTCGCTGCGCAGCACCGTGGACGAAGGCCTGGAGCCGGAGCGCACGGTACGCAAGCTGCAGCGCGTGCTGCGTACCCACTTCCGCCGCATCCGTGAATCGGTGATCGGCCCCGACCTGTCGACCCGGCGCCTGCTGGTGGACCAGGTGCTGGCGGCCGAGCCGGTGCGCGAAGCGATCGCCGCACAGGCCAAGCGGGACAATTCGAAGCCGGCCGACGCCTGGAAGAAGGCGCACGCCTACGCCTGGGAAATCGCCGCGGACTATTCCAGCCCGGTGGTGCGCTCGGCCAGCTTCATGCTCAGCCATGTGTGGAACCGCATCTACGCTGGCGTGCTGGTGCACCACCTGGACAAGTTCAAGGCCGCTGCGCCGGGCCACGAAGTGGTCTACGTGCCCAGCCACCGCAGCCACATGGACTACCTGCTGCTGTCCTACCTGCTGTACGACCGTGGCATCGTGCCGCCGCACATCGTGGCCGGCATCAACCTGAACCTGCCGGTGGTCGGCACGCTGCTGCGCAAGGGCGGCGCGTTCTTCATCCGCCGTTCGATCCGTGGCAACGCACTGTATTCGGCGGTGCTCAGTGAGTACGTCGCGCAGCTGGTGGCCGGAGGCTACTCGCTGGAGTACTTCGTCGAGGGTGGCCGCTCGCGTACCGGGCGCCTGCTGCAGCCCAAGGGCGGCATGATCTCGATGACGCTGCGTGCGTTCCTGCGCCAGCCGCGCAAGCCGGTGCTGTTCCAGCCCATCTACATCGGTTACGAGAAGCTGATGGAAGGCGGCAGCTACCTGGATGAACTGTCCGGGCGGCCGAAGGAAAAGGAATCGATCTGGTCGCTGCTGTGGGGCATCCCCAAGGTGCTCAAGCAGAACTACGGCCAGGTAGTGGTGAACTTCGGCGAGCCGATCGCGTTGAACGACGTGCTGGCCGAGAAAGCCCCGGAGTGGGGCGGCGAAGCGGTGTCCGAGGACGAGAAGCCGTCGTGGCTGTCGACCACCGTCGACACCCTGGCCGAGCGCATCCAGGTGCGCATCAACGGTGCCGCCGACGTCAACCCGATCAACCTGCTGGCGCTGGCCCTGCTGTCCACGCCCAAGCACGCGATGGGCGAGGCCGACCTGATCGCGCAGATCGAGCTGTGCAAGACCCTGCTGGTGGAAATGCCGTATTCGGGCCGGGTGACGGTGACTCCGCATTCGCCGGAGCGGATCATCGCCCACGCCGAGGAAATCAACGTCCTCACCCGCATCAAGCATCCGCTGGGCGACGTGCTGAGCGTCAGTGGCGATACCGCGGTGCTGCTCAGCTACTTCCGCAACAACGTGGTGCACCTGTTCACTGCATCGTCGTGGGTGGCCTGCTGCTTCCAGAACAACCGCCGCATGAGCCGTACCGGCCTGGTGCAGCTGGGTCGCACGGTGTACCCGTTCCTGCAGGCTGAACTGTTCCTGCCCTGGACCGAGGACGAGTTCGCGCAGCGCATCGACCAGACCATCGACGTGTTCGTCCGCGAAGGGCTGCTGCAGAACGTCAACGAAGACGACGGCGGCATCCTCGCCCGCAACACCGGGCAGACCGACGAGGTGTTCCGCCTGCGGGCCATCGGCCACTCGCTGCAGCAGGCCTTCGAGCGCTATTACATCGCCATCTCGGTGCTGGTGAAGAACGGCCCGGGCGTGCTGGGCGCCGCCGAACTGGAAAGCCTGTGCCAGCAGGCCGCGCAGCGGCTCAGCCTGCTCTACGCACCGGCCGCGCCGGAGTTCTTCGACAAGTCGCTGTTCCGTGGCTTCATCCAGAAGCTGCGTGAGCTGCGCCTGGTCTGGCCGGACGAGAACAGCAAGCTGCTGTTCGACGAACGCCTGGATGCCTGGGCCAAGGATGCCAAGTTCATCCTCGGCCGCGAACTGCGCCACACCATCGAACGGGTCAGCCCGGAAGCGGCACGCCCGGACGAGCCGGCGACGCAGGATTGATCCTGCGCACGGCCCCTGCCTGGCGGGTGCTGATCGCCATTGCGGCGCTGGCGGTCGGTACGGTGCAGGCCGCCGAGGCGTGCGTGGATGACAACCTGCCCGGGCGGCTGGCCGATGCGCCGGTACGCCTGTGTGTCGAGGTGACAGACGGACAGCCGGCGCAGTACACCCTGTGGCTGGCCGGTGAAGTGCGCGTCAGCGGTGAGGAACCGGCTGCCCGCCAGGGCCTTGCCGGTGACTGGTACGGCCATCCGCTGCTGCTGCGCTGTACGCGTGACGGGGCGTTGCACCGCTGCGCGTTGCGCGTGGACGGTGACGCTGCCTGGCGTGCGGATCTGCCGCTGCCGGGCTGACCCTTGGCGGTCATCCACGCATGGCGTGGATCTACCGGGCATCACGTGGGGTGTGGATTTACGGGGCATCCACGCATGGCGTGGATCTACCGGGCATCACGTCGGGTGTGGATTTACGGGGCATCCACGCGTGGCGTGGGTCTACCGGGAAGGGGCGCGCCGGCAGTAGATCCACGCCATGCGTGGATGGGCCACCGGTTACGCCGGTTCGTCGGGAATCTGCAGGCTTTCCAGCTTGGTGATGCAGTCCTTCAGCTGCAGCTTGCGCCGCTTCAGCCGCTTGGACTCCAGCTCGTCCTCACCGTTGGCGGCCATGCGGGTGATCTGTTCATCCAGCAGGCGGTGCTCGGCGCGCAGGGCGGCGAGGTGTTCGACGATCTCGGCGGGGCTGTAGGTGTCCACAGCCTCCGAGCATACACAGCGATGATGACTGCCGGGAGAGGGAAATCCCGACACGGGGCCCGGGCTGCCGCAAGCCGTTAGAATGGACCGATGACCGCCGTGATTTCCCTGCCCGATCCTTCGCAGCGCGCTTCGCGTGATCCACGCGTGGCCGGGCCGGGGCTGGACAGACTGGGCAAGCGCCTGCGTCGCCAGGTCGGCCAGGCCATCGCCGACTTCGGTATGATCGAAGCCGGAGACAAGGTCATGGTCTGCCTGTCCGGCGGCAAGGACAGCTACACCCTGCTGGACCTGCTGCTGCAGCTGCAGAAAAAGGCGCCGGTGCCGTTCGAACTGGTTGCGGTGAACCTGGACCAGAAGCAGCCCGGTTTCCCCGAACATGTCCTGCCGGAGTACCTGGCCGCGCTGGGTGTGCCGTATCAGATCATCGAGCAGGACACCTACTCGGTGGTCAGCCGGGTCATCCCGGAAGGCCGCACGATGTGTTCACTGTGCTCGCGCCTGCGCCGGGGCGCGCTGTACAACCACGCCAAGGCGCATGGCTTCACCCGGATCGCGCTGGGCCATCATTGCGACGACAGGGTGGCTACGTTGTTCATGAACCTGTTCCACCATGCCAAACTGGCTGCCATGCCACCGAAGCTGCTCAGCGACGATGGCCAGCACGTGGTGATCCGCCCGCTGGCCTACGTGCGCGAGCACGATATCGCCGAGTATGCGCAGGCCCGCCGTTTCCCGATCATTCCCTGCACCCTGTGTGGCAGCCAGGAAAACCTGCAGCGTCGGCAGGTCGGCCTGATGCTCAAGCAGTGGGACCAGGACCATCCGGGCCGTATCGAACAGATCGCACGCGCCATGGCTGATGTGCGGCCAGCGCAACTGGCCGATGCCACGCTGTTCGATTTCAAGGCCCTGGGCCGTAGCGGGCACGCGGCGCATGCCGATGCCTGGCTGGCCGACGCAGTCCCCGAGACGCCTGCCGTTTAAGGTCGGGCGCCCTTCTACTTCAGACACCGGAATTCCATGTTCTTTCGCAACCTGACGTTCTTCCGTTTCCCGACCACCACTGATTTTTCCGAAGTCGACACCCTGCTGCCGCACGCCCTGCTGAAGCCGGTCGGCGCGCTGGAAATGAATTCGCGCGGTTTCATCTCGCCGTTCGGCCGCGAGGAGAAGGAACTGCTCTCCCACCGCATTGCCGAGCACCTGTGGCTGACCGTGGGCGGCGAGGACAAGATCCTGCCGGCGGCGGTGGTCAACGACCTGCTCGAGCGCAAGCTGGAGGAGATCGAAGAGAAGGAAGGCCGCCGCCCGGGTGGCCGCGAGCGCAAGCGCATGAAGGACGACCTGCTGCATGAACTGCTGCCGCGCGCCTTCGTGAAGTCCTCGCGCAACGACGCCTTCATCGACATGCAGCACGGCTACGTCGCGGTCGATACCTCCAGCCGCAAGACGGGCGAGTACTTCATGTCCGACATCCGCGGCCTGCTCGGCAGCTTCCCGGCGATGCCGCTGAACGCCGAAGTCGCGCCGCGCTCGATCCTGACCGGCTGGATCGCCGGCGAGCCGCTGCCGACTGGGCTGATCCTGGGCGAAGAGTGCGAGATGAAGGACCCGGTCGAGGGTGGCGCGGTGGTCAAGTGCCAGCACCAGGAACTGCGCTGCGACGAGATCGACAAGCACCTGGACGCCGGCAAGCAGGTGACCAAGCTGGCGCTGATCTTCGAGGACAACCTGTCCTTCGTCATCGGCGACGACCTGATCGTGCGCAAGCTGAAGTTCCTCGACGGCGCCCTGGACCAGCTGGAGCATGCCGACGAAGACGGTCGCCGTGCCGAGTTCGATGCCCGCTTCGCCCTGCAGAGCGCCGAGATCCGCCGCCTGTTCCTGTTGCTGGAAGAAGCCTTCAAGCTCAGCAAGGCTGACTGAACAGGCAGCCCGACGGCCGCCGGTCATCCGGCGGCCCGAAGCAGCGCTATGCTGGTCGCATGAGCCGTCTGCTGCGCCGCCTGATCAGCCCGACCCCGCCCGCCACCGTACAGCGCGACACCGTTCGCCTGCGCCTGGAGGATGCCGAGATCGAGGTCCTGCGCGTGCGCGATCCGCGTGCGCGCCGGATCAAGCTGAGCGTGGACGAGCGCGGCGCACGGTTGACCCTGCCGCCGCGCGCAAGCCTGGTGATGGGCGAGCGCTTCCTGGAACAGCACCGCGACTGGCTGGCGCTGCAGCTGCGCCAGTACCAGGGCCAGGGACTGCCGGCACCCCTGCAGCCGGGCGAAGCCGGCGTGCTGCCACTGCGCGGCGAACTGTTGCCGCTGCGTTGGCAGGAAGGTCGCTACGCACGGCTGGAGATCGACGACCACGGCGCATGCGTGCAATGGCCGAGCCGTGGCGGCGATGCGACCCTGCGGCGCCTGCTGCGCGAGTTCTACGAAGCACAGACCCGCGCCGATGTCGGCCGCTGGCTGCCGAAGTACCTTCCTTCCCTCCCACGCGCACCCAGCCGCCTGCGCCTGAAGGTGATGTCCTCGCAATGGGGCTCACTGGCCCCCGATGGCAGCATGGCATTGGACCTGGCCCTGGTGCTCGGTCGTTCGGAAGCGTTCGAGTACGTGCTGGTGCACGAGCTCTGCCACCTGATCCAGGCCAACCACTCGCCTGCGTTCTGGCACGAAGTGGAACAACGCTTCCCCGCTTGGCGCGAACAGCGCGATTACTTCCAGCTGGAAGGCCGCCGACTGAAGGCGATGCTGCGGCAACTGCTATAGCGCGCGGGCGCTACAGCCGTTGCCCACGCATTCTTCCTCTACCCCCGCCTTCGGCGCGCCCCTTCAACAGAAGGGGCTTCACAATAGACACTGGCCCGCATCCGAGCGTGCGCGGTACCGACGTTCCGGGAGAGGTTATGTGCGAGTTGCTTCAAATCATCAGGATCGCCGGCTTTGCACTCTGCGTGATTGCGGGGTTAACCGCCGTACTTTCTGCAAACGCTTACTGCAAAAAGAACGGAATCAACATGAATACCTTCGAGGGCATGTTCGAGATGTACCGGCGGGTTTTCAGGTTTGAGAACAAACGCCTCTCGATACTGATGTTGTCTACCACCTATGGCGGGGCCGTGGTGATGGCGGGGGTTGTCGCCATTACATTCTGGGGCCAGGCGCAAGGGTGTGACTTCCACATCAACAGGCTCGCGCGCTGAACTTGGCGGTGCATCGGCGCTCTCACAGGACTTTTCGTACGGAGCCTGGATAGAAGATCCCTCGGCATAGAACGCAAGAGCAGAGCGCATGTTTGGCTGACGCGCGTAGCGCAGGGTTCCAGTCATCACGTCGAAGAGCAGCCGAGCATGGCTCGGCTCTACAGAAGAGCGCGCACAGCGCGCGACCCGCTTTTGCTCTTCTTTTCTTTCTTCCGTGGTGGGCACACCGGAATCTGTCGAAGGACGGGATGGGTGGGATTGCGGGGGTGTCCGCGGCATGGATGCCGTGGCCAAGCCCCCATGGATGGGTCTACGGCGTCCCCCGTAATTCCACCCATCCCGGCCAACCTCATGACCGCGCAGGCCCAACCCACCACGAGGGGCTCAGCCGTTGGCCGAATCCCTCAGCCCGCCCGCAACGCCGCCGCGGTCGCCCACCGCGCCGCCACCCGTGGCGCCGTAATACACACCGCCTGATCGGTCACCGTCGTCACCGCGCGTTCCAGCAGCTGGATGTCCGCCTCGTGCTGGCGCGCCACATGCGGATCCTCGAAGAAGATCGCGCGCTGGCAGCGCCCCTCCAGCACCCGGTCGGCAATCTGCGCGTCGCCACCCATCGGGCCGCTCTGGTAGCGCGTCACCCACGGTGTGTCGCTGGGCCAACCGCGGCTCCAGGCCAGCTCATTCAAGCGCTGGCCGGTGGTACCGGTCGCTACGCGCTCACCGAACCGGGCCAGCACATCGAAGTGCTCATCGGCGAAGGCCAGCATCGCCGGCTTCATCGCATCGTGCGCGATCAGGGCCAGCGTCTGCTGTTCGAACGCATGCAGGTCGTCGGCGCCGCCGTCGGCGGCCAGGCCGGCGTGGATACGTTCGACCTCGACCCAGTCGCGCGCCGTCGCCACGGTCGAAATGAACGGCTTGCCGTGGATCACGCACTGTCGCTTCAGCGCGGTCGCTTCCGGGAACACCGAGGAGGGATCGACCGGATCGATCAGATAGATCGCGCCATCCAGGGTCCGCTCCGGGCCCATGCCGACCACCTCGGCAACCAGTTTCATCAACCCACCTTCGCGGCCATAGGGATAACGGTGCAGGCCGTCGTATCCGGCCAGGAAGCCATGCCGTTCGATCGCATCATGGGTGCGCCCGACCGCGTGCAGCGATACACCGAGTTCGCGCAGACCGGGCTCGCTGGCACGCAGCCAACGGAACAGGGCGGCGCGCACGTCGTGGTGGTGAAGACGGTTGGCAGCCAAGCCGATACGCATCGAGAGCTCCGCAGGTACGGGTGAAGGCGGCAGTGTATGTCGCTATTTGCTTTTCTGGAGGCTTTTGCAACTTTCTTCATTGCCGCCCGTCCGCACGTCGATAGCGTGTCAGGCAGCGGTACCGCTGCGCGGCCGTTTCTTCCGCCTGCGAGATGAGGACGCCCATCGTGAACGCCGCTGGCCTCCCTGCAGCTGTTGCTGTCATGGCCTGCCTGATGTTGCCCGCAGCCGCGTCTGCCGGTGGCTGTGAGACTCCGCTGCGCATTGCCTGGCCCGCTGATCGGGCGCCGGTGTCGTCTGCCGTCGAGGGGCAGCCGGATGGGCTCAGCGCGACATACCTGAACCTGCTGGGTGAACAACTGCCGCTGCAGGCGCAGCCGCTGCCTGCCACGGCGGTCGCCGAAGGCGTGTTGCCGCCCGCCACCCAGGCGCTGCTGGGCTGGCCACGCTCGCAGCTGCCTGCCGGCTGGGTGGCCAGCGCACCGTACCTGCAGTTGCCGCAGGTGATCGTGCGCCGCGCTGACGCGCCGCCGCTGTTGGGGCTGGACGGCCTGCGCGACCGCGCGGTGGCCAGTCCCGACCGGTTGCCGTTGACGGTGTTGCTGGCCGAGCAGGCACCGGGCGCACAGCTGCTGCCGCCGGCACCGCTGGATGACGCGCTTTCGCTGCTGGGCACCGGTCTGGTCGATGCGGTGATCGCCAACCTCGGTGAGGTCGAGGCCGCGCTGCGCCGCTACCAGGGGGATCTGCTGGTGATTGCCGCGCCCGCCGGATTCGACGATGCACTGGTGCTCGCCACCACACCCGCCTGTGCCGGCGTCATCCCTGGCTTCGAGCGCGCCGTGTCGCAGCTGACAGACGCGCAACGCAGCGCCATCCGCACGCTATGGTTGCCGTATCAGCCACGCAACCTGCCGTCGTCATCCCCCCTGCGTTGGCTGGTACCCGCTTCGCTGATCCTGATGGGGCTCACACTGGTCTATGCCTTCGGCTATTGGCGGGTGCACCGTGAAAGCGCAAGGCGTCGCGTGGTCGCGCAGCGCCTGCAGGAAGTCACTGCGAACCTGCCGGCGGTGGTCTACCAGGCACGTCGCACCGCCACCGGCCAGTACAGTTTTCCGCAGATCGCCGGCGATGTGCAGTCGCTGTTCGGGATGAGCGTGGAAACTGCGCGGCTCGATCACCCGCGGCTGCTGGCGGCGGTGCATCCGGATGACCGCAATCGGGTGATGGACTGTATCGAAGCGGCCGCATTGGCCCGTGCACCGATCGATGTCACCTTCCGTACGCGCTCGCCGCAGGGCTGGCGCTGGGTGCATTCGCAAGGCCGAACACTGGCGTGCGACGACAGCAACGTCGAGTGGAGCGGCTACTGGATGGATGTCACCGAAGTGCACTCACGTACCCAGGCGCTTGCAGACGCACGGCGTGAGGCCGAGCAGGCGGCAGTGGCCAAGACCCACTTCCTGGCAACCATGAGCCACGAGATCCGCACGCCGATGAGCACGCTGCTGGGCATGCTCGAACGATTGGCCGGCAGCGATCTGGACCGTCGCCAGCAGCAGGTGCTGGCGACCGTTGGTGATGCGGCGCGGATGTTGCGGCAGATCCTCGACGATGTGCTGCACAGCCAGCGCCTGCAGCCGGTGCCACTGCAACTGCGGCCCACTGACCTGCCGGCGCTGCTGCGGTCGGTGCAGCAGCTGCTGCTGCCGGTCGCTGCCAGCCGTGGGCTGTACCTGCAGATCCATCTCGACCCGGCACTGCAGGCCGGATCGCTGGCCGACGGCCTGCGCCTGCGCCAGATCCTGTTCAACCTGGTCGGCAATGCGCTCAAGTTCACCCTGCAGGGCGGGGTGGAACTGCAGGTGCAGGTGCTGCAGCAGCACGCACAGGGGCAGCGGCTACGCCTGCAGGTGAGCGACAGCGGCGTGGGCATCAGTGAGG
Organism: Stenotrophomonas maltophilia; assembly: GCF_004684085.1. Taxonomy (GTDB): domain Bacteria; phylum Pseudomonadota; class Gammaproteobacteria; order Xanthomonadales; family Xanthomonadaceae; genus Stenotrophomonas; species Stenotrophomonas maltophilia_AS. The sequence goes on from NZ_SRHZ01000002.1 coordinate 27,482, forward strand.
AACGGCAGCAGGCGGTGTTCGCGGCCTACACCCAGGCCGAGACCTCGACCACACGCCGCTTCGGTGGCAGTGGACTGGGCCTGGCGATCTGCCGTGAGCTGGCAGCGTCGATGGGCGGAGCGCTGCAGCTGCGCAGCACGGCCGGCGAGGGCACCACGGTGTGGTTGGAGCTGGACCTGGGCACCTGCGAGCTGCCTGCGGGCGCAGCATCACCTGCAATCGACGAGGAACCTCCGCTGCCGCCGGCACGGGTGCTGGTGGCTGAAGACCATCCCACCAACCTGTATCTGCTGGAGCAGCGCCTGCACGACCTGGGGCTGCAGGTGCATGCCTGCGCCGATGGCGCTCAAGCCCTTGAGGCCTGGCAGTCGCAGCCGTTCGAACTGGTCATCACCGACTGCCACATGCCGGGCATGGATGGCTTCGCGCTGGCACGGGCGATCCGTGCCGACACCTGCCAACACCGCGCGCAGGTACCGATCATCGCGCTCACCGCCAGCGTGCTGGAACGTACCCGCGAGGCCTGCCGGGACGCCGGCATCCAGCACTTCCTGGCCAAGCCGGTGGAGCCGCATGAACTGCGCGCACTGCTGGCGATGCTGCTGGCGCCGGTCTCAGTGCGCCAGTAGCCGGACGATGCTGGCGGCGGCGTCGCGGCCTTCCGCCACTGCGGTCACTACCAGGTCGGCACCGCGCACCGCATCACCGCCGGCGAACAGGCGAGGATGGGAGGTCTGGAACGGCAGCCGGTCCTTGCCGCCGGCCACGATGCGGCCGTTGGTCTGGCCCTCCACGCCGTGCTCGGCCAGCCAGGTGGGCACGGTCGGCGAGAAGCCGAAGGCGATGATCACCACGTCGGCCTCCAGCAGCGATTCGCTGCCTTCGATCGGCACCGCGTTCTGGCGGCCGTTGGCATCGGGTTCGCCCAGCCGGGTTTCGACTACGGTCACGCCGATCACCTCGTCATCGGCGCCGGCTTCGATCGACAGCGGCTGGCGGTTGAACAGGAAACGCACGCCCTCTTCGCGTGCATTGGCCACTTCGCGCGCGCTGCCGGGCATGTTGGCTTCATCGCGGCGGTAGGCGCAGGTGACCTTGGCCGCACCCAGCCGCACCGCGCTGCGCACGCAGTCCATGCCGGTATCACCACCACCGAGCACCACCACGCGCTTGCCGTTGAGGTCGGGCAGGGCGATGGTGTCTTCCCAGCCGGCGATCGGCCGGCCCTTCGGATCATCGCCGCCGACGATGCGGCTGTTCTGCACCAGGAACGGCAGTGCCGGCAGCACGCCCTTCAGGTCCTGGCCGTCCAGGCCACCGTCGGTGTAGCGGTAGGCGCCGGTGCCGAGGAACACCGCATCGTGGGTATCCAGCAACTGCTGCAGGCTGACATCGCGGCCGATCTCCACGCCCAGGCGGAACTGCACGCCCATCCCTTCGAGCACGTCGCGGCGGCGGCGGATCACATCCTTGTCCAGCTTGAAACTGGGAATGCCGAACTGCAGCAGCCCACCCACCTGCTCATAACGGTCGTAGACGACGGCGGTGATGCCGGCATGCGCGAGCCGGTCAGCGCACGCCAGCCCTGCGGGACCGGCGCCGATGATGGCGACGGTGTGGCCGGTGGGCTGCACGGCCGCCATGTCCGGCCGCCAGCCGGTTGCCAGTGCGGTATCGACGATGTACTTCTCCACCGCGCCGATGGTCACCGCGCCGAACTCTTCCAGCGTGCAACTGCCTTCGCACAGGCGGTCCTGCGGGCACACCCGGCCGCACACCTCCGGCAGCGGGTTGGTGCTGTGGCACAGGGTGGCCGCTTCGTGGATGCGGTTCTCCTGCACCAGCTGCAGCCACTGCGGAATCGCGTTGTGCACCGGGCACTTCCAGCTGCAGTACGGGTTGCCACAGTCCAGGCAGCGGCCGGCCTGGTACTGCGCGTCCTCCTTGCCGAATTTTCCGTACAGCTCGCCCCAGTCGCCGGACGTGCGCAGTTCCACCGGAATGCGCTGCGGCATGGTGCGGGGCAGGTCGAGGAACTGGAAGGCGTGCTTGCGGCTCATGGCGGGCTCTGGAATGCGAGGGGGAACGTTGCCGGCCAGCGGCCGGCACTACCGGAAAACATCACGCGGCGCGTCGCAGGGTCTCGGTCAGCGACTCGATGCTGGCGGCCTTGGGTTTGACCAGCCAGAACTTGCCGATGTAATCGCGGAACTCGTCCAGGATCTGCTGCGCCCAGATACTGCCGGTCAGTTCGCGGTGGCGGCCGATCAGGCGGTGCAGGTGCTGGCGGTAGTTCTCGAAGCCTTCGGCGGATACGCGATGGATGTCGATCAGCTCGTGGTTGTAGCGGTCGACGAAATCGCGGTCCACGTCCAGCACGTAGGCCAGGCCACCGGTGAAGCCGGCGCCGAAGTTCAGGCCGACCTTGCCCAGCACCAGCACCACGCCGTCGGTCATGTATTCGCAGCAGTGGTCACCGGCACCTTCGACCACCGCCAGCGCGCCGGAATTGCGCACGGCGAAGCGCTCGCCGGCACGACCGGCAGCGAACAGCTCGCCACCGGTGGCGCCGTACAGGCAGGTGTTGCCGATGATGGCGGTACTGCGTGCCTCGAAGCGCGCACCACGCGGCGGGCGTACCACCAGGCGGCCGCCGGCCATGCCCTTGCCCACGTAGTCATTGGCTTCGCCTTCCACTTCCAGGTGCAGGCCGCCAACGTTGAACGCGCCGAAGCTTTGCCCGGCACTACCGCGGAAGCGCAGTTCCAGCGGCGATTCGGCCATGCCCTGGTTGCCATGCGCGCGTGCCACCGCGCCGGCCAGGCGGGTGCCGATGCTGCGGTCGGTGTTGTGGATCAGGAAGCGATGCTCGCCACCACGCTTGTGCTCGATGGCCGCCGCCAGCAGGCCATCCATCTGCGTGGCCAGGCTGTCCGGCGATTCGTACAGGCGCTGCGCGGCGCAGTGACTGCCTTCGTAACGGGCATCGGCCAGCAGGCGCGACAGGTCCACGCGCACGCCGTCGCGTGGCGCGGCCTCGATCTGCCGCAGCAGGTCGGTGCGGCCGACGATCTCTTCCAGCGAACGCGCGCCCAGGTAGGACAGCCAGCCACGCACTTCCTCGGCCAACAGGCGGAAGAAGTTCTCCACGCGCTCGGGCTGGCCGGTGAAGTGGTTCTCGCGCAGGCGCTCGTCCTGGGTGGCCACGCCGGTGGCGCAGTTGTTGAGGTGGCAGATGCGCAGGTACTTGCAGCCCAGCACGATCATCGGCGCGGTGCCGAAGCCGAAACTGTCGGCACCCAGCAGCGCCGCCTTGACCACGTCCAGCCCGGTCTTCAGGCCACCATCGGTCTGCAGCAGGGTGCGCCCGCGCAGGTCGTTGGCCAGCAGCGCCTGGTGCGCTTCGGCAATGCCCAGCTCCCACGGTACGCCGGCATAGCGGATCGAGCTGACCGGCGAAGCACCGGTGCCGCCGTCATGGCCGGAGATGGTGATCAGGTCCGCACCGGCCTTGACCACGCCCGCAGCAATCGTGCCAACGCCGGCATGGCTGACCAGCTTCACCGACACCAGCGCGGTCGGGTTGACCTGCTTGAGGTCGTAGATCAGCTGCGCCAGGTCTTCGATCGAATAGATATCGTGGTGCGGCGGCGGCGAGATCAGGCCGATCCCGGGACGCGCATAGCGCAGGCGTGCGATCAGCTCGTTGACCTTGTGGCCAGGCAGCTGGCCGCCTTCGCCCGGCTTGGCACCCTGCGCGACCTTGATCTGCAGGACTTCAGCGTTGACCAGATATTCGGCGGTAACGCCGAAGCGGCCCGAGGCTACCTGCTTGATCTTGCTGCGCTTGTCGGTGCCATAGCGCGCCGGGTCTTCGCCACCTTCGCCGGAATTGCTGCGGCCACCGAGGCGGTTCATGGCAATCGCCAGTGCCTCATGCGCCTCGGGCGAAAGCGCACCGAGGCTGATCGCTGCGGTATCGAAGCGCGGGAACAGTGCGCTGGCCGGAGCCACCTCGTCCAGCGGTACCGGCAGGGCCGCCGGCACCAGCTCCAGCAGGTCGCGTAGTGCCGACGGTGGTCGTGCGTGCACCGCATCGCAGTACTGCTGCCACGCACGCGCATCGCCGCTGCGCGCTGCGCGCTGCAGGGTGGTCACCACATCCGGGTTGTACATGTGGTATTCGCCGCCGTGCACGTACTTCAGCAGGCCGCCGACATCGACGCCCTGCTGCGCATCCCATGCCTGCGCGCACAGTTCGCGTGCATCGGCATCCAGGCGGGCGAAGCCGGCACCCCCGATGCGCGAAGCGGTATCGGGGAAGCACAGGTCCACGACTTCCGGTTCCAGGCCGATAATCTCGAACAGCTGCGCGCCGCGGTAGCTGGCCACGGTACAGATGCCCATCTTCGAGATGATCTTCGAAAGGCCCTTGTACACGCCCTTGCGATAGCGGCGGCCGATCTGCGACTGCTCGCCGCCCTCGCTGAGCTTGAGAATGCCGCGGCGGCCCAGGTCGAACAGGGTCTGGTAGGCCAGGTACGGATAGACCGCGGTGGCGCCGAAGCCGAGCAGGCAGGCCATGTGGTGCGGATCGCGCGCGGTGCCGGTCTCGACGATGAGGTTCACGTCGCAGCGCAGGCCCAGGCGCGAGAGGTGGTGGTGGATGGCGCTGGTGGCCAGCAGGGCATGCACCATCGGCCGCCCGGCCACCGGGTAGCGGTCGGACAGCAGCAGCATCACCATGCCATCGCGTGCGGCCTGCTCGGCCTCGCCGCAGATGCGCTCGATGCCGGCGCGCAGGCCCTCGTCTTCACTGTAGGACAGGTCGAGCAGGCGGTTGGCCTGCACGTACTGGTCCATCTTCAGCAGCTGGCGCAGCTTGCGTTGGCTCAGCACCGGCGAATTGAGGATGACGTGGTTCACCGTCTCCGGGCCGGCATGGAAGATGTTGGTCTCCCTGCCGAGCTGGGTGGACAGGGACATCGCGCAGTCTTCGCGCAGCGGGTCGATGGGTGGGTTGGTGACCTGCGCGAAGGCCTGGCGGAAGTAGTCGTACAGCGGACGGCTGCGCTGGCTCAGCACCGCCATCGGCGTGTCGTCGCCCATCGAGCCGGTGGCTTCCTGTTCGGTCTCGGCCAGCGGCCGCAGCACCTGCTCCACTTCCTCGCTGCTGAGCTGGTACAGCTTGTGGTAGCTGCGCAGGGTGCCTTCGTCGAAGGGCTCTTCCACCAGCGACGGGTCGATCAGTTCGGTCTGGAGGTAGGTCACGCCCTGCTGCAGCCACTGCTTGTACGGCGCGCGGCCACGGTTGATGCGGTCCACTGCGTCGGAGTCGAGCAGGTCGCCACGCTTGAGGTCGATGGCGATCATCTCGCCCGGGCCGAGCTTGCCCTTGCGCACCACGCGCTCGGTCGGTACTTCCCACACGCCCGCTTCGGAGGCGACCAGGAAGTGGCGGTCGGCGGTCAGCATCCAGCGCGCCGGACGCAGACCGTTGCGGTCCAGCGTACACACCGCATAGCGGCTGTCGCAGGCAACGATGCCGGCCGGGCCGTCCCACGGCTCGCTGTTCAGGCCATGGAATTCATAGAACGCCGCCAGGTCCGGGTCCTTGAACTCCAGCGACTGCGTAGCCGGCGGCACCAGGATGCGCAGTGCCTGGATCAGTTCCATGCCGCCGGACACCATCAGCTCCAGCATGTTGTCCAGGCTCTGCGAGTCAGAGCCGTGCATGGAGATGACCGGGTCGAATTCACCGATATCGAAGCGCGGCGTTTTCCACACCTTGCTGCGCGCCTGCGCCCAGCGACGGTTGCCTTCGATGGTGTTGATCTCGCCGTTGTGCGCGAGCATGCGGAACGGGTGCGCCAGCGGCCAGCGCGGCAGCGTGTTGGTGGAGAAGCGCTGATGGAACACGATCGCACTGGAGGCCAGTTCGCGGCGCTGCAGGTCCAGGAAGAAGCGGCTGAGCTTGTCCGGCAGCACCATGCCCTTGTAGCTGATCGCATCCGGGGTGAGGGTAGTGACGTAGAAATCGGCGTGTTCGCGCAGCTGCTGTTCGCTGCGGCGGCGGGCCAGGAACAGGGCCAGCGCGAAGCCGCCATCGTCCTGGCCGACGCCGGCGTCGACGAACACCTGCTCGATGCGCGGCAGCGTGTCGCGCGCCAGCTGGCCGCAGACGCTGTCGTCGGTGGGCACCTCGCGCCAGCCAGCGACCTTGCAGCCCACTGCTTCCACCTGCGCCTGCAGCTGTGCGCGGCAGGCCTGCGCGGCTTCGGCATCGTGCGGCAGGAACACCAGGCCGGCGGCGAAGCGTGCGGAGACTGCGATGCCGGCCTCACTCGCCAGCAGTTTCAGGAACGCATCCGGGCGGCGCAGCAGCAGGCCGCAGCCATCGCCGGTCAGGCCGTCGGCGGCGACGCCACCACGGTGGGTCATGCGCGAAAGCGCGGCGATGGCGGTATCAACCAACAGGCGTGATGGTTGATCGTCGAGCTGGGCGACCATGCCAAATCCACAGGCATCGCGCTCGGAGCGCGGGTCGTAAAGCCCTTGGCGGTTGCGGGGGGCCATCTCTACCTCGATGCGGGATGAATTGAACGGGGACACTCAAGCCCGCCCAATCCCTGGAGCGCATCGTGAGGCCACCGGATGCCTCGACTAGATCACAGGTTGCTGCAACGCCGCAATACACGGTTGCAGGTGCAACAGAACGCGCCGGCAGCACTGTGCCGGCGCCGGGTCGAACTCAGCCGCAGCGCACGCCGCTGACTGCGCCCTTGTCGTCCACTTCGATGTTCAGGCGGTCGCCGAGGAACTCCATCGTGGCCACATCGTTGGGCTTGAGCACGCGCACCTGGCTGGCGCCGGCGTCTTCCTGCGCCTGCTTGCCGAGGGCGTCGGTGTAGGCCTGGCTGACCAGGCTCTGCACCTGGCTGGCATCGCAGGTGCCGACCGGCGGTGCCTCGGTGGCCTTGCCAGCGTCGTCGGCCGGTGCCTTGGCGGCTTCTGCGGCCTGCTGGGCATGGGCGGTGGCCGAATCCTGTTCATCCAGCGCCGGTGCCTGGCAGGCGGTCAGGGCCAGCACGGCCGGCAGCAGCAGGGCGGAGAGCGAACGGGCGCGAATCGGAAACGACATCATGACTCCGGAAGGGGTTGTGAAAGCCCGAGCATAGCGGCGAACCGACCCTCACGTGTTTGTCTTCTGTTATCGACAGGATCGCGGCATCGCGACGGCGACACTGTGGACATGCCAACCACCTCCACCCCCGAACGCCAGGCCGCGCGCGCTGCCGGCCTGCGCTATGTCGACGACACCCAGCCGGGCATCAGCCGGCGCCGCGCCGGCAAGGGCTTCAGCTACCGCGATGCCGAGGGCCACGCGGTGCGTGATGCCGCCACCCTGCAGCGCATCCGCGCACTGGCGATTCCACCGGCGTATACCGCCGTGTGGATCTGCGCCCATGCCAGCGGCCATCTGCAGGCCACCGGCCGCGATGCACGTGGACGCAAGCAGTACCGCTACCACGCCGATTGGGCGAAGGAGCGCGACGCCGGCAAGTTCGACCGCATCATCGCCTTTGGCGAGGCGCTGCCCACGCTCAGGCGGCGGTTGTCCCGGGACCTCAAGCGACCTGGGTTCCCGCGGGAAAAGGTGCTGGCCATGGTGGTCGCGCTGCTGGCGGACACGCTGGTGCGGGTGGGCAATGAAACCTATGCCCAGCAGAACCGTTCGTTCGGACTGACCACACTGCGCAACCGCCATCTGGAGCTGCTGCGCGGTGGCCGGGTGCGCATGCGCTTCCGCGGCAAATCGGGACAGCTGCAGGAGGTGACCGTGGGTGACCGCAGGCTGGCATTGCTGGTACGGCGCCTGCAGCAGCTGCCGGGGCAGGCGCTGTTCCAGTACCGCGACGACGACGGTGCGCTGCAGCCGGTGGATTCCGGCGCGGTGAACGACTACCTGCGCGAGGTGATGGGGGAGGCGTTCACCGCCAAGGACTTCCGCACCTGGGGCGGTACCGTGGCAGCGGTACAGGCGTTCGCCGCCACCGAATTGCCGGAGCCGGCCAGCCAGCGCGCCCTGGCCCAGGCGCAGCGCACGGTGGTGTGCGAAGTGGCATCGCTGCTGGGCAATACCCCGGCGGTGTGCCGCAAGGCCTATATCGACCCTTGCGTGTTCGCCGGCTGGGAGCGCGGTGAACTGGCGAAGCTGGCCGGGCTGCGCGGGCCGCGCCAGTGGGAACAGGCGACCCTGCGCGTGCTGCGCAGGGCGCGCAGGCTCAACCGCAGTCGTCAGCCGCAGTAGATCGCGGTGATGTTGTTGGTGCGTCCCTTTTCGATGGTCAGGCGGTCACCGCCTTCGCTGGCCGGCGGCACCCGCGGACCATCGTGGCGCAACACCCGCACGTGCAGGCTGTCGCTGTCCACGCGTGCGCGGGCGACGGTGGCATCCGAAGCGGCCAGGCCGAGCGCGCCGCGCACCATGTCGCTGTGGCACTGGCCGGAAATCACGCCGTCGATCGGCTGTACCTGGGCCACCGGCGTGCTGCTGCAGGCGGCGAGGGCAACGCTGAGAGCGGCGGCGGCGATCGCATGTTTCATGGAGGCATTCCTCGTGTGGTTGCCTGCAGGGTGCGACGGCGCACGTGGTGGCGGAATGAATGCCGTGCACGCGGTGGGCACGGTGTGCTCACTGCCGCCGACAGCCCGGGTGGAGAGACTGCAGGTGCGGCGGAAGCCGCCCCCGGTACTGCGGCGCATGCGCCCGGTAGTGCCGGCCGCTGGCCGGCAACCCCATTCCCCCCGAGGAGACCTGCATGGCCACCACCAGGAAGACCCCCGCCCGCCGTAAGGCATCGCCGAAGGTGCGCAAAAGCACCCGGGCTGCGCCAGCCGCCGCCGAGACCACGGCATCCGAGCGCCCGCGCGTGGTGAAGACCGCCACCCGCAAGGCTGCCGCTTCCGATCCGCGCGCGGCCCGTGTGGCAGCGCGGCAGCGGCGCCTGCAGGATCAGGAGAAGGCCAAGGACGTGCGCGCGGAAAAAAAAGCAACGAAGAAGACCGCCACCCAGGCCGGTCCGCGGCGTCAGCCCGAGACGATGCCGGCGCAGCAACTGGCCAAGCCGGGCCATGAGCACGCACTGGAACTGGCGCCGCGCTTCCTTGCACCGGACTACAGCGGCAGCGGCAAGCTGCAGGGCATGCGCGCGATTGTCACCGGTGGTGATTCCGGCATCGGTCGCGCGGTAGCGGTGCTGTTTGCGCGCGAAGGCGCCGATGTGGCGGTGCTGCACCTGGACGAAGCCGAGGATGCGGATATCACCCGCCAGCACGTGGAGCGCGAAGGCGGCCGCTGCGTGGTGATCGCCGGTGATGTGCGTGATCCGCGCTTCTGCAACAAGGCGGTCAAGCAGGTAGCCAAGGCCTTCGGCGGCATCGACATCCTGGTCAACAACGCCGCGTTCCAGCTGCATTGCGAGCGGCTGGAAGACCTGGAAGACGCGCATCTGCAGGAAACCCTGCAGACCAACATCGGCGGCTACATCCAGATGGCACGCGCGGTGCTGCCGCATCTGGGCGAGGGCGCCAGCATCATCAACACCGGTTCGGAAACGGGCCTGTTCGGCAGCAAAGCACTGATCGACTATTCGGCCACCAAGGGCGCCATCCATGCATTCACCAAGGCGCTGGCCAGCCAGCTGTTGCCACGCGGCATCCGGGTCAACTGCGTGGCACCGGGTCCGGTGTGGACGCCGCTGAACCCGGCCGACAAGCAGGCAGAGGACGTCGCTGAATTCGGCAAGGACAGTGACATGGGCCGGCCCGCACAGCCTGAAGAACTGTCGCCGGCCTATGTGTTCCTGGCATCTCCGGTCTGTGCCAGCTACATCAGCGGGGCGATCCTGCCGGTGATGGGCGGGCCACGGGGCTAGGGAGAATCTGTTCTGGGCCAACCCAAGACGGAATCGCTGACACAAGATTGTCAGGTGGGCCTGGTCTCGTTGACTTCCTACTGATTGCATAGCGGGAAATGGCGGCCCGCTATGCATGTGGCCTTGGTCATTGGTGCCTTGCATCAACCCATCGCAATGTCCAATTGACTCGGCAGAGAGTCCTGATCGAGCTGCCTTTGACATGGCCGGTAGGCGGCTCGACGCAGGAGTACTGCGTTCCGACCATCGTCGTTGCATCTGTCGGGGAAGGACATGGGAACGGCGACGGTGAGTGCAATCTTGCTAATGAGCACACTACGGATGGTCGCGATTCCGACCTCGCTTTGAGATCCAGGCGGTTCTTGGGAGGTCAAAGCGATTCATGTGGAACGTATACCGTACAGCGAGCTCCACGGCGATTTGCAACTTTCCTCATAGACGCGAACCCCCCTTGAAGAGCACCGTGACTTACGGTGTGGCTACGGAATCTTGCACCGCCGCTTTGTTGGCTGTGCTACTACAGAAGATGGTCCCTCCTGCGAGTAACCAGCCTCATAGTGAATCTGCATCAATGCTCAAGAAGCTGATTCGGCCAGGATTAGGGAAGGACAGAGGTGTCTGAGAATTTCTTTCGTAAAGAAGTGTTCGAGGCTAGACGCAACGAGTCAATCGGCCGCATCTCAGTATCACAACCGCTTGGAATCACGGTACTCTCCTGGCTGGCGATGTTATTTGCAGCGGCGATCATCTGCGTGCTTCTCTTTGGAAGCTATTCGCGTCGTACCCCCGTCGCCGGGCATCTAAGCCCTTCCAAGGGACTCTCTGTCATCTTGGCACCCTCCACTGGCGTTCTTACGGAACTACTAGTTCAGGAAGGAGCGCAGGTGGCAGCAGGACAACGCATTGCGGTGGTCATAGTACCCCGGGCCACCGAAGGGGATGGAGATACAGCAAAGGCCATTGACGACAGGCTCCGCTATAGGAGACTGAGTCTCGACTCCGAGTCGGCGGCTGAGATGCAGCAACTCCTGCGCAAGGAACGGGCTTTAGCTGCACAGGTCGCGGCCGCCGAATTGGAAACTAAAGTGCTGAATGGTGAGATAGTCACTCGGCGCGAGCAAGCGGCAATTGTTGCCTCGATTGTTGACCGAATGCGGCCGCTTACCGCAGAGGGCTTCGTTAGCCAACTCCAAGTCGACGAACAGATCGCGCGCAAACTCGACTTTGCCGCCCAGGTGAGCTCACTGGAGCGTCAGCGCGCACAGAATGCACGCAACCTCAGTCAGCTTCGGCTTGGCATGGCAGATGTCACCGAGCAGATGCTGGCCGCGAAGGCAGTCCATGCGCGACAGTTTGCCACGCTTGACCAAGAACGCATCGAGAATGACGCTAGGGGCTCGCTTGAAATACTTGCTCCTATATCAGGAATTGTCTCCCTCCAGGGGGTAAAGCCGGGCCAGAGCATCCAGGCCGGTCAGCATTTGCTAAGCCTCATCCCGCAGGGCGACGTTCTTGAGGCAGAGTTCGATGTGCCAAGCCGAGCGATCGGATTCATATCAGAAGGTGACACCGTACACCTGCGTTACTTAGCGTTCCCTTATCAGAAGTTCGGGCATCACCTTGGAAGGGTGTCTCGGATCAGCGCCAGCGCCTCAATGCCTGACAATCGTCAGTCGATGATCAACGGGAACGACGCAGACGCTAAGTATCGCGTTGTTGTTAAGCCGAATTCACAAGTCGTGTCAGTGTATGGCAGGAACGAATCCCTTCGTGCGGGCATGCTGATCGAAGCAGACGTAATAGGTGAAAAAAGGACACTGGGTGAATGGCTTTTTGAGCCGCTCATTTCAGTTAAGGGAGCGCTTTCAGGCTCTTAGAAAGATTCCAGAAGTATCTGGAACCATGGTGCAAGAGAAAGCACCATCACTAAAGGAGAAGTGCAAATGTTGGAGATGAATTCGGAACAGGTTGAGCTGGTTGACGGTGGAGCAATGTCCACCGAGAGCAAAATCGTAATTGCAGCCGGTTGGCTCGTGTCGCCGGTGCTCGGCTTCGGTATGACCGTCGGCTACTACGTAAACGCAAAGTAATCCTGCATTAATTTAACCGAGTATGGAGAGGTAGCATGAAGGAAATGACGAACGAAGACGTGGCCAAAATCGAAGGTGGCTTCGTGCACTTCCTAGCCCCGGCCATGGGCGCATATTTCATGGCTGGATACAACATCGGTAAGGATCTCGCTGCGCGCGACAACGCGCGTTGACGTAGCCACTCGCTCTTTCATTCAAGTGAGAACAGAAATGGCGAAGAATAGAGGGCTTCACTCTGTTTTCGGGATCCTCTTGGCAGCTTTGGCGGTAGCAAGCGTTGGCTACTCAATGGGCAAGAGTCTCGCCCTTGCTGACAACAGCGCACCGGCAGCAACTAGTCAAATCTGAAGTTAATGGTTGAGGGTGGGGGTACTCCCCCACCCTCAATCAAATGGGCCATGGATGAAGAAGAAAACACACGTTGTACTTCAATCTGAGGCCGCGGAATGCGGTATCGCATGCGTGGTTATGCTTGCATCATACTTTGGGCACGGGATCGGGCTCTCTGAGGCTAGGCGGCGATTTCGAGTATCCCTCAAGGGTGCCAAGCTGAGCCAGTTAATTGCCATGGCGCAGAGTCTCGGGATGTCTACTAGACCCGTCAGACTTGAAATAGAACATGTTCCAGACCTTAAGCTTCCCTGCATCATTCACTGGAGGCTAAATCACTTCGTCGTGCTTACGGGCGTGTCCGGAAAACACATGACGATCATTGATCCGGCGATTGGTGAAAGACGCGTTTCGATCAGTGAGTTTAGCGATAGCTTTACCGGCGTGGCTCTAGAGGCCACACCAGCGTTCGGCTTCAAGAAGAAGAGAAGACCGCCTCCTGTCTCTCTATCTGAGCTTACCGGGCCAGTTCATGGCTTACATACCTCACTCGCGCAGATTGCCTTCCTCTCAATTGGCCTACAGGTTCTTTTAGCCACTGCACCCTTCTATATGCAGTGGGTCGTGGATCATGCGCTTGTGTCAGCTGACACGAATCTCCTTGCCGTACTGGGGTTGGCCTTCGGCGTAGCGCTACTGTTGCAAGTGGTCATCGGATTCTTTAGGGGATGGGCGGTTATTCACCTATCTGCACTGTTGGGGGTGCAATGGCTCGCAAACGTCTTTGCGCACGCGATTCGTCTGCCGATGGATTTCTTTGAGAGGCGTCACCTAGGCGACGTCACTTCGCGCCTATCTTCCCTGCAAGCAATTCAGAAAACGCTGACAACGAGCTTCGTCGAGGCGCTAATCGATGGCCTGATGACGGCGGTAGCGCTGGTTCTTATGTTCGTTTACAGCTGGAAGCTCGCACTAATCAGCGTCGGTGCCATGGCAGTCTATCTGGCCACAAGGGCATGTTTATTCCAGCACCTTAGAGATCGTACCGAGCAGCAACTAGTAGCCGCGGCCAATCAAGAGACGCATCTTTTGGAGTCCATTCGGGGAATTCAAAGTATCAAGGTGTCGGGCAAAGAGATTGGCAGGGAGACGACATTCCTGAATTTGATCCATACAAGCGTGGACAAGGAAGTGCGGCTATCGCGCATTTCTCTGAGCTTCTTCTCAATAAGCCAAATGATTTTTGGCATCGAGCGTGTCGCTGCGATCTGGATTGGTGCGTGGCTAACTATTCAGGGGATATTTTCGGTTGGAATGTTGATCGCATATCTGGCGTACAAGGATCAGTTTTCCACAAGGGTGGGCTCCTTGGTTGACAAGTGGATGGAACTCCGAATGCTCCGCCTACATGGTGAGCGCCTAGGGGATATCGTCCTAGAGGATTCAGAGAACCAAGTGCCCACGCTTGCGACGCCGGACACCAAGTTCGGCGACATTGCCGTTGCTGGCGTCGGATTCAGGTATTCAGAGAGCGAGCCCTGGATCATCAGAGATTGCAGCTTCACAGTCCGGCAAGGCGAGTCAGTCGCAATCGTCGGCGCGTCAGGCGGAGGAAAGACAACGATGTTGAAGCTAATCCTTGGGCTGCTGAATCCGTCGGAAGGCTCAGTCCAAATAGATGGCATTGACATCCTCACGATTGGCGCGTCGAGGGTAAGGAGTCGCATTGGGACCGTCATGCAGGATGACCAGCTGTTTGCCGGCAGCATTGCTGAGAACATTTCATTCTTTGATCCAGAGATGGATGCTGATCGAGTGAGATGGGCGGCGACTCTTGCCTGCGTCCACGACGATATTGTCAGTATGGCCCTTGGATATGATGGCCTTATAGGCGACATGGGGAGTTCGCTTTCTGGCGGACAAAAGCAAAGAATTGTTCTCGCGCGCGCGCTTTACAGAATGCCGGATATCCTTATTCTGGATGAGGCCACGAGCCACTTGGATGTCATGCGGGAGCAAGCCGTTAACATTGCGGTGAGAGAACTCAACCTCACCCGCATCATAGTCGCCCACCGGCCAGAGACAATCGCCTCTGCGGATCGCGTTCTGGTTCTCGAAGGAGGACGAGTCGTTCAGGAGTTTCCCGGCAGCGCCGTGGGCTTGCCACGGAGCAATGGAGTGAACTCTGCTTCATGCTAACAAGTGTTAATTACAGCTCACACCGCTTCAACTATGGCACCCTGTCCTCATCCGCCTCTACTTCGAAAGAACTGGGCGGGCTCATGCCGCGTCCGTAGGCTGGTATGAGACCAGCAGCTAGGCACAGGATACTCGGTAGCGAGTGCCGCCGAGCGGCGCACACGGGCTGTCATGTCCGATATCGGCCACGAGCAGACTATCGCCGCCAGTGGTCTAAAATTTTTACACAAATGCATAACCGCCCTGCGCGGACCTACCGTTCGTCGGCCCATGACTTTCGGGGGGTTGACTACAACTGTCGTCACGCAGAAAGTGACGACACGTGTAGTCAAGGGAGTGGTGTCATGCGTGGCAAGACGATCGGGGACCAGGAGCTGGCCCTGCTGCAGTACATCGATGAACATGCGCCGGCCACGGTCGGCGAGGTCGCCAGTGGCTACGGCGAGGCCCGTGGCCTGGCCCGTTCCACCGTGCTGACGATGATGGAGCGGCTGCGGGCGAAGGGGTATCTTCAGCGCCAGCAGCAGGACGGCGTCTACCGCTACCAGGCCACCCGTGGCCCGGAGAGCGTGCTGCAGGGTGCCGTGGCCCAGTTCGTCGACAACACCCTGCAGGGCTCGGTGTCGCCGTTCGTGGCCTACCTGTCGCAGCGCCAGCAGGTCAGCGACAACGAGCTGGCCGAGCTGGAAGCGCTGGTCGCCCAACTCCAATCGCGTCGCCACGAGGGCTGAGCCATGGACACCACGATGCTGATCCCGATGTTGGAGCGGCTGGGCTGGACCAGCCTGCAGACCGTGCTGCTGGTGGCCCTGGTGTACGGCGTGTGCCGCGCGCTGCCGTCACTGTCTGCGGCCACCCGCTGCCGCTTGTGGTGGCTGGTATCGCTGCAGGCCGTGCTCGGTCTGTTCTGGAGCCAGCCGCTGCAGCTGGCCTGGCTGCCGGCACCGCAGGCGGTGGCGATGACCGCCACGGACGTCGCCGCCGATCTGGTCTACCCGTTGGCGCCGGAAGCCTCGGCGCAGCTGCTGGCCGCGATGCCGACGCCGGACGTGCCGGCGGTGGCGTGGTGGGCGGTGGCGCTGGGCGCGCTGTGGATGTCTGGCGTGCTGTTGATGGCCCTGCGCACCTTCGGTGAGTGGCGTCGCTGCCGCGCACTGCTCGCTGCGGCCTATCCCTGCGAAGACGAGGCGTTGGTAGAGGCCCTGCAGCTGGCCTCCGATGCACACGGCGTGCGTCCTTCGCCACGGTTGTGGATGAGCGCGCAGGTGGATGCACCGCAGCTGGTCGGGCCGTTCCGCCCGGTGCTGCTGCTGCCGGCCGGCGACAATGCCCTGCAGGGTGATGCGCTGGACCTGGCCCTGACCCACGAACTGCAGCATCTGCAGCGGCGTGACCTGCAGTGGGGCCTGCTGCCCGCACTGGCCCAGCATCTGTTCTTCTTCCACCCGCTGCTGCGCCTGTCGGTGCGCGAATACGCACAGGCTCGCGAGGAAGCGGTGGATGCGGCCGTGGTCGGCCAGCACGGCGCCAGCCGCCAGGCTTACGGCCGCCTGCTGCTGCAGCTGGGTGTGGCACCGCAGCCGCACCTGGGCGTGGCCAGTGCCGCACCGAACACCACCAGCCTCAAGCGCCGCCTGCTGTCGTTGCAGTCGCGCCGCTCCTGCCCGCGCATCCTGGCGATGGCCTTGACCGCCGTGGTGGTGGTGGTGGGCGTGGCACCGATGCGATTGGTCGCAGCACCGGTGCCGCCGGCCCCGCCCGCACCTCCGGCCGCCCCGAAGGCCGTAGTCCCGCCGGCGCCGAAGGCTCCGCCCGCACCTCCGGCGTCCGCGCGCGTGCCGGCCGTGCCGGCGGCGCCTGCTGCGCCCGCCGAACCGGCCGATGTGGAAGAACCGTCCGGTCCAGACGATGCCGATGTGGCCTACGTCGACGATGCCGCTGGCATGGATGAGGACCATGACGGCACGACGTCCACCACCACGTCCATCACCACCTACGGTCGCCTCGACCTGGGCAAGTCGCCCCGGGAGGCCTACGTGCTGGTGGATGGTGACGCGACCTTCGCCAACGGTGGCATCGACGACGTGACGGTGGCCCGCAGGCAGCTCGGCAAGGGCCCGGCGCTGTGGTTCCGACAGGGCGACAAGCGCTATGTGGTACGCGACCCGATGCTGATCCAGACCCTGCAGCGCGCCTACAGCGGTGCCGCAGACCTGGGGCGCCAGCAGAGCGAACTGGGCCGCCAGCAGAGCGTGTTGGGTCGCCAGCAGGGTGAACTTGGCAAGCAGATGGGTGAGATGGGGCGTCTGCAGGGCGAGGAGTCACGCCGCATCGCACTGGCCGCCGCCGAGGTAGCGCGCAGCGCGATGGCCGCCCACGACATCAACCGTGAGGCGGCTGCGGAAGCGGCGAATGCCGCGCGCGGTGCAACCCGCGATATGGCCGTTGCGCGTGAGGCTGCACGCGAAGCCGCCGCCGAGGCACGTCGTGCGATGCAGGAAGCCCGCAGCGAGGCCGCGCAGTCCGGCCGCACCCGTGACATGCAGCGTCTGGCCAGCCAACAGTCTGAACTGGCCAGCCGCCAGGCGGCACTGGGTAGCCAGCAGGCCGCGTTGGGTGAGCGCCAGGCACGCGTGCAGGCCCAGGCATCGCAGCAGGCGCAGCAGGTGATCGCACGCGCACTGGCCAGCGGCAAGGCCGAGCGACTCTGATCGTGCGGTAGCGCCGGGCCACGCCCGGCGAGCGCAGCGGTGCAGTTGGCAAGGGAAGTCGCCGGGCATGGCCCGGCGCTACCCGAAGGGCCCGGATCAACCGCAGCTGGCGCGCTCGATGCGGTTCTGCGCGTCCACCTGTATGGTTACGCGGTCCTGGCGGAAGTCCATGGTCACCGCCATGCCGGGTTTGACCACCCGTGCACCGCGCGCACCGCTGTCAGCCACCAGCTTCTTGATCGTGGCTTCGTCGGCGGTCTTGCCGGTGAAGGCTTCCAGCGCCTCCGGCTTGCATTCGTGCGCGGCGTCGGCCACTGGCGCTGGCGCGGGATCGTGGGCGGTGCTGCTGCCGGCGTGGCTGCAGGCGGCCAAGGGCAGGATGGCAAGCAGGACCAAGGGATTGAGGCGCATCGTCGGGCTCCAGGCGTGGATGGTGGCGGCAGTGTCACCGCTGCCACCGTCAGGCCGTGTCAACGCGGCCCGCTGCTGTTACTGCCCGACCAATGCCAGCGTCTCGCGCTCGCGCTGTTCCTCGTGCACCAACCGCAGCAACAGCAGGGCCAGGGTCACCACGTCCTGGTGGTTGTGGTCGGCCACCCGGCGCAGGTTCACCGCGTCGCCGCCACGCAGGAAGCGCAGCCATGCGCCCGGCGCCTCCGAGCCGGGCAGGTCATCTTCGCGTACCACGCGCAGCAGCTGGCGTTCGATGGTGGACAGCTTGCAGTTCTCCCACGTGCCGCGATAGCGGCGACGGGTCGGGTACAGCAGGTCGACATGATCCAGTGCGGTGATCGGGCAACGCTGACGCGCCAACCGATAGCGCGCCTTCAACAGCGGCGCGTCATAGCTGCGGCCGTTATAGCTGCAGAACACGGTGGAGGGCTGCAGCCAGCTGGCGAAGGTGGCCAGCATCGCGTCCTCGGCGGCCATCGTCGCCATCAGCAACTGGCGGATGCGCAGGCCTTCGCCGCGCTGAGGGCACACATGCCAGTCGGCGGCTCCGATCATGAAGGCACGGGTGCCGGTGCCGCCGGCCAGGCCGGTGGTCTCGGTATCGAAGAACAGCAGATCGCGTGCGGCCACGTGCTGGTCTTCGCGCTTGGCGAAGGCCAGCGACAGCGGGGCCGTGGGAATCGGCTGCGGTTGCAGCGACTCGATCAGGAACAGGCCCGGCGCAATCTCCTCGCCGGGCAGCTGGCGATCCTCCACGCTGGCGCGTGTTGGCGCAGGACCGCCGCGTGTGCGCAGGCCGAGCAGGCGATGCAGGCTGCCCACTTCTGGCCGGCGCAGCGGTGCCGGTGCAACAACAGGCGCCACTACGCCGGTCGGCTTGTGGCGGATCTCCTGTTCCACCCAGGCAAACACCGAACGCTCGGCCGGTGGCTGCCGCGTATCGTTGGCGGCCACCGGTGCTACCGGTGCGGGCGGCGGTTCCGGCGTGAGCGGGGTAGTGGCCTTCGGGTCCCCGGCCTGCTTCCGTAGCAGGCGCAGCTTGTCCAGGCTCAGGCTCACGGTGCCAGCAACTCCATTGACTCGCGCGTGGTCACCACCACGTCGGGCACCTGCTGGCAGGCGTCGGCATCGAACAGGTCGAGCACGCGCAGCGCCAGCGCACGCGGCGAAGTCTCATCTTCTTCCTGCGCGGCCAGCACCGGGCCCACGCAGGCCGGGCAGCCGGCCTTGCAGTCGCAGCGCTGCACCAGTTCGCGCGCGCGCTGCACCAGCTCGGCCTGGCGCTGCCACAGCGGCTCGCTGAGGCCGACACCGCCGGGGAAGTTGTCGTACAGATAGACGGTGGGCACGAACTCCTGCAGCAGCTCCACCACGCCGGGGTCACCCTCGCTGCCACGCAGCTGGCCACGGCCACTCTGGTCGGCAATCGCGAACCAGGAACCATCACCGTTGCCCACCGACTTCTGAAGGTCGCGCGCATCGGCCATCACCGCCACGGTGGCGACGATGTGCAGTGCATAGGCTGCGCCAAGGAACCCATCCAGCGCATCCTGCTTGCTGGCGAACGCGCGCAGCAGCAGCGCCTGCGGCAGCTGCCACCACACCGCAGTGGTATGCAGTTCCTGGTCGGGCAGGTTCACCGGGCCGTAGCCGATGTTCTCGTGGGTGTAGTAGCGGATCTTCTTGTAGCCGGCCACGCGGCGCACCACGTGCACTTCGCCATGGTGCGAATCGCCACGGCCGGCCACGCCGCCATCGAAACGGTCCAGCACCTTGAGCTTGGTGAAGTCGATGCTGTCGGTGTAGTAGTCCACGTGGGTGCGGGTGACGTAGGCCTTGCGGCCTTCCCAGTCCAGCGTTTCCACCTGGTATGGGGTGGACTGCACCATGTGGATCGCGCCTTCGTACAAGGTGAGTGCAGCGGCGGAATAGTCGACCTCGGCGATGATCTGCTGGCGGCCATCGCTGCGGTCGACCACCACGAAGTTGCCATCGGCCACCGCGCGCAGGCTGACCGCGTTGGCCGGATAGCTGTCGGCGATCCACTCCCAGCGCTCGCCTTCGCGATGGATGACCTCGGTCTCGGCCAGCGCCTCCAGGAAGACTTCCGGATCGATCGGGCCGAAGCCATCACCCACCCGGAACGGCAGTTCGAAGGCCGCGCAGCGGATGTGGTCGAACAGGATCAGCGGCTGGTCCGGCGCGATGCGTGCATGTTCGGGCGAGGCTTCGGCGAAGAAATCCGGATGCCGCACCACGTACTGGTCCAGCGGCTGCGAGCTGGCCACCATCACGCCCAGCGCGGGCTGCTGGCGGCGACCGGCGCGGCCGAAGCGCTGCCAGGTGGCGGCCACGCTGCCGGGGTAGCCGTTGAGGATGACCACGTCCAGGCTGCCGATATCCACGCCCAGTTCCAGCGCCGAGGTGCTGACGATGCCGTCGATGTTGCCGGCGCGCATCGCACGCTCGGTCTCGCGGCGCTCGGTGGGCAGGTAACCGCCTCGGTACGCGCGGATGCGCGGTGGCTTGCGCGGGTCGTGGTCGAAGATGTCCTTCAGGTACTTGGTCAGCACTTCCACCATCAGCCGCGTCTGCGCGAACACCAGTGTCTTCAGCCCGGATTTGATCGCGATGCGGGCGATGCGGTTGCTCTGCGAACGCGCCGAGGCGCGCAGGCCCAGGTCCGGGTTGATCACCGGCGGGTTCCACAGCAGCACCTGTTTCGGCCCGCTGGGCGCACCGGATTCAGTGATGGCGGTAACCGGTGCCTCGATCAGCGCCTCGGCATGCGCCTGCGGATTACCGATGGTGGCCGAGCACAGGATGAACTGCGGTTGCACGCCGTAGAACGCGCAGATGCGCTTGAGCCGGCGCAGCACGTTGGTGACGTGGCTGCCAAACACACCGCGGTAGGTGTGCACTTCGTCGATGACGATGTAGCGCAGGTTCTCGAAGAACTGCGCCCACTTTGTGTGATGCGGCAGGATGGCCTGGTGCAGCATGTCCGGGTTGGAGACCACGATGTCGCCGTGCAGGCGGATGGCCTGCCGCGCATCGCCGGGGGTGTCGCCATCGAAGGTGAAGGCCTTTACGCCCAGATCGCCGGCACGGTTGAGTTCCAGCAGCTCGGCCACCTGGTCCTGGGCCAGCGCTTTGGTCGGGAACAGGTACAGCGCCTTGGCCTTGTCCTGCATGGCCGCACTGACCACCGGCAGGGTGTAGCACAGCGACTTGCCGCTGGCGGTGGGGGTGACGATGGCCACGTGTTCGCCGCGCTGGCTGGCCTCCCAGGCCTCGGCCTGGTGGCTGTAGAGCTGATCGATGCCACGTGCCTTCAGTGCCGCGGCCAGCGCCGGTGGCACCGAGTCGGGAATGGGTGCATAGCGGCCTTCGCGGCCGGGAATGGCGAAGCTGCCGGTGATGCGGTCCTGGTAGCGGCGCTGCAGGCGCGCGCTGAGCAGGGCGCCGTCGCGGGCGGGCAGGCCATCGCGGGTGGCGAGCTTCTGCTCGGCATCGGCGGTGCGCTTGGCGAGTTCGTAGGCCATGGAAGATGGAGCCGGGACGGATTGCGAGGGATCACATGGCATCACAGATGAGTCTCAGGATGTGAGACATGGCCGCGAACCGGCGTGAATCATTCAGCGCGAACGCGGAGGCGGGCGAGCCGCCAGCTCGGCGTCGCGGGCCGTGTCGCGGCGCAGGACCTGGCGTGTGCGCATGACTACTCTCAGCAGCTGCCCCAGCAGCATGGCAGCGGTGACGAACCACCACGGCGCAGGCGTCGGCACGAAAGGGATGCCAAGGTTGCTGTGCCGGGGAACAGCGTCAAACACGGCGGCGAATGCAAGCAGGCCCAGAATCAGCACCAGCCAGACCAGATGCCGCAGCAGCTGGCTCTGGGGAAAGCGCAGCCGATCCTGCACCAGCGACCAGCCTGGACCGGCGCCCAACACCGATCCGTCCGTCGCACGGATCTCCAGCCTGGCACGCCGTCCATCATGGAAGCGTCCGCTGGTCAGCCATTCGGGAGGCAGTTCAATCCGGTGGTCGCTGCCGAGCATCCAGGTTGGCGGATAGCATGGGTCGAGAATGATCGTGCCGAGAATGCCATCGAGCAGCAGCACCCGTTGCGGCTGCTTCGGCCCGCGACGACCGGGCCAGGCCGTCCATGTGGCCAGCATGGCGAGGATCAGCAGAAACAAGGCGGCCCCTTCGCTGCGGGAGTCAACGGCGATCAGGATCGCCACCACGGCAATCAACAGACCCGTGACGTACAGACCGGGCCCGCGCCGCAGGGCGACCTCGGCATCGCTTTCCAGGCGGGTGCCAAGCACGTCGCACCTGTCGATGCGGCGGCGCCTGCGCCGGGTATGCTTGCCACACGCTGCGTCATGCGCAGTGGCCTCGGCATTCACCCGTGCGTGCGCGCCGACGATGTGGAACCCGTTCAAGCGCACGACAAGCGCACAATCGCCCGCGAGTACGACCTCGGCCTGGTTGTCGTCGGCAAGGTGCCGCCATGCATCGAAGGGCAACAGGACCGCGACGTCGTCGAGCCAGGCCGAATGCAGGAGGCGATCGCCGAAGCCCGATCCGGCGGTGATTGCCCCCGACAAGGTGCGCACCTCCGCTTCGTGCCTGCGTCCGGTGATCACACGCACACTTGCCAGTGCGGCATCCTCCTCGACGGTCAGCCGCCGGAGCTGCGGGCGCCGTCGCAGATCGCGCAGCGCATCACGCATGCGCGATGCCCATTCGGCGTAGCCGGCCAGCAGCATCGCTGCCAGCAGGGCGAGAACAACCAGCGTGAGGGTGACTGACATCAGCAGGTTGGCAGTGGCGGTTCTGCAGGCTGCGGGCGTCCTCATCGCAGGGCAATGACATTTGTTGCAGATCGCGCGCGCGGGTGTCCGAACTGCGAGGGCGGACACACGCTGAACGCCTGTACCTTCATCCAACGAAATATGAAGCCGGCATCCGTATCCTTGGGCACTGGACGCAACCAATAGGGTGGATGGATGTGGCACGACGTGGAACGCAGGGAGCACTCCTGGCCGGCATGCTGCTGGCCGGCATCGCACAGGCGCAGCAGGCCGCGCCGGTAGCGGTGCCCGATGCTGTGCCCGCTCCTCCTGCTGATGCGACGGCAGCACCTGCCGCGCCGATCTCCACCACCCTGCCGCAGGACAATGTCACCACCCTGGGCGAAGTGCGTGCACTCAGGCCCGACGACGAGCCGCTGGATCTGTACCGTTTCAAGAACCCGGTGAAGTTCGGCGACAACCGCTTCAGCCGCGACTGGAGCGAACCGCCATCGCCGGAGCAGGTCAGCATGGGCGGCGGCTACATCATGATGGGCGTGGTGAAGGGCGTGATGGCGGCGGCCAAGGGGATCAACAGACTCACCGGCGGACCGGCACAGATCCAGGCCGCCGTGGCGCGGCCACCGCCGGAGCTCAGTGCTGAACAGCAGCAGCGTGCGCTGCGCTTCTGCCAGGAGCAGGAAGGCTGCGACGCCCCGCCGGTGAAGTAGGCGTATCCTGCCGCCATTCCATCGAAGCCGCCCGGATGTTGCTGCGTTCCCTGTTCCTGCTTGCCACGCTGAGCCCGCTTGCTGCGTTCGCCAGTGAGCTGGCTGACGGCGGTTCCTGCCGCAATGGCGCGTTCCCCTCTCAACAACAAGGCTTCGCGCTGGCCAAGGTAATCGGCACGCCGCGCCTGTATCTGCTTGGCGACATGGACGGCTGCCCTGCCAAGGGCGAACCGGCCTGCCGTCAGCGCAGTTACGTGGTCAACGGCGATACGGTGGTGACCGGGCGCGACTTGGACGGCTATCGCTGCGCGTTCTTCCCGAACAAGGTCGGCGGCAGTGCCGGTTGGGTCGACCGCAGCAAGCTGCAGCCGTTGCCGGTGGACGTGCCGTCGCTGCAGGACTGGACGGGCAACTGGAAAGACGGCGACAACGGGTTGAAGATTCGCGTGCAGGACGGACAGCTGCATGTGGAGGGTGACGCCTACTGGCCGTCCGCCAATCCGTCGCCGGAGGTCCGTCCCTATGGGCCCAACATGGGCCAGGTGGAAGCGCGTGCGGCGCCACACGGCACCGACGTGGAGTTCGTCGAGGACACCTGCAGGATGCGCGTGCATTCGCTGGGTGAGGTGCTGATCGTGGCCGACAACAGCGAATGTGGCGGCATGAACGTGCGCTTCAATGGCGTGTACCGGCGCGCGGACACGCGTTGAAAAGCGCCAACCAAGGTTGGCATCTACGGTAGATCCACGCCATGCGTGGACGCTGTCTGCGATGCAATGGGTGGGGTCAGCGCCCTTTCGCAGACGAAAGGGATCCGACCCCGTCGAAAAGCGCCAACCAAGGTTGGCATCTACGGTAGATCCACGCCACGCGTGGATGCTGTCTGCGGTCCAATCGGTGAGGTCAGAGCCCTTTCGCGGGCGAAAGGGATCCGACCCCGTCGAAAAGCGCCAACCAAGGTTGGCATCTACGGTAGATCCACGCCATGCGTGGATGCTGTCTGCGATGCAATGGGTGGGGTCAGAACCCTTTCGCGGACGAAAGGGATCCGACCCCGGGGTCAGCGTCGTCGCTCGAGCCACCACAGCAGTGATGCGCACAACACGAAGGCCAGCCACCACGGCCAGCGTGAGCCCGGCACGGGTTGCATCGCCGACGTGCTCGCCGGCGTACTGGCGGCCAACGCCTGCGTGGTCGCCTCGATCATCGCCTGCCGATGCAGCGTCGGCGCATCCTTCGGGTCGAACACATAGCGCCAGACAACACTGTTGCCATGTTGCAGGCGCTGCCAGCCTGCCTCACGCGGCCACCAGCCGGCGCAGCGCAGCGCCGACGTCGCTCCATCGACGATCAGGGGCACATCGTCGCCACGCTTGTTGAAGACCTGCAGCGGCGCCTGCACACCGCACAGCGTCTGCCGTTCGCCCGCCCAGCTGATCGGCTGCGGCGACCACAGCGCATCAGCGCTGCCCTGTGCACGTGCCAGCCCGGCAACCACGCTGCTCCAGAGTTCACCGTGGCGGTCATCGCGGCCGGCCAGCACCCAGCGCCAGCTGTCGGTCAGCGGCAGCAGGCCGATGCGGCCCTTGCCGACTGCGCGCCATCCGCCGATCGCATTGCCGGCATGATCCTGCAGCAGCGCGCTGCTGCCCGGCACCTGCAGCGCCAGTGCTTCCAACGCGGGCAGGGCGGCGTTGTGTGAGCTGCGGTCTGCCTCATCGCCATAGCCGGTCGGCAGCGTACCGGCGGCGAGCGGGCCACGTCGTGCGGCGAGGATCGCGCTTTCGCCGTCGCCGGGAAGTTCGATGGCACGGCTGCTGCCATCCCCCTGCACGGGCAGGCCAAGATCGCGCAGCCTCTGGCGCGCGCTGGCCGAAGGTGCGCCCGCACTGCGCACCAGCACGCCAAGCCCCTCGCGCAGTGCCTGGCGCACGGCGGCGAGCTGGCCCGCACTCAATGCCGCCAGGCTGCGCTCGTCCAGCAGCAGCAGATCGCTGCGCGTGAGCGATGCTGCATCAATCGACACCGCGCCATCGCCGATGCTGAGTCCGGCCCCCGTATCCGCCTGCACCTGCACACGGATGCCGGCATCGGCCGCCCACCGCCGCAGGTACTTCAGTTCGGGCCCCGGCGCACTGGCGCGCACCAGCAGGCGCAGCGGTGCGGCCGGCAGGGTCTGCTGCGGCACCGGTACGCTGTCCACCACATGGCCGTCGGCATCGAGCAGGCGCA
This sequence comes from Stenotrophomonas maltophilia, assembly GCF_004684085.1. GTDB lineage: Bacteria > Pseudomonadota > Gammaproteobacteria > Xanthomonadales > Xanthomonadaceae > Stenotrophomonas > Stenotrophomonas maltophilia_AS. Next base: position 52,968 of record NZ_SRHZ01000002.1, read on the forward strand.
GCTGGAACACGCTGCGGCCTTCGGCGCGGGCGATGCCACTCAACTGCACGCGGCCGTCGTCGGCAACGTCCGTGCGATCGACCACGCTGTCGGCCGGATCGAGCAGTTCGGCCTTCGCCTTTACCACGCCACGCGCCTGTGCCTGCACGTCGAAGCGAGCACCGGGTGCGACATCGGCCGGCGGTTGCAGCGCGATCCAACCGCGCGGCTCCGGTGCGGCCTGCCAACGTACATCCGGCGGCAGCGCCGCGTCGCGGTCACGTGCGGCCAGGCCCGCACCGACCAGCGTCAGCGTGGAGGCCGGATGCTGGCGCAGCGCGGTGGCCAGGTCGGGAACGCGCTGTGCCCCGGGTACATCGGTGGCCTCCGGCAACAGCAGCATCGGGCCTTCGCTGGCCGGGAATGCGCCAGCCTTGCCGGCATCGATTCCCAGCACGACCAACCCACCTGCGGGCTGCTGGCGGGTAGGGGGGGCCAGGCAGAAATACAGCAGCGTGGCGGCGATGATCTGCAGCGCGATCACGCCCCACCGGCGGCCAGGGTGCGCGGTGCTTCCACGCAGCTGGCGCACGCTGGCAATGACCACGACCAGAGTGAGTGCCAGCGCAATCCACAGGTTCAGGCTGGAGGTGTTCATGGCTGCGCCTCAAGCGCGTCGAGGTAGCGCTGGCCCATCGCATCGGCCGCACTGCGCCGCATCGCCTGCGGCAGCGGACGCTGCAGCGCCCGCCACAGCTGTGTGCGCAGGCGCTGGCGGCAGTCGTGACAACCGGGCTCGATGCGCAGCTGCTCGATGGCGGCGGCCAGATCCAGTGCATCGGACAGGTAGGCGGCGTTGCGCTGCTGCCAGGCCGCAAGCGCATCGAGATCCGGTGCGCCGGTGTCATCACCGAGGCGCTGCCAGGCCTCAACGATGGCCGGATCCGGCGGAGTGCGCGCGGCCAACGGCAGATCACGACTGACCAGTCCGGCGCGATCACCGCCGAGGCGACGGCCTTCATCGATCGGCGGCAGCTCCGGCCCGACCCGGGCCAGGTAGATGCGCTCGGCCTGCTGTACCTGTTTGATGAAGCCCAGCGCCTTGTAGGCGAAGGGCAATGCCTGCTCCGGACGGCCCTGGCGCAGCTCGCCTTCGGCCGACCACATCTGGTCCAGCGCGGCCTTCAACGTGGCACGGGTCTGCGGATCGAGCAGGGTCGCCGCTTCGGCGTGGTCATGGGTGTGGCCGTATTCCGACAGCACATCGGTGTCGCTGCCGAACACCGGTGGCGTATCGGCATTGGCCGTCTTGCCGCCGTGATCGTGGCCATGCGCGTCGTGCGCGCCAGTCTCGGCGCCATGGTCGTGATCGTGATCGTCGTCGTGGTGGTCTGCGGCCGGCGTATCGCTGGTTGGCAGGTCGCTGGTCGGCGGTGGCTTCGGCGCACCTTCGCTTTCCTCGCCCAGGAACTGGCCGTAACGCAGGCGCAGGATGCGCTGGTCGACGCCGATCGCATCGCTGCGCTTCACGAAGTCCTCGGCGGCCAGGCTACGTCGCTGCCGGATCAGCGCTTCGGCATCGATGATGATCTGCCGCTGGCTGCGGAAGTACGCAGGCAGGGTCTTCTTGATGCGGCCTTCCAATTCGGCACCGAGCGCGACTTCGGTGCTGGGCAGGCGCAGGATCACGCTGCTGCTGCGCCCGGTCTGCGGCGTGGGTGCATGGTTGTCGCGCACTTCCAGCTGGGCGATCACATCGTTGCCGGGCTGCGCGCCCAGCGCAGCCAGATCCAGGGTATGGGTAAAACGTCGCGCGGTGGCTTCGCCGCTACCGGCAAGCATGACGCTGCGCTTCACGAAGGTGATGTTCTCACCGCTGCCCTCGGTGGTGGTGATCGACAGTGTTGCCTGCGCCGCGACACCGTAATCATCGCTGGCCTCGAAGCGCAGTGCCCACTGCCGTTGCCCCGGCGTGCCCAGCACCAGGCTGGCGGCGGGCTCCAGCACGCGCACGCTGGGTGCACGGTCGGCCACCACATCCAGCCGATGCAGGCGGGTCTCTGCCAGCGCCGGTTCGCTCACCACGCGGTACAGCACCGGCATGCGTGCAACGTCCTGCGCCTGCCACTGTCCTTCGTGCTCGCTCAGCGGCAACCGGCGACCATCGTGGAACTGCAGCCATGCCTTGTCCGGTGCGCGGTCGAAGCGCAGCGACCACGACAGCCGGCTGTCGGCGGCGACCTTGGCATCCAGTGCATTCTGGGTAAGCGTGGCCTGGCCGGTATAGGCCGGCGCGTCGATGCGCAGGCGGGTGGACTGTAGGCGCAGCGGGCCTGCGGCAGCAGTGCTGCCGGGCGCCGACGAGCGGGCAGGCGCGGAACCGGGGTTCGAACGTGGCCAGCCCAGTGCCAGCACCACAATGGCCAGCCCTGCGATCCAGCACAGCGCCAATACCCCACGTGGCCAGCGCGGACGCAGCTCCGGCATCGCGCGTTCCAGCGTGGCCAGCACGTGCGTGCGCTGGCGCTGCTGCAGCGGATTGAGCGTGGTGGCGTCAGCGAACAGCAGGTCGGCACTGTCCTCGCTGGCACCGCTGCCATCGAGTTGGCGCTGCAGCCACTGCCGGTCCAGCCGGCGGGCACGCGCAGTGGCGAGTGCTGCGCAGACGAGCAGGCTGACCGTGCCGACAACACAAGCGGTGTCGAAACCGGCCAGGCGCAGGGCCAGCGCCGTCGCGGCCAGCGCCCATGGCAGGCCCAGCAGCAGGGTGATGGCGGCGCGGCGGCGGCGTGCGCGTTGCCAAGCGTGCTGCAGGGTGTTCATGCACCCACCCTGCGTCGGGCACTGCTGGCCATCCAGCGCTCCAGTGCGAACAGCAGCACGATGGCCAACAACAACCCTGTCGTTGGCTCACGCAGCGGCGGTGTTGCAGCAGGCAATGCGGCCCGGCGCGGTGCGTGGTCACGTGCATCGCCCAGGTGCGGGGCCGTGGGGGGCTGTAGCGCCAGCAGCAGGGCACGTGGCAGGCGCGGATCTCGCAGTGCGGCGTTGCGGGCGGTATTCCAGTCGCCCGGCAGCGACAGCAGATAGCCGTGGCCGATGCGTTGCTGCCACAGCAGCGGTGCGCCCTCGGCGTCGCGCAGCAGGATGCGGGCGCTGGCAGCGGGCTTGCCGGCGGTCACGACACGACCGCCGTCGCGCAGCCACGCCTGCCAGTTCACCGGAAGTGCATCGCTGCGGCCCCACACGCCGATCTCGCCGCGTCCGGGCAGGGCATCCCCCGCCAAGGGCGAGGGCAGTGCCTGCACGACCCACGCGCGCTGCAGTGCGTTCAACCAGTGCTGGGCAGCGGCGGGTGCCTCGCCGTGCACGCGTAGTCGCGGCAGTGCCGCAGCAACCTGCGGCGGTGTGACCGGCATCGGCTGCGCGTGCCATTGCACCTCGCGCGACAGCTGCAGGCGGGCGCCATCCAGGCCGGGCAGGGGATCGGGAACGTGCACGGTCAACGCGGTGCCCGCGGGCAGCTGTGCGTCCAGTTCGCGCAGCAGGCTGGGCAGCGACGCGCTGGACGCAGGCGGTGCTTGATCGATGGCAGGGAAGCCGGGTGCAAGCCAGTGCCAGTTGCGGTCCGAAGCGGTACCGCGCAGCGCAGCGGCATCCAACCCAGGGGCCACCACCGTCCACGCAGTGGGGGGCGCAGCGGGGCCGGTCAGCGCAGGCCGTGCCAGCAGTAATGCCAGCGCGGCCAGCAACAGCAGGCGCACCAGCAGCAACGGCCAGTCATCGAAGCGGATGCGCTGGCGCGGCCGGACCTGTGCGCGCAGCCAGCGCAGCGCGGCGAAATCCAGCGGCGTATACGGATGGCGCCGGGCCAGGTGGATCAGCAACGGCAGCAGCCATGCGGCGAGCGCGGCCAAGCCGAGCGGGAACAGCAGGGTCATGCACCGCCCCCACGGCCGAACAGCGCCTGCAGTGCCTGGTCCAACGGTTGGTCGAGCCAGCCGGTGGCACTGGCGATGCCACTGGACTGCAGGCGCGACTGCAGTGCATTACGTGCATCGGTAAAGCGCTGCAGGTAGTCGTTGCGGATCGCCGCGCCATCGCCCAACAGTTCTTCGCCAGTCTCCGGATCGCGGAAGCGGTGGCCGGCATCGAACGGGAAGTCGCGCTCGTCGGCAGTCAGGATCTGCAGCAGTGCCACTTCGCGGCGCGCGCTGGCCAGTTGTTCCAGCAACACGATGCCGGCGTCGTCGAAGCCGTCGCCAACCGCCAGCAGCAGGTCGCCCGGGCGCACGCGTTCCCATAGGGGACGCAGGCGATCCGATGAGGGCCATCCGCCACGCGCCTGCAAGGCATGCAGTTGCAGATGCACGCGATCACGCTGGCGTGCGCCGTTCGCCGCGGGCACCAGCTGCAGGCCATCGCCATTGATGGCCAGCAGGCCAAAACGGTCGCCCTGTTGCAGGGCCAGTTCAACCACGCAGGCGGCCACACCGCGCATATGGTCCAGACGCGTGCACTGCGGTGCCGCGCGATCCGCCTGGTTGGCCGAAGCGGTGGCGTCGAGCAGCAGCCAGACCGTGATCGGGCTTTCGCGCTCGGATTCGCGTACGAAGAAGCGATCCGAGCGGGCGTACAGCTTCCAGTCGATCTGGCGCAGTTCGTCTCCCGGCTCGTACGCACGGTACTGGGCGAATTCGAGACCGGCACCGCGGCTACGGCTGGCGTGCTGGCCGATGCCGCTGGCACCGCTGGCCAGGCGCGGCCGCAACCGCAGCAGGCGCAGGCGCGCACGCAGTTCCGGTGGCAAGGTCAGCGGGGTACCGGCGTTCACGCGTGGATCAACCCGGGAACGGCACGGCCTGCAGCAGGGCGGCGACCACGTCGTCGGCACGCTTCTGCTCGGCCTCGGCGGCGAACGACAGCAGCAGGCGATGGCGCATCACCGGCGCAGCCAGTGCCTGCACATCCTCGCGGGTGGCGGCGAACCGGCCCTGCAGCAGTGCACGCGCTTTCGCAGCGAGCACCAGCGACTGCCCGGCGCGCGGGCCAGCGCCCCACTTCACCCACTGGTTGATCGCCGCCGGCGCGCCTTCGCCCGGCCGACTGGCACGCACCAGGCGGGTGATCCAGGCCAGCACATCGGGGCTGACATGCACCTGGCGCACGGCGGCCTGCAGGGCGATCACCGCCTCGGCGTCCATCACCTTCGGCACCGCGTCGGTGGCACCGCCGGTGGTCTGTTCCAGGATCTGCCGTTCCTCGTCCTCGCTGGGGTAATCCACCAGCACATGCAGCAGGAAGCGGTCCAGCTGTGCTTCCGGCAGCGGATAGGTACCGGCCTGCTCGATCGGGTTCTGCGTGGCCAGCACGAAGAACGGCGCGGGCAGCGTATAGGTGGTGCCCGCGTAGCTGACCGTGCGCTCCTGCATGGCTTCCAGCAGCGCGGCCTGGGTCTTGGGCGGTGTGCGGTTGAGTTCGTCGGCCAGCAGCAGGTGGGTGAAGATCGGGCCCTGCTGGAAGCGGAAGTGGCGATGGCCGGTACCGTGGTCTTCTTCCAGTAGTTCGGTGCCGAGGATGTCGCTGGGCATCAGGTCCGGAGTGAACTGCACGCGCCGGAACTGCAGCTCCAGTGCCTGGCCAAGCGAGCGCACCAGCAGGGTCTTGCCGAGCCCGGGCGCACCTTCAAGCAGGCAGTGGCCACCGGCCAGCAGGCCGATCAACAGCTGCTCGACCACGGTGTTCTGGCCCACCACCGCGCGTGCGAGCGCAGCGCGCAGATCGTGCAGGCGCGGCAGCAGGGAATCGAGGTCGGGGGAGGTCATGGGCGTGCAGGTCCTATCAATTGTTCAACGCGTACATCACGATGTTGACGCCGAAGCGGGTGTTGTCTTCGGCCAGGAAACGCTTGTTGCGCCAGTCGTAGTCCCACTCGCAGCCGTAGTCCTTGTTGCTGTAGAGCAGGCCCAGGCGGCCATCGACCTCGATGCCTTTCAGGTAGTCGTGCACCAGGTCGTCGCCCCAGCCGTTGAGTTCGAAGCTGGTGGCGGGCGGGCCATCGGGGAAGCGGAAGAAGCTGCGGTACAGCGGGTGGCTGTTGGGCAGCTTCTGCAGCGCTTTCGGCCCGAACAGGCGACCCATCTGCGCTTCGAACGAGGTGGCGAACAGGCCATCGATGTCGTGGTTGCAGTCGTCGACGAAGACGAAGCCGCCATTGCGCACGTAGCGCACGAAGTTCTGCCGCTCGGCGGCGTTGAACTCCACCAGTGTGTGCCCGGCCAGGTAGCAGAACGGCGCTTCCAGCATGCGCGGGTCGGCCAGCGCCACCACGTGTTCCTGCGGGTCCACGCGCAGCGAGGTGTAGTCGATCAGCGAGGTGATCAGGTTGGACGGCATGCGCGCGTCCACATCCCAATCGCCGGAGTCGTACTGCAGGCGGGTGAACCAGAAGTCGTAGCGCGAACTGCGCGGGCCCGCCTGCGCGAACGCTGGCAGCGCCGCCGCCGAAGCGGCAGCGGCCAACCAGCGCAGGCAGGCCCGGCGATCCATCAGACCGCGTCGGACAGCGAGGTGAAGGTGAAATCGCGCAGCTTCATCGGCGGGATCATCATCACGTAGCTGGATTCATCACCGGCCACGCGCACCGGCTTGCCCAGCTCTTCGATGTTGTTGAGCATGATCACCGGCGATTCGTTGAAGCGGAAGTTCTTCACCGGGTGCTTGATCTGGCCGTTCTCGATGTAGAAGGTGCCGTCGCGGGTCAGACCAGTCAGCAGCACGGTCTGCGGGTCGACCATGCGGATGTACCAGGTGCGGGTAACCAGGATGCCCTTCTGGGTGCCGCGCACCAGCTCGGCGGTGCTCTTGTCGCCACCGCTCATCAGCAGGTTGCCCGGCGTTGCCTTGGCGGTCTTGCCCTGCTTCTGCGCCCAGAAGCGCGAGTAGTCCAGATTGGCGATCTTGCCGTTCTCGATGATCGCCATGCGCTCGCGCGGCATGCCTTCGCCGTCCCACGGCAGCACCGGTGCCTCGGCATGCCACGGGTCAGCATACATGCTCACGCGCGGGTCGTAGACCTGCTCACCCAGCTTGTTACCGCCGCCCTTCTTCGAAAGGAAGCTACGGCCTTCATCGGCCGAGCGTGCGCTGAAGAAATTCATCATGAAGCTGATCAGGCCCGCGGCTGCGGCCGGTTCCAGGATCACCGTGTACTTGCCCGGCTCCAGCGCCTTGGCTTCGGCCGATTCGGTGGCCTTGCGCATGGCGATGCGGATGTCCTGGTCGGCCTTGAAGTCGGCGGCATCCTTCAGGTTGCGGCCGACCCAGCCCGAACCCCGACCATCTTCGGTACGCACGGTGCAGGTGTAGTCGAAGTTGGTGGTGCGCTGGTAGGCGAAGTTGCCATTGCTGTTGGCGGTGGCCTGGAAGCCCTGGCCATCCTCGAGGAAGCCGGCGGCGATCAGGCCGTGGCCACGGCACGGTGCGATCGAATCAGCGGCGACCTTGGCGCGGAAGGCCGGATCGATGGCAGCGGTGGATTCGCTGAAGGTCGGGCTGGCGCGGTAGCTCTGCTTGCCGATGGCCGGCATGAACTCCGGGTTTTCCGGGGCCAGACGTGCCAGGTCTTCGGCACGGCGCACCACGCGTTCCAACGCGGCGTCGTCGAACTCGTTGATCGAGGCCGTGCCGACGCGCTTGCCGAAGGCGACGGTGACCGCCAGCTCGGTGTTGTCGACGATGCCGCTGGTGGAGACATTGTTCAACGCGAAACGGATGTTGCCGTTGATCGCGCCGGCCAGCACGGCGGTGCACTCGTCGGCCTTGGACAGGGCGATGACCTTGTCGAGGATGGCCTTGGCCTGGGCTTCGGTGAAGATACTCATGGTGTAAGGGCTCCTGACCGATCAGCCGAGGCTGCGTGCGGTGTTGATGACGTTGATGCCGTTGAAGCGCGCGGTGGACGAGCCGTGCGAGACCGCCGAGACCTGGCCGGGCTGGCCCTTGCCGTCGAAGAACGAACCGCCCAGGCGGTAGTCACTCTCGTCGGCCACGGCGGTGCAGGCGTTCCAGAACTCCGGCGTGCGGATCTGGTAGGCCACGTCCTCCAGCATGCGGGTGATCTGACCGTTCTTGATCTCGTAGAACAGCTGGCCGCCGAACTGCGCGTTGTAGCGCTGCTGGTCGATCGAGAACGAACCATCACCGATGATGTAGATGCCGTTCTCCACGTCCTTGATCAGGTCGGGCACGCTCAGCGGCTTCTTGCCCGGTGCCATCGACACGTTGGCCATGCGCTGGAACTGCACGCTGGACCACGAGTCGGCATAGCAGCAGCCGTCCGACTCGGTCTTGCCGAGGATGTGGGCCTGGTCGCGGATGGTCTGGTAGTCCACCAGCTTGCCGTTGCTGATCAGGTCCCAGCGCTTGCACTTCACGCCTTCGTCGTCGTACGCCACCGCGCCGAGGCTGCCCTGCTGGGTCTTGTCGGCAAAGATGTTGACCAGCTCGCTGCCGTACTGGAAATGCTGCTCGCGCTTGTCCAGGGTGGCGAAGCTGGTACCGGCGTAGTTGGCTTCGTAGCCGAGCACGCGGTCCAGCTCCAGCGGGTGGCCGATCGATTCGTGGATGGTCAGCCAGGTGTGCGACGGGTCGAGCACAAGATCGTACTTGCCCGGCTTCACCGACGGTGCCTTCAACTTCTCCTGCGCCTGCTTGGCGGCGGCGATGGCGTCTTCCTTCATGTCGTAGGAGGAGCTGTAGTTGACCACGCCGTTGGGGCTGACCACCTTGCCGGCGGCGGCGCCGTCGAGGTACTCGTAGCCCAGGCCCATCGGCGAAGACAGGCCCGAACGGGTGCGGAACTTGCCGCTGGTCTTGTCGATGGCGGTGACGGTCATCGGCGCCCAGATGCGGTGTACATCCTGGTCGATGTAGGAACCATCGGTGGAGGCAAAGTACTTCTGCTCGTTGACCAGGAACAGCATCGAATTGACGAAGCTGGCACCGGCGCTCATCGCGGCAGCGTTGACGTCCAGCAGCAGGCCGACCTTGTCTTTGATCGGCACCTCCATCGCGTTCTTGCGGATCGGCGTGCGCCAGCTCACCTCACCTACGCCCGGCGCCTTGGCCAGCTGCACCGGTGCGGTCTGCACGCCGGCGTTGGCCTTGGCGATCGCCGCGGCCTGCTGCGCGGCGCGTGCCACATCGGCCGTGCCCAGCGCGTTGGTGGCGGCAAAGCCCCATGCGCCGTTGACGATCACACGGATGCCCACACCGGTGGACTCGGTGTTCACCACGTTCTGTACCTTGTCCTCGCGGGTGATCACGAACTGCCGCAGGTAGCGGCCGATGCGCACGTCGCAGTAGGTGGCGCCGGCCTGCCGGGCGGCGGCCAGCGCCGCATCGGCCAGGCGCTTCTTCAGCCCCAGGTCCAGCGTGCTCTGCAGCTGCTCGGCGGCAATCGCCTTGCCGAAGAAGGAGGGCACGATCAGCCCGCCCGCGGTAAGCCCGGTCAGGGCCAGGAAGTCACGTCTTTGCAAGGCTGCTCTCCATGTCGAAGGATGGGTGGCTCAAGCGCCGAGACTGCGCGCGGTGTTGATGATGTTGATGCCGTTGAAGCGGGTGGTGGACGAACCGTGCGAGACCGCCGAGACCTGGCCGGGCTGGCCCTTGCCGTCGAAGAACGAACCACCCAGGCGGAAGTCGCGTTCATCGCAGATGGCGGTGCAGGCGTTCCAGAATTCCGGCGTGCGGATCTGGTAGGCCGCGTCCTCGACCATGCCGGCGATCTTTCCGTCCTTGATCTGGTAGTACAGCTGGCCGCCGAACTGCGCGTTGTAGCGCTGCTGGTCGATGGAATAGGAGCCACGGCCGTGGATGTAGATGCCGTTCTCCACGTCCTTGATCATGTCCTCGACGCTGAGCGGCTTCCTGCCAGGCGCCAGCGAGACATTGGCCATGCGCTGGAACTGCACGCTGGACCAGGAATCGGCGTAGCTGCAGCCGTGCGAGGCATCGCGGCCGAGGATATGGGCTTCATCGCGGGTGGCCTGGTAATCGACCAGGATGCCGTCGCGCACCAGGTCCCAGCGCTGGGTCTTGACGCCTTCGTCGTCGTAGCCGACCGCACCGAGGCTGCCGGGCTGGGTCTTGTCGGCGAAGAAGGTGACGATGTCGCTGCCCCAGCGGAAACCGGCATCGCGCTTGTCCAGCGTGGCGAAGCTGGTGCCGGCGTAGTTGGCTTCGTAGCCGAGCACGCGGTCCAGCTCCAGCGGGTGGCCGACGTTCTCGTGGATGGTCAGGAACAGGTTGGACGGGTCCAGCACCAGGTCGTACTTGCCGGGCTTCACCGACGGTGCCTTCAGCTTCTCGCGCGCGTGGCGGGCGGCGGCGATGGCGTCCTCGACCGGGTCGTAGGAATCGCGGTAGGCGGTGATGCCACCGGGCAGGTGCACCTTGCCGCGCGCATCGCCATCAAGGAACTCGTAGCCCATGCCCATCGGCGAGGACAGGCCGGCGCGCGTGCGGAACTTGCCGCTGGCCTTGTCGATGGCGGTGGCAGTGAACGGCAGCCAGATGCGGTGGATGTCCTGGTCGATGAACGAGCCATCGCTGGACGCGAAGTACTTCTGTTCGTTGACCAGGAACAGAGTGGAATTGATGTAGTCGGCCCCCGCATTCAGCGCGGCGGCATTGAGCGCCAGCAGCAGCTCGACCTTGTCCTGGATCGGCACCGCCATCGCGTTCCTGCGGACCGGGGTCTGCCAGCGGACCTCACCGACTGACGGCGTCGGCGCCAGCTGCACCGGACGGGTCTGGATACCGGCATTGGCGCGGGCGATGGCCGTAGCCTGCTCGACCGCAGCGCGCACCGCGGCCTCGGTCTGCTGGTGCGTTGCAGCGAAGCCCCAGGCCCCATTGACGATCACCCGCACGCCCACGCCGGACGATTCGCGGTTGGTCACATTGCCGACCTGGTGCTCGCGGGTGATGACCGACTGGTTGAGGTAGCGGCCGATGCGGACATCGCAGTAGCTGGCCTTGGCCGAGCGTGCGGCGGCGAGCGCGACCTCGGCCAGGCGTCTGCGCTGGGTGGTGTCGACCGGGGCAAGCAATTGCTCGGCGGCGATGGCGCGGGAATGCGGCAGCAGCAGGCCCGCCAGGCCCAGACCGGAAAAAGCCAGGAACTCACGTCGTTGCACAGCGTTTCTCTCTCTCGCTTGCGTGCGGTTGGCAACAGGCCGGACCGATCACGTCAACTCCTCGACTTTCGCCAGCGCGGCGCGTCCGGGCAAGTGACTGCAGTCATGGTTGGGGAGGGTTTCGGCAGGGCTGCGCCCTGCACCTGCTCAATGCAACGGCCAAAGCCAGAGCCAGAGCGGCATTCCGTGGGATGGCGGGGCGGTGTGGGTGGGCAGGACACGCCGTAAACCCGTCCATGGGGGCTCGATGGCGCCATCCATGGCGCCAACGGTCCTGCCAACCCACACCGCCCCACCTCTGACAGATCTTCCCGGCGGTTGGATCTCCGCGGCTGTTGGTAGGTGTCGACCTTGGTCGACACATCTGTCAGATATCGAAATGAATCCGGGGTCAGATCCGTTTTCCTGTGGAAAACGGATCTGACCCCAAGAGCCGTTCCAACAGACCGCAGAAAACTGTCGAAGGCGGGGTGGGTCCGGTTGCGGGGGCGTGAGCCGCATGGATGCGGCGACCGAGCTTACATGGACGTACTTGCAGCGTCCCCCGCAACCGGACCCACTCCGGCATCCCACAGGAAGCCTGCTGTTGCTGTTGCTTTGGCTGTTGCCGTTGCTCCGGCTTCGGCGGGTGCAGGGCGCAGCCCTGCCGAGCAACACCCCCCTCGTGCACAATGGGGCCGACCCCTCCTGGACACCGTCCTGATGTCGAGCAAGCCGTATTCAGAAGCCTGCGAGCGCAACCGCGAACCGATCGCCGCCGCACTCGACCCGTGGATGGGCGACCGTCACCGGCTGCTGGAGATTGGCAGTGGTACCGGCCAGCACGCGGCCTTCTTCGCCGAGCGCTGGCCGTGGCTGCGCTGGCAGCCCAGCGATCATCCGGACCACCTGCCCGGCATCGAGGCCTGGCGTGCGGAGGCCGCGCTGCTGAACCTGCTGCCGCCAGTGGCGCTGCAGGTGGAACTGCCGCCGGCTGCAGGGCTGGTGTTGCCTGAAGGCAGCACGTTCGATGCGGTGTTCAGTGCCAACACGCTGCACATCATGAGCTGGGACCACGTGCAGTCATTGTTCGCTGCACTGCCGCCGCTGCTGCGTCACGGCGCGCTGCTGGCGGTGTACGGCCCATTCAACTACGGCGGTCGCTACACCAACGACAGCAACGCGCAGTTCGATGCCTGGCTGAAGGCGCGCGACCCGCGCAGCGGTATCCGCGATAGCGAAGCGGTGCAGGCGCTGGCGGCCGACAATGGCTTCACGAGGTTGGGAGATCTGGCGATGCCGGCCAACAACCGCGTGTTGTTGTGGCGATGGGGATAGTCAGGCGTCTGCTGCCATGCTCGCAAGGCGCACCGCAGCGGCACGCAGCCCTTTGAAGATCGGCTCGGATACCGACGCTGGAAACGCGTTGGGGAGCTGACGCTTGACCTGCTCGATCGCGGGCTCGACAGCACCGATCAGCTCCTCGATCCACGGCTCCGCACCCGCGGTCACACCACAGGCCCGCGCCGTCTCATTCCAATGGCGTCGCCTTACAAGATGCAACCTGCGATGGCGATTCTTGCCCTGCACGGCCATCGCAAGCTGCGCATTGCGCGGGTCAAGCTGGTGGGGGCCGCGACCCAGAATGGGATGCACCGACAGTACGTCGTAGACAGGTGTCAGGCGGAAGCGGCCACCGGGCGCAAGATGCACACTGAAATTCTTCGCATGGCCATCGGTTGCGGCAAGCATCCAGAACAGGATCTGTGTCTTGAAGAACGTCGCCCGGTCTTCGGGGTGCTCGGACTGCCGAAGCAGATCCATGATGGCCACGATGCCAGGACCGCCGTCAGATTCATATTTCCGCTCAGCAGGAAGGCCGAACACCTGGCACATGTCTTCCTGCGGCAGCCGGAGCCACCATCGACCCTCTGCTGCCAGTCGCCGGTCGAAGCGCTCGACGATCAACGCACGCTGATCTTCGAACTGCCCCATCTGTGTCTTCGCCACCGGAATGCCAAACGCTGCAAGCAGGTGCATGCACAGCCATTCGTTCTCCACCGACTGATGCATGTCCGCCCGCATATTGCCGACGATGCCCAAGGGCAGCTTGAAGATGTGCGTGGACGGTGTGCTTCCAGTCGGAATACACCATCGGCCCTGGTGCAGCAGCAGCCCCGTCTTTTCCTGCGCGCCGGCGATGGATATGCGGAAAGCATCGTCGCTGGCTGATGAGCCGGGGAAGGCTTTGCCGGTGACCTGGCGAAGCAGCTCCGCAGTGCCTTGGTCGGTCAACGGTCGACATGAAATCTGCTGGATCGACTCCGGAACACGCGGCAGCGGCAGCAACTGCACCGCACCCACGCAGTCCCGTCCAATGGCTTCCAGCAGATCGAAGGTATCGCTGCTGCGTGTAGCGAACCGGTCCCGGATCCGGTTGCGGATGGTGATGTTGTCCGGGAGCAGGTTGTCAAAGTAGTCGCTGACGACGGCGCCTCGATGGCTTTCCCCGTCGGGAAGCAGGGGCAGCGACAACGAGAGTGGGCGGGCTTGTGGTGAGCCGAGCCATTCGCTGAGGTAAGTCAGTCGGGATGTTCCGTTCCGCCCCTCATCCCAGAGCGCTACCTCGACACCATTCATCCAGATCCGCAACGTACCCATGGCTCACCATTCCGAAGTCGACGTGCTTTCCCCGGGACTTCGCTGCTGCAGGCTGACCTCCATGCCCAGTACGGCCCAGACCCGCATCAATCGCTCGAAGGTAGCTGACGCTGGATCGCGTTCCAATGCGCCGACTGCCTGGCGGGAGATGCCCAGTCGCTCGGCCAGCTGCGCTTGACTCAGCCCCGCCTGACGTCTGAACGCGCGCATCAGCGGCGCAAGTTGCTGCGGTGTTCTCACCGTATGCAGCGGCCTGTCCATACCGGCAGTCCTCAGGAAAGTTGACCGTACGCCATCACGTACGCAAAGGATAGGTTGCTTTACGACAGGCAACCTATCTCTTTCCTGCGCCATAGGCAACCTATGGATTGCCTATTCAAAAGGCAACCCATAGGTTTCTTTATTGTGGCCGCGCTACTACGCCACCTGCACGATATGCAGCGCCTTCGGGTTCCGCCACTGCGCCAGCAGGGCGGCTTCGCGCGCCTTGGCCTGCTCGAAATGCGCTTCCTTGACGTGGCCGAAGCCGCGGATGTGCTCGGGCACGCTGGCGATCTCCACCGCCAGCGCCAGGCGGTCGTCATCCAGGCCGTCCAGCAGCACCTGCACGGTGGCCTCGTAGTCACCGATCAGCTTGCGCTCCATGCGGCGTTCCTCGGTGCGGCCGAACACGTCGAGTCGACCGCCACGCAGGAACTTCAGCTTGGCCAGCAGGCCGAAGGCCTTGAACATCCACGGGCCGTATTCCTTCTTCAGCAACCGGCCCTGCTCGTCCTTCTTGGCGAACAGCGGCGGTGCCAAGTGGAAGCGCAGCTGGTAGTCGCCCTCGAACTGCTGTTGCAGGCGGCGCTGGAAATCGCCGCTGGTGTACAGGCGGGCCACTTCGTACTCGTCCTTGTAGGCCATCAGCTTGAACAGGTAGCGGGCCACCGTCTCGGTCAGCGCGGTGGAGCCGCCGATGCGGTCGGCTTCGGCGGCCCGCACACGATCAATCAGGCTGCGGTAGCGGTTGGCGTAGGCAGCGTCCTGGTACTCGACCAGGAACGCGGCGCGGCGCTCGATCATTTCATCCAGTGAACGCGACAGGCGCGCGTCGTCCAGCGGCAGGAACGCCACGTCGCCACCGTGCGAGGGCAGGCCACGCAGTTCGCGTTCGTCGCCGGTGTTGCGCGGTGCGGCGGTGGCGCCCCATTCGTTGCCTTCCCATTCGCCCGGCGGCAGCGGGTGCAGCGGGCCCGGGGTGGATTCGGTATCGGTGTGGCGGTTGCGCACCAGGCCCGCAGCCTGCTGCACGGCCTGCGGGTCGACCACGGCCAGGCGGCCCCAGGCGAAGGCCTGCTGGTTCATCGCCACGGCCGCGCCGTTCAGTTCAATCGCACGCATCAGCGACTCGAACGACAGCGGCACCAGCCCCTGCTGCCACGCGTAGCCGAGGATGAACAGGTTGGCGGCGATGGCATCGCCCAGCAGCGCGGTGGCCAGCTGGGTGGCATCCAGCAGCAGCGGTTCCTCGCCACCCAGTGCCACGCGCACACCGGCCACGATGTCGGCGGCGGGGAACTGCATGTCCGGGCGGGTGGTGAAGGTGCCCGGCATGGCTTCATAGGTGTTCAACACCACCTGCGAACGGCCGGCGCGCACCTTCGACAGCGCCCAGTAATCATTCACCACCACCATGTCGCAGCCCACCACCAGGTCGGCTTCGCCGGCGGCGATGCGCACGGCGTGGATGTCTTCGGGGCGACGCGCAATGCGGATATGGGTGGTCACCGCGCCGCCCTTCTGTGCCAGGCCAGTCTGGTCCAGCACGCTCGCGCCCTTGCCTTCCAGGTGTCCGGCCATGCCCAGCAATGCGCCGATGGTCACCACGCCGGTGCCGCCCACGCCGGTGATCAGGATGTTCCAGGGCTGCTCCAGCGTGCCGCGGATGGTCGGTGCCGGCAGGTTGTCCAGCAGGGTAGAGGCATCGCGCTTGCTGCCCTTGCGCGGCTGGCCACCGTGTACGGTGACAAAGCTCGGGCAGAAACCATTCACGCAGGAATAGTCCTTGTTGCAGTTGGACTGGTCGATCTCGCGCTTGCGCCCGAACTCGGTTTCCTTCGGCAGCACCGACACGCAGAAGCTCTTCTTGCCGCAGTCGCCGCAGCCTTCGCAGACCAGCGAATTGATCAAGACGCGCTTCTGCGGGTCCTCCAGCTTGCCGCGCTTGCGACGACGGCGCTTTTCGGTAGCGCAGGTCTGTTCGTAGATCAGGATCGAAACACCCTTCACTTCGCGCAGGCGCTTCTGCACCGCATCCAACTCGCTGCGGTCGTGGAACTCGACGTCGCTGGGGAAGTGCTCGCGCTGGCCGGTCCACTTGCCGATGTTGTCCGACAGCACCACGATGGTGTGGATGCCCTCGGCGCGCATCTGCTTTGCAATGTCAGGCACGCTCAACGGGCCGTCCACCGGCTGGCCGCCGGTCATCGCCACCGCGTCGTTGTAGAGGATCTTGTAGGTGATGTTGACGCCGGCCGCGACCGCCTGGCGGATCGCCAGCGAGCCGCTGTGGAAATAGGTGCCATCGCCCAGGTTCTGGAACACGTGCGGGGTGTCGGTGAACGGCGCCTGCCCGGCCCAGGTCACGCCTTCGCCGCCCATGTGGGTGAAGGTGTCGGTGCTGCGGTCCATCCAGGTCACCATGTAATGGCAACCGATGCCGGCCAGTGCACGTGAACCTTCCGGCACCTGGGTGGAGGTGTTGTGCGGGCAGCCCGAGCAGTAGTGCGGCACGCGCGGGAAGCTGGCGCGCGGCAACGCAAGCTCGGCTTCCTTTTCCTGCATCCACTGCAGGCGCTGCTCGATCGATTCGTTGTTGAAGAACTTCTGGATGCGGCGGCCGATCACGCCGGCGATGGTGGCCGGGGTCAGTTCGCCGGTGGACGGCAGGATCCACTCGCCGTTCTCGTCGTACTTGCCGACGATGGACGGGCGCTGGCCCCAGCTGGCCGGCCAGTTGAAGAACTGCTCCTTCATCTGGCGCTCGATGAAGGCACGCTTCTCCTCCACCACGATGATGTCTTCCAGGCCCTGTGCGAAGCGGGCGATGCCTTCCGGCTCCAGCGGCCAGGTCATGCCGACCTTGTACACGCGGATGCCGATGTCGGCGCAGGCCGCTTCGTCCAGGCCCAGGTATTCCAGCGCCTGCAGCACGTCCAGGTAGCTCTTGCCGGTGGTGACGATGCCCAGCCGCGCGCGCGGCGCGTCCATCACCACCTTGTCGATGCCGTTGGCGCGGGCGAACGCCTGCGCGGCTTTCACCGCATAGCGGTGCAGGCGCATTTCCTGATCCAGCGGCGGGTCCGGCCAGCGGATGTTGAGGCCGCCGCTGGGCATGTCGAAGTCTTCCGGCAGTACGATGCGGCGCGCCATCGGATCGACCTCGACCGAGGCCGAGGATTCCACCGTTTCGGCGATGGTCTTGAAGCCGACCCAGCGCCCGGTATAGCGGCTCATCGCCCAGCCCAGCAGGCCCATGTCGAGAATGTCCTGCACGCCGGCCGGGTTCAGCACCGGCATCATCGCGCTGACGAACTCGTCCTCGCTGCCATGCGGCAGGGTCGAGCTGCGGCAGGCATGGTCATCGGCGGCCAGCGCCAGTACGCCTCCGTAACGCGAAGTACCGGCCGCATTGGCGTGCTTGAACACGTCGCCGCAGCGGTCCACGCCCGGGCCCTTGCCGT
Organism: Stenotrophomonas maltophilia; assembly: GCF_004684085.1. Taxonomy (GTDB): domain Bacteria; phylum Pseudomonadota; class Gammaproteobacteria; order Xanthomonadales; family Xanthomonadaceae; genus Stenotrophomonas; species Stenotrophomonas maltophilia_AS. The sequence goes on from NZ_SRHZ01000002.1 coordinate 70,513, forward strand.
ACCACATGCCGAACACGCCCTGCACGTTGGCGCCGGGGAACAGGTTGGTCTGCTGCGTGCCCCAGACCATGGTCGCGCCGAGATCCTCGTTCAGGCCCGGCGTGAACTTCACCTTGGCTGCGTCCAGATGTTTGCGTGCGCGCCACAGTTCCAGGTCGAAACCACCCAGCGGGCTGCCGCGGTAGCCACTGACGAAACCGGCGCTGTCGATGCCTTCAGCGGCATCGCGTAGGCGCTGCATCAAGGGCAGCCGTACCAGCGCCTGCACGCCACTCAGGTAGATCCGCCCCTCGTTGCGGGTGTACTTGTGGTCGAGCGTGTAATCACGGTCGAGCAGATCGGCGGAAGAGGGCGAAGTGAGTTGCGCGGTACTGGTCATGGCTGGCCCGGTGAGGATCGGCTGGCACCGGCCGCGTGCGGGCACGCGGCGGGAAAGGCGCGAATTGTAGCAGTGGGGGCGCGCAGGCCCCGGCACTCGCGCCGGTGGCGGTGCCGGGGTTAGGATCGGGGGGAGAGAGGGAGGCTGCAGTTGCGGCCTGGGGAGAAGGGATGTCAGTTCCAGGAAAGATCCTGGCCAGCGTGCTGCTGGCCTCGGGAGCGGCCACTGCGTGGGCCGCGCCGGCGTTGCCGGCACCACAGGAGTTCTATTTCGACAGCGACCTGGCCGCCACGCCGATGGTGGCGATACAGGGCGACGGCGATGAGTTGGTTGCCCAGCTGGTCAAGCTGCGTGAACGCGGCCGGCGTGCGGTTGAGGCCACGGTGCAGCTGGCGTCGGTGGCGGGTGCCCAGGGCCGCGGCGAGCTGGCCGAGCAGCTGTATGGCGAAGCCTTGAAGGAGGCGTCGGCACAGAGCAGCAGTGGCCGCAGCGTGCGCTGGAATTACGGTTGGGATCTGTTGCGCCAGGGCAAGGTGGAGGCGGCACTGGAACAGTGGCTGTCATCGGCCGGCAACGCCCGTACAAAGCCCAGCTGGGTGCCACCGACCTATGCGCTGGCGCTGTGGCGGCTGGGGCAGAAGCAGGAGGCCGTGCAGTGGTATGCCGCGGCGGTGCGCACCGAGCCGTCGCAGTGGAGCACCAGTGCGCACTATGCACAGCTGCTGCCGCAATGGCGCGAGGATGAGCGTGCCACGCTGGTGGAAGTCCAGCAGGCCTGGGCCGCCGCGCCGCCGGCCTGGCCCTGAGGGAGGGGGGCGGCCGGGTTGCACCCGGCACCCGCAGAGGCAACGGCTGGAGCCGAAGCAACAGCAACAGCCGAAGCAACAGCGGGCTTCCTGAGGGATGGCGGGGCACTGTGGATTTGCGGGGCCGCCGTAAACCCCCAGACCGGCCCAGCCGCTGGCGGCTGGGCGTTCGGGCGCTTGCGAAGCAGTGCTTCGCAAGCAAAGCGCCCTCACCCATGGGGGCTTGGTCGCCGCATCCATGCGGCTCACACCCCGCAAACCCACAGTGCCCCGCCTTCGACAGATTCCGGCAGCTGTTGGTAGGTGTCGACCTTGGTCGACACGGTAGATCCACGCCATGCGTGGATGAATCTGTATCGGAATCGATTTTTCGATATCTGAGCGAAATGCAGCCAAGCGTGGGCTCGGCTCTACAAAAAGCGGCCGACCAAGCGGGGCTTTTGATGTTCACAGTCAACCAGCCGCCACGAGGGGCTGCGCCGTTCGCGGGAAACCCCTTAGTCGTCCGCGGAAACCGTCCGCCCCGACGCCCATGCCCGTAGTGCTTCCACCTGCTCGGCCATCAGCACCGACAGCGGCCGCGTCGCGCGGATCTCATTCATCAGCAGCTCGGTATCCAGCGGTCGGCCCTCGGCGTGGGCCGCGTACAGACCGGCCACGATCGCCTGCTCGATCTCAGCGCCGGAGAATCCATTCGCGGCAGCTGCCAGCGCCGGCAATGCGAAGTCATCGGCATTGAGCTGGCGCCGCCCCAAGTGCAGGCGCAACAGTTCCACGCGGACTTCCGGCGCGGGCAGGTCGACGAAGAAGATCTCGTCGAAGCGACCCTTGCGCAGCAGCTCGGCCGGCAGCTCGTGCACCTGGTTGGCGGTGGCGACGATGAACACCGGTGCCTTGCGCTCGGCCATCCAGGTCAGCAGGTAGCCGAGTACGCGGCGCGACACGCCGCCGTCCTCACTGCCGGTGGCCAGGCCTTTCTCGATCTCGTCCATCCACAGCACGCACGGTGCCAACTGCTCGGCCGAGGCCAGGGCCTGGCGCAGGTTCGCCTCGGTTTCGCCGTGGTACTTGTTGTACAGCGCACCCACGTCCAGACGCAGCAGCGGTACGCCGAAGCCGGCGGCGGTGGCCTTGGCCAGCATCGACTTGCCGCAGCCCTGCACGCCCAGCAGCAGCATGCCGCGTGGCGGGTCCAGCCCGGCCGGTGCCGAGCCGGCGATGAACGCCACCCGTCGCTGGTTGATCCAGCGCTTGAGCCGGTTGGCCCCGGCCACGTCGCCGAAGCGCGCGCTGTCGTGCTCGAAGAACAGGTGGCCGCTGCGGTTGAGCAGCTCGAACTTCAGCCGGGCGAGTTGTGGCAGATCGTCGTCGCGCAGCGCGCCATCGGCGTAGATCAGCTGGCGGGCGATGCGCCGGGCGTCGACCAGGCTCAGGCCCTGCAGGTTCTTCAGGATCTTCTTCACTGCCTCGCTATCGACTTCAACCCGGCGGCCGCCGTGCTCGCGTGCATAGGCATCAGCCTCCTCGCGCAGCATCTTCAGCAGGGCGTTGGCATCGGGCAGGCGCGGGTTGAAGCGCACCGCCAGTGCTTCCAGCTCGGCCGGCAACTCCACCTTGGCGCCGATCAGCACCAGTACGTGCGGCTCGCTGTGACGGCGCTGGATCAGGTCGCGCAGGGCGCGCTGGTGGCTGGCATAGCCGAGGTAGGGGTGGAAATCGAGCAGCAGGTAGACCCCGCGCTGGTCGGCCTGGCGGATCATCTGCAGCGCCGCGCTGGCATCGGGCGGCCCGACGGGCGGGTCCTCGCTGTCCAGGTCGATGCGACGCAGGCCCTCGGTGATCGACCAGCGGTGCAGGGCCCGCCATACGTGCATCAGCGTCTGCCGGAACAGTTCCACGATGCGACCCTCGTCCTGGGTCTCGATGACGATCAGGGGGGTATTGGCGCGGATCAGTGCGCTCAGGTCCTGCAGTTCGCTCATGCCGGTTCGATCCTTCGGGGGCGCCACGATAGCAAAGGCGATGGCCGCAGGTTCAGCGCGGTGCTACCTCCCGTCACCACCGCCGGTGTACGCTCGGGGCACGTACCCGGAAGCGAGGCTGGCATGAAGACGATCCTGGTGGCCGGTTCCAAAGGCGGGGTGGGCAAGACCACCGTCGCCACCCACCTGGCCGCGTACGCGGCATTGCAGGGCAAGGCCACGGTGATCGCCGATGCCGACCCGCAGGGCTCCAGCACCCGCTGGGCGCAACGGCGTGCCGGGCTGGAAAGCGCGGTGCTCCCCATCGATGTGTATCGGAAGAAGCAGTGGGCGCAGAAGCTGCCCGACGGTACCGAAACCGTCATCATCGACGCACCGGCCGGTGCGTTGGCCGACGATATCCCCCATTTCCTTGACGCTGCCGACGCGGTGGTGGTGCCGGTGCTGCCCTCGGCGCTGGACATCGAAGCCATCGTCGGGTTCCTCAACAGCCTGGCCCAGAACTCGCGGGTACACAGCCGCAAGCTGCCGGTGGGGCTGGTCCTCAACCGCACCAAGCCGTGGACCCAGACCTCGCAGCAGGCGCTGCAGATGCTGTCCGAGTGGCCGTACCCGGTGGTCGCGCAGCTGCGCGACAGCCAGAGCTACGTGGTCATGACCGGCCTGGGTCGCAGTCTTTTCGATTACCGCTCCGCCCAGGTGCGCGAGCACCAGGCCGACTGGGAGCCTTTGTTGTCCTGGCTGAAGCTGTAAACGTCGTAGGTATCCACCCCTTTACTGGAATCCCGCAATGCGCGAACTGATCCTGCTCCGCCACGCCCATGCCGAACCGGCCGTTTCCGGCCAGGCTGATCTCGACCGGCCGTTGTCGCCGGTGGGGCTCGCCGAAGCCGAAGCCGCCGGCAAGTGGCTGAAGGAGAACAACCTGCTGCCGGACTGCGTGCTGTGTTCGCCGTCGCGGCGCACCCGCGAAACCCTGGAAGGGGTGATGGCGGCCATCGGCTATGTCGAAAAGCGCCTGGAAGACCGTATCTATGAAGCGACCCCGGGCACCCTGGCCATGCTGGTGGATGAGCGGCGTGACCTGGACAGGGTGCTGGTCGTCGGCCACAACCCAGGCCTGGAGCAGCTGGTGGCCCTGATGACCGACGGCACCAGCAGTGATTACCGCGGCATGCCGCCAGGCGGCGTGGCCGTGCTCGGTTTCCCCCGCGAGGCCTCGATCGAGCCGGGCGTGGCCAGCCTGAATGCGTTCTGGTGGCCGTGATCCGATGAGCCTGGCGCGGCGCAGCCGCTTCCTGCTGCTGCCCGTGCTGCTGGCATCCGGCCCGGCTTGGGCCGCGGCACCGCCGCCTACGGCATTGCCACCGGTGGTTGCCGAGGCGCACCGCGTGCTGCACCTGGATACCCAGCGGTCGAGGATTGGATTCGAGGTGCGCACCCGCTTCGGGCAGCGCATCGAGGGGGTGTTTCCACACTTCGAGGGACGCATCGAGATTCTCTCCGACGGCCGCCACCAGGTGCATCTGAAGATGTTCACGCGCTCGGTCGAGATTCCCGGCAAGCCGCGCTACACCGGCTGGATGCGCGGCGACGAGTTCTTCGATGCGGGCCGCCATCCGGTGGTGGAATTCGACTCCGTGCCGTACTGGCCGGAGACCGTGGAGGAGGGGGGTGACATCAACGGCAGGTTGACCCTGCGCGGGATCAGCCACCCCGAGTCGCTCAAGGTAGAGAAGGCGGACTGCGCCCGACCCGGCTATGATTGCGACGTCGTCAGCCGCGGTACCGTGCAACGAGGCCGGTATGGCATGGAAAGCTGGCAGCTTGCCTTGAGTGACCGAGTGACCTTCGTATTGCGTGCGCGCCTGAGCGAGGCGCCGAAACCGTGAACCTACTGCTGCGTGTACTGGCGCTGGCAACCGTGTTGCTGGGCAGCGGTTGTGCATCGCTGTCCCATGCCGAGCGCGACCGTGCCGAAGCGATTGCCGTGCAGGCGCGCTCGACCGAGGTCGATTGCCAGCGCGCCGACCGTTGTGCGCTGGATTCGCCGCTGCGGGCCCTGGCTGGCCGGGCGTTCTCCGAATCCACCCCGGAACGGCCGCAGCACTACGCCACACTGCTGGATGAGGGCGAGGGTGCGCTGGTCGCGCGACTCAACCTGCTGCGCAGCGCCACCCGCAGCATCGACCTGCAGACCTACATCTTCGACAAGGACGACAGCGCCCGGCTGGTCATCGACGAGCTGCTGGCCGCATCCCGGCGTGGGGTCAAGGTGCGGGTGCTGATCGACCAGTTGTCGGCCATTTCCGACCTTGAGATCCTCGGTGCGCTGTCCGGTGCTCACCAGAATTTCCAGCTGAGGGTCTACAACCCGACCTTCGGCAAGGCACGCCTGAACTACTTCGACTACGCCGGCAGCGTGCTGTGCTGCTTCCGTCGCTTCAACCAGCGCATGCACAACAAGCTGCTGGTGATCGACGATGCGATCGGCGTGGTTGGTGGCCGCAACTACCAGGACGACTATTACGACTGGGACCGCGAGTACAACTTCCGCGACCGTGACGTTCTGATCGCCGGGCCGGAAGCGCGGGCGATGGCCGCCAACTTCGATGCGTTCTGGCGTGCGCAGCGCAGCGTGCCGGCCGAGCGCCTGAACGACGTGGGCCGTACCCTGCTGCGCCAGGGCGTGCCCACGTTGCCTCCGGCCACCTTCCGCCGTCCGGAGCGGGTGCAACGGGTCAGTGCCGAAGCCAACGACATCGACTTCGTCACCCGTTCCTTTGTCGATACTGCGCTGCCGGTTGCCTCGGTGCGCTATGTCGCCGACCTGCCGCGCAAGCATCGCCGTGAGAAGGCCGATGCCCCCCTGGCCGGCCAGCACGTGACCGAACCGCAGCTGGATGCGCTGATCGCCAGCGCGCAGAAGGAAGTGATCCTGCAGACGCCGTACCTGGTGCTGTCCAAGCCGGCGCAGAAGCTGTTCCGCGAGCTGCGCAAGCGTCCGCAGCCGCCGCGCGTGGTGGTGTCCAGCAACAGCCTGGCGGCCACTGACAACCCGATCGTGTATGCGCTGTCGTACAAGTACAAGCGGCGCAACATGCGCGAACTGGGCTTCAACATCTTCGAGTACAAGCCGTTCCCGCTGGATGCGCCGGTCGATTACCGCAATCTGCTGCCCGACCCGATTACCGCGCCGGATGGAGAGGACGACGGTGGCCGCAATCCCCTGATCGGCGGCAGCGCGGCGGGCAGCAACGCGCGCGGTGGCAACGATGGCGGTTCAAGCGGGATGGGCAAGCAGGGGCCGGTGAACCACCCGCGCACCGGCAGTGCATACCAGAATGCCCGCGAGCGCCGCCGGGCTGCTGGCAGCGAGGTTGAAACCCGCTTGCTGCGTACCGAGACACGGCCGTCGTTCCTGGGCAGCAAGGCGGTCAACAAGCCACTGCCGGTCACCCGCAAGGGCGCGCGCATGGGGTTGCACGCCAAGTCGCTGGTGGTCGATCGCCGCATCGGCGTGGTCGGCACCCACAATTTCGATCCGCGCAGCGAGAACTACAACACCGAAGGTGCGGTGATCATCGACGACCCGGCCTTTGCCGAGGAGCTGGCGCAGAGCATCCTGCGTGACATCCACCCGCAGAACTCGTGGACGGTCGCGCCGCGCGCCAAGCCGCCGGTGCTGTCGGGGCTGAATTACAGCGTCGGCAAGGCCTCCGAAGCGCTGCCGATCCTCGACTTCTGGCCGTGGCGCTACGCCACCGACTACGAGTTCAAGCCCGGCCCGGACTGCCCGCAGCCGCTGCCGAGGCAGGACCCGGATTTCCATCGCTGCTACAGCGCCGTCGGTGACTTCCCCGAAGTCAACGTCGGGCCGAAGTGGCTGCTGGTGCGCATGCTGACCGCGTTCGGCGCCGGCCTCGTTCCCATTCTTTGAAGGTGCCCGCATGACCCAGGTGTTCCGCGAAGCCGTTTCCATCGAGCAGCTCAACGCGCTCAGCCGCAACACGGCGATTGAATCGCTGGGCATCGTCTTCAGTGCGGCCGGCGAGGACTGGTTGCAGGCCACCATGCCGGTGGACGAACGCACCCGCCAGCCGTACGGCATCCTGCACGGTGGCGCCTCGGTGGTGCTGGCCGAGACCCTGGGCAGCAGTGCCGGCAACCTGTGCGTGGATCCCGCAAAACAGATCTGCGTGGGCCTGGAAATCAACGCCAACCACGTGCGTGCCGTGCGTTCGGGTACGGTCACCGGCACCGCCCGCGCGCTGCACGTGGGCCGCAGCACCCAGCTGTGGGAGATCCGCATCGAAGACGAGCAGGGCCGCCTGGTGTGCATCTCGCGGCTGACCCTGGCGGTGGTGGCGGCCGGCCACGGTTGAGCCCCCGGAGGGGGCGTTGACGGCAGCGGAACCCAGCGTTCCCCGCCGATTGCCCCGGTCAATGGCGGTTATGGCCTAAATCGGCTGGCAGCTGCTGCGGCGCTCCGGTATCGTGCGCGGATGACTTCCCCCACTCCGGCCCCCCGTGGCGGCGTGGCGCGTGTGTGCCGTTACCTGTACCGCGTACCGCTGCTGTTGGTCCACATCACCGTGTTCCTGCCGTTGATCCTGATCGGCATGCTCCCGCCGTGGGGCGAGCTGCGCGTGGGCGAAGATACGTTCGGGGCCAAGGTGGTGAACTGGTGGCAGGGCGGGCTGATGTGGATCTTCGGCTTCCGCCTGTCGCAGATCGGCAGGCCGCTGCCGGGCGCCGTGCTGTTCGTCGCCAACCATGTCAGCTGGGTCGACATTTCCATCCTGCACAGCCAGCGCATGATGGGCTTTGTCGCCAAGCGCGAGATCGCCAGCTGGCCGTTGGTTGGTTGGCTCGCCGCGCGCGGCCAGACCATCTTCCATCAGCGTGGCAACACCGAATCGCTCGGTGGGGTGATGCAGGTGATGGCCGATCGCCTGCGTGCCGGCAAGGCGGTCGGCGTGTTCCCGGAAGGACGCACCCGCGGCGGCCACGAAGTGGGGCCGTTCCATGCCCGCATCTTCCAGGCCGCGGTTGAAACCGGCGTGCCGGTGCAGCCGGTGGCGCTGGTGTACGGGATGAAGGGCGACGCACAGACCATCGTCGCGTTCGGCCCGGGCGAGAGTTTCGCCGCCAATTTCCTGCGCCTGCTCGGTGAGCCGGCGCGGCATACCGAAGTGCATTTCCTGGAGCCGATCGGTACCCAGGATCTGGAAGGCCGTCGACGCATCGCGGAAACCTCGCGCGCGCGCATCGTGGCGGCCATGAGCACGCAGTGAGGGTGCGGTGGCCCTGATACCGCCACCTGTCCTGGACGCCGGTACGCCGACGCTGCATGCGGCTGACTACCAGCCGCCGCGTTGGCTGCGCAATCCGCACCTGCAGTCGATGCTCAGCTCCAGCCGCATGCGCCTGCAGCGCGGCCTGCTGCTGCTGGCGGCCACCGGTGCCGTCAGCGAAGAGCTGATCCTCGATGGCGGTGATGGCGTGCGCCTGCAGGGCTGGCACAGTCATGTCGAAGGCCGCGAGCCGAAGGGCGTCGCGCTGCTGCTGCATGGCTGGGAAGGCAGTGCCGAATCCAGCTACATGCGCATGGCCGCCGCGCGCATGATCGAACAGGGCTTCGACGTGGTGCGGCTGAATTTCCGCGACCACGGCAACACCCACCATCTCAATCGGGGCATCTTCCACTCCAACCTCATCGATGAAGTGGTGCATGCCGCTGGCGATGTCGCCCGGCGCTGGCCGGACCTGCCGCTGGTGGCGGCCGGTTACTCGCTGGGCGGCAATTTCGTATTGCGGCTGGCCCTGCGTGCGCCGGCGGCCGGCGTGCCGCTGCAGCACGTGGCCGCCGTCTGCCCGGTGCTGGATCCGGGGCTGACGATGGAGAACATCGAGAACGGTCCGGCGATGTACGACTGGTATTTCCGCCGCAAGTGGGCCGGCTCGCTGCGGCGCAAGCGCGATCTGTTCCCCGAACTGACCGACGTCGACGACCGCGTGCTGAATCTGGACATCCGCGCGCTGACCGCCTGGCTGGTCGAGCGGCACACCACCTTCGGTTCGCTGCAGGCCTATTTCGACGGGTATTCCATCGCCGGCGACGGACTGTCCACGCTGCAGGTGCCGGCCGACATCCTGATGGCCAAGGATGATCCGGTGATCCCCTATGCCACTTTCAGCGATTGGCAACTGCCGCAGCAGGCACGGTTGGAAACCGCCTGCTGGGGGGGGCACTGCGGCTTCCTGGAAAACTGGCGCGGCGATGGCTTCTCCGAGCGCTGGGTGGCGCAGCGCCTGCAGCGGGTGCTGCAGGCCTGAACCGGCACCGGTGCGCAGGCCGCTACAATGCGGGTTTGCACTTGAACCGGACTGCCATGCAAGACCAGATCATCCAAGCGTTGCGCCAGAACCAGGCCGACCAGGCCGTGCAGCTGGCCCAGGCGTGGACCCGTGATGAACCCGGCCAGGCCGAGGCCCACCGCTGGCTGGCGCTTGCGCTGCAGCAGCAGGGCAACGCCGCGGCCGCGATGGAGGCCCTGCAGCAGGCGCTGCAGCTGGCGCCGGACGATGCCCAGCTGCACCTGCAGCATGCTGGCCTGCTGCTGGCCCTGCGCCAGTTCGAAGGGGCTGACGAAGCGTTGGCGCGTACGACCGGCCTCGATCCGAACGCCTTCTCCGCCTATCTGATGCAGGCGCACCTGGCGATCGGCCGCAACGACTTCGACGAAGCCCAGCGCCTGTCCACCCTGGCCTCGCGCGTCGAGCCGGACCATCCGGAACTGCTGACCATCGACGGCATGATCGCGCTGCGCCGTGACGACCCGGATCGCGCACTGACGCTGCTGTCGGCGGCCAACCAGGCCCAGCCCAACGACACCCGCGTGCTCTACGCGCTGGGCTTTGCCTACCTGGGCAAGGACATGCTGGCCTTTGCCGAGCAGGCCTTCCGCCGCGTGCTGGAACTGAACCCGGCGATCACCTCGCTGCATGGCCTGGTGGTGCAGCTGGCGCTGCGCCAGGACAACCTGGAGGCCGCTGCCGAAGCGATGCAGATCGCCCTGCAGCAGGAAGGCCTGGATACGCCGTCGATGCGCCGCCTGGCCGGCGAACTGGCCCTGCGCGGTGGCCAGCCGCTGCAGGCGCTGGAGCATCTGCTGCCGTTGCTGGAATCGCTGCCCGACGACCGTCAGGTACTGCAGCTGCTGCTGATGTCGTGGCAGCGCCTGGGCCGTGAAGACGAGGCGCGCGCACGCCTCGACGCCGCGCTGGAGCAGCATCCTCAGCTGCATGACCTGTGGCTGGCACGGCTGGCCGTGGAAGAGGTGGGAAGCCCTACTGCCGCTACTACCGTCGAGCGCTGGATGGAGACGATGCCGGGTCACCTGCCGGCGCTGGAAGCACGCCTGCGCCTGCACGACATGGTGGGCGAGCACGAGCAGGCCGAAGCGATCGCCGAGCGCATCGTCAGCCTCGAGCCGGGCCGCGTGAGCGGCGAAACCCGTCTGGTCGAAGGCCTGCTGCAGCGCGATCCGGCCGCAGCCGTCGCCCGTGTGCAGGCTCTGATCGACATGGCACCGGAAGGTCATCGCGCCGACCTGCGCACCTGGCTGGGTGAAATCCAGGATCGCGCCGGGCAGCCGGAGGAAGCGCTGAACACCTGGCTGGCACTGCAGGCCGAGCAGGCACCGCAGCGCCTGCCGTTGCCGCCGCAGGCCAAGGCGCCGCCGAGCTGGCCGGACAAGGGCGAGATCAACGGTGATGCCACCTCCGCGCCGATCTTCCTGTGGGGCGCACCGGGTTCGGGCGTGGAACGCGTGGCGACCGGCCTGGCGGCCGCCAGCCCGGTGCTGCGCAGCGACCGCTATACCTCCAACGCACCTGATGATGCGTTCCAGAACTACCACACGCTGCAGGACCTCGCGTCCGGCGTGCTGACCCCGGAGCGGCTGGTGCAGCGCTGGCGCGAGCAGTTGCCGTCGCGTGGAATCCAGGGTGACGCCGTCATCGACTGGCTGCTGTGGTGGGACAACGCCCTGCTGTGGGCGCTGCGCCCGCAGTTGCCGCAGGGTCGCCTGCTGGTGGTGGTGCGCGATCCGCGCGACATGCTGCTGGACTGGGTGGCCTACGGTGCCGCCGCACCACTGGCGATGACCTCGCTGGCCGAAGCCAGCGAATGGCTGGCGCGCGCACTGGCCCAGGTCGCCACCCTGCACGAGGACGACCTGTATCCGCAGGTGCTGCTGCGCATCGACCAGATCGGCAACGATCCGCAGGCGATGGCCGATCTGCTGGGCCGCCTGTTCGAGCGACCGATGCCGCCGGCCGCCCAGCTGGGCGCGCCGCGCTTCCCGCCGGGGCACTGGCGCACCTACCGCGACGTGATGAGCGCCGCTTTCGCCAAGCTCACCCCGATCGCGGTGCGCCTGGGTTACCCGGAAGAGTGAGGAGACGCCGATGCAACTGAGCAGCCAAAGCCTGACCAACGGCGCGCCGATCGACCGCGAATTCGCCGCCGGCGATGCGGCCGGCTTCGCGCCGGATCGCAACCCGCACCTGGCCTGGAACGGCGCGCCGGAAGGCACGCGTTCGTTCCTGCTGGTGTGCGTGGACCCGGATGTGCCGACCGTTCCGGAAACGGTCGGCCGCAGCGACATGAGCGTGCCCCGCGACCAGCCGCGCTGCGATTTCGTGCACTGGGTGATGGCCGATATCCCGGTCTCGGTGCAGGAGATCGCCGCAGGCAGCTGCAGCGACGGCTTCGTGGTAAAGGGCAAGCCGGCACCGGCCGGCCCGGCTGGCAGCCGTCAGGGCCTCAACGATTTCACCGGCTGGTTTGCCGGCAATCCGGACATGGCCGGCGACTACCTGGGGTATGACGGCCCGTATCCGCCGTTCAACGACGAACGCATGCACCGCTACTTCTTCCGCGTGTTCGCGCTGGACGTGGCTTCGCTGGACCTGCCGCCGCGCTTCACCGCTGCCGACGCCTACCGCGCCATGCACGGCCACGTGCTGGCCGAGGCGGCGCTGCACGGCACCTATACGTTGAACCCCACACTGGCCTGATACCCGGCTTCGGGTAGAGCCGGCCGCTGGCCGGCTTTGCTTTCTGTAGCGTCGAGCCGTGCTCGACTCACCGTCGTAAAAGCAGCCGAGCATGGGCTCGGCTCTACAGAACGAAGAAGGGCGGCCTTTCGGCCGCCCTTCAAGTGCCAGCCGACTAACAGTCGGCTCTACATCACTTCTCGATGGCCGACTCGACCACCATGTCCAGCACGTACGCCTGCGACGGCGCATCGGCCGGCGGGTTCTTCACCTCGTAGCGCTTCACGCGCACCACGTTGCGCACGCCGTCTTCGTGGGTGTAGCCCTCGATGTTGCCGTAGAAGTTCTCGAACTCGCCCGGCGTGCCCTGCTTGAGGCCCTTGTCGTCGAACTTGACCTCACGCACCTGCAGGCACTGGTAGTCCGGGATCAGCGGGTGCGAGCACTTCGCGGTCTTCGCGCCCACTTCCAGGAACACCGTCTCGCCGGCGCCGCCGTAGCGGGTTTCAGCGGTCGGTTCCGGGTTGAAGACCAGCTTGTCGCCCTTGGCGTTGGTCAGGGTCAGCTTGCCATCGGCATCCTGCTCGGCCTTCAGCTCGCCCTGCAGGCGGCTCGACACGGCCTCGTCCAGCGCCATCAGCGCCTTGTCGGTGCAGGCCATCATGGTCGAGGCCATCGCACTGACCGTCAGCTTGCCGTCGGCCAGGGTGTAGCCGCCACCCATGTGGTTGCAGGCGTTGCTGACCGACAGGCGGCCATCAGCGAAGTCCAGGGTGACCGGCTTGTCTTCGCGGGCGAACAGCGCATCGATGCGCTTGCCGTCGGCGGCGGTGGCCTGCTGCAGCAGCCAGTGCTGGCTCTGCAGGCGCTGCGCGTCCAGGTGCGCCAGCGTCTGCTGGTCTGCTGCCTTGGCCGCGGCCGGGGCCACGTCGTCGCCGCCGGTGCCGGCCGGGGCCGGGGTCTGGCTGCAGGCGGCCATCAGGGCCAGCGGGAGGAGCAGGGTGAGCTTGCGGTTCATGGTGATTCTCCTTGGGGAACCGTGGGGGAAACGGGGTGGGGCCGGCAGTGGGGTTACCGTGCCCCGGCGCTGTTCAGCTGCCGGACGGCAACCACAGCAGCAACGCCGCGCCCAGCGCGATGCGGTAGAGGGCGAAGGCGGTGAACTTGTGCGACTTGATGTAGCCCATCAACCACTTCACTACGACGAAGCCGGTGACGGCTGCGGCAAGGAAGGCCACGCCGACCTCGGTCCAGTTCTCGCTGGCCAGGTTTCCTTCCTTGGCCAGTTCCAGGAACGTGTAGGCACTGGCGGCGAACATGGTGGGAATGCCGACCAGGAACACGAACTCGGCCGCAGCCGCGCGGCGGCTCAGGCCCAGCAGCATGGCCAGGAAGATGGCCGAGGCCGAACGCGAAGTGCCGGGGAACACGCCGGCCACCACCTGCGCCAGGCCAACGCCGATGGCCACCGTCCAGGTCACCTGGTCACGGTCCGGCAGGCGCGCAGTGAAGGCCTCCACCAGCAGCATCCAGATGCCGCCGATGATCAGCGCCCACGCCACCGGGCTGACCGTTTCCGGTAGTGACCAGCCGGCCTTGCGCACCACCAGCCCGACCACCGCAGTGACCAGGAACGCAGCGCCCAGTTTGAACACGTAGTCGCGGTTCTCGCGCTGGTTGAAACCGGTGGCCAGCTGCAGCAGGCGCTGGCGGAACACCAGCACCACGGCCACGATCGCACCGGCCTGGATGATGATGTTGAAGAAGTCCGACCGCGCGCCCAGCCAGTGCTGGGCAATCAGCAGGTGGCCGGTGCTGGAGATCGGCAGGAATTCGGTCAAGCCTTCGAGGATGCCCAGCAGCAGGGCGGAGAGCAGGTCGGACATGGACTGTGCGGGCGTTGGCGGTGGAAGAAGGTCGAAAGGATAGACGATCCCTGCTGCACCAAACGGGTGCGTCCGGTCCTGCGTGCACTCATTTGGTGCGCACCGTTTCGCACCGGATCGGCGCGCCCTTTTTGAAATCAACAACTTGCGGCGTGCGAAAAGTTGGCACGGTCATTGCTCTACCTCAGCAGGCATTCATCCCCATCCGAGGTCGTACCGATGTCCGTGGAAAACGTAGAAAAGCTGATCAAGGACAACCAGATCGAGTTCGTCGATCTGCGTTTCGTCGACATGCGTGGTGTCGAACAGCACGTGACCTTCCCGGTCAGCATCGTCGAGCCCTCGCTGTTTGAAGAAGGCAAGATGTTCGATGGCAGCTCGATCGCCGGCTGGAAGGGCATCGCCGAATCGGACATGGTGCTGCTGCCCGATACCGCCAGCGCCTATGTCGATCCGTTCTACGCCGATCCGACCATCGTCATCAGCTGCGACATCCTCGATCCGGCCACCATGCAGCCCTACGGCCGTTGCCCGCGCGGCATCGCCAAGCGCGCCGAGTCGTACCTGAAGTCCTCGGGCATCGCCGAAACCGCCTTCTTCGGCCCGGAGCCGGAGTTCTTCATCTTCGATTCGGTCCGCTTCGCCAATGAAATGGGCCACACCTTCTTCCAGGTCGATTCGGAAGAAGCGGCATGGAACAGCGGCGCCAAGTACGACGGCGCCAACAGCGGCTACCGTCCGGGCGTGAAGGGCGGCTACTTCCCCGTGCCGCCGACCGACACCCTGCACGACCTGCGCGCCGAGATGTGCAAGACCCTGGAACAGGTCGGCATCGAAGTGGAAGTGCAGCACCACGAAGTGGCCACCGCCGGTCAGTGCGAGATCGGCACCAAGTTCAGCACCCTGGTGCAGAAGGCCGACGAACTGCTGCGCATGAAGTACGTCATCAAGAACGTGGCGCACCGCAACGGCAAGACCGTCACCTTCATGCCCAAGCCGATCGTCGGCGACAACGGCAGCGGCATGCACGTGCACCAGTCGCTGTCCAAGGGTGGCACCAACCTGTTCTCCGGTGACGGCTACGGCGGCCTGAGCCAGATGGCGCTGTGGTACATCGGCGGCATCTTCAAGCACGCCAAGGCCATCAATGCCTTCGCCAACTCGGGCACCAACAGCTACAAGCGCCTGGTGCCGGGCTACGAAGCGCCGGTGATGCTGGCCTACTCGGCCCGCAACCGTTCGGCCTCGTGCCGCATTCCGTGGGTGTCCAACCCGAAGGCACGCCGCATCGAAATGCGTTTCCCCGATCCGATCCAGTCGGGCTACCTGACCTTCACCGCGCTGATGATGGCCGGCCTGGACGGCATCAAGAACCAGATCGACCCGGGCGCACCCAGCGACAAGGATCTGTACGACCTGCCGCCGGAAGAAGAGAAGCTGATCCCGCAGGTCTGCTCCTCGCTGGACCAGGCCCTGGAAGCGCTGGACAAGGACCGCGAGTTCCTGAAGGCCGGCGGCGTGATGAGCGATGACTTCATCGACGGCTACATCGCGCTGAAGATGCAGGAAGTGACCAAGTTCCGCGCGGCCACCCACCCGCTGGAATACCAGCTGTACTACGCAAGCTGATCGGGCGGCTGGGGAGCTGCCGGGCGGGCTCCGGCTCGCCGGGGTAGAGCGGGCCGCTGGCCCGCTGCATTGGAAACGCGGGCCAGTGGCCCGCTGATCCAGGGGCAAGAGAAAGACCGGATACGCGACCAGGGCCGCCCTCCCTCCCGCGTCGGTCGTGCAAGGAGAGAGGCACGGCCGTCCCGGCCCCTTACGTGTCCGGTGCAACAGCCACGGCCATCACCCTGATGGCCCGTGGTTGCCTGATGCCATCGCGCGCTGGCGCGCTGGCCCCATCCACCCTCGGGACATGCGCATGAAACTGATCTCCGCCATCATCCGACCGTTCAAGCTCGACGAGGTCCGCGAGGCCTTGTCCGATGCCGGCGTGTCGGGCATCACCGTGACCGAAGTAAAAGGCTTCGGTCGCCAGAAGGGCCATACCGAGCTGTATCGCGGTGCCGAGTACGTGGTCGACTTCCTGCCCAAGATCAAGATCGAAACCGTAGTCACCGACGAGCGTGCCGACGCGGTGATCGAAGCGATCCAGTCGTCTGCAGGCACCGGCAAGATCGGCGACGGCAAGATCTTCGTCACTGCCGTCGAGCAGGTCATCCGCATCCGCACCGGCGAAATCGGCGCCGACGCGCTGTAAGCCCCCTTCCGGAGACTCCCCCATGAAGATGCGCCTTCTCACCGGGTGGCAAGCCCGGTTCCATATCGTGTGCCTGCTGATGCTGCTCAGTGCACTGGCCGCAGGTGCCTGGCCGGGCAGTGCCCATGCCCAGGTGCAGGTATCGCCGCTGCCGAGCGAAACCGTGGCGGTCGAACCGCTGCAGGAGCCGGTTGCCGCCGCAGCCGCCGTTGCTGAAGCGGCGGCTCCTGCTTACGACCATGGTGACGTGGCCTGGATGCTCACCTCCACCCTGCTGGTGCTGCTGATGGTGGTGCCGGGCCTTGCGCTGTTCTACGGCGGCCTGGTGCGTTCGAAGAACGTGCTGTCGGTGCTCAGCCAGATCCTGGTGGTGTTCTCGCTGGTGCTGCTGCTGTGGGTCGCCTACGGCTACAGCGCGGTGTTCAGTGCCGGCAATCCATTCTTCGGCTCATTCACCGAATTCGCCTTCCTCAAGGGCTTCACACCTGACTCGGTGGGCAACACGCCGATCAAGGGCTTGCCGGACTACCTGTTCGTCGCCTTCCAGTCGACCTTCGCCGGCATCACCACCGCGCTGATCGTCGGCGCCTTCGCCGAACGCATCAAGTTCCGCGCAGTACTGCTGTTCTCGGCACTGTGGTTCACCCTCAGCTACATCCCGATGGCGCACATCGTCTGGGGTGGTGGTTACCTGGGCGAGATGGGCGCGATCGACTTCGCCGGTGGCACCGTCGTGCACATCAACGCGGGTGTGGCCGGCCTGGTTGCTGCGTGGTTTGTCGGCAAGCGCCTGGGTTATGGCCAGACCGCGCTGAAGCCGCACAACGTACCGTTCACCTATATCGGCGCGATGCTGCTGTGGGTGGGCTGGTTCGGCTTCAACGCCGGTTCTGCCGCCGCGGCCGACACCGTCGCCTCGCTGGCCTTCCTCAACACCGTGCTGGCCACTGCCGCTGCCGTGCTGGGCTGGACCCTGGTGGAAGCGATCAGCAAGGGCAAGCCCTCGGCACTGGGCGCAGCATCCGGCGCGGTGGCCGGTCTGGTCGGCATCACCCCGGCCTGTGGCACCGTGGGACCGCTCGGCGCGATCGTGATCGGCTTCGTTGCCGGTGTGGTCTGCGTGTGGGGCGTGACCGGCCTCAAGCGCCTGCTGAAGGTGGACGACACCGCCGACGTGTTCGGTGTGCATGGCGTGGGCGGCATCGTCGGCGCGATCCTTACCGGCGTGTTCAGTGCGCAGTCGCTGGGCGGCACCAAGGCCGATCTGGATATCGCGCACCAGGTCTGGGTGCAGGTGGTCAGCGTCGGCCTGACCGTGGTGTGGTCGGCGGTGGTGACCACGTTGATCCTGCTGGTGGTGCGCAGCGTGGTCGGCCTGCGCGTGACCGAAGAGGCCGAACGCACGGGCCTGGATGTGACCTCGCACGGTGAATCTGCCTACGAGGCCTGATGTAGCGGCGCACTGACGTGGTGGGTGCCGACCGTTGGTCGGCACTTCTGCTGTCCTGGTAGGTGCCGAGCTTGCTTGGCACATCGGGGGGAAGCAGCCACGCATGGCGTGGCTCTACTGGGTTTCCGCTGGCCCATCCACGCATGGCGTGGATCTACCGTATTGCGCTTCGGTGGGTGCCGACCGTTGGTCGGCACCGCCGCATGCATCATCCGGCCTGATCGCGCACAATCGGGCCATGCACCCGATCCGCACCGCCCTGATGCTCTCGGCCTGCCTGTTGCTGGCCGCCTGCGCGTCCACGCCGCAGGAAACCCACAACCCGCTCGCCACCTGGGTGCCATCGCCGAACCAGAACGCGCGCACGCCGGTCATCATCGTCATCCACCACACCGAGCAGAAGTCGGTGCAGCAGAGCCTGCATACGCTGCGTACCGCCAATAGCGGCGGGCGGGTCAGCGCACACTACCTGATTGGCGCCGATGGCCATCGCTACCAGCTGGTGGCCGATGAACGCCGCGCCTGGCATGCCGGCTCAGGACGCTGGGGCACCATCACCGATCTCAACTCGGCCTCGATCGGCATCGAGCTCGACAACGATGGCCGCAGTCCTTTCCGCGCAGCGCAGATCGAATCGCTGATCGTGCTGCTGCGCGACCTCACTGATCGGTTGAACATCCCGCCGCGTCAGGTGATCGGTCACGCCGACCTGGCACCCACCCGCAAGCAGGACCCGAGCCGGTTCTTCCCGTGGCAGCAGCTGGCTGAAGCCGGGTTCGGGGTATGGCCGCGCGCAGCCGACGGTGCCGCACCGGAAGGCTTCGATGCGTGGAATGCGCTGGCCCGCTTCGGCTATCCGCTGGACAATCGCGAAGCCACCGTTGCCGCCTTCCACCGCCGCTTCCGTGGCCGCGACGACCTGCCGAAGACACTGGATGCCGAAGACGCCCGCATCCTGCACTCGCTGCTGCTGCAGACGCCGTGATCCATTCACGCTGAACACCGCCAGGCATGGCCTGGCGCTACCGAAGCGTGCCGGAATCCGGTAGCGCCGGGCCACGCCCGGCGAGCGCGCAGCGCGGCCTCTGCTTTGCATCGGGAATGGCCCGGCGTGACCTCATTCCATCCCCAACGCAGCACGCAGCGCGGCCACATGCGCTCGGCCAACAGGCAGCTCGCTGCCATCGCTCAACACCAGCCAGTAGCGGCTGCCGGAGCCGGCATGCAGCGTACGCACGTGCTGCAGATTGACCAGATGCGATCGGTGGCAGCGGACGAAATCCGCAGGCAGCACGTTGGCCAGCGCGGCCAGCGATTTGTCATGCAGTTCACTGCGGCCGTCGCGCATGCGCACCTGGCTGTAGTCACCGTCGGCCCCGATCCACATCACGTCGGCCAACTCAACGGTTGCGGTACCCTGCGCACGCCAGATACCCAGATAGCGCGCGCGCCCCGAACGCACGCCACCGCTATCGAGCAGCCGTTCCAATGCCTGGCCAAGACGTTCGCGCGAGAACGGTTTGGGAACGAAGTCGAGCACGCCGTGTTCGAAGGCCAGCAGCGCACGATCACGGTGGGCCGACACCACCACGCACTGGTAGCGCCCGGCCACTGCACGCCGCAACAGCTCGAAACCATCGTCACCGCCCAGGTTGAGGTCCAGCAGCAATCCGTCGTACACACTGCGTTGCAGACGATCTCCGGCTGACTCGAGGTCGGCCACGGCATCGAAGCGCGCACGCGTTCCGGCCAGTTCGCTGCACAGGCGCAGCAGGCGCTGGCGCACCAGCGGTTCGTCCTCAACGATCAGGATGCGCATGTCAGCTCGATCCGGCCGCACCAGCGGTCGCCTTCGGCGCCCTGCGCGAAGGCCCAGCCGCCAGGAAAGGCGGCGGCCAGGCTCGCCTCGATATAGCGCGTACCGGTGCCACGGCCACGATGCGCGGCCGTACCACGCGCACTGCGCAGCTCCAGCACCCATCGGACATCGTCGCGCTGCACGCGCAGATGGAACGGGTGCAATGCGCAGGCCATCGCGCCGGCATGGGTCAATGCGTTCTCCACCTGTGCATGCAGGATGCCCGGCGGCAGCGACAGCACCGTATCCTCACCCTCCACCTCGAGCACCATGCGCTGGTCCAGTGCCAGCCCCACGGTGTCCAGATGGCTGCGGCACAAGGCCAGCTCCTCCTGCAACGGAACACTCTGGCGGCGGCTGCTGTCGCGCAGGCGATCGAACTGGTCGGCCAGCGATTCCACCAGGCGGCTCGCGCGCTGCGGTGCCTGCTCGATCAGTTCCTGCAGGCAGGTCAGCGTGTTCATCAACCAGTGCGGTTGGATGCCCCGTTGCAACAACTGCAATGACAGGCGTGCGCGTTCTTCGCGCAGCAACGCGTTGTGCCGGTCCAGCGCTTGCAGCTGCGCCGCGTGACGCAGCAGCAGGAACACCATCAACACCGCCAGCAGCAGGAAGTAGGGCCCATCAAGGAACGCGCCACGCGCGACCAGCAATGCCAGCAGGCCGGCCAGCAGCAACGCGAGGATTGGCCATCGATCTTCCGCTTCGCCACGCGCGCGCAGCAGCAGCCATGCCGAGGCCAGCAGGCTCAACAACAGCACCGCTGCCGAGCGCGTGTCAAAGCCGGGCAGGCTGATGGCCAGCGCCGCGATCATCGCCAGATAGAGCAGGCCACCGGCGCGCGGCACCGCCACGCCGAAGCGCCGCGCCAGATAGGCCGGCAGCAGCGCGGCCGCTGCCACGTGCAGCACCAGCAATGCGACCAGACGCGGACCGTGCCACGGGTAGTCATACCCCAACAGGGAGCGCCACGCTTCCACGGCCGGCAATGCCAGCCCCACCACGCCCAGTGCAAGCAGCAGGCGCGCACCGGGCGTGCGTGTCTGGCCGCGCAGCACCGACAGGAAATACAGGCACGCCGCCGCCAATGCTCCTGTGGCGAAGGCAGCGATCAGCCATGGCAGGATGATCTGGCCATACATCACCGCGGCAGGTGCGATCAGCACCATCGCATCGGCACCATGCAGGGTGAAATGCTGTCGCTGGCTCGATGCAAGCACGACCAGCTCATCGTTGGCATTGCCTGAAACGGGAGGGAGCACGTGGACGAGATCGACGCGTCCCGGTTGCTCTTCTTCAGCGGTGCGACCCACGACGCCATTGCTGATCCAGGGCGTGCCATTCCAGTACAGCTGGCTGGCCGCGCGCAGTGACAGCCGCAGTGTGCGTCCATCATTGTCGGGGCCGGTTGCCGCCGGCACCTGCCAGCGCAGCCAATAGGGGCCTCGCCACTCCGCCAGTTGCTGCTGGTCCAGCGGCTGCCAGTCGAGGTTCGCCGGTGGGCGCGTCGGCAGAGCGTCCGATGCGTCTACTCGCGCAGCGGCCATCTGCGCGCCCCGCACAACCACCATTCCCGGGGGCGGCGTCGACACGATCAGCCATGCCGCCACGGCCGCAAGCAGGACAGCAAGGACAGCCAGGGTTCGTGTGATCTGCATGGTGGCCATCCTATCGGTTGCGTGGAGCCATTGGACCGCCTGCCGGAGACGTTCGGCAGGCGGGGGCCTCTACCACCCCGTGATGCAGCAGATGCTGGCCGCGTACATCCTTTCCCTGGAGCCGACCATGACCCGCAGCGCCCGCATGCTTTCCCACCGTGTTCTGTCTCGTCGCTCTGCCGTGGCCGCCACGCTGGCCGCGCTCTGCCTGGCAGTCGCCACGGCCATTCCCGCACAGGCTCGCCCGGTGGCACTCGCCTTCGAACCCTACACGCTGCAGACCAAAGCGCATGGCGCCATTCCGGCCGAGATCGCGGTGCTGGACGTGCCGCGCCGGCACAGCGAGCCGGAGGGACCGCGCCTGCACCTGAAGGTGGTGCGCCTGCGTGCAACAGCCGGCGATGGCCGTGCTGCACCTGTGGTGTACCTGGCCGGTGGCCCGGGCGGCTCGGGCATCGACACCGCACGCGGCCCGCGCTGGCCGGTGTTCGACCAGGTTCGGCGCGAGGCCGACGTGCTGCTGCTCGACCAGCGCGGTGCCGGCCTGTCCGAGCCGCCACCGGAATGCCCGCATGAAACACGTTTCGACGACGCCCAGCCACTACAGCGCGATACGGCCCTGGCCGCAGTGCAGGCAACGGCTGCCAAATGCGTGGCGTTCTGGCGTCAGGCCGGTGTCGACCTCGGCGCTTATACCACGGCCGAGAGCGCTGGCGACCTGGACGACCTGCGGCGCGCGTTGGATGTGCCGAAGATCAGCCTGTGGGGCATGAGCTACGGCACCCATCTGGCCCTGGCCACGCTGCGCCTGCACGGCGAAGGCCTGCAGCGCGTGGTGCTGATGGGCACCGAAGGCCCCGATGACACCCTGAAGCTGCCGCTCAGCAGCGATGCTCTGCTGCAGGAACTGGCGCCGCTGGCACGCAAGGATGGCTTCGACGATCTGGCCGGATCGGCCAAGCGTGTGCTGCAGGCATTGCGTGAGCAACCACGACAGGGACGCAGCCGCATGCATGACGGTCGCCAGGTGACCATCGGTGAATTCGATGCGCAGATCCTGATTGCCAATGCGCTTGGCCAGCGGCATACCCAGCAGTGGTTGCCGCTGGTCCTGCGCGAGGCCGAGCGCGGCAATTACGATCCGCTGGCCGACCTGGTGCTGATCGTGCGCGCACAGTTCGCGCAGTTCCCGGCCATGGGGCTGGCGATGGATGTGGCCTCCGGGCAGAGCCCGCAGCGCTTGGCACGGGTAGCGGCGCAATCACGTGAAAGCCTGTTCGGTGATGCCCTGAACTTCCCGTTCCCCGCCATCGGCAATGGCCTGGGCCTGGCCGATCTGGGCGACGCCTTCCGCGGCCCGCTGCGCAGCGACGTCCCGGTGTTGTTCATCAGTGGCTCGCTGGATGGGCGCACGCCGCCGGCCAATGCCGACGTGCTGCGCCCAGGTTTCAGCAACGGCCGCTCGCTGCTGGTACGCAATGCCAGCCATCACCACGAGCTGTGGACGGGCAATCCTGCCATTGCGCGCAACATCGTCGATTTCCTCGCCGGTCGCACCGTGAACGATACCGTGCTGGACGTGCCGCCGCCGGTGTTCGCCACCCGCAACAGTGACCTGCTGGGCAGCGGAGGACGCTGAAGGAAGCGCGTGGTGCCAGGCACCCGAGGGGTCCGGCGCCGCGCTATTTCCTCTACATTGGGGCCATGAAAGACATCATCGCCCCCCTGAGTCGCGCGAGCTTGAGCCTTCTTGCGCTGGCCGTGCTTGCTGGCTGCTCCACCCCGGGCACACGCCCTGACGCTCCGGCAGCAGCGACCAAGCCTGCCGCCACCTACGCCAAGATTGAATGGAGCGCGCTGCCGGCGGTCTCCGATACCGACCTGCAGGCCGGTTTCGCCGCCTGGCGTAGCAGCTGCACCCGGTTGAAGAATGACGCGATCTGGGCCAAGCCCTGCATCACGGCTGCGGCAGTGAGCGACAAGGACCCGGCCGCGATCCGCCAGTTCCTGCAGCGCGACCTGGATGCCTACGCCCTGCGTGCCGGTGGCCACCAGGCCGATGGGCTGATCACGGGCTACTACGAGCCGATCTACCCCGGCAGCCTGACCCGTACCGACAAGGCGACGGTGCCGGTCTATGGCACGCCCGATGATCTGGTGGTGGTGCAGCTGGAGAGTCTCTACCCGGAACTGAAGGGCAAGCGCCTGCGCGGTCGCGTTGAAGGCAAAGTGCTCAAGCCCTATGACGACGCCGGTACCATCGCGGCCAAGGGCGCCAAGGCGCCGGTGCTGGCCTGGCTGACCGATCCGATGGACCTGCAGCTGCTGCAGATCCAGGGGTCGGGTCGTGTGCGCCTGGCCGATGGCAAGCAGGTGCGCCTGGCCTATGCCGAGCAGAACGGCCACCCCTACCGCGCGATCGGACGCTGGCTGGTGGACCAGGGCCAGCTGAAGAAGGAAGACGTCACCATGGACGCGATCCGCGCGTGGGCCCGGGCCAATCCCGCGCGCGTGCCGGAACTGCTGCGCAGCAACCCCAGCTATGTGTTCTTCGTGCGCAACCCGGACAGCCCGGAAGGCCCGCGCGGTTCACTGAACGTGCCGCTGACTGCCGGTTACAGCGTGGCGGTGGACCGCACCGTGGTGCCGCTGGGCAGCCTGCTGTGGCTGTCCACCACCCGCCCGGACGGCAGCACGGTAGTACGCCCGGTGGCCGCGCAGGACACCGGCGGTGCCATTGCCGGCGAAGTGCGCGCCGACCTGTACTGGGGCAGCGGCGATGCCGCCGGCAAGCTGGCCGGTGACATGAAGCAAAAGGGCAATATCTGGATGCTGTGGCCGAAGGGCGTGGCGTTGCCGCAGTAGATCAGCCGCGGTCAGATCCCGTTCCGCAGGAAAGGGATCTGACCCCCAGATGCCTGATAATGGCGCCATTCCGAACTCTCCGGCCGTAGCTATGGCCAGGACCACCGCAATGAAATACGCAAAGAACAACGCAAACAGCAGCACCAGGAAGTATTACAAGCACTGGGCCGAATCGAGCCTGGGCAAGGGCAACGTGCTGATGGAAGCCCGTGGCGAGAAGATCGTGCGCCAGGTGGAAATCTACGGCGCCAAAATTGTCTGGGCCGACGCCACCGGCCAGAGCGATGACCGGTTCGTGCTGGCCGACCAGCCGGTGTCGTTCATGGATTTCGACGAAGACGACGAAATCTCCGCGCGCGAATTCGAAAGCGCCTGGAAGAAGGCCAGGGAAGCCACGGGCTATCCGGTCTGACACGAGGGGGCAGTGGGCCCCTCATGGCCGGCAGAATTGAAATGTTATAAAGTTGCATTTCAGATACTGGCCTGCCTCCCCCATGAAGACCTCCACGCTGGTGGCCGCCCTCGCGGCCGCCCCGTTCGCCCCGGACGCGTTTGCACAGTCGGCCGATGCCGCACTCACCCTGGGCAAGGTCGACGTGCACCAGCACGGCGAAGGCCAGCTCACCGCCCATCAGGTGCTGACCTCGGTGGACGTGCTGGGCGCCGACCAGATTGCAGACCGCAACGTGTCGCACAGCTGGGAACTGCTGGGACAGATGCCCGGCATCCAGCTGACCGAGACCCGGCAGGGCGCCGAATCGGGCAAGGTCAGCTTCCGCGCCTTCAACGGCGAGGGCTACCTCAATGCCATCAAGACCCTCATCGATGGCATCCCCAGCAACGTCAACAGTGGCAACCAGCGCTTCATCGACATGCTGTTTCCGCTGGAAATCAGCTACATCGAAGTGGTACGTGGCACCAACGATCCGCGCTATGGCCTGCACAACATCGGCGGCAACGTGAACTTCGGCACACGCCAGGGCGGCAACTACACCGATGCGCGCCTGGCTTACGGCAGTTACAACACCCGCGATGCGCAGCTGGCGGTGGGGCGCGAATCCGAAGGCTTCGCACAGAACTACTTCGTCGGCACCCAGGCCAGCGATGGCTACCGCCACCATGACACCTCGAAGAAGTACTCGCTGGGTGGCAAGTGGTTCTTCGGATCGATTGACGAGGGCCTGCGCGTGGGCCTGACCGCGCGTGCCTACCACCACGAAGCTGACGAACCCGGCTTCATGACCGCTGAAGAACTGCGCACGGATCGCCGCGCCTCCGACCGACGCAACGGCAATGATGGCGACGACCGCGACATGCGCCAGTTCGCTGCGCACCTGGACCTGAAGCTGGCCGACAGCCTGTTGTTTGGCACGCGGCTGTACTACAACCGCTACGAAGACGACCGCCGCGTGACCTTCAGCGACCTGCCCAGCGGCAACCTGCCGCGCCAGCGTCGCCTCTGGGACGAGCGCCAGGCCGGCCTGCTCAGCACGCTCACTTGGCAGGCCAGCCCCATGCTCATCGTGGAAGGCGGGCTGAACTACGAGCAGCAGGACAACGGCTACATCCGCGAACGCTACGCCTACGCCAAGCCGACCGACTACAGCCGTCCACCGGCGCGCGTGCAGAACAACGACCGCCACAGCTTCGACAACTGGGGCGCCTATGTACAGGCCATCTACCAGCCGAGCGACGCATGGAAGATCGTGCCGGCCTACCGTGTGGACCGTTTCAGTGGGCACACCCGGCTGATGAACGGCAGCACCGGTCGCCTGCAGGACTACGGCAGCATCGGCCAGCCCAAGCTGAGCGTGATCCGTTCGCTGGGCGCGACCACCCATGTGTACGCCAACTGGGGCCGCACTTTCCAGGTGCTCACCGGCTCCACCGCACCGGCCTATCTCACGACGGGACAGGTGCCCATGCAGCCGTCCACCAATACCGGCATGGAGCTGGGCATCAAGTTCCAGCCGTTCCAGGGCGCCCAGGCGCGGCTGGCGGTGTGGCAGCAGGATGCGGAAAACGAGGTGTCCAACATGCCAGCCACCGGCACCACGGTCACCCTGGGCAAGACCCGGCGGCGGGGCGTGGACGCGCAGATCAGCGCGCAGCTGGGCGCTGACTGGACCGTGTGGCTGTCACACGCCTACCAGGAAGCGAAGATCACCCGCGACGACCGCGATGCCAGCGTTTCCCTGCGTGGCCGCGAAGTGGCCGCCACCCCGCGCCACATCAGCAACCTGGGCGTGGACTACCAGGCCAGCGAGGCGCTGCGGTTGGGCCTGCAGGCACGCGCACAGGGCGACTACTACCTGGAAGAGCGCAATGTGGCCGGCAAGTTCGGCGGCTTTGCCGTGCTCGATCTCAGTGCCGCCTACCAGATCACTCCGCGCTGGAGCGTGGACCTGCAGCTGAAGAATGTGACCGGCCGCGAGTATGCATACGCGTGGTACGACAGCTTCTTCTGGGACAGCGCCCGGCCGATGTTCTCGCCCGCCCCGGGCCGTAGCGTGTTCGTCGGCCTGAACGTGAAGCTGTAACCGGCCACCCACCCGGTAGTGGTCGAGCTTGCTCGACCTGCCCGGACTCACGCCACCGCGTTGTACGGTTCGATGCGGGCCAGCACGTCAGCCAGCTTCTCCTTGGTCATCGCGGCATCGAAATCGGCCTGCAGGCCGATCCAGAACTTGTCGGACACACCGAAGTAGCGGGACAGGCGCAGCCCGGTGTCGGCCGTCACAGCGCGATGACCAGTGACGATCTCGCCGATCCGGCGCTGCGACACACCGATCGCCTTGGCCAAGCGGTACTGGGTGATGCCCAGGGGCTCCAGGAATTCGTGCATCAGGATCTCGCCGGGAGCGGGGTAGGGAACGGTTCGCATGAGCACGGCTCCTTCAGTGGTAATCGATAATTTCAACTTCGGCGGGCCCTTCTCTGGTCCACACAAAGCACATCCGGAACTGATCATTGATGCGGATGCTGTACTGGCCGCACCGGTTCCCGCGCAATGGCTCCAAGCGATTGGCCGGTGGTATGCGCAGATCCCGCAGAGCGGCCGCAACATTGAGCATCGCCAACTTGCGTAGAGCAGCGCCTTCGATGTGGCGCCACCTCGGCACGCGTTGACCATCAAACAGCGCCTGCGTGCGTTTGCAGGCAAACGATTGAATCGGCATGTAGGTAACGTCTTGCGATAGTATCGTAAGACGTTAGTATCCGCTAGCCAGCTGTCGCAGGTAATTCCCAGGCACGACGACCGGCGACGCATCCGGCGTGATTCGTTGGTTGATCATCGTTTTGCACTACATTGGTGCAATGTCCGACCCCGCACCCCCGCCGTCCCTCGATGCCCTCGGCACGCCGCTGGCGTGGGCCGGGGCCGATGGCTGCATTGCCGGCTGCAATCCGGCCTTCGCGCGCTGGCTGGGCGTCAGCGTCCGGCGCCTGCTGGGTCGGCCGTTGGCCGCCTTGGAAGTGCAGGGCGAGGCGCTGGCCCACTTCCTTGCCCGCGATGAGCGCGACAGCCTGCGCCTGAACCGGCTGGCGCTGGCGGTGCCCGGCGAGGCGCCGCGCTTCGCCGAGGGCTGGATGAGCCGCCGCGACGATGGCGGCTGGCTGCTTGAGGCGCATCCGGTTGATGAATTCCCCGGGCTGGACCCGACCCAGGCCCTGCCCAGCGCGCTCAGTGCGGCGTTGAAGGGGCTGGCCCACGAGCTGCGCAACCCGCTGGCCGGATTGAAGGGTGCGGCCCAGCTGCTGGCGCGCCGCGCGGCCCAGCGCGATGCCAGCGAACGCGAGCTGATCGAGCTGATCGGCTCGGAGATCGAGCGCCTCAATGGCCTGCTCGACCAGCTGCTGTCACCGGCTCCGGCCGCGCCGCATGCCGAACTGAACATCCATGCCGCGCTGGAACGCGTGCTGCGCCTGGCCGAAAGCGAGGCCGGCTGGGCGGTGCGCCTGCAGCGCGACTACGACCCCAGCATCCCCGAATTCCATGGCGACGCCGACCGCCTCACCCAGGCGGTCTGGAACCTGGTGCGCAATGCGATACAGGCCGGTGCCGGCAATATCACCCTGCGCACCCGCGTCGAACACGGTGTGCGCATTGCCGAGCAGCTGCACACGCTGGCGCTGCGCCTGGAAATCGCCGACGACGGCCGAGGCGTGCCCGAGGAGCTGGCCGAGCATCTGTTCCTGCCGCTGGTCAGTGGTCGCGCCGAAGGCACCGGGCTGGGTCTGGCGTTGGCCCAGCAGGTCGCGCGCGAACATCGCGGCACACTGACCTACCGCTCGCGCCCGGGCCATACCGTGTTCACCCTGCTGCTGCCGATCGGCAACGGGGCTCCCACTGCCGAAGAGGCCCTGCGTGATGTCTGAGTCTTCCACCGGCCCGCAGCGCATCTGGGTGGTCGACGACGATCGTGCCGTGCGCTTCGTGCTGTGCACCGCGCTGCGCGAAGCCGGCTACCAGGTCGTCGACTTCGACAGCGCCGCACGCGCCCTGCAGGCGTTGAGCGAGGGCTCGCCGCCGGCGCTGCTGTTCACCGATGTGCGCATGCCTGGCGACGATGGCCTGGTGCTGCTGGACAAGCTCAAGGCCGCGCTGCCACAGCTGCCGGTGGTGGTGATGTCGGCCTACACCGATGTCGCCAGCACGGCCGGCGCATTCCGCGGCGGCGCGCATGAATTCCTGTCCAAGCCATTCGACCTGGACGATGCGGTGGCACTGGCAAAGCGCGTGTTGCCGGCGGTGGCACCGGCCATGGCCGCACCGACGCCGACCGCCGAAACCGCCAGCGACCAGCCGCCGCAGCTGGTAGGTGATACCCCGCCGATGCGCGCGCTGTTCCGTGCCATCGGCCGCCTGGCGCAGGCGCCGCTGGCGGTACTGATCACCGGCGAGACCGGCACCGGCAAGGAACTGGTGGCCAATGCGCTGCATCGCGAATCGCCGCGCGCGCAGGGGCCGTTCGTCGCGCTCAATTCCGCCGCCATCCCGGCCGAGCTGCTGGAAAGCGAGTTGTTCGGCCACGAGGCAGGCGCCTTCACCGGCGCGCAGCGCCGCCATATCGGTCGCTTCGAGCAGGCCAATGGCGGCACGTTGTTCCTGGATGAGATCGGTGACATGCCGCTGCCGCTGCAGACCCGGCTGCTGCGCGTGCTGGCGCAGGGCGAGTTCTTCCGCGTCGGTGGCCGTGAACTGATCCGCGTCGACGTGCGCGTGGTTGCCGCCACCCACCAGGATCTGGAAGGGCTGGTTGCGCAGGGGAAGTTCCGCGCCGACCTGCTGCACCGTCTGGACGTGGTGCGCCTGCAGCTGCCGCCGCTGCGCGAGCGCCGCGAGGACATCGCACAGCTGGCCAGCACCTTCCTGGCCGCCGCTGCACGCAGGCTGGATACGCCGCCGAAGCGTTTGACCGCTGCCGCCCTGCAGGCGCTGCGCGAGCACGATTGGCCGGGCAACGTGCGCGAACTGGAAAACGTGTGCTGGCGGATGGCCGCGCTGGCCGCCGCCGACACCATCGGCGTGGCCGACGTCGACACCGCGCTCAACCGCGCGCGTGGCCGCCGTGCCAGCGCCAGCGGCGCCGATCCGGGGCAGTGGGAAACGCTGCTGGCCGAATGGGCACGCCGGCAGCTGGGCGAGGGCGTGGAAGGACTGCACGCGCAGGTGCGCGAGCGGGTCGACCATGCCTTGCTGGAGGCCGCGCTGCAGATCACCCATGGCCGCCGTGCCGAAGCGGCCGCCCGCCTGGGCCTGGGCCGCAATACCCTTACCCGCAAGCTGGGCGCTGGCCGCCGCCGCGGGGGCCATTGAACGGTCCCTGCACGCGATCCTCGCGCCCGCTTGCCGAACTGTTGATCCTTCATGGACGATGCCGTCCTTAGTGTTACCTGCAAGGAGTCTTCGATGCGCTTGTCCTTTGCCATCCTGCCGTTGTCCGCCGCCGTGCTGTTGTCTGCCTGTGGCAGCGCGCCGAAGAAGCCGCAGCCCACACCGCCGCCGCCGACCGTGGTCAGCACCGCCAAGCAGGCCGAGGCCAATCTGTCGCCGGCCTCGGCCAGTATCGTCAGTGGCCGCATCGCGCTGGTGGTCGAGCCCGGTGGCATCCACATCACCGGCCTGGTCGGTGGCCTGCAGCCGATGCAGCAGGCCGGCTTCCACATCCACGAGCGCGGCGACTGCAGCGCGGTGGATGCCAGCAGTGCCGGCAATCACTTCAACCCCGGTGGCGCTGCGCATGGCCGCGCCGGCACCGGCAAGCACCACCTGGGCGACATGGATAATCTGCGTGCCGACGCCCAGGGCCGCGCCAACGTCGATATCCACCTCAAGGGGGTTACCCTTGGCGGAGGCGCCGCCACCGATATCGCCGGACGTGCACTGGTCGTGCATGCCAACGCCGACGACTATCGCAGCCAGCCCGCCGGCAATGCCGGCGTCCGCATCGCCTGTGGCGTGATCCGGGTTGTCCGCTGATCACTGCAGGCATCATCCAGGGAGAGATTCCATGCGTTTGATCCACACGTCGCTGTTCGCAGCCATTGCTGCACTGGGCCTGGCGGCCTGCAACCCGCAGCCGGCCACGCCGGCCGCTGAAACCCCGGCAGCAACACCGGCGGAAGGCACGACCGCCCCGGCCGAACCCGCAGCGGCCCCGGCGGCGGCCACCGATGCCTCGGCCAGCGCTGAGCTGGCGCCGACCCAGGGCAACGAGACCAAGGGCAGCGTCACCTTCAAGCTGGTCGACGGCAAGGTCCACGTGACCGGCCAGATCAGCGGCCTGAAGCCGGGCAGCGAGCACGGCTTCCACATCCACGAGAAGGGCGACTGCAGCGCGCCTGACGGCATGAGCGCCGGCGGTCACTTCAACCCGGGCAAGCAGGACCACGGCAATGTGTCGGCCGATCCGCACCACGGTGGCGACATGCCCAACATCAAGGCCGACGACAAGGGCGTGGCCACCATCGACGGCCCGGTGTCGAGCAACGTCAACATCGGCAAGGGCGATGACTTCGACATCATCGGCCGCGGTCTGATCGTCCATGCTGATGCGGACGACTACAAGACCCAGCCGACCGGTAATGCCGGTGCGCGCCTGGCGTGCGCGGTGATCAAGAAGGCGCAGTAAGCCATCAGAAGACGCCGGCGAAAGCCGGCGTTTTTCTCGATCGGTAGTGCCGGCCGCTGGCCGGCAATCGCACATCCTGAGGTT
>NZ_SRHZ01000020.1 GCF_004684085.1 Stenotrophomonas maltophilia
CGGTGTCGGAGTGCGGGGTGTCAGCCGCATGGATGCGGCTGCCAAGCCTACAGGGACGTACTTGCGGCGTCCCCGCACTCCGACATCGCCCCACCACCCCACGGAATACCCGCCGTTGCTGTCGCTGTCGCCTTTGCTCTGGCTTCGGCAGGTGCAGGGCGCAGCCCTGCCGAACAACCCTAATCTTCGACCGGGAAGTCCTCGATCGGCTTCAGCACATCGTAGTGCTCGCGATGCAGCTTGCCCTTCAGCTTCGGCAGCTCCGGCAACGGTGCATCCACCCGCGTATCCGGCAACCGATCCAGCAGGTTGCGCACCAGGGTCAGCCGGCCCAGCCGCTGGTCATTGAAATCCACCAGCGTCCACGGCGCTGCCTCGCGATGGGTCGCGCGCAGCATCGCCTCGCGGGCCTCGGTGTACGCGCTGTATTTGCTACGCGATTTCAGGTCCACCGGGGAGAGCTTCCAACCCTTCAGTGGATCGAGGTGGCGCTCGGCGAAGCGTTTTTCCTGCTGTTCCTGGTCCACGCACAGCCAGTACTTGAACAGCAGGATGCCGTCGTCCGCCAGCAGCTGTTCGAACACCGGCGCCTGGCGCAGGAACTGCTGGTACTCGGTTTCACTGCAGTAGCCCATCACCCGCTCGACGCCAGCGCGGTTGTACCAGCTGCGGTCCATCAGCACGATCTCGCCGGCGGCGGGAAGATGCGAGGCGTAGCGCTGGAAGTACCACTGCGTGGCTTCACGGTCGGTGGGTTTGGGAAGTGCCACCACCCGGCATTGGCGCGGGTTGAGATGCTGGCTGATGGCCTGGATCGCGCCGCCTTTGCCCGCCGTATCACGGCCTTCGAACAGCACCAGCAGACGCTGCCCGCTGTGCTGCACCCAGCGCGCCATCGCGGTCAGTTCCAGCTGCAAAGGCAGCAGCAGTTCGTCGTAGTCCTTGCGCTTGAGCTTGGCCATCGTCACACCACGCGGGGAGGAAGCCCGAGCGTAGCGCAGGGGGCGCTCAGGCGATGTCGAGGCCCTGCCAGCCATGCTCGCCGGCCAGCCGCTGCAGCAGCGCCGAAAGGTCGTGGGCAAATCCAGCCATGTCGAACAGGCCACTGTCTTCGCGTCCCTTTGCCAGTTCAGCGCGCAGGGCCGCCAGTCCCGCAGGATCGTTGCCCAGCGCGCTGGCAGTGGTGATGAACGCCGCATCGTCGGCGACATTCATCCGCGCCAGCCCCAGATGGTGGTTGAGGCTGCCGGCCACGCGCGCAGCGAAGGTGTCGCCGGGGCAGGTCAGCACCGGACAGCCGGCCCACAGCGCGTCCGATGCCGTGGTATGGGCGTTGTACGGGTGGGTATCGAGGAACAGGTCGGCCAGCTGATACCGGGCCAGGTACTGCGGATGCGGCAGCTTGGCCATGAACACCAGGCGCGCCGGGTCCATGCCCGCGGCCTGTGCGACGGTGCGCAGGCGGGCATCGGCCCGGCCGGGGCCGGACAGCAGCCACAGCACGCTGCCAGGCACTGCCTGCAGTACGGCGAAGGCACGGCCCATGCTGCGTGGGTTGAGCTTGTAGCTGTTGTTGAAGCAGCAGAACACCACGCCGTGTTCGGGCAGTCCGCAGTCCGCGCGTGTCGGGGCGGGTTCCAGCGCGCGCGTGTTGTCCGACGGCTGGAAGGCGCGCGGCAGGCGCAGCACGCGTTCGCTGTAATGCGGTTCCAGCGAAGGTGGCAGCGCGAAGTCGTCGCCTATCACCGCATCCATCCACGGTGCGCCGGACGTGCCGGGGTAGGCCAGCCAGTTCAGCTGCAGCGGGGCAGGGCGCATCGCCAGCACTTCCGGCGTGCCGCCGCCGCCCCATCCGCGCAGGTCGAACAACAGGTCGATGCCCTGTGCGCGGATGCGCGCCGCCGTATCGGCATGGCGCAACCCCACCACGTCATGCAGCTGGGTGACATTCTGCAGGCGTTGGCGGATGCGGCTGCCATCATCTGCATTGAGCGCGAACAGATGCAGTTGCAGCGCTGGGTCCAACCGCAACTGTTCGAACAGGGCCACGGTCAGTAGGCCGGTGGGATGGGCGCCGAAACCATTGGAGAGGAAGCCCACGCGAAGTGGACCACGCTCGCGCAACCTCGCCGGGGGGAGCGGCCGTACCGATGCGGCAACATCGGCCGCGCGCGCACGCGCGCAGGCCAGCTGTTCAGCCGCGCTGGCGTCTTCGCTGAGAAACGCGAAGGGCTCAACCACGCCCTGGCCCGATGCAAGCGCGCCGCGTACCTGTGCAGCCAGCGCATCCACATCCTGCCAGTCGCACAGGCGACGCTGCCAGGCCAGCCGCTGGGCGGCGATGTAAGGCTCAGCCGGCATCAGCGAGTGTGCACGTCGATAGGCAGCCGACGCGCCTTCGGCATCATCGGCATCTTCCAGCGCATGGCCCAGCCACAACGCGATGCCCGGGTGCTGCGGCGCCAGCGCCGAGGCCTGGCCAAGCAGCTTGGCTGCGTCGGCATGCGCGCCGGCCATCCACGCCACGCGGCCCAGCCGCGCCAGCGCTTCGGGATGATTCGGCCGCAGCTGCAATGCGCGGCGTGCCGCCTGCTCGCCGGCGGCGATGTCGCCGGCTTCCAGCTCAAGATCGGCCAACATCACCCAAGCGACGAAGTCGCCGGGTTGGCGAGCGATCGCCTGTTGCAGGTGTTGCCGCTGCTGCCAGGCCGACATCGTCGTCAGCCCGCCGACAGCTGGGCCAGGGCGTCAACCTGGTGCTCATGGCTGAGCCGCAGCAGCAGCGGATCGAGATCGCCGGCCAGGATGTTGGGCAGGTCGTACAGGGTCAGGCCTTCCACGCGGTGGTCGGTGATCCGGCCCTGCGGGAAGTTGTAGGTGCGGATGCGCTGGCTGCGGTCGCCGCTGCCGACCTGCAGGCGCCGCGACTCGGCCTGTGCCGCATCCTGGCGCTGGCGCTCGGCATCCAGCAACTGCGCCTTCAGCCGCTTCATCGCCTTGTCGCGGTTGGCATGCTGGCTGCGCTCGGTCTGGCATTCCACCACCACGCCCGTGGGCACGTGGGTGATGCGGATGGCTGATTCGGTCTTGTTGACGTGCTGGCCGCCAGCACCCGAGGAGCGGAAGGTATCCACCCTCAGGTCGGCCGGGTTGATGACGATGTCATCCACTTCGTCGGCTTCGGGAATGATCGCCACGGTCGCCGCCGAGGTGTGGATGCGGCCCTGCGATTCGGTGGCCGGTACCCGCTGCACGCGGTGCGTGCCCGATTCGAACTTCAGGCGCGAGAACGCGCCACGGCCGACCACGCGCGCCACCACTTCCTTGTAGCCGCCATGCTCGCCGGGGTTGTCGGATTCGATCTCGACTTTCCAGCCCTGGCGCTCGGCATAGCGGGCGTACATGCGGAACAGGTCGCCGGCAAAGATCGCCGCTTCGTCACCGCCGGTACCAGCGCGCACTTCCAGGAACAGGTTGCCGTCGTCGCGCGGGTCGCGCGGCACCAGCAGCAGGGCCAGTTCCTGTTCCAGTTCCTGCAGGCGGGCCTGGGCGGCGGCGATTTCCTCGTCGGCCAGTTCGCGCAGGTCAGGCTCGGCACGCATGCCTTCGGCCGCGGCCAGATCGGCCTTGGCGCGGGTCTCATCGGCCAGGGCGGTGGCGATCGGCTCAAGTTGGGCGAATTCGCGCGAAAGGTCGCGGAAACGGGTGTTGTCGGCGACCACATCGGGTTCGGCGAGCAGGCGTTCCAGTTCTTCGCGGCGCTCGGCCAGCGCTTCCAGCTTACGGCGCAGGGTCGGCGTCATCGGGTCTCACGGGTGGGTGGCGGTAACCCGGCGTGGCCGGGAACAGGCGCTCGGCGGCGCGGGTCAGGTCGGCGTCGCCACTCAGCGCGGCAGCGCGCAGGGCAGCGGTCGGCGGATGCAGCAGGCGGTTGGTCAGGCCATGGGCAAGCAGTTCCAGCACTTCGTCAGCCGGCTTGCCGTTGGCCAGCTGCTGGCGCGCGCGCTCCAGCAGTTCGGTGCGTGTGGCCTCACCGAACGCGCGCAGCTGCCGCAATGGCGCCTGGTGAGCGTTGGCCTGCTGGGTTTCGACGAAGCGCGACACCTGCAGGTTGATGATCGCTTCGGCCTCGGCGGCGGCCTCACGGCGGCCACGGCGGTTGTCTTCCACCGCACGTTCGAGATCGTCCACGGTGTAAAGGAAGGCATCGTTGAGCGTGGCGACCCCCGCTTCGATGTCACGCGGCACGGCCAGGTCGAACAGCAGCATCGGCTTGTGCCGTCGCGTGCGCAACGCCTTGGCCACCATCTCGCGATGGATCACCGGCTCGCGTGCGGCAGTGGCCGAGAACACCACGTCGGCCTCGCCCAGGTGGCGGTCCAGTTCGGTCAGCGGCAGTGCCACGCCGCCGTGGCGGCTGGCCAGCTCCTGTGCATGGGCGAGGGTGCGGTTGGCGATCAGCAGCCGCCGCACCTTGCCTTCACTCAGGTGGCGTGCAGCCAGCTCGATGGTCTCGCCGGCGCCGACCAGCAGCACGGTGGAATCGTCCAGGCGCGCGAACGCGTTCTGCGCCAGTCGCACTGCAGCCGAGGCCACCGACACCGGGTTGGCGCCGACCTGGGTATCGGTGCGCGCGCGCTTGGCAACCGAGAAGGTCTGCTGGAACAACCGGTCCAGGCGCTGGCCAAGCAGGCCGTGGTCGCGCGCGGTCGACCAGGCATCCTTCACCTGGCCGAGGATCTGCGGCTCACCCAGCACCATCGAGTCCAGCCCGGTGGCGACCCGGAACAGGTGGCGCACAGCCTCGGCATCGGCATGCTGGTACAGGTAGCCCTGCAGATCGCCGGCCTGGGCGTGCAGCCACTGATCCAGCGCCTGCGCCGAGTCGGCCACCGCATACAACTCGGTGCGGTTGCAGGTGGACAGCAGTACCGCCTCGGCGATCTGCGGGGTATCGCGCAGCGAACCGAGCGCGCGCGGCAACGCCTCACCGGCGAAGGCTGCGCGTTCGCGCAGTTCCACCGGTGCGGTCTGGTGATTCAGTCCGAGCACCCACAGGGTCATTGTTCAGTTGCTTGCGATAAGCTGCTGGCCATTGGACGACATTTTAAGGCCCCGATGCCGACGATGCCCGCATTGATTCGCATCCCCAGTGTTCTGCTGCTGTCCCTGGCCTGCAGCCAGGCCCTGGCGGCGGTGCCGGCCAAGGCCCCCGTACGGGCCCCGGCCACTGAGGAACTGGCGCTGGAACCGGTGATGGCCGGTGAGTTCGCCCTGCAGGCCGGAAAGCTGGCCGAGGCCGCGCGCTGGTACCTGCAGGCGGCCCAGCAGACCGACGGCGACGCCGGCCTGGCCGAGCGCGCCACCCGCATTTCCATGCTTGCCAACGACGATGCCAGCGCCGCCAAAGGCTTGGTCTTGTGGCAGCAGCGTGCCCCGCGCTCGCTGACCATGCGCAGTGCCGCCGGTGCGCTGGCCATGCGCCAGGGCGATGTGAAGGCTGCCCGCAGCGAGCTGCAGGCGCTGCTGGCCGACCCTGACGAGCGTGGTTGGAAGTTCGCCCTGGCCGCGCTGATCGGCGGCGGCCGCGACCCGGCGGTGCCCGCGCAGGTGCTGGGGGAGCTGGTCGACGCCAACGCCATTCCGTCGAAGATCGAGGCCTGGCAGGAGTTCGGTCGCCTCGCCCTGCGCATGGACAAGCCGGAATTGGCGCGGCGCATGATCGACGAAGTGGTCAAGCGCTTCCCCGAGGAGCCGCGCGTGGCCCTGCTGCGTGCCAGCCAGCTGCAGCAGGCTGGCGAGACCGGCAAGGCGCTGTCGCTGCTGCATGACGTCGAACCGAAAACCCGCCAGGACCCGGAACTGCGCAACGCGGTGGCCATCGCCTACGACAGCCTCGGCCAACCGTCCGCGGCCGAGCGCGTGCTGGGCTTCGGGCCGCAGGATGTGCAGACCTGGGGCATGCGCGCCTCGCTGCTGGCCAAGCAGGGCGACAAGGCCGCGCTGTCCAACCTGTACAACGAACTGTCGCGGCAGGCGGCCAAGCCGGACCCGGCGCAGCGCCTGCTGCTGGGCAAGATCGCCGAGTACCTGAAGCGTTACCCCGAGGCGGTGCAGTGGTACCACAGCGTGCCCGGCGGCGATGAGCTGAGCGAGGCACGCCTGCGCGCTGCCAATGCCCAGGCCCTGGCCGGGCGCCTGCCGCTGGCGCTGGATGAAGTGCATGCGATCCAGTCCGATGCGGTGGTCGACGACGACGTGCGTCGCGATGCCTACCTGCTGGAAGCGGAACTGCGTCAGCGCGCCGAGGACAGCGCGGGTGAACTGGACGCGCTGGCCCGTGGCCTGGCGGCCTATCCCGATGACAACGGCCTGCTGTACGCCCGTGCACTCACGTGGGAGCGCCGCGACGACATCCCGCGTGCCGAGGCCGACCTGCGCAAGATCCTGGTGACCGACCCGGAAAACGTGCCGGCGCTGAACGCGCTGGGCTACACCCTCGCCGACCGTACCGGCCGCTTGCAGGAAGCGCTGGAACTGATCGACCGCGCCCGCGTGGCCGAACCGGACAATGCCGCCATCGTCGACAGCTATGGCTGGGTGCTGTATCGCCTGGGTCGCAAGGACGAGGCGCTGGTGCAGCTGCGTCGCGCCTGGACGCTGGCCAAGGATCCGGAAATCGCCTCGCACGTGGGTGAAGTGCTGTGGGTGCTGGGCAAGCATGACGAGGCACGCCATTTCTTCGACGAAGCGGCCAAGCTCGATCCCGAGAACCGCGCGCTGCTGCGCGCCCGTGAGAAATTCAATCCATGAGTGTTTCCCTGATCCGGCCGCTGCTGCTGGCGGCCGCGACTCTGGCGGTGACCGCCTGCACCACCGTGGGTACGCAGAAGACTCCGGCACCGGCCGTGGTCGAGATCGTTTCGGCCGAAGCGGCGCAGGCCGAGGCCGCACGCGTGGCTGCGTTGCAGGCACAGCCGGACTGGACCTTCCAGGGCCGGGTCGCGGTCAGCAAGGGCAAGGACGGTGGCAGCGGCCGCATCGACTGGAAGCAGGAAGGCCGCCGCTACGTGGTCGAACTGAGCGCGCCGGTGACCCGGCAGAGCTGGAAGCTGACCGGCGATACCCATTCCGAAGCGGGGCGTCTGGAAGGTTTGGCTGGTGGCCCGCGTGATGGCGAGGACGCCCAGCAGCTGCTGCTGGAGGCGACCGGCTGGGACATCCCGGTCAACCAGCTGCCGGACTGGATCCGCGGCCTGGTGGCAGGTGACGCAGCGGGTCCCGAGAAGATCGAACGTGACGGTGAAGGTCGTCCGCGTCGCATGCAGCAGATGGGCTGGCAGGTGCAGTACCTGGACTGGTACCCGGCCGAAGCCGGGCGCGCGGCCGTGCCGCGGCGGATCGAAGCCAGCAATGGCGACGCCAAGGTGCGCCTGCTGGTGGACCAGTGGGGGCAGGGCACCCCATGAATGCCGTGGTCGATGACGCGGGCTGGTCCTGGTGGCCGGCCCCGGCCAAGCTGAACCTGTTCCTGCACATCACCGGCCGCCGCGCCGATGGCTACCATGAGCTGCAGACCGTATTCCGCCTGTTGGACTGGGGCGATCGCATCGGTCTGCGCGTGCGTGAAGACGGCCAGGTGCGCCGGCAGGGCGAGGGCCTGGCGGGCGTGGCCGAGGCCGATGACCTGGCAGTGCGTGCCGCGCGCCTGCTCAAAGAAGCGGTGAATGTCGCGCAAGGTGCAGACATCATCGTTGAAAAGCATGTTTCGGCTGGCGGTGGCTTCGGTGGCGGTTCGTCCGATGCCGCTACCGTGCTGGTGGTGCTGAACCGGCTCTGGCGGGCCGGTCTGGACGAAGATGCGCTGGCCGCGCTGGGCCTGCGCCTGGGGGCGGATGTGCCGGTCTTTGTGCGCGGGCGCAATGCCTGGGCCGAGGGGGTGGGCGAGCGGCTGCAGCCGATCACGCTGCCGCCGGCCTGGTATGTCATCGCCGAGCCTGGTGTTCATGTTCCCACCCCGGCGCTGTTTGCTGATCCGGATTTGACGCGCGACTGCCCACAGGCGAAAATAGACGACTTCGCTTCCGGTGCTCTGGTCGGAAACGTGTTCGAGCCGGTTCTGCGCCGCCGCGAGCCTGCCGTAGAGGCGGTGCTTGCCGCGTTGAGCGGTATTGGCAGGGCACGTTTGACCGGGTCTGGAAGTGGTTGTTTCGTCGAGTTCGATTCGCAGGCTGCCGCAGAGCAGGGGCGAGCGAAGTTGCCGAAGGAGTTGCGGGCAAGGGTGGCCGCGGGCGTTGCACGTTCGCCACTGCTGGATGCACTCGAGCAACACTGATTCATCAATGCAGGGGCGTCGCCAAGAGGCCCAAGGCACCAGGTTTTGATCCTGGCATTCGGAGGTTCGAATCCTCCCGCCCCTGCCAATGCGGCTGTGTCCGCGCCATCCAGCGCATCGACCGCGCGGGACGTGGAAACAACCGCGGTGTTGTAAGCAGCAGGGGCCGAAGCGGTCCTTGCCGCTACCGGATCCCCGCCACTCGTCCCCGCCCGAGACAATCATGATGCAAGAGTCCCCGAACCTGCTGGTCTTTTCCGGCAACGCCAACAAACGTCTGGCGCAGAACATCTGCAAGGAACTGGGAGTACGCCCGGGCAAGGCACTGGTCTCGCACTTCTCCGATGGTGAAGTGCAGGTGGAAATCGAAGAGAACGTCCGCAAGCAGGACGTGTTCGTGATCCAGCCGACCTGCGCGCCGAGCGCGGAAAACCTGATGGAACTGCTGGTGCTGATCGACGCGCTCAAGCGCGCATCGGTGGCCAGCGTGACCGCTGTGGTGCCGTACTTCGGCTACTCGCGCCAGGATCGCCGCATGCGTTCCTCGCGCGTGCCGATCACCGCCAAGCTGGCGGCCAAGATGTTCAGCACCGCTGGCGCTGATCGCGTGCTGACCGTCGACCTGCACGCCGACCAGATCCAGGGCTTCTTCGATATCCCGGTGGACAACGTGTATGCGTCCCCGCTGCTGCTGGCCGACATCTGGCGCGCCTACGGCACCGAGAACCTGATCGTGGTGTCGCCGGACGTGGGTGGCGTGGTCCGCGCCCGTGCGGTGGCCAAGCGCCTCGACGACGCCGACCTGGCGATCATCGACAAGCGCCGCCCGCGCGCCAACGTCTCCACCGTGATGAACATCATCGGTGACGTCGAAGGCAAGACCTGCGTGATGGTCGATGACATCGTCGATACCGCCGGCACCCTATGCGCCGCTGCCGCAGCCCTGAAGGCGCGTGGTGCGCTCAAGGTCGCCGCCTACTGCACCCACGCGGTGCTGTCGGGCCCGGCGGTGGACAACATCACCAATTCCCAGCTCGACGAGCTGGTGGTGACCGACACCATCCCGCTGAAGGACGCAGCGCGGGTGTGCAGCAAGATCCGCCAGCTGAGCGTGGCGGAAATGCTGGCCGAGACGATGCGCCGCATCGCCTTCGGTGAGTCGGTCAGCTCGCTGTACGTCGACTGATTTTTCGTCCCCGCCGGCAACGGCAGGGACACACCGGGCACTTCTGGTCGCGGAAGTGCCTTCAACCGCCAAGCCGCAAGGCAAGGCAACAACCTGAGTAGTCGAAAATGTCGAAGACCCATGAAATCAAGGTCACCAAGCGTGAACTGCAGCGTAAGGGTGCGAGCCGCCGCCTGCGTCACGCCGGTGTGATCCCGGCGATCGTGTACGGCGGCAACGCCGAGCCGGTCGCCATCAGCCTGGACCACAACGAAATCTGGCTGGCCCAGCAGAACGAGTGGTTCTATGCCTCGATCCTGGACCTGAACCTGGACGGCCAGGTGCAGAAGGTGCTGCTGCGTGACATGCAGCGCCATCCGTACAAGCAGCTGATCATGCACCTGGACTTCCTGCGCGTGAACGAGAACGAGAAGCTGACCGCTTCGGTTCCGCTGCACTTCGTCAACGAAGACACCTCGCCGGCTGGCAAGGCTGCCGACGTCGTGGTCGCCCACGAACTGAAGGAAGTGACCATCAGCTGCCTGCCGAAGGACCTGCCGGAGTCGATCGAAGTCGACCTGGGCGAGCTGAAGGCCGGTGACATCGTCTACCTGTCCGACATCAAGCTGCCGAAGGGCGTGGAAATCCCGGCGCTGGCGCTGGGCAAGGACCACGACGACGCCATCGTCACCGCCAAGCACGGCAAGGAAGACGCTGCCGACGCTGAAGCACCGGCTGCCGAGTAATACAGTGGCGGTGCCTGCCTGCGGGCAGGCACCGTTCTGGAAGGAACCATGGCAGGACTGCGACTGATCGTCGGTCTGGGCAACCCCGGATCGGAACACGCCCGGACCCGGCACAATGCCGGGTTTCATTTCGTTGAGGCCCTGGCTGAAAAGGCCGGTGCGCGATGGAATGTGGACAGCAAGCTGTTCGGCGAGACCGCCAAGGTCGACATTGCCGGGCAGACGGTGTGGCTGCTCA
Source organism: Stenotrophomonas maltophilia (assembly GCF_004684085.1). GTDB lineage: Bacteria > Pseudomonadota > Gammaproteobacteria > Xanthomonadales > Xanthomonadaceae > Stenotrophomonas > Stenotrophomonas maltophilia_AS. Next base: position 10,485 of record NZ_SRHZ01000020.1, read on the forward strand.
AGCCCGCCACCTTCATGAACCTCAGTGGCAAGTCGGTCACCGCCGCACAGCGGTTCTGGAAGATCGAGCCGGAAGAGACCCTGCTGGCCCACGACGAACTGGACCTGGCGCCCGGCGTGGCGCGGCTGAAGTTCGACGGTGGCCACGGTGGCCAGAACGGCCTGCGCGACACCATCCGGTTGCTCGGCCACGGCAAGTTCCATCGCCTGCGCGTGGGCATCGGCCACCCCGGCCACAAGGACCGCGTGGTGGGCTGGGTGCTCGGCCGTCCGTCGAAGGACGACGACGTGCTGATCGCACGCGCCATCGATGATGCGATCGACGTGATGCCGCTGGCGGTACAGGGCGATTTCAGCGAAGCGATGAAGCGGCTGCACACCCCGAAATAGCGCTTCTGGTGGGTGCCAACCTTGGTTGGCACACAACGATCGGCAACGCACAATCGGCAATACAGAGACGGATTGGCCAAGCAGCGCGCGCGCTGTTTCACCAATCACTTTCACCCCAGAGAGCTGTCACCCATGGGTATCAAATGCGGCATCGTCGGCCTGCCCAACGTCGGCAAGTCGACCCTGTTCAATGCGCTGACCAAGGCGGGTATCGCCGCGGCGAACTTCCCGTTCTGCACCATCGAGCCGAACGTCGGCATCGTGCCGGTGCCGGATCCGCGCCTGAACGAGCTGGCAGCGATCATCAACCCGCAGAAGGTCATCCCGACCGCGGTCGAGTTCGTCGACATCGCCGGCCTGGTGGCCGGTGCCGCCAGCGGTGAAGGCCTGGGCAACAAGTTCCTGGCGCACATTCGCGAAGTCGATGCGATCACCCACGTGGTGCGTTGCTTCGAAAACGCCGACGTCATCCACGTCAACAACAAGGTCGACCCGATCTCGGATATCGAAACCATCGATACCGAGCTGGCGCTGGCCGACCTGGACAGTGTCGAGAAGGCACTGAACCGTGCCGAGCGCGCCGCCAAGGGCGGTGACAAGGACGCAGCGGCGCGCAAGCCGGTGCTGGCCAAGCTGCAGGCTGCGCTGTCCGACGGCAAGTCCGGTCGTTCGGTCGGCCTGGACGAGGAAGAGAAGGCGCTGGTACGTGACCTGTTCCTGCTGACCCTGAAGCCGGTGATGTACATCGCCAACGTGCTGGAAGACGGCTTCGAGAACAACCCGCACCTGGACGCAGTGCGCGCCCACGCCGCCGCCGAAGGCGCGCAGGTGGTGCCGGTGTCGGCCGCGATCGAAGAAGAGCTGTCCCAGCTCGACGACGAAGACCGCGACACCTTCCTGGCCGACCTCGGCCTGAGCGAGCCGGGTCTGAACCGCGTGATCAACGCGGCCTACAGCCTGCTCGGCCTGCAGACCTACTTCACTGCTGGCGTGAAGGAAGTCCGTGCGTGGACCGTGCGCAAGGGCGCCACCGCCCCGCAGGCTGCCGCGGTCATCCATACCGACTTCGAGAAGGGCTTCATCCGCGCTGAAACCATCGCGTATGACGACTTCATCAAGTACAAGGGCGAAGCTGGCGCCAAGGAAGCCGGTCGCCTGCGCCTGGAAGGCAAGGAATACCGCGTGCAGGAAGGCGACATCCTGCACTTCCGCTTCAACGTCTGATCCAGCGGCATCGGATCGACCTCGGACGCCCCGCCTTGTGCGGGGCGTTCGCGTTTCCGGTGATGGACAAAAAAACATCACGTTGCGAAACGCTTGCGGTGTGATGTTCGCCGGCACTTGTCCACAGCAAACTCCCATCGCTTTCCACGCCGGATGTGGAAAACCGGGCGTACCTCTGTGGAGCCGAGCCCACACTCGACTCAGATTGCCATCAGCCGAGCATGGGCTCGCCCCTAGAGGACTTTCCCGCGCAGCATGGACAAATTTTCACCACACTTCGAAACGCTTGCGTGGCAGCACTCACAGCCACTTGTCCACACCTAGTTCCCATCGCTCTCCACGGTGCATGTGGAAAACCCGGATTCTGCCTGGACAATAAATAGCCACCCTTCGAAACCATTGCCGTGCATGGCTCGCGCGGACTTGTCCACACCAAACCCCCATCGCTTTCCACGACGGATGTGGAAAACACGCAGATGCCTGCGACAGGGTGCTGGCTCGGACGACGGCCGGAAGAGTGCGCAATGGATCGGCTCAGTGGGCGGCACGCACCCGATCGTGTCGTACGATGGAGCGGCATCGCCGCGCAACATCCCCACTGCTTCCCTGCAGGAACACTCGATGGAGTTTCCCATGTTCAGCCACATCACCGTGGGTACCAACGATCTGGACAAAGCATCCACCTTCTACGATGCCCTGCTGACGCCGCTTGGCATGCGTCGCCGTCCGGTTACGCCCGATGGTGGACCTGCCGCCGCGTGCTGGGTGACTGCGCACGCGGCACTGCCGCGCTTCTACGTCTACTCGCCGTATGACCGCGAGCCTGCAGGCCACGGAAACGGCAGCATGGTGGCCTTCCTCGCACCTTCCCAGCAGGCGGTGGATGCAGCCCATGCGGCAGGTGTTGCCGCAGGCGGGACCGACGATGGTGCACCAGGGCTGCGGCCGCACTACGGGCCAGGCTACTACGGTGCCTATCTACGCGATCCCGACGGCAATAAATGCCATGTCGTCCATCGCGGCGATCTGACCTAGATCGCCGCTGGGCCAACGTCCGGCGCCCTGCTGCAGCCCACGTCCTGGCACGCTCCCTACCGGTCGTCTTCCTGCGTCTGCGCCTTGCAGATCATCCACTCGCGCGGAATCCGTTTCCAGCGATAGTGCTGCAGCTGCAGCGCGTGGATGGGAGCAGCCGCGGCAATCTCCAGACGCTCCGGCTCACGGTCACGCTCCCATTCCAGGGCGGTACCGTAAGGGGATGTGGCGTCGGCAGCCGTTGCGTCCCGAGGCGCATGGGCCAGGGCGATGGGTATGTTCCTTCCCTGCGCATCCAGTGCGGTGGCCGTGGTCCACACCCCCTCGCGTTCGGTCTTGTCCACCGCCGCCTGTACGAGCGTGGCCCGCCGGTCGGAACCCCACGTGATACGCATCCGCGTGTTTGTCTTTGACTGCTGGCCGCGGGGTACACGTTCTCCTGCATCCTTCGTGTAGCGCTCCAGGTCAACCGCGAGGCGGATGGCCGACAGCCCTTCCAGCTGCTCGGCGCGCGTATTGATGGACAGCCGGAATGGGAAGCCGACGTCGTTTTCATCGGTACGTGGTGCCCCGGCGATCATCCAGCGCTGTACGACCGGCACCGGCTGCAACCCTGGCAGCGGCCTACCCGTGGCATCGAGCAGCTCGACGCCGCGCAACCAGGCCATCATCGGGAACCATTCACTGTCCGCCGCAGCGTGGCGTTCATGCTCCGGCACCGGCATGTGCAGCCGGATCACCGGGCGGGCTGCACGGTGCTCGTCGTCGGTGGAAAACCGCAGGCCCGCTTCAAGTTCCGCCAAGGTGGTGCGGTCAAGTGTTCCGGCAGGGATCGGCTCCGGTGCCACCTGTGGATAGGCCGCCGGGTCGTTGCTGGGCGAGGAGAAGGGCGGACGTTCGATCAGTTCCTGCAGCAGCGCGTCGTAGCGCTGCCTGGACTCACGTTCATCGGCGTCGAGCAGCGGGTCGGTACTCACCCTTGCCACATACAGATCCATCTCCAGAGCTGGGGTGTCGCCCTGCTCATCCACCGAAAGTGCATAGCGTGCCTCAACCGGCATGCCATCGCTGCGCTGCAGGACCTGGCGCCCCGTGCCGCTGACCCGCGAACCGGAAACAACGACATCCAGAAGCACGCTGCGCTCGGTGAGCGCGAGCACCTGCTGTTGGATGGTCATGTCGCCCAGGTCGGTGGATGTGTCCTGGCGGACGATCTTCTGGCCGATCCGCAGGGGAACCGGCAGGTCCGTTGGCACGAGTCCGCCAACGCGACGTTGTGACGCCAGCTGGGCGGCCAGTTGCGGAGCGTGCTTCACGGCGTGCTGCCAGGCCGATGGATCGACCGCGTGTACATCGCGTACCGCACCATCGGCGGCGAGCGTCATTTCAAAGCCGGTGTCGAGCAGCGCCGTGATCGATCCGTCGTCAGCGGCCGTCGGATCGAGCCGCAATGAGTTGGCGGAGAAGCCGGTGCCGCGCTGCTCGCTCCAGATGACGCGGGTCCGCAGTCGCCGCTCGCTGCCGACTGCACCGTCCATGCGGAGGGCGGTGAACGATCGATCTTCGAATGCACCGGCTCCGCTGTCGGGCAGGCGGATGTTCGAGGCAGCAAAGTAGATCGCCTCTTCGCTGGCGGCAGATGCGTGGGTGGACGCCAGCAGCGCCATGCCCAGCAGCGCGCGGCGCGGCATGGCCATCGACAAGGTCATGCTTCGGTGGCGGAGGCGCGTCATGGTGCGTGCTGCCCGCCCACCGGGACACCTGTCGATGCATGCGCCGGTCTGGGCGCGATCATGCTGCCTTTCATCGGGGCACCCTGCGGTGCATCGCCTTCCAGAACAACAAGGGTGCCGACATCGTGCACGCTCGTGGTGGCCGCCGTTGATCGGTATCCCTCGCGGCAGGCAGGGTTCACCACGCGCTCCCAACCGCCGGAGCCTGAGCAGCTGAAGCATCCTGAAAGGAGCAGCGGTGCGGTGGCGCAGGCGACAAGCCTTGCGAAGAATCTGCTGTGCGGTCCATGCATGTACTGCTCCTGGGGCTGCATCCGGGGGATGGCCAGGCGGTGCCTGGCATCTGCGGGATTGTAGGGGGCGGGTATCATCGCGCACCCATGCCGCGGCCCGGTACGAAGAGAGCCTCGACCCTGGCCATGCTTCAGGAGGGGGTAAGAAAAACCCCCGCCGAAGCGGGGGTTCCTGTACTGCAGGTCAAGCCCTGTTACAGCGCGCTGCCACCGAACTTGTGGGTGTACTGCAGGTTGATGGTACGGCCGACGCTGTCGAACCAGGACACGTCGTAGTACGGATACGCGGTGTACGTGGCGTCCTTCGGCGGCATCTTGTTGAACACGTTGACCACCGACAGCGACAGGCGCGAGTGGTCGTCGAAGCGGTACTGCAGCGAGGCGTTGTAACGGTAGGTCGCCTTGATGTACGGGCTGTCACCGCTGTCCCACTTGAATACCTGGTCGTAGCTGTCCGAGGTCGGCAGTTTGCCCAGGCGCGAACCATAGACCGTGGCCGACCACGCGTCCTTCTCCCAGGTCACGCTGAGGCTGGTCTTGGTGCGCGGGATGTCGAAGTTGCTGTTGACCGCGAACTGGTCCTGGGTCGGATCCCCCGGGTAGCGCTGGAAGTCGTGCTTCTTCACCCAGGTGTGGGTGCCGTTGAGGATGAAGTCGCCGATACCGGTCTGCAGGCGGTAGCGCAGGCCGACGTCGATGCCGGAGGTGGACTCGCGGGCGACGTTGATCGGCGCTACGCGCACGCCGTACAGGCGGCCATCACTGGTGCGGGTGATGCGGTCGAGCGCGTCCACGCAGGTCGGCGAAGTGATGTCGGCACTGCCGAGGCGGCAGTTCGCTTCGCTGGCCAGGATCGTGCGCACGTCCATGTCCTGCACCTGCTTGCGCATGTCGATATCGAACCAGTCCACCGACAGGTCCAGGCCGATCGCCGGTGACCAGACCAGGCCGGCGCTCCACGAGGTGCTGGTTTCCGGGTCGAGCTGGCGGTTGCCGGTGCGGCTGCGGATCAGGTTGCGTTCGTAGTCCGAACAGTCGGTGGCGCCGTCGGCGCGGCAGCTGTACAGGTCCTCAGCGGTCGTTTCGTCGTTGCCCGGGCCGGCGAACACGTAGTGCAGGTCCGGTGCACGGAACGCGGTGCCATACGAGCCGCGTACCAGCAGGGTGTCGATCGGGCGCCATTCCAGGCCGCCGCTCCAGGTGGCCTTGCCGATGGTGTTGCCGGAATAGCGGTACTGGTCGTAGCGACCGGCCACGCTCAGGTTGACCGTCTCGTGCAGCGGCATGCGCAGCTCGGCGGCAGTGGCCCAGCGGTTGCGCGAACCCTTGCCGTCCGAATCCTTCCAGCTGTAGTAGTAGTACTGGGTGGCCAGCGGATCAGGATTCAGCGAGTACGCCTGCTGGCCCACTTCCACGGTCGCGGCGAAACCGGCATCACCGCCCGGCAGGCCGAACAGCGCGGAATTGGTCAGCGTGAACGCAGCCGTCTCGGTGCGCGACTTCGGGGTGTAGGTGGTGCGCGCGGCGATCGAATCGTACTCGGCGCGGGTCAGCGGCCGGTACAGGCGTGACGGGTCGGCGTTGTAGATCGGGAAGCCGTCGTCGTCGACGCCCAGCTGCGGGCCCAGGAACAGGTCATTGGCCTTGGCGGCGATGATCTGCGCCCAGCTGATCCGCGACTGGTACTGCGAATGGCTCAGGGCCGCTTCGTAGTCCCAGTTGCCGATCAGGTTGCCCTTGAAGCCGGTGGTCACGCTGAGGGTCTTCTGCGTGCTGCGCACCATCGCGTTGCGCAGGCCGCCCATTTCCTCGGGCGAGAACTGCCGCTGCCAGAACTCGATCTCGCCGGTGGCCTGGTTGTTGAAGTAGCCCGACTCGTCACCGTTGGCATCCATCCGGCCCCACTTGGTGACATCGCGCATCAGCGACATCGTGTGGTAGCCCAGCTGCACGTCGGCGAACCATTGCTGGCCATTGTCGAAGTCGTAGCTCAACGACGCATAGCCGTTTGCACCGCGGCGCTTGCTGAGGATGGTGCCGTAGCCGATCGAGCTGTCGCTGCCGCAGTAGTAACCATACTTCGGGCGATAGGCACGGTAGGTGCTGCCCTGGTTCTGCCCGGCCAGCGCTTCGCAGGTGGCCGCGCCCGGGTCCAGATAATCATCGTTGTAGTCGGTGCGCAGGTAGGCGCGACGGGCGATGCGCGAGCCCTCGGTGGGGCCGTCCTGGGTCGAATCCTGGATGTCGCGCTCGTAGGCCCACAGCGGCGTCTGCGATTGCAGTTCAACGCTGTACACGGCATTGAAGTTGCCGTGGCTGAAGCCACTGGCAATGCTCACGTCGAACGACTCGCCACCGCCTTCGCTGGTGGTGCCCATGCGCATGTCGACGGTGGTGCCGTCGGCCTTCTTCTTCAGGATGAAGTTGACCACGCCGGCGATCGCATCCGATCCATAAATTGCCGACGCGCTGCCGGTCAGCACTTCGATGCGCTCGATCATGCCCAGCGGGATGTTGGAGACGTCGGTGAAGTTGCTGCGGCCCTTGAACGGCATCGGGAAGTCGGCGATGCGGCGGCCATTGACCAGCACCAGCGTGTGGTTCGGGCCAAGACCGCGCAGGTCCACCTGCTGGGCGCCCGGCGAGAAGTCGGCACCGCTGGAAGACTGCTGGCTCTGCGTCTCACCGCCGTTCTGGGTCATCGACCGCAGCACGTCGGGCACGGTGGTGAAGCCGCTGGAGCGGATCTGCTCGGCGCTGATCACCGTGATCGGGGCGGGGCCTTCAACCTGGGCGCGCGGAATGCGCGAACCGGTGACCTGCACCGCGTCCAGCTGTTGAACCGAAGAGGAAGCCGGAGCCTGGGCCGCCGCGGAAGCAGCCACGCCCATCAACGCCAGCTGGATCGACCACGCCATCGCCTTTCTACGCATGAGAAATTCTCGGAAATGAAGCCGGCCCGCAGAGGAGGGGCCCTGTCCCCCATTCAGATTTCCGGAATGGGCGCGCGCATTTAACGCCTTTTTTATGTCCTTGACTACTGGGTTCCTATCTGGCAAAGAGTGAAAACGCTTGCAAGTCGATTTTGTTCAGGGAGATCAAGATGCGGCGCCTCCATCGAACGCTATGTGCCCCCTTCGCCTGGTTGGCCCTGCTGGCTTTGGCCTGGCCGCTGGCGGCGCCTGCGCAGGACCTTCAGGGTCCCGGCTTCGCCTACTACGAGGTCGGCGACCTGGAAGCGCCCCGACCCGGCCCGCGCGCGCCGGCCATGATGCTGATGGGCGGCGGCGAGTGGGTGCCTGAGGCCTTCCAGTGGTGGCTTAAGCAGGCCGGCAACGGCCGTGTGCTGATCCTGCGCGCGTCGGGCCGCGATGAGTTGCAGGACCGCCTGTACCGCGACATCGGCGGCACTACCGCCGTGCAGACCCTGGTCTTCGACAGCCGCCGCGGCGCAGACGATCCGGCCGTACTGCGCGTGGTTGCGGCGGCCGATGCCATCTTCATTGCCGGTGGCGACCAGTCGCGCTATATCCGCTTCTGGAAAGGCACCGCACTCAACCGCGCACTCAATGCCCACGTGCGCGCCGGCAAGCCGATTGCCGGCACCAGTGCCGGGCTGGCGATCCTGGGGGGCTACGCCTATGGTGCGTTGGATGGCGGCAGCATCACCTCCGCCGGTGCGCTGGCCGACCCGATGGGCAGCGCGGTGACCATGGACAGCGGCTTCCTGCAGATGCCCTATCTGCAGCGTGTGGTTACCGATACCCACTTCGACAAGCGCGACCGCCTCGGCCGCCTGATTGTGTTCGTCGCCCGTGCCGTACAGGACAGTGGCGACCCGGACATCGTCGGCATCGGTGTCGACGAGGACACCGCCCTGTGCGTGGAGCCGGATGGCCAAGCGCAGGTCTACAGCGCCGACGGCGAGGGCAAGGTCTGGGTGGTCAGCCCCGGTCGTGATGCCGATCGCCTGGTTGAAGGGGAGCCGCTGCGCTTCCACGCCGTGCCGGTGACCGTGGTGGCCAGCGGCAGCCGCATGCGCCTGGACGACTTCCAGGCAGACGTGGACTACCAGGCCATGGCCGAGATCGACGACGGCCAGATCGAAATCACGCGCCGGTAGCGCCGGGCCATGCCC
>NZ_SRHZ01000021.1 GCF_004684085.1 Stenotrophomonas maltophilia
CCGGGCCATGCCCGGCGGCCTTGCCGCGCTGCGCCTTCCGCCGGGCATGGCCCGGCGCTACCGAACTACATTTCCCTGGAGACGTATCCGATGAAACTGCGCCTGGCGCTGTCCACACTGTTGTCCCTGCCACTGCTCGCCCAGGCCGCGCCGGCCACCTCGCCGCTGCTGGTCATTCATGGTGGAGCAGGTGTCGAGCGCAAGGACCTGTCGCCGGCGGAAGAGAAGGCCGCTCGTGACGCATTGAGCGCGGCCCTGCGGAAGGGACATGCGGAGCTGGCAGCGGGTCGCCCGGCGCTGGCCGCAGTCACTGCCGCGATCACCGTGCTGGAAGACGATCCGACCTTCAACGCCGGGAAGGGCGCGGTGTTCACCCATGACGGCCACAACGAGCTGGATGCGGCTGTCATGGACGGCGCGACCCAGGCCGCAGGTGCGGTAGCCGGTGTGCAGCGGGTGCGCAATCCAATCTTGTTGGCGCAGACGGTGATGCAGAAGTCCAGGCACGTGATGATGGTGGGGCAGGGCGCCGAGTCCTTTGCGGTGGAGCAGGGCATGACCCTGGTCGATCCCTCGTACTTCCGGACCGACAAGCGCTGGCAGCAGCTGCAGCGTGCGCTGAAGGAGGAGGCCAGCGGCCAGGCGCATGCCGACCTGGAGACCGCCAAGCACTTTGGCACCGTCGGGGCAGTCGCGCTCGATGCGCAGGGCCATCTTGCCGCCGGCACCTCCACCGGTGGCATGACCAACAAGCGCTACGGCCGTGTGGGTGACTCGCCGATCATTGGTGCCGGCACCTGGGCCGATGCCCGCTGTGCGGTGTCCGGGACGGGATGGGGTGAGTACTACATCCGTACTGCGGCCGCGCACGAGATCTGTGCACGCGTGCGCTACCTGGGGCAGACGCCGGAACAGGCCGGCAAGGGTGTGATCAACGAGACGATCCCGCAGATGGGGGGCGACGGCGGGGCGATCGTGCTCGCTGCGGACGGGAAAATGGCCACGCCGTTCAACACCCAGGGCATGTACCGGGGCTGGATCGGGGCCGACGGAATTCCCCATGTCGCAATTTTCGCCAGCGAGTCGCTGCCGGTGCCCGGGCAATAGCCTTGCGTATCAATGGCTTTGCGACGCATGTGAAAAAAAGTGAAAAAAAGCGTTGACAGGCCCCCGCTTCATCTCCAGAATTGCGGGCTCACCACCACGCACCGCAACGCTTCGGCGGCACGGAATGGGGTGGTAAGGAGGGATACCCAAGCGGCCAACGGGGGCAGACTGTAAATCTGCTGGCTTACGCCTTCGGTGGTTCGAATCCACCTCCCTCCACCAGTTTCACGTTGTGACATTCCCGGCGCGGGAGTAGTTCAATGGTAGAACCTCAGCCTTCCAAGCTGATGGTGCGGGTTCGATTCCCGTCTCCCGCTCCATTGAATGAACTTTGAATATTATCGAGTTCATGTCATAATGCAAAACTCGGCTCACGTAGCTCAGTCGGTAGAGCACTTCCTTGGTAAGGAAGAGGTCGAAGGTTCGATTCCTTTCGTGAGCACCATCTTAAGCACCACCTCTCAGACGAATTCGAGATAAGCAGCCATGGCCAAGGGTAAGTTCGAGCGCACCAAGCCGCACGTCAATGTCGGCACCATCGGTCACGTCGACCACGGCAAGACCACGCTGACCGCCGCACTGACCAAGATCGGTGCCGAGCGCTTCGGTGGCGAGTTCAAGGACTACTCCTCGATCGACGCCGCGCCGGAAGAAAAGGCGCGTGGCATCACGATCTCGACCGCGCACGTCGAATACGAATCCGAGAAGCGTCACTACGCCCACGTTGACTGCCCGGGCCATGCTGACTACGTCAAGAACATGATCACCGGTGCTGCCCAGATGGACGGCGCGATCCTGGTCTGCTCGGCCGCTGACGGCCCGATGCCGCAGACCCGCGAGCACATCCTGCTGTCGCGTCAGGTCGGCGTGCCGTACATCGTCGTGTTCCTGAACAAGGCCGACATGGTTGACGACGCCGAGCTGCTCGAGCTGGTCGAGATGGAAGTGCGTGAGCTGCTGAGCAAGTACGACTTCCCGGGCGACGACACTCCGATCATCGCCGGTTCGGCCCGTCTGGCGCTGGAAGGCGACCAGAGCGACATCGGCGTGCCGGCCATCCTGAAGCTGGTCGAGGCGCTGGACACCTGGATCCCGGAGCCGGAGCGTGCGATCGACAAGCCGTTCCTGATGCCGGTGGAAGACGTGTTCTCGATCTCGGGCCGCGGCACCGTGGTGACCGGTCGTATCGAGCGCGGCATCATCAAGGTTGGCGACGAAATCGAAATCGTCGGTATCCGTCCGGTGCAGAAGACCACCGTGACCGGCGTTGAAATGTTCCGCAAGCTGCTGGACCAGGGTCAGGCAGGCGACAACGCTGGCCTGCTGCTGCGCGGCACCAAGCGTGACGACGTCGAGCGTGGCCAGGTCCTGGCCAAGCCGGGTTCGATCAAGCCGCACACCAAGTTCGAAGGCGAAGTGTACGTGCTGTCGAAGGATGAGGGCGGCCGTCACACCCCGTTCTTCAACGGCTACCGTCCGCAGTTCTACTTCCGTACCACCGACATCACCGGTGCAGCCCAGCTGCCGGAAGGCGTCGAGATGGTGATGCCGGGTGACAACGTCAAGATGGTCGTCACCCTGATCAACCCGGTGGCAATGGACGAAGGCCTGCGCTTCGCCATCCGCGAAGGCGGCCGTACCGTCGGCGCCGGCGTGGTCTCGAAGATCATCGAGTAAGCCTGCAGTACCGGCGGTTGCATAGCGCCGCCGGTTACGCGAATGGCGGGCCGGGAACCTCGGTCCGCCTTCGCCGTCTAAGGGAAGGCAAGTTTTAAAACGTACGCCAGTAGCTCAATTGGCAGAGCAGCGGTCTCCAAAACCGCAGGTTGGGGGTTCGAGTCCCTCCTGGCGTGCCATCTGCCCACCTTATCCAGCGGCCTGGGCCGCTAAAGCAGACACAGCCGGATGAATAGCAAGATCGAACATTCCAAAGACAACTCCGCCAGCGGTGGGGATATCGTCAAGTACGTTGCCGCATCACTGCTGGTGCTGGCCGGTCTGTTCGTCTGGTTCTGGTTCTCTGCCGATTCCGGTCGCGCTACCCAGCTGGGTACGTGGACGGGTCAGCTGCGTGCGTTGGCGGTCGTGGTCGGTCTGGTTGGCGGTATCGGCGTGTTCATGCTGACCGGCAAGGGGCGCGACACCCGCGAATTCCTCTCCGAGTCGCGCTTCGAACTGCGCAAGGTGGTCTGGCCGACGCGCCAGGAAGCCATCCGCATGACCTGGGTCGTGATGGTGGTGGTAACCATTCTCAGTCTGCTGCTGGGTGGGTTCGATTACGTCATTCAGTGGCTGGTTCAGTTGTTCCTGAGCCGCTAAGGAGAATTGCATGAAGCGTTGGTACGTCGTTCACGCCTATTCGGGCTTCGAGAAGTCGGTGGCGCAGGCCCTGCGCGACCGCATCGTCCGTGACGGCATGGAAGAGCGCTTCGGCGACGTCCTGGTTCCGACCGAGGAAGTGATCGAAATGCGCGCCGGCCAGAAGCGCCGTTCCGAGCGCAAATTCTTCCCGGGTTACGTGCTGGTCCAGATCGAGACCCACGAAGAGGCCGGTATCCCGCGCATCGACAACGAAAGCTGGCATCTGGTCAAGGAAACCCCGCGCGTCATGGGCTTCATCGGTGGTACTGCCGATCGTCCGCTGCCGATCGCCGACTCCGAGGCCGAGGCCATCCTGAACCGCGTTCAGGAAGGTGTCGAGAAGCCGCGTCCGAAGGTGCTGTTCGAGCCGGGCCAGATGGTCCGTGTCACCGACGGCCCGTTCAACGATTTCAATGGCGTCGTCGAAGAAGTCAACTACGAGAAGAGCCGTCTGCGCGTCTCGGTGCTGATCTTCGGCCGTGCCACCCCGGTCGAGCTCGAGTTCGGCCAGGTCGAAAAGGCCGTCTGATCGGCCCTGTAGAGTCGAGCCATGCTCGGCTCTCAGAAAGGCAAACCGGGCTTGGCCCGGTTTTGTCCGTTTATGTGCCGTTTCAGGCATGTGAAGAAAAAACCTGATATAGTGCGCGGCTCCCCGCTGGGAAGCCAGCAGGACGAGGCCGCCGCAAGGTGGCCTTCAGCATGATTTCAAAACGCGATGCCGGGACGCGTGATTCCCGGTCCGATGGGGAGCCTGTTGTCGCAAGGCGCTAGCACCCGGAGAGCATACTCATGGCAAAGAAAGTTGTCGGTTACATCAAGCTGCAGGTGAAGGCCGGTCAGGCCAACCCCTCGCCGCCGGTCGGTCCTGCGCTGGGTCAGCGCGGCCTGAACATCATGGAATTCTGCAAGGCGTTCAACGCTGCCACGCAGAAGCTCGAGCCGGGTCTGCCGGTTCCGGTGATCATCACGGCCTATTCGGACCGTACGTTCACCTTCATCACCAAGAGCACCCCGGCCACCACTCTGCTGAAGAAGGCCGCTGGCATCTCGTCGGGCTCCAAGCGCCCGAACACCGAGAAGGTCGGCAAGGTCACCCGTAAGCAGCTGGAAGAGATCGCCAAGGCGAAGGAACCGGATCTGACTGCCGCCGATCTGGACGCCGCCGTGCGTACCATCGCTGGCTCTGCCCGTTCCATGGGCCTCGTGGTGGAGGGTTAAGAAGATGGCACAGACCAAGCGTGAGAAGGCCATCAAGGCCGCCGTCGTTCCGGGCAAGGCATACGCCTTCGAGGACGCGATCAACATCCTGAAGACCGCCACCAAGGCCAAGTTCGTCGAGTCCATCGACGTTTCCGTGCGCCTGGGCGTCGATGCGAAGAAGTCCGACCAGCAGGTCCGTGGCTCCACCGTGCTGCCGGCGGGTACCGGCAAGTCGGTCCGCGTCGCTGTCTTCGCTCCGGCCGGTGCCAAGGCTGATGAAGCCCTGGCTGCTGGCGCCGAAGCCGTCGGTATGGACGATCTGGCCGAGAAGATGCAGGCCGGCGATCTGAACTACGACGTCGTCATCGCGACCCCGGACGCCATGCGCGTCGTCGGTAAGCTGGGCACCGTGCTGGGCCCGCGCGGCCTGATGCCGAACCCGAAGGTCGGCACCGTTTCCCCGAACCCGGGTGAAGCCGTGAAGAATGCCAAGTCGGGTCAGGTGCGTTACCGCACCGACAAGGCCGGCATCATCCACTGCACCATCGGCAAGGCCGACTTCGCCGAAGACGCGCTGAAGTCGAACCTGACCGCGCTGCTGCTGGACCTGATCAAGGCCAAGCCGGCCACCTCGAAGGGCACCTACCTGCAGAAGGTTTCGGTCAGCTCGACGATGGGCCCGGGCGTCACCGTCGACCAGTCGTCGCTGACCCTGAAGTAATTGTTTCAAGCGGTCACGGTGCCCTGGGTGCCGTGACCGTGACATTTGAAGGCATCGCCGGCAGCACATCGCCGGTGGTCGCCGTCAAAGACCGCAGGCGCGGTCATGGCAATACCGGCGACGGGCACGGAAGCTCGAACTGGCAGGGAGTCGCCGCCGGAGCAGTCATGAGCGCTTAATCGATTCTTCGGAATCACCCTGCGTAGATGGTGCCCTTCTGGAGTTTTTCTGGTTTACGCATTTCTGGGATTTCCCTGATTGCCTCCAGGTCTGGAACGGCCCACCCCCCGGAGCATCATTCCGATGTTCCCGGCGTCCAGGATGGATGCCGCACAGGACCGCACACGGCAGGAGCCGTAAGCGGAGTTCAATAGGAGGAGTGCAATGGCTCTCAATCTGTCCCAGAAGCAAGAAGTAGTCGCGGAGCTGGCAGACATCGCCGCCAAGGCCCACTCCTTGATCGCAGCCGAATACGCTGGCACCACGGTCGCTCAGATGACCGCGATGCGCAAGCAGGCGCGTGAAACCGGCGTTTTCTTGAAAGTTGTCAAGAACACCCTGGCGTCGCGTGCTGTTGAAGGCACCGAGTTCGCATGTGCACAGGACAAGCTGGTTGGTCCGCTGCTGTACGCGTTCTCGCTTGAGGAGCCCGGCGCTGCCGGTCGCCTGATCAAGGATGCCGCCAAGGGCAACGACAAGCTGCAGGCCAAGGTCGTCGCCATCGGCGGCGAAGTGTTCCCGGCAAGCCATGTCGACGTGTTGGCCTCGCTGCCGACCCGCGACCAGGCGCTGGCAATGCTGGCACGCGTCCTGACCGAGCCGGTCACGATGTTCGCCCGCGCCATCAAGGCAATCGGCGACAAGCAGAATGGTGGCGACGTCGCCGCCGACGCTGCTGAACCGGCCGCCGAGACCGCTTGAGTTTCGACTAATCGTGGTTCCTGACGGAACCTCAATCCAGAAAAACATCCAAAGGTAATTATCATGTCCCTTACCAACGAACAGATCGTCGACGCCATCGCCGAGAAGTCCCTGATGGAAGTGATGGAGCTGGTCAAGGCCATCGAAGAGAAGTTCGGCGTCTCCGCCGCTGCTCCGGTTGCCGTGGCTGCTGCCGCTGGCCCGGCCGCTGCTGTTGAAGAGCAGACCGAGTTCACCGTCACCCTGAAGTCGGCCGGCGACAAGAAGGTCGAAGTCATCAAGGCCGTCCGCGCCATCACCGGCCTGGGCCTGAAGGAAGCGAAGGACCTGGCCGAAGCCGGTGGCGTCCTGAAGGATGCCGCTTCGAAGGACGAAGCCGAGAAGATGAAGAAGGACCTGGAAGCTGCTGGCGCGACTGTCGAAGTCAAGTAAGCACTTCCTTTGCATCGTCATCGATTCACGGCGATGCAGCCAAGGCTGGGGGCGTAAGCCCCCGGCCTTTGGTCGTTGTTGCGGTGCTGTAGATCCACGTCATGCGTGGATGTAAAAAGCGGCAAAAAGCCCAACACGGGCTGCAGTCAAACCCCGATCGGCCAGCGCAGGGCGCGGCGGAAGGGGCGCGGTAGCAGACGAGTTGGCAGTTGGAAGTAGCGGGAGAAGGCGTGCTGGTGCCGGCAATACCAGCGACTTCCAACTGACAATTTCAAGTTCCCTTCGGATCGTGGGCGCACGATCCGCACAACAAGGTGGAAGACCTCATGACGTCCTATTCGTTCACCGAAAAAAAGCGTATCCGCAAGGATTTCGGCAAGCAGCGTTCGATTCTCGAAGTGCCGTTCCTGCTCGCCATCCAGGTGGATTCCTACCGTGAATTCCTGCAGGAAAACGTCGATCCGGCCAAGCGCACGGACCACGGCCTGCACGCCGCGCTGAAGTCGGTCTTCCCGATCGCCAGCTACAGCGGCAATGCCGCCCTGGAATACGTCGGCTACAAGCTGGGCGAACCGGTCTTCGACGAGCGTGAGTGCCGCCAGCGTGGCATGAGCTACGGCGCGCCGCTGCGCGTGACCGTGCGCCTGGTGATCTACGACCGCGAGTCGTCGACCAAGGCCATCAAGTACGTGAAGGAGCAGGAGGTCTATCTGGGCGAAATCCCGCTGATGACCGAGAACGGCACCTTCATCGTCAACGGCACCGAGCGCGTCATCGTCTCGCAGCTGCACCGCTCGCCGGGTGTGTTCTTCGACCACGACCGTGGCAAGACCCACAGCTCGGGCAAGCTGCTGTACAGCGCCCGCATCATCCCTTACCGCGGTTCCTGGCTGGACTTCGAGTTCGACCCGAAGGACGCGCTGTTCACCCGTATCGATCGTCGCCGCAAGCTGCCGGTGTCGATCCTGCTGCGCGCGCTTGGCTACAGCAACGAAGAGATGCTGGCCGAGTTCTTCGAGATCAACACCTTCCACATCAACCCGGATGAAGGCGTCCAGCTGGAGCTGGTGCCGGAGCGCCTGCGTGGCGAAACCCTGGGCTTCGACCTCGCCGACGGCGACAAGGTCATCGTGGAAGCCGGCAAGCGCATCACCGCGCGCCACATCAAGCAGCTGGAAGCCTCGGGCATCGCCGCCCTGGCCGTGCCGGACGACTACATCGTCGGCCGCATCCTGTCGCACGACGTGGTCGATGCTTCGACCGGCGAACTGCTGGCCCAGGCCAACGACGAAATCACCGACGAGCAGCTGCAGGCCTTCCGCAAGGCCGGTGTGGATGCCGTGGGCACCCTGTGGGTGAATGATCTGGATCGTGGCCCGTACCTGTCCAACACCCTGCGCATCGATCCGACCAAGACCCAGCTGGAAGCCCTGGTCGAAATCTACCGCATGATGCGTCCGGGCGAGCCGCCGACCAAGGACGCCGCGCAGAACCTGTTCCACAACCTGTTCTTCACCTTCGAGCGCTACGACCTGTCCGCGGTCGGCCGCATGAAGTTCAACCGTCGCGTGGGCCGCAAGGAAACCACCGGCGAAGCCGTGCTGTACGACCGCAAGTACTACGGTGAGCGCAACGACGAAGAATCCAAGCGTCTGGTTGCCGCCCACGGCGACAGCTCCGACATCCTGGACGTGATCAAGGTCCTGACCGAGATCCGCAACGGTCGCGGCGTGGTCGACGATATCGATCACCTGGGCAACCGTCGCGTGCGTTCGGTCGGTGAAATGGCCGAGAACGTGTTCCGCGTCGGCCTGGTCCGCGTCGAGCGCGCGGTCAAGGAGCGCCTGTCGATGGCAGAGTCGGAAGGCCTGACCCCGCAGGAGCTGATCAACGCCAAGCCGGTCGCCGCTGCCATCAAGGAGTTCTTTGGCTCCTCGCAGCTGTCGCAGTTCATGGACCAGAACAACCCGCTGTCGGAAGTGACCC
Organism: Stenotrophomonas maltophilia; assembly: GCF_004684085.1. GTDB lineage: Bacteria > Pseudomonadota > Gammaproteobacteria > Xanthomonadales > Xanthomonadaceae > Stenotrophomonas > Stenotrophomonas maltophilia_AS. The sequence goes on from NZ_SRHZ01000021.1 coordinate 8,729, forward strand.
ACAAGCGTCGCGTCTCGGCCCTGGGCCCGGGCGGTCTGACCCGTGAGCGCGCCGGCTTCGAAGTGCGCGACGTGCACCCGACCCATTACGGCCGCGTCTGCACCATCGAAACCCCGGAAGGCCCGAACATCGGCCTGATCAACTCGCTGGCCGTGTACGCCCGCACCAACCAGTACGGTTTCCTCGAGACCCCGTACCGCAAGGTCGTGGACGGCAAGGTCTTTGACGAAGTCGAGTTCCTGTCGGCGATCGAAGAAAACGAGTACGTCATTGCGCAGGCCAACGCCCTGACCAATGCCGACAGCGTGCTGACCGAGCAGTTCGTTCCCTGCCGTTTCCAGGGCGAATCGCTGCTGAAGCCGCCGGCGGAGGTCCACTTCATGGACGTCTCGCCGATGCAGACCGTGTCGATCGCGGCTGCGCTGGTTCCGTTCCTGGAGCACGATGACGCCAACCGTGCACTGATGGGCGCCAACATGCAGCGTCAGGCCGTGCCGACCCTGCGTGCGCAGAAGCCGCTGGTCGGTACCGGCATCGAGCGCGCCGTGGCGCGTGACTCCGGCGTGACCGTGAACGCCCGTCGCGGTGGTGAGATCGTGCAGATCGACGCCGCCCGCATCGTGGTCAAGGTCAACGAGGAAGAGATCGTTGGCGCCACCGACGCAGGCGTGGACATCTACAACCTGGTCAAGTACACCCGTTCGAACCAGAACACCTGCATCAACCAGCGTCCGCTGGTCCAGGTGGGTGACGTCATCGCCCGCGGCGACGTGCTGGCCGATGGTCCGTCCACCGACATCGGCGAACTGGCCCTGGGCCAGAACATGCTGATCGCGTTCATGCCGTGGAACGGCTACAACTTCGAAGACTCCATCCTGCTCTCCGAGCGCGTGGTGGAAGAGGATCGTTACACCACGATCCACATCGAAGAGCTGACCTGCGTCGCGCGTGACACCAAGCTGGGGCCGGAGGAAATCTCCGCCGACATCCCGAACGTTTCCGAGCAGGCGCTGAACCGTCTGGACGAGAGCGGCGTGGTGTACATCGGTGCCGAAGTCCGCGCCGGCGACATCATGGTCGGCAAGGTCACCCCGAAGGGCGAAAGCCAGCTGACCCCGGAAGAGAAGCTGCTGCGCGCGATCTTCGGCGAGAAGGCTTCGGACGTGAAGGACAGCTCGCTGCGCGTTCCGCCGGGCATGGACGGCACCGTCATCGACGTGCAGGTCTTCACCCGCGACGGCATCGAGAAGGACAAGCGCGCCCGCCAGATCGAAGAGTCTGAAATCAAGCGCGTCAAGAAGGACTTCGACGACCAGTTCCGCATCCTGGAAGCGGCCATCTACATGCGTCTGCGTTCGCAGATCGTGGGCAAGGTGGTCAACGGTGGTGCCAACCTGAAGAAGGGCGACGTCATCACCGACGCCTTCCTGGACGGCCTGAAGAAGGCTGACTGGTTCGCTCTGCGCATGAAGGACGAGGATGCGTCCGAAGCCATCGAGCGCGCCCAGAAGCAGATCCAGGCGCACGAGAAGGAATTCGAGCGTCGCTTCGCCGACAAGCGCGGCAAGATCACCGCGGGCGACGACCTCGCCCCGGGCGTGCTGAAGATGGTCAAGGTGTTCCTGGCCGTGAAGCGCCGCATCCAGCCGGGCGACAAGATGGCAGGCCGCCACGGCAACAAGGGTGTGGTCTCCAACGTGGTGCCGGTCGAGGACATGCCGTACATGGCCTCGGGCGAAACCGTGGACATCGTGCTGAACCCGCTGGGCGTGCCGTCGCGTATGAACATCGGCCAGATCCTGGAAGTGCACCTGGGCTGGGCAGCCAAGGGGCTGGGTCGCAAGATCCAGGCGATGCTGGAAGCCCAGGCCGCGGTTGCCGACCTGCGCAAGTTCCTCGACGACATCTACAACCACGATGACACCAACGTGGCCAACCGTGTCGACCTGTCGCAGTTCAGCGACGAGGAGCTGCTGCGCCTGGCCCGTAACCTGTTCGACGGCGTGCCGATGGCCACCCCGGTGTTCGACGGTGCCACCGAAGCGGAAATCAAGCGCATGCTGGAACTGGCCGACCTGCCGAGCAGTGGCCAGACCCAGCTGTACGACGGCCGCACCGGTGAAGCCTTCGATCGCCACACCACCGTTGGCTACATGCACTACCTGAAGCTGAACCACCTGGTCGACGACAAGATGCACGCCCGTTCGACCGGTCCGTACTCGCTCGTCACCCAGCAGCCGCTGGGCGGCAAGGCGCAGTTCGGCGGCCAGCGCTTCGGTGAAATGGAAGTCTGGGCGCTGGAAGCCTACGGCGCGGCCTACACCCTGCAGGAAATGCTGACGGTGAAGTCCGATGACGTGCAGGGCCGCAACCAGATGTACAAGAACATCGTCGACGGTGAGCACGAGATGGTCGCGGGCATGCCGGAATCCTTCAACGTGCTCGTGAAGGAAATCCGCTCGCTGGCCATCAACATGGAACTGGAAGACAACTGATCCATGCCGGCGCGGCGGTACGCCGCCGCGCCGCTGGCAGTCAACTGAAAGCCCATCGACACAGCATTCCTCCTTCTGGAGAACACCATGAAAGACCTGCTCAACCTCTTCAACCAGCAGCGCCAGACGCTGGACTTCGACGCGATCAAGATCGCGCTGGCCTCGCCGGACCTGATCCGTTCGTGGTCCTTCGGCGAAGTGAAGAAGCCGGAAACCATCAACTACCGTACCTTCAAGCCGGAGCGTGACGGCCTGTTCTGCGCCGCCATCTTCGGGCCGGTCAAGGACTACGAGTGCCTGTGCGGCAAGTACAAGCGCATGAAGCACCGTGGTGTCGTGTGCGAGAAGTGCGGCACCGAAGTCACCCTGGCCAAGGTGCGTCGCGAGCGCATGGGCCACATCGACCTGGCGTCGCCGGTCGCGCACATCTGGTTCCTCAAGTCGCTGCCGTCGCGCATCGGCCTGATGCTGGACATGACCCTGCGTGACATCGAGCGCGTGCTGTACTTCGAAGCCTACGTGGTGACCGAGCCGGGCCTGACCGCCCTGGAGCGCCGCCAGCTGCTGACCGAAGAACAGTACCTGCAGGCCCGCCAGGAGCACGGTGACGACTTCGACGCCGCCATGGGCGCCGAGGCCGTGTACGAGCTGCTGCGCACCATCGACCTGCAGTCGGAGATGACCCGCCTGCGCGAGGAAATCGCCAGCACCGGTTCGGAAACCAAGCTCAAGCGACTGACCAAGCGCATCAAGCTGATCGAGGCCTTCCTGGAGTCGGGCAACCGTCCGGAGTGGATGGTCATGACCGTGCTGCCGGTGCTGCCGCCGGACCTGCGTCCGCTGGTGCCGCTGGATGGCGGCCGCTTCGCGACCTCCGACCTGAACGACCTGTACCGCCGCGTCATCAACCGTAACAACCGCCTGCGCCGCCTGCTCGAACTGAGCGCGCCGGACATCATCGTGCGCAATGAAAAGCGCATGCTGCAGGAATCGGTCGATGCGCTGCTGGACAACGGCCGCCGTGGCCGTGCCATCACCGGCACCAACAAGCGCCCGCTGAAGTCGCTGGCCGACATGATCAAGGGCAAGCAGGGTCGCTTCCGCCAGAACCTGCTCGGCAAGCGCGTCGACTACTCGGGCCGTTCGGTCATCGTGGTCGGTCCGTACCTGCGCCTGCACCAGTGCGGCCTGCCGAAGAAGATGGCGCTTGAGCTGTTCAAGCCGTTCGTGTTCGCCAAGCTGCAGCGTCGTGGCCTGGCCACCACCATCAAGGCCGCCAAGAAGCTGGTCGAGCGCGAAGAAGCCGAAGTCTGGGACATCCTGGAAGAGGTCATCCGCGAACACCCGGTGATGCTGAACCGTGCGCCGACCCTGCACCGTCTGGGCATCCAGGCGTTCGAGCCGGTGCTGATCGAAGGCAAGGCCATCCAGCTGCACCCGCTGGTCTGCACCGCGTTCAACGCCGACTTCGACGGTGACCAGATGGCCGTCCACGTACCGCTCTCGCTGGAAGCCCAGCTGGAAGCGCGTGCGCTGATGATGTCGACCAACAACATCCTGTCGCCGGCCAACGGCGAGCCGATCATCGTGCCGTCGCAGGACGTCGTGCTGGGTCTGTACTACATGACCCGCTCGCTGGAAAACAAGAAGGGCGAGGGCATGGCCTTCGCCAACATCGCCGAAGTCAAGCGCGCCTACGACAACCGCGTGGTGGAACTGCACGCGCGCGTCAAGGTCCGCATCACCGAGGTGGTGACCGACGAAGACGGCATCAAGCAGAACAAGACCTCGATCGTGGACACCACGATCGGTCGCGCCCTGCTGGCTGAAATCCTGCCGGAAGGCCTGCCGTTCGCGCTGGCCAACACCGAGCTGACCAAGAAGAACATCAGCCGCCTGATCAACTCCAGCTACCGCCAGCTGGGTCTGAAGGACACGGTCGTGTTCGCCGACAAGCTGATGTACACCGGCTTCGCCTACGCGACCCGCGCCGGCGTCTCGATCGGCATCGACGACATGCTGATCCCGGACGAGAAGAAGGGCATCCTCACCGAGGCCGAAGCCGAAGTGCTGGAAATCCAGGAGCAGTACCAGTCGGGCCTGGTCACCGCCGGCGAGCGCTACAACAAGGTGGTCGATATCTGGTCGCGTACCAATGAACGCATCGCCAAGGCGATGATGGACACCATTGGTACCGAGAAGGTCATCAACGCCAAGGGCGAAACCATCGACCAGAAGTCGATGAACTCGCTGTACATCATGGCCGACTCCGGTGCACGAGGCAGCCAGGCGCAGATCCGTCAGCTGGCCGGTATGCGTGGCCTGATGGCGCGTCCGGATGGCTCGATCATCGAGACGCCCATCAAGGCGAACTTCCGCGAAGGCCTGAACGTGCAGGAGTACTTCAACTCCACCCACGGTGCCCGTAAGGGTCTGGCCGATACCGCGCTGAAGACGGCGAACTCGGGTTACCTGACCCGTCGTCTGGTCGACGTGGCGCAGGACGTGGTGATCACCGAGGTGGATTGCGGTACCACCGAAGGCCTGATCATGACCCCGATCGTGGAAGGCGGCGACGTGGTCGAGCCGTTGAAGGATCGCGTGCTGGGTCGCGTGGTTGCCGAGGACGTGTTCCTGCCGGGCAACGACGAAGATCCGATCGTGACCCGCAATACCCTGCTCGACGAAGCCTGGGTGGCCAAGCTGGAAGATGCCGGCGTGCAGACCATCAAGGTCCGCTCGACGATCTCCTGCGAATCGGCCTTCGGTGTCTGCGGTCGCTGCTACGGCCGCGATCTGGCCCGTGGCCACATCGTCAACATCGGTGAAGCGGTCGGCGTCATCGCCGCCCAGTCCATCGGTGAGCCGGGTACCCAGCTGACCATGCGTACGTTCCACATCGGTGGTGCGGCGTCGCGTGCGGCTGCGGTCGACAACATCACCGTCAAGACCACCGGCTCGGTCAAGTTCAGCAACCTCAAGTCGGTCGAGCATGCCAATGGCTCGCTGGTGGCAGTGTCGCGCTCGGGCGAAATCTCGGTGCTCGACGCACATGGCCGTGAGCGTGAGCGTTACAAGCTGCCGTACGGTTCGATGATTGCCTCCAAGGACGGCGATGCAGTGAAGGCTGGCCAGACCGTGGCCAACTGGGATCCGCATAACCACCCGATCGTTTCGGAAGTGGCCGGCTTCATCCGCTTCATCGACTTCATCGACGGCGTCACCGTCATCGAGAAGACCGATGAGCTGACCGGCCTGGCTTCGCGCGAGATCACCGACCCGAAGCGCCGCGGCGCCCAGGCCAAGGATCTGCGCCCGATCGTCCGCATCGTCGACGCCAAGGGCAACGACCTGACGATCCCGGGTACCGACCTGCCGGCGCAGTACCTGCTGCCGCCGCGCTCGATCGTCAACCTGCAGGACGGCGCCGCCGTCGGCGTGGGCGACGTGGTTGCCAAGATCCCGCAGGAAGCCTCGAAGACCCGTGACATCACCGGTGGTCTGCCGCGCGTGGCCGATCTGTTCGAAGCGCGCAAGCCGAAGGATCCGGCCGTGCTGGCCGAGCGTTCGGGCATCATCAGCTTCGGCAAGGACACCAAGGGCAAGCAGCGCCTGATCATCAAGGACACCGATGGTTCGGAACACGAAGAGCTGATTCCGAAGTACCGCCAGGTGATCGTGTTCGAAGGCGAGCACGTGACCAAGGGCGAAACCATCGTGGACGGCGAGCCGAGCCCGCAGGACATCCTGCGCCTGCTGGGTGTCGAACCGCTGGCCGCCTACCTGGTCAAGGAAATCCAGGACGTGTACCGCCTGCAGGGCGTGAAGATCAACGACAAGCACATCGAGGTGATCACCCGCCAGATGCTGCGCAAGGTCGAGATCACCGATCAGGGCAGCAGCAAGTTCCTGAACGGTGAACAGGTCGAACGCCAGCGCGTCATCGAGGAGAATGCACGCCTCGGTGCCCGCAACGAGCTGATCGCCCGCTTCGACCCGGTCCTGCTGGGTATCACCAAGGCATCGCTGGCCACCGAATCGTTCATCTCGGCGGCTTCCTTCCAGGAAACCACCCGCGTGCTGACCGAGGCTGCCGTCCGCGGCACCAAGGACAACCTGCGCGGCCTGAAGGAAAACGTGATCGTCGGCCGTCTGATTCCGGCCGGTACGGGTCTGTCCTACCACGCCAACCGCCGCCGCAACGCGAGCGGGCTGACCGATTCGGAAATGCAGACCCTGTCGGGTACCCCGGCTGCCGCACCGGCCGCCGTGGCCGTGGCTGCACCGGAAGTGGTGGTGGAATCGACCGACGCCGAGCAGGCCGAGGATTGATCGACCGGTCCGGCCCCAGGGCCGGACCGCGCAAGAGGGTAGGGCCCGGCCGTTGGCCGGGTCGCACTACCGGAACCTCCGGCCGCTGGTCGGATGGCTCCGGATGAGGTAGGATGCCGGCCCGGTCTTTCAAAGGACCGGGTTGACAACCTGAACGGGGGGCATGGAGAAGGCTCCCCTGTAACGGCCCGGGATCAGGGCTGGCTTGGCGCGTGCGCATTTGACCGCGTTTTCGTCAGGTTGCTACAATCGTCTGTCTCAGCAGGCCGGTTTCTCGCCTGCTCGCACATATCCGCATTCATGGCCGGTTTTTTTCGGCCTCTCTCAGAAGAACATACTGATGGCGACGATCAATCAGCTTGTCCGCAAGCCGCGGCAGGCAACCACTTATAAGAGCGCCTCGCCGGCTCTCGAAAAGTGCCCCCAGCGCCGTGGCGTTTGCACGCGCGTTTACACCACTACTCCGAAGAAGCCGAACTCGGCGCTTCGTAAGGTTGCCAAGGTTCGCCTGACCAACCAGGAAGAAGTGATTTCCTACATCGGCGGTGAAGGTCACAACCTGCAGGAGCACTCCGTGGTCCTGATCCGTGGCGGTCGCGTCAAGGATCTGCCGGGTGTGCGTTACCACACCGTTCGTGGTTCGCTCGACGCCTCCGGCGTTGCCAAGCGTCGCCAGGGCCGTTCCAAGTACGGCGCCAAGCGTCCGAAGAGCTAAGGGAAAGCACACATGTCTCGTAAAGGTAATACGCCGCAGCGCGCAGTCCTGCCGGATCCGAAGCACGGAAGCGAAACCATCGCCCGTTTCATCAACATGGTGATGCTGAGCGGCAAGAAGTCGGTCGCTGAAAAGATCGTGTACGGCGCCATGGACGTGATCACCGAGAAGAACAGCAGCGCCAACGCCATTGAACTGGTGCAGAAGGCGCTGGACAACGTTGCTCCGGCGGTCGAAGTCAAGTCGCGTCGCGTCGGTGGCGCCACCTACCAGGTGCCGGTCGAAGTGCGTTCGTCGCGCAAGATGGCCCTGGCCATGCGCTGGCTGATCGACTCCGCGCGCAAGCGTGGTGAGAACACCATGCCGAAGAAGCTGGCGGCTGAACTGATCGATGCCTCGGAAAACCGTGGCGGCGCCATCAAGAAGCGCGAAGAAACCCACCGCATGGCCGAAGCCAACAAGGCATTCGCCCACTACCGCTGGTGAGTTTGACGGCCTTGTAAAACAGGCAGGGCAGCACCATTACGGTGCTGCCTCGCGGCCCCGGAAGGGCTGCGCCAATCCGAAGGCCGCCGCAAGGCGGCGTTCGGCCATCCGAAATCCAAGAAATCTGAGAGGCTCCCCGTGGCCCGTTCCACTCCTATCGAGCGTTACCGTAACTTCGGCATCATGGCCCACATCGATGCCGGCAAGACCACCACGTCCGAGCGCATCCTGTTCTACACCGGCAAGAGCCACAAGATCGGTGAAGTGCACGACGGCGCCGCCACCATGGACTGGATGGAGCAGGAGCAGGAGCGTGGCATCACGATCCAGTCCGCTGCGACCACCGCGTTCTGGAAGGGCATGGACAAGTCGCTGCCGGAGCACCGTTTCAACATCATCGACACCCCTGGGCACGTTGACTTCACCATCGAAGTCGAACGCTCGCTGCGCGTGCTCGACGGTGCGGTGTTCGTGCTGTGTGCCGTCGGTGGCGTGCAGCCGCAGTCGGAAACCGTGTGGCGTCAGGCCAACCGTTACAAGGTGCCGCGCATTGCGTTCGTCAACAAGATGGACCGCACCGGTGCCAACTTCTACAAGGTCCGCGACCAGCTGAAGGCCAAGCTCGGTGCTGTCGCCGTGCCGATGCAGCTGCCGATCGGCGCTGAAGAGGGCTTCAAGGGCGTCGTCGACCTGCTGAAGATGAAGGCCATCCATTGGGATGAAGCCTCGCAGGGCATGAAGTTCGAATACGGCGAGATCCCGGCCGACCTGCAGGAAAAGGCTGAAGAAGCCCGTACCTTCATGATCGAAGCCGCGGCCGAAGCCAACGAAGAGCTGATGGAAAAGTACCTGGGCGGCGAAGAGCTGGCCGAGGCTGAAATCATCAACGCGCTGCGTACCCGTACCCTGGCCACCGAGATCGTGCCGATGTACTGCGGCTCGGCGTTCAAGAACAAGGGCGTGCAGGCCATGCTCGACGGCGTGATCCAGCTGCTGCCGTCGCCGGTCGACGTGCCGGACGTGACCGGTACCGACGTGGACGATGAAAACATCGCCATGACCCGCAAGTCCGACGACAAGGCTCCGTTCTCGTCGCTGGCCTTCAAGATCATCACCGACCCGTTCGTCGGCGCGCTGACCTTCTTCCGCGTCTACTCGGGCACCCTGAACGGTGGCGACACCGTCCTGAACTCGGTGAAGGGCAAGAAGGAGCGCATCGGCCGCATCCTGCAGATGCATTCGAACAACCGCGAAGAAATCAAGGAAGTTCTGGCCGGTGACATCGCCGCTGCCGTGGGCCTGAAGGACACCACCACCGGTGACACCCTGTGTGCGGTCGACAAGCCGATCATCCTGGAGCGCATGACGTTCCCGGAGCCGGTGATCTCGATGGCCGTCGAGCCGAAGACCAAGTCGGACCAGGAAAAGATGGGTCTGGCCCTGGGCCGTCTGGCGCAGGAAGATCCGTCGTTCCGCGTCAAGACCGACGAAGAATCCGGCCAGACCATCATCTCGGGCATGGGCGAGCTGCACCTGGACATCATCGTCGACCGTCTGAAGCGCGAGTTCAACGTTGAAGCCAACGTCGGCGCGCCGCAGGTGGCCTACCGCGAAACCATCACCCTGGCCGACGTCAAGTCGGACTACAAGCACGCCAAGCAGTCCGGTGGTAAGGGTCAGTACGGTCACGTCGTGATCGAGCTGTCGCCGCTGACCGCTGCCGATCGTGCCGATGCCAAGCTGGCCGCGGGTATCAAGGACGACTTCCTGTTCGTCAATGACATCACCGGCGGCGTGATTCCGAAGGAATTCATTCCTTCGATCGAAAAGGGCCTGCGCGAAACCATCACCAGCGGTCCGCTGGCTGGCTTCCCGGTGGTGGACGTCAAGGTCAAGCTGGTGTTCGGCTCGTACCACGACGTCGACTCCTCGGAAATGGCGTTCAAGCTCGCTTCGTCGATGGCCTTCAAGCAGGGCTTCGCCAAGGCCAAGCCGGTGCTGCTGGAGCCGATCATGAAGGTCGAGATCGTGACCCCGGAGGATTACCAGGGTGACGTGATGGGCGACGTGAGCCGTCGTCGCGGCGTGCTGCAGGGTTCCGACACCACGGGTGACGGTTCGGCCAGCATCATCAACGCGATGATCCCGCTGGGTGAAATGTTCGGTTACGCCACTGCGCTGCGTTCGCAGACCCAGGGCCGCGCCACCTTCACCATGGAATTCGATCACTACGAGCCGGCGCCGAACAACATCGCCGAAGCTGTCATGAAGAAGGGCTGAGCCTCGCTCAGCCTCTCCTGAAAACCACTTACAAAATCAAGGTATACAACAATGGCAAAGGGTAAGTTCGAGCGCACCAAGCCGCACGTCAATGTCGGCACCATCGGTCACGTCGATCACGGCAAGACCACGCTGACCGCTGCACTGACCAAGATCGGTGCCGAGCGCTTCGGTGGCGAGTTCAAGGACTACTCCTCGATCGACGCCGCGCCGGAAGAAAAGGCGCGTGGCATCACGATCTCGACCGCGCACGTCGAATACGAATCCGAGAAGCGTCACTACGCCCACGTTGACTGCCCGGGCCATGCTGACTACGTCAAGAACATGATCACCGGTGCTGCCCAGATGGACGGCGCGATCCTGGTCTGCTCGGCCGCTGACGGCCCGATGCCGCAGACCCGCGAGCACATCCTGCTGTCGCGTCAGGTCGGCGTGCCGTACATCGTCGTGTTCCTGAACAAGGCCGACATGGTTGACGACGCCGAGCTGCTCGAGCTGGTCGAGATGGAAGTGCGTGAGCTGCTGAGCAAGTACGACTTCCCGGGCGACGACACTCCGATCATCGCCGGTTCGGCCCGTCTGGCGCTGGAAGGCGACCAGAGCGACATCGGCGTGCCGGCCATCCTGAAGCTGGTCGAGGCGCTGGACACCTGGATCCCGGAGCCGGAGCGTGCGATCGACAAGCCGTTCCTGATGCCGGTGGAAGACGTGTTCTCGATCTCGGGCCGCGGCACCGTGGTGACCGGTCGTATCGAGCGCGGCATCATCAAGGTTGGCGACGAAATCGAAATCGTCGGTATCCGTCCGGTGCAGAAGACCACCGTGACCGGCGTTGAAATGTTCCGCAAGCTGCTGGACCAGGGTCAGGCAGGCGACAACGCTGGCCTGCTGCTGCGCGGCACCAAGCGTGACGACGTCGAGCGTGGCCAGGTCCTGGCCAAGCCGGGTTCGATCAAGCCGCACACCAAGTTCGAAGGCGAAGTGTACGTGCTGTCGAAGGATGAGGGCGGCCGTCACACCCCGTTCTTCAACGGCTACCGTCCGCAGTTCTACTTCCGTACCACCGACATCACCGGTGCAGCCCAGCTGCCGGAAGGCGTCGAGATGGTGATGCCGGGTGACAACGTCAAGATGGTCGTCACCCTGATCAACCCGGTGGCAATGGACGAAGGCCTGCGCTTCGCCATCCGCGAAGGCGGCCGTACCGTCGGCGCCGGCGTGGTCTCGAAGATCATCGAGTAATCTGTTAGACTCTGCGCCCCGATGTTGCCTGGGTAGGGCATCGGGGCGTATCAAACGGGAAAGTAGGCACAGGATGTGCCTTGTGTTCCCCGGGCCAGGAAGGGTCGATGCCATTCAGGCGGCGTCAACAGGAGACTGTTGACAGCTGCCTTGCGTGCCATTATGCTTCTCCGTCTGGGCAGGCCGGTTTCACGGGTCTGCCTGTGCTTTTGGGGTCTACGGATTGACCTTGTCGGCCTGCGGGAGTGCGGGTCGTCTGCATTCAAGGATTTCATGGGACAAAGCAACCCAGAGGCTTTGTCTGTCGCTCTTTTAACGAAGGAACCTACCGCTATGGCGGACCAAAAGATCCGGATCCGGCTGAAAGCGTTCGATCATCGTTTGATCGATCGTTCGGCCAGCGAGATCGTTGAAACGGCTAAGCGGACCGGCGCGCAAGTGCGTGGCCCGATCCCGCTGCCGACCAAGATCGAGCGTTATACCATTCTCGTCTCCCCGCACGTCGACAAGGACGCGCGTGACCAGTACGAGACCCGCACGCACAAGCGCGTGCTCGATATCGTTGACCCGAATGACAAGACCGTGGACGCGCTGATGAAGCTCGAACTGGCTGCCGGCGTCGACGTTCAGATCAAGCTGACCTGAGGACTACGACCATGACGAAGAAGTATTCGTTGGGCTTCGTGGGCCGCAAGGCTGGCATGAGCCGCGTGTTCACTGAAGATGGCCGTTCCATCCCGGTGACCCTGATCGAAGCAACCCCGAACCGCATCGCGCAGATCAAGACCGTCGAAACCGACGGCTACAGCGCCGTGCAGGTGACCGTCGGCGCCCGTCGCGCTGCCCTGGTCAACAAGCCGGAAGCCGGCCACTTCGCCAAGGCGAAGGTGGAAGCGGGTCGTGGCCTGTGGGAATTCCGCGTTGAAGACGCGCAGCTCGGCGATTTCGCCGTTGGCGGCGAAGTCAAGGCGGACATCTTCGAAGTCGGCCAGATCGTCGACGTCCAGGGTGTCACCAAGGGTAAGGGTTTCCAGGGCACCATCAAGCGCTACAACTTCCGTATGGGCGATGCAACCCACGGTAACTCGCTGTCGCATCGCGCGCCGGGTTCACTGGGTCAGCGCCAGACCCCGGGTCGCGTTTTCCCGGGCAAGAAGATGTCGGGCCACATGGGCGCGGTGCAGCAGAGCACCCAGAACCTGGAAGTGGTCAAGGTCGACGTGGAGCGCGGTCTGATCGCGGTTCGCGGCGCCGTTCCGGGCGCGGCGGGTGGCGATGTGATCGTCCGTCCGGCGAGCAAGGCATAAGGAGAGATGACGATGGAACTCGTTATCACGGGTAGCAACAACAAGGTCTCGGTCTCCGACGCCGTGTTCGGTCGCGATTTCAGCGAAGATCTGGTCCACCAGGTCGTCGTTGCTTACCGCAACGCCGGTCGCGCCGGCACCAAGGCACAGAAGACTCGCTCCGAAGTGGCTGGTACCACCAAGAAGTCGAAGAAGCAGAAGGGCGGCGGCGCGCGTCATGGCGCACTGACGGCTCCGATCTTCGTCGGCGGCGGTGTCACCTTCGCGGCAAAGCCGCGCAGCTTCGAGCAGAAGGTCAATCGTAAGCAGTACCGTGCCGCCATGTGCGCGATCCTGTCCGAGCTGAACCGTCAGGGCCGTCTGACCATCGTGGAGTCCTTCGATGTCGAAGTGACCAACACGAAGGGTCTGATCGCCAAGCTGGCCGGCCTGGAAGTGGGCAAGCGCCCGCTGATCGTCACTGAAGAAGCCTCCGAGCATCTGTACCTGTCCGCCCGCAATCTGCCGTACGTGCAGGTGCGTGACGTCCAGGGCCTGGATCCGGTGTCGCTGGTCGGTGCCGACACGGTCGTCATCACCGCTGACGCGGTCAAGAAGGTCGAGGAGTGGCTGGCATGAACAGCAACGAAAAAATCTTCAGCGTGCTGCGTGCCCCGCGTGTCTCCGAAAAGACCGCGCGCCTGCAGGAACTCTCCAACCAGTATGTCTTCGAAGTTTCGAACGAAGCCACCAAGGCCGATGTAAAGGCCGCGGTTGAGCAGCTGTTCGACGTCAAGGTCGAAGCCGTCAACGTGGTCAACGTCAAGGGCAAGAACAAGTCCTTCCGTAACCGTGCTGGCCGCCGCGGCGATTGGCGCAAGGCGTACGTTCGCCTGGCCGACGGCCAGTCGATCGATGTAACGGCCAAGGCCTGAGGTACATCCCATGCCATTGATGAAATTCAAGCCCACTTCCCCCGGCCGCCGTTCGGCCGTGCGCGTGGTTACTCCCGACCTGCACAAGGGTGCTCCGCACGCCGCACTGGTCGAGTCGCAGAGCCGCTCGGGTGGTCGTAACCACCATGGCCGCATCACCGTGCGTCACGTCGGTGGTGGTGCCAAGCAGCACTACCGCATCATCGACTTCAAGCGCAACAAGCTGGGCATCCCGGCGCGCGTGGAACGCATCGAATACGATCCGAACCGCACCGCCCATATTGCTCTGCTGTGCTACGTCGACGGTGAGCGTCGCTACATCATCGCCCCGAAGGGTCTGAAGGCGGGTGATCAGGTGATCGCCGGTTCGGATGCCCCGATCAAGGCGGGCAACACCCTGCCGCTGCGCAACATCCCGGTCGGTACCACCATCCACTGCATCGAGCTGAAGCCGGGCAAGGGCGCTCAGATCGCTCGCGCTGCGGGTGCTGCCGTGCAGCTGGTCGCTCGTGAAGGCATCTACGCCACCCTGCGCCTGCGCTCGGGTGAAATGCGCAAGGTTCCGGTCGAGTGCTGCGCAACCATCGGCGAAGTCGGCAACGACGAGCACAGCTTGGAAAAGCTGGGCAAGGCCGGTGCCAAGCGCTGGCGTGGCGTCCGTCCGACCGTTCGTGGCGCAGCCATGAACCCGGTTGACCACCCGCACGGTGGTGGTGAGGCGAAGGCCGGCCAGGGTAACCCGCATCCGGTCACCCCGTGGGGTGTCCCGACCAAGGGTTACAAGACGCGCCATAACAAGCGCACTCAGCAGTTCATCGTCCGCGATCGTAGGGGCTAATCGACCATGGCACGTTCACTCAAGAAGGGCCCGTTTGTCGATCACCACCTGGTTGCTAAGGTGGCTGCCGCTGCGGGTAGCAAGCGTCCGATCAAGACCTGGTCGCGTCGTTCGATGATCCTGCCTGACATGGTAGGCGTCACCATTGCCGTGCATAACGGCAAGAATCACATCCCGGTTCTCGTCAACGAGAACATGGTCGGCCACAAGCTCGGCGAATTTGCCATCACCCGGACCTTCAAGGGTCACGGTGGTGACAAGAAGTCGGGCAAGTAAGGAGAGATGACAATGGAAGCGAAAGCCATCCTGCGCACCGCGCGCATCTCCCCGCAGAAGGCACGTCTGGTCGCTGACCAGGTGCGCGGTCTGCCGGCCGAGCGTGCCGTCAACCTGCTGAAGTTCTCGGACAAGAAGGCTGCCCACCTGATCAAGAAGGTGGTGGAGTCGGCTATTGCAAATGCCGAGAACAACCAGGGCGCCGACGTCGACGAGCTGAAGGTTCAGACCATCATGGTTGATGAAGGTCCGACCCTGAAGCGTTTCATGGCGCGGGCGAAAGGCCGCGGTACCCGCATCCTCAAGCGCACCAGCCACATCACTGTGGTTGTGGGCGCCGCCAAGTAAGCGGATAAGGAAAAGACCATGGGTCATAAAGTTCATCCGATTGGTATCCGCCTGGGTATTTCCAAGGACTGGAACTCCAAGTGGTACGCCAACAAGGCCGAGTTCGCTGGTTACCTGGCGGCCGACCTGAAGGTGCGGGAAATGCTGCGCAAGAAGCTTGCGCAGGCCGGCATCAGCAAGATCCTGATCGAGCGTCCGGCAAAGACCGCTCGCGTGACGATCCACACCGCCCGCCCGGGCGTGGTGATCGGCAAGCGCGGTGAGGACATCGAGAAGCTGCGCAAGGAAGTGAGCGAGATGATGGGCGTTCCGGCGCACATCAACGTCACCGAAGTGCGCAAGCCGGAGCTGGACGCACAGCTGGTTGCCGAATCGATCGCGCAGCAGCTGGAGCGTCGCATCATGTTCCGCCGTGCAATGAAGCGCTCGGTCGGCAATGCGATGCGCCTGGGTGCCCTGGGCATCAAGGTCAACGTCGGTGGCCGCCTCAACGGTGCAGAAATCGCCCGTTCGGAGTGGTACCGCGAAGGCCGCGTGCCGCTGCACACCCTGCGTGCCGACATCGACTATGGCTTCGCTGAAGCCAAGACGACCTACGGCATCATCGGCATCAAGGTCTGGATCTACAAGGGCGAAGTCTTCGATTTCTCCCAGGTTGGCCAGGAAAAGCAGGACGACACCCCGTCGCGCAACGATCGTCACGATCGCGGCGACCGTGGTGACCGTCAGCGCCCGGCCCGTGAAGCGAGGTAACGACAATGTTGCAACCCAAGCGAACCAAGTACCGCAAGGTACACAAGGGCCGTAACGAAGGCCTGAGCTGGAGCGCCAACGCTGTCAGCTTCGGCGAATACGGCCTGAAGGCAACCGCCCACGGTCAGCTGACCGCGCGTCAGATCGAAGCGGCCCGCCGCTCGATCAGCCGCTACGTGAAGCGCGGCGGCAAGATGTGGATCCGTGTGTTCCCCGACAAGCCCATCACCAAGAAGCCCATCGAAGTTCGAATGGGTTCGGGTAAGGGCAACGTGGAATACTGGGTGGCCCAGATCCAGCCCGGCCGCATGATCTATGAAATCGAGGGTGTTACCGAAGACGTGGCACGCGAGGCGTTCCGCCTGGCCGCCGCCAAGCTCTCGGTCACCACCACTTTCGTGACCCGGACGGTGCGCTGATGGATATCAAAACTCTCCGTGAAAAGTCGGCTGACGACCTCAAGGCCCACCTGATCGACCTGCGTAAGGAACAGTTCTCTGTCCGTATGCAGCAGGTCACCGGCCAGCTGCCGAAGACACACGACATCCGCCGGGTCCGTCGCGAGATTGCTCGCGTCAAGACCCTGCTCGGCAGCACGAAGTAAGGATGGCCGCTATGAGCGACAATACTGAAAACAAGGCGCTGCGCACGGTCGAAGGCCGTGTCGTCAGCAATAAGATGGACAAGACGGTTACCGTCCTGGTTGAGCGTCAGGTCAAGCACGCGCTGTACGGCAAGTACATCAAGCGCTCGACCAAGCTGCACGCCCACGATGCCGACAACGCCTGCAAGGAAGGCGATGTCGTCCGCGTGACCGAGATTGCTCCGATGTCCAAGACCAAGAACTGGCGCGTGGTGGAAGTCATCACGCGTGCGGCTGAATAAGGAGTCTGAATCATGATCCAGATGCAGAGCTACCTTGACGTCGCGGACAATTCGGGTGCCAAGCAGGTGATGTGCTTCAAGGTGCTGGGTGGTTCCAAGCGCCGTTACGCCGGTATCGGCGACATCATCAAGGTCACCGTGAAGGATGCGATTCCGCGCGGCAAGGTCAAGAAGGGTGAAGTGTATGACGCCGTCGTGGTGCGTACCCGCAAGGGTGTGCGTCGCGCCGATGGCTCGCTGATCCGCTTCGACGGCAATGCTGCCGTTCTGCTGAACAGCAAGCAGGAGCCGATCGGTACCCGTATCTTCGGGCCGGTGACGCGTGAACTTCGTTCGGAGAAGTTCATGAAGATCGTCTCGCTCGCTCCCGAAGTGCTGTGAGCGACAGGAGATAATCATGGCTAACCGTATCAAGAAGGGCGACCAGGTTGTCGTCAACGCCGGCAAGGACAAGGGCAAGCAGGGCGAAATCGTCCGCGTCGACGGCGACCGTGTGGTCGTCGCCAACGTGAACATCGTCAAGCGCCACACCAAGCCGAACCCGCAGGCAGGTGTTGCCGGCGGCGTGGTCGAGCGTGAAGCGTCGATCCATATCTCCAACGTGAATGTGCTGAACCCGGCTTCGGGCAAGGGCGAACGCGTTGGCTTCAAGGTGCTGGAGGATGGACGCAAACTGCGTGTGTTCCGCTCCAGCGGTGAGGCGCTCGACGCCTGAGGAATGTGAAGATGACTTCCCGTCTCGAAAAGTTTTACAAGGAAGAAGTGGTGCCGGCGCTGATGAAGCAGTTCGGCTACACCAATTCGATGGAAGTGCCGAAGCTGGTCAAGGTCACCCTGAACATGGGTGTCGGCGAAGCGGCCACCAACAAGAAGATCCTGGAAAACGCCGTCGGCGACATGACCAAGATTTCCGGCCAGAAGCCGGTTGTCACCAAGTCGCGTATCTCGGTTGCGTCGTTCAAGATCCGTGATGGTTGGCCGATCGGCTGCAAGACCACGCTGCGTCGCCACAAGATGTACGAGTTCCTGGATCGCCTGATCAACATCTCGCTGCCGCGCGTGCGCGACTTCCGTGGTGTTTCCGGTCGTTCCTTCGACGGTCGCGGCAACTTCAACATGGGTGTGAAGGAACAGATCATCTTCCCGGAAATCGACTTCGACGCTGTCGACGCGATCCGCGGCATGGATATCGCCATCACCACCACTGCGAAGACCGACGCGGAAGCGAAGGCGCTGCTGGCAGCGTTCAAGTTCCCGTTCCGTAACTGATCCGTCGAGGAAACCGAAATGGCAAAGACCTCCATGGTCAACCGCGACATCAAGCGGAAGAAGCTGGCTGAAAAGTACGCTGTCAAGCGTGCTGCTCTGAAGAAGATCGTGTCCTCGCCGGACGCGACCTACGAAGAGAAGATCGAGGCCTCCACCAAGCTGTCGAAGCTGCCGCGCGATTCGTCGCCGAGCCGCCATCGCAGCCGTTGCGAACTGTCTGGCCGCCCGCGTGGCGTGTACAGCAAGTTCGGCCTGGGTCGTAACAAGCTGCGCGAAGCCACCATGCGTGGTGACGTTCCGGGCCTGCGCAAGGCCAGCTGGTAATCCCAGCCGGTCCTGCGATCAGGGGTCCCCTCGGGGGCTCCTGAACCGGGGAGGGCAGGCGTTCAGCTTTCCCTCTGCGAAAAAACCCGAAGAGCCCGACGCAAGTCGGGCTCTTTTGGCGTATACTCCCGCGTCTTGCTCTGTGCAAACGGGGAAGTAGAGTGGGCTTCCGGCTCACTGCATGAAGGGACCTGGCCCGTTTCCAGGAGACAACAGATTTTCGCGAAAGCGGATATCGGTGCACTCAAAGGTACTCATATGAGCATGACTGATCCCATCGCCGACCTGCTGGTCCGCATCAAGAATGCGGCCGCGGTTGGCAAGCAGACGGTGAAAGCCCCGTCGTCCAAGATCAAGGTTGCGATCGCCCAGGTCCTGAAGGACGAGGGTTACATCACCGACCTGCGCGTTACCGCGCTCGAGAACAACAAGTCCGAGCTGGAAATCGTGCTGAAGTATTTCGAAGGCAAGCCGGTCATCGCGGCCCTGAAGCGCTTCTCGCGTTCGGGCCTGCGCCAGTACCGCGGCAAGAGCGAGCTGCCGAAGGTCATGAACGGCCTGGGTATCTCCATCATTTCCACCTCCAAGGGCATCATGACTGATGCGCAGGCGCGCCAGCTGGGCGTCGGCGGCGAAGTCCTGTGCTTCGTGGCCTAAGGCGAAAGGAGTAGACCATGTCCCGTGTAGCCAAAAAGCCGATCGACCTGGGTAAGGTTGAACTGAACGTCCAGAGCGACAACGTCACCGCCAAGGGCCCGAAGGGCACCCTGTCGCTGGCCAAGCCGGCTGGTATCAACATCAATGTCGAGAACGGCGTTGCCACCCTGAGCACCGACAACGTGGACCTGATCCCGCTGACCGGTACCGTCCGCGCCATCCTGTCCAACATGGTCAAGGGTGTCTCCGAAGGTTTCGAGCGCAAGCTCGAGCTGGTCGGCGTGGGTTACCGTGCCGCGATGCAGGGCAAGGACCTCAGCCTGGCGCTGGGTTACTCGCACCCGATCGTGTTCGTGGCGCCGGAAGGCATCACCATCACCACCCCGACCCAGACCGAAATCCTGGTACAGGGTGCTGACAAGCAGGCCGTTGGTGAAGCCGCCGCCAAGATCCGTGCGTTCCGCAAGCCGGAACCGTACAAGGGCAAGGGCGTGAAGTACTCCGACGAAGTCATCATCCGTAAGGAAGCCAAGAAGGCATAAGCGCGAGTCCCTCGCAAGAGCCCGCACATCCTTTTGCGGACTCCTCAGGGAAAAGCTCTTCCTTCAGCTTTCAAGGAATAATCAAAATGAACAAGAACATCGCCCGCCTGCGTCGCGCCAAGTCGACCCGCGCCCACATCCGTGAGCTCGGTGTCGCCCGCCTGTCGGTGCTGCGCACCGGCCAGCACCTGTACGCCCAGGTCTTCACCGCCGACGGTTCCAAGGTGCTGGCTGCTGCCAACACCACCCAGGCCGACATCAAGGATGGCCTGAAGAACGGCAAGAACGCCGACGCCGCTGCCAAGGTTGGCCGCATCGTCGCCGAGCGCGCCAAGGCCGCCGGCGTCGAGAAGGTTGCCTTCGATCGTTCGGGCTACCGCTACCACGGCCGCATCAAGGCCCTGGCAGAAGCCGCCCGCGAAGCCGGCCTGCAGTTCTAAGGGATAAGGGCAGGGGACGTCAGGTCCTCTGTCCGCCTGCTCGCCAGCCTGAGTGAGGCTGGACGGCGCCGCTCTTCTGCAGCGGCTCACCGGATCAACGCGTCATTCCACAACCATAAGCGGCCTCGAGCCGTACATACCCAAACAACCAAGGAATCAAAATGGCAGAAGAACGTCAGCAGCGGGGTCGCGATCGCGACCGTAACCGCGAAGAGAAAGTCGACGACGGCATGATCGAAAAGCTGGTCGCGGTCAACCGCGTCAGCAAGACCGTCAAGGGTGGCCGTCAGTTCACCTTCACCGCCCTGACCGTGGTCGGCGACGGCGAAGGCAAGGTCGGTTTCGGTTATGGCAAGGCGCGTGAAGTGCCGGTCGCCATCCAGAAGTCGATGGAACAGGCTCGCAAGAACCTGGTCAGCGTTGACCTGAACAACGGCACCCTGTGGCACACCGTCAAGGATGGTCACGGCGCAGCCCGCGTGTTCATGCAGCCGGCTTCCGAAGGTACCGGCGTCATCGCCGGCGGTGCCATGCGCGCCGTGCTGGAAGCGGTTGGCGTGAAGAACGTGCTGGCCAAGGCCACCGGTTCGCGCAACCCGATCAACCTGGTGCGTGCCACCGTGAAGGGCCTGTCTGCTGCGCAGTCGCCGGCTCGCATCGCGGCCAAGCGCGGCAAGAAGGTGGAGGAACTCAACCATGGCTAATGAGTCCAACAAGACTGTGAAGGTGCGCCTGGTGCGTGGCCTGCGTGGTGCTCAGTCGCGTCACCGCCTGTCGGTGCGTGCCCTGGGTCTGAATAAGCTCAACGATGTGCGTGAACTGAAGGACAGCCCGCAGGTTCGCGGCCTGATCAACACTGTTCACTACCTCGTCAAGGTTGAGGAGTAATCGATCATGACTCTGCGTCTCAATGAACTGAGCCCGGCACCGGGCGCCCGCACCGAGCGCACCCGCGTCGGTCGCGGTATCGGCTCGGGCCTGGGCAAGACTGCCGGCCGCGGCCACAAGGGTTCGTTCGCCCGTAAGGGTGGCGGCAAGATCAAGGCTGGCTTCGAAGGCGGCCAGACCCCCATGCAGCGTCGTCTGCCGAAGATCGGCTTCCGTTCGCCGATCGCCAAGGACACCGCTGAAGTGCTGCTGTACGCGCTGGACAAGCTGCCGGCCGGTGAGATCGACTTCGCCGCCCTGCGTGCTGCCAAGCTGGTCCCGAGCACTGCAAAGAAGGCCAAGGTCGTCGTCAAGGGCGAAGTGACCAAGGCGTTCACCCTGAAGGGTATCGCTGCTACGGCCGGTGCCAAGGCTGCGATCGAAGCTGCCGGCGGCAGCGTAACGGAGTAAGAAAATCATGGCGCAAGCTGGCATCGGTAACCTCGCGGGCGGAATGGGCAAGTTCACTGAACTTCGCCAACGTTTGCTGTTCGTCGTCGGGGCTTTGATCGTCTATCGCATCGGCTGCTATGTGCCGGTGCCGGGCGTCAATCCCGATGCCATGCTTGCCATGATGCAACAGCAGGGCGGCGGCATCGTGGACATGTTCAACATGTTCTCGGGCGGCGCCCTGCACCGTTTCAGCATCTTCGCGCTGAACGTGATGCCGTATATCTCGGCATCGATCGTGATGCAGCTGGCCGTGCACATCTTCCCCGCCCTGAAGGCGATGCAGAAGGAAGGTGAGTCCGGTCGTCGCAAGATCACCCAGTATTCGCGCATCGGCGCCGTGCTGCTGGCAGTGGTGCAGGGCGGCTCGATCGCGCTGGCCCTGCAGGGCCAGGTCTCGCCGACGGGCGCTCCGGTCGTGTACATGCCGGGCATGGGCTTTGTGCTCACCGCCGTGGTTGCACTGACCGCCGGCACCATGTTCCTGATGTGGGTCGGTGAGCAGGTCACCGAGCGCGGCATCGGCAACGGCGTGTCGTTGATCATCTTCGCGGGTATCGTGGCCGGCCTGCCGGGTGCGATCATCCACACCTTCGACGCCTACCGCGACGGCAACATCCAGTTCATCCAGCTGCTGCTGATCGCCATCGTCGTGCTCGCCTTCACCTTCTTCGTGGTGTTCGTCGAGCGTGGCCAGCGCCGGATCACGGTGAACTACGCGCGCCGCCAGGGCGGTCGCAACGCGTACATGAACCAGACCTCGTTCCTGCCGCTGAAGCTCAACATGGCCGGCGTCATCCCGGCGATCTTCGCTTCGAGCCTGCTGGCCTTCCCGGCCACCCTGGCGATGTGGTCCGGCCAGGCGGCGAACCAGAGCAGCACCGGCCAGATCCTGCAGAAGGTTGCCAACGCCCTTGGGCCGGGTGAGCCGCTGCACATGATCGTGTTCGCTGGGCTGATCACCGGTTTCGCGTTCTTCTATACCGCGCTGGTGTTCAACTCGCAGGAAACCGCCGACAACCTGAAGAAGTCGGGTGCGCTGATTCCGGGTATCCGTCCGGGCAAGGCCACGGCGGATTACATCGATGGCGTGCTGACCCGCCTGACGGCGGCCGGCTCGGCCTACCTGGTGATCGTCTGCCTGCTGCCGGAACTGATGCGCACGCAGTTGAACGCCTCGTTCTACTTCGGCGGTACTTCGCTGTTGATCGTGGTGGTGGTGGTGATGGACTTCATCGCCCAGGTGCAGGCGCACCTGATGTCGCACCAGTACGAGAGCCTGCTGAAGAAGGCCAACCTGAAGGGCGGCAACCGCGGCGGCTTTGCCCGCGGCTGATTGGCCTGTTATACTTTCGTCTTCCTGACGTGATGGTCCCTCCGCTTCGCGGACTCCGGCCACACAAACGAAGGGCGGCCCCCGCAGCGGTTCCGGGTGGGGGTGTGATGAGGTTGTCCCGCGCTGGAGTAGCGCGGGCGGTCCGGGGGAAACCCCCAGGTCCAACCCCATCCGGCGCCGGAGCCTGGGCACACTCCCCAGGCCGGGTTCATGAAACCAATGGTTTCACGGGCTTCCATGTAAACCGGAACCTTGTTAGTATCGCTAGTTCACTTTTTTGATCCATCCTGCCGGATTGGCGTGCCCGAGGCGCGCTGTCGGCCATCACTCAGCTGGAGAACCGCGTCATGGCGCGTATTGCAGGCGTCAACCTGCCAGCCCAGAAGCACGTCTGGGTCGGGTTGCAAAGCATTTACGGCATCGGCCGTACCCGTTCGAAGAAGGTCTGCGAAGTTGCAGGCGTTGCTTCGACCACCAAGATCCGCGATCTGTCGGAGCCGGAAATCGAGCGCCTGCGCGCCGAAGTCGGCAAGTACATCGTGGAAGGCGATCTGCGCCGTGAAATCGGCATCGCGATCAAGCGCCTGATGGACCTGGGCTGCTACCGCGGCCTGCGTCACCGCCGCGGCCTGCCGCTGCGTGGCCAGCGCACCCGTACCAACGCCCGCACCCGCAAGGGCCCGCGCAAGGCGATCAGGAAGTAAGGGACCTATAAATGGCTAAGCCTGCTGCTAAGACCAAGAAGAAGATCAAGCGCGTCGTCACCGACGGCGTTGCCCACGTCCACGCTTCGTTCAACAACACCATCGTGACCATCACCGACCGCCAGGGCAATGCTCTGTCGTGGGCGACCTCCGGTGGCGCTGGCTTCCGCGGTTCGCGCAAGTCGACCCCGTTCGCAGCCCAGGTGGCTGCCGAAAAGGCCGGTCGTGCTGCGCTGGACTACGGCGTGAAGTCGCTGGAAGTCCGCATCAAGGGCCCGGGTCCGGGCCGTGAGTCGGCCGTGCGTTCGTTGAACAACGTCGGCTACAAGATCACCAACATCATCGACGTGACGCCTATCCCGCACAACGGGTGCCGTCCGCCGAAGAAGCGTCGCGTCTAAAGGGAGCGATAAGAAATGGCTCGTTATATCGGTCCTACCTGTAAGCTCGCCCGTCGCGAAGGCGCCGACCTGTCCCTGAAGAGCCCGGCGCGTGCGCTGGACTCCAAGTGCAAGCTGGAGCAGAAGCCCGGCCAGCACGGCGCCACTGCCCGCAAGGGCAAGCTGTCCGACTACGCCACCCAGCTGCGTGAAAAGCAGAAGGTCAAGCGTATCTACGGTCTGCTGGAGCGTCAGTTCCGCAACTACTACAAGAAGGCCTCGACCAAGAAGGGCAACACCGGCGAGAACCTGCTGCAGCTGCTGGAAACCCGCCTGGACAACGTCGTCTACCGCATGGGCTTCGCCGTGACCCGTCCGGCTGCCCGTCAGCTGGTGTCGCACCGCGGCGTCACCGTGAATGGCAAGCCGGTCAACCTGGCTTCGTACCAGGTCAAGGCTGGCGACGCCATCGCCCTGTCCGAAAAGGCTGCCAAGCAGTTGCGCGTCCAGGAAGCCCTGACCGTCGCCGCCCAGCATGACCTGAGCCCGTCGTGGGTTGAAGTGGATTCCGGCAAGTTCTCCGGCATCTTCAAGGCTGTTCCGGATCGTTCGGATCTGCCTGCGGACATCAACGAAGCGCTGATCGTCGAGCTGTATTCGAAGTAATTCACATTGGAGAGCCCCCGGCGACGGCCGGGGGTTCACTAGGAGAACCCGCAACATGACGGTTACCGCCAACCAGGTTCTGCGTCCTCGCGGTCCGCAGATCGAACGCATTACCGACACCCGTGCAAAGGTCGTTATCGAACCTTTGGAGCGGGGTTACGGGCATACGCTGGGCAATGCCCTGCGTCGCGTGCTGCTGTCGTCCATCCCGGGCTTCGCCATCACGGAAGTCGAAATCGACGGCGTGTTGCATGAGTACACCACGGTCGAAGGTCTGCAGGAGGACGTGCTGGAAGTCCTGCTGAACCTGAAGGACGTGGCCATCCGTATGCACTCCGGCGACAGCGCCACCCTGTCCCTGTCCAAGCAGGGCCCGGGCGTTGTCACCGCTGCCGATATCAAGGTCGACCACAATGTGGAAATCCTGAACGGCGAACACGTGATCTGCCACCTGACCAAGGACACGGCAGTCAACATGCGTCTGAAGATCGAACGTGGTTTCGGCTACCAGCCGGCTGCCGCGCGTCGTCGTCCGGACGAAGAAACCCGTGCCATCGGCCGTCTGGTCCTGGATGCCTCGTTCTCGCCGGTCCGCCGCGTCGCCTATGCCGTGGAAGCGGCCCGCGTCGAACAGCGTACCGACCTGGACAAGCTGGTCATCGATATCGAGACCAACGGCACCATCGATGCCGAAGAAGCAGTGCGTACCGCTGCCGACATCCTCAGCGATCAGCTGTCGGTGTTCGGTGACTTCACCCACCGCGACCGCGGTGCGGCGAAGCCGGCCAACAACGGCGTGGATCCGGTGCTGCTGCGCCCGATCGACGATCTGGAGCTGACCGTGCGTTCGGCCAACTGCCTGAAGGCTGAAAGCATCTACTACATCGGCGATCTGATCCAGAAGACCGAAGTGGAGCTGCTGAAGACCCCGAACCTGGGCAAGAAGTCGCTCACCGAGATCAAGGAAGTGCTGGCTCAGCGCGGCCTGTCCCTCGGCATGAAGCTGGAGAACTGGCCGCCGGCCGGCGTCGCCAGCCACGGCATGCTGGGCTGATATCGGTAATGCCTGAAGGCTCCACCGTTCGCGGTGGGGCCTTCAACCGGTTGTAAAAGTCGAGCATGGCTCGACGCTACAAAGTGCCACGACGAACGAAGGTTCGCGGGGCAGGTCGTCCAGGACGGGTGACCAGGACCAACCGCAGTCCGCGCAGCAACGCCAGGATGGCGACAACGATCCACACAGCCTCATCATTAACCAAGGAATATCACCATGCGTCACCAGAAGTCTGGCCGTAAGTTCAGCCGCACCAGCGCCCACCGCGAAGCGATGTTCAAGAACATGGCCGCCTCGCTGTTCAAGCACGAGCTGATCAAGACCACCCTGCCGAAGGCCAAGGAACTGCGCCGCGTTGCCGAGCCGCTGATCACCCTGGCCAAGGTCGACTCCGTCGCCAACCGCCGTCTGGCCTTCGCCCGTCTGCGCGACAACGAAGCCGTGGGCAACCTGTTCACCATCCTGGGCCCGCGCTACGCGAACCGTCCGGGCGGCTACCTGCGCCTGCTGAAGTGCGGCTTCCGCGCCGGCGACAACGCGCCGATGGCCTACGTCGAGCTGGTTGACCGTCCGGTCGTGGCCGAGGAAGTGGCCGAGTAATCGGACCGCTTCAACGCGACACAGCGAAAGCCCGGCATCTGCCGGGTTTTTGCGTTTCCGGGGTCGGATCCCTTTCCGCAGGAAAGGGCTCTGACCCCATGCAGGCAGCACAGCGGGTCAGAGCCCTTTGCATGCGCGAAGGGATCTGACCCACACCGTTCCGACAGGCGTCGCCTGCAGCGGTTCGAATGGCGCGCACTCTCGGTTACGCTTGGCGCCTGATCCGTTCGAGCGTTCCCGATGAATCCACTGCGCTGGCCCTTCCGCGCCCAGTTCTTCCTGGGCTTCCTGATCTGCGCGGGCCTGCTTGGCTACGCGATTTTCCTGCAGCTGAAGATGGGCCTGGAGCCGTGTCCGTTGTGCATCTTCCAGCGGCTGGCGTTCGCCGCGCTGGGCCTGCTGTTCCTGATCGGTGCGCTGCACGGGCCGTCCAATCGGGCAGGCCGCGCGACCTATGGGGTGCTGGCCTTCATTGCCGCGGCGGTGGGTGTCGGCATCGCCGGTCGCCATGTCTACGTGCAGATGCTGCCGCCGGAGATGGGGGCAACCTGCGGTCCGCCGTTGAGCTTCCTGAGCGAGACCATGGGGCCGCTGGAAGTGTTCCGCACGGTGCTGACCGGTACCGGCAACTGCGGCAACATCGACTGGACGTTCCTGGGCCTGACCATGCCGATGTGGTCGGCCGTGTGGTTCGTGCTGCTGGCGCTGTGGGCGCTGGTGGCGTCGCTGCGCAAGGTGAAGCGCTGAAAGTGGGGCGGGGTCGGATCCCTTTGCGTCGCAAAGGGCTCTGACCCCATTCCTGGTGCGGGGTCAGAGCCCCTTCCTGCGGAAAGGGATCCGACCCCTGCCTGCTCAGAAGTCCTGCTGCAGGCTCAGGTAAGCGCCACGGCGCGGCCCCCACTGCGGGGCGAACACGCCGACACCGCCGCCATCACGCAGCTGGTAGCTGCGGTCCAGCGCGTTGAGCACCGCCAGCTGCACATGCAGCGGATGGCCGCTGTCGGCGTTGAAATCGTGTCCTGCGCTGAGATTCACCTGCAGGTAGGACGGCAGCGCGCCGCCGTTGGGCACGCCCTCGATATCCGAACGCAGGCCGCTGCCGAACACGTAGTTGGCACCGATGCGGTTATGGCCGGCAAACGCATAGCTGAATCCGCCTGACGAGGTCAGCTTCTGGTCGTGGTCCAGGTGGATCCAGTGGTCGGCCACATAGGCCAGCGCTTCCGGGTCGAGGTTGTACTGGCCGGTGATGACATCGGTACCGAGGGCCTTGTTCAGCGCGGCGTTGACGTAGGCACTGAACGGGCCGTTGCTGTAGTCGGCACTGAACTCCAGCCCGCGGATATGGCCACGCCGGTAGTTGAAGGTCGAATAGATGTAGGCGGCGCCGAACTGGCCTTCGTCCTGCAGGCGCGATACGCGGCGGTCATAGGCATCCAGACCCAGGGTCAGGTGCTCACCGAGTTGCTGCGAGACGCCGATGTCGTAGTAGTCACTGCGCTCGGCCAGCGGCGTGTTGTTGCCGCCGCTGGGCTGCTGGTTGGTGGTGCCGTCGTAGAGGGCGATGTCGCTGCTGGCGATCAGCTCACTGGCGGGAGGTGTGAAATAGCGCGAGTAGCCGGCGTGCACGGTGGTGCTGTCGCTGGCGTTCCAGACCACACCCACGCGCGGGCTGAGCTGGCCCTCGGTGCGGCCGAAGGCGCGGTAGCGGTCGCCACGCAGGCCGTAGTTGACGGTCCAGTCGTCGCCGATCTTCCATTCGTCCTGCACATACAGCGCCAGCGTGCTGGCATGGAAGGCGCTGCGGTCAGGAATCAGCAGCGGCGTGGTGCTGGACTGCTGCCCGGCGTCATTGACCGGGAACACCCAGCTGTTGTTGCTGGCCTGTGCGTTCTCGTAGTTGCCATACAGGCCATAGCGCAGCGTGTGATCGTTGCCCAGCGGGGTGGAGAAATCCGCCTGCAGGGTGTTGGCGCGGTTGCTGCGCTTCACCTTCGAAGCAACGCCACTGAACACCAGGTCACCCACCACGTCCGGGTTGAACGCCGCATCGCTGTAGCGCTGCCCGGCAGAGACTTGGTAGGCGGTGCTGCCCAGCGTGCCCTGCAGCACCAGCATGCCGAAGCGGGTGGTCTCGCGCTGGGTCTCATCCAGCTGGCTGGAATCGAAAGCAGTGGTGTCCAGGTAGCCGAACTGGGGCGCCTGGCCGGGATTGACCGGGATCTGGAAGCGATTGTTGGCAAAGCCGGCGAACACGCTCAGCCGGGTGTTTTCGTTGACCAGGTAGGTGAGGTCGGCGAACGCCTTGCCCTGGTGGGTGTCGTCATGCAGCGGTCTGCGCGAGTTGGTCGGGTTTTCCAGGCCCACCTCGTTCTGGTCGTAGTTGCCGGTCAGGAACCAGCTCCAGCGGCCCTGGTTGCCCCACCACGAGGCGTTCGGATTGACCTTGCCGAACGAGCCAGCGGTAAGCCCGACGCTGCCACCGTTGCCCAGCTCGGCGCCGCTGCGGGTGGTGATGTCGACCACCGCGGCGGTGCGCTCACCGAACTGTGCCGGCAGCGCGCCGTCCATCAGCCGGATGCTCTTGATGGTGCGCGCATCCAGGGTCTGGCCGAAGCCGGAGATTGATTCGGGCAGCAGCACGCCGTTGACGCGGTACTGCAGGTTGGCGTGGTCGCCGCGCACGTGCACGCCGCCATAGGAATCCTGGACGACGCCGGGAGCCTGCAGCAGCACCTGGCTCAGCGGCGCGGAGGCGCCCAGTGGCTGTTTCTGGATGTCCTCGGCGGTGATCTGGTACTGGCTGCTGCCGATGTCCGGCGACAGCGCGTTGCGGGCCTGGTCGAGCTGGGCGCTTACCGTGACCGTGTCCAGGTCCTTGACCGCAGGCCCGGCGTCGTCGTCGGCGGCTGCGAAGGCGGGCAGGCTGGCCAGGGCCAGGGCGAAGGTGATGCCGGTAGCAAGGGGCGAGGGCTTCATGGTGGGAGTGATGGCAGCGCGTGGAAGGGGCCGGTCCATGACGTGGAAGTGTTACTCCGTAACAGATCATGCGCCTGCCTTGAGCGACTGACCATGCTGGATCTGGCTGCTCGCGTCGGCCTTTCCCTGTCGTTCAGGCGGCCGGGCCGATCAGGTCGGCCCTTTGCGCCAGCGGCTGGCTCTGCGACCATGACCGCCCCCCATCCCGGAAGTCTGCAATGAGCCTGTCCGCCGTTCCGCCCGTGCCCGATCCCGCCGCCGCCGCTGGCGCTGCCTGGTCGCCGGAGAGCTGGCGTGGCAAGACCGCGCTGCAGATGCCCACCTATCCCGATCCGGTTGCGCTGGACGCGGCCCTGCACGAGCTCAAGCGGCTGCCGCCGCTGGTGACCTCCTGGGAGATCCTGGCACTGAAGCAGCAGCTGGCCGACGCCCAGGAGGGCAAGCGCTTCCTGCTGCAGGGCGGCGACTGTGCGGAGAACTTCAGCGACTGCGAGTCGGGCACCATCTCCAACCGGTTGAAGGTGCTGCTGCAGATGAGCCTGGTGCTGGTGCACGGTCTGCGCCAGCCGGTGATCCGCGTCGGCCGCTTTGCCGGGCAGTACGCCAAGCCGCGTTCGGCCGATACCGAGACCCGCGACGGCGTGACCCTGCCCAGCTATCGCGGCGATGTCATCAATGCGCCGGCCTTCACCGCAGCGGCTCGGCTGCCGGATCCGAAGCGGATGCTGCAGGCCCACGCGCACTCGGCGATGACCATGAACTTCGTGCGTGCGCTGATCGACGGCGGCTTCGCCGACCTGCACCACCCCGAATACTGGAACCTGGAATGGGTGAGCCATTCGCCGTTGGCCGCCGACTACCAGAAGATGGTGGCGTCGATCGGCGATGCCGTGCATTTCATGGAGACCCTGGCCGGGGCCCGCGTGCACAACCTCAACCGCATCGATTTCTACACGTCGCATGAAGCGCTGCTGTTGCCGTACGAGCAGGCGCTGACCCGCCAGGTACCGCGCCAGCAGGGCTGGTTGAACCTGAGCACGCACTACCCGTGGATTGGCATGCGCACGGCAGCGCTTGACGGCGCCCACGTGGAGTACCTGCGTGGCGTGCGCAATCCGATTGCGATCAAGGTGGGCCCGTCGGTGACCCCGGACCAGCTGCTGCGCCTGATCGACGTGCTCAACCCGCATGACGAACCGGGCCGTCTGAGCTTCATCCACCGCATGGGAGCAGCGCAGATTGCACAGAAGCTGCCGCCGCTGCTGGACGCGGTCAAGCGCGATGGTCGTCGCGTGCTGTGGGTGTGCGATGCGATGCATGGCAACACCGAGAGCACCGCCAATGGCTTCAAGACGCGCCGTTTCGACAACGTGCGTGGCGAAGTGGAGATGTCGTTCGATCTGCACGCGGCCGCAGGCACGCGCCTGGGCGGTGTGCATCTGGAGCTGACCGGCGAAGACGTGACCGAATGCACCGGTGGCGCGCGGGAACTGACCGAGCGTGACCTGGAGCGCGCGTATCGTTCGACGGTGGACCCACGGTTGAACTATGAGCAGTCGCTGGAGATCGCGATGGCGATCGTGCGCAAGCAGGAGCAAGTGCGGTAAGTGTGTTGCGGCAGGGCTTGCAGCCCTGCACCTGCGGACGCAACGGCAACGGCCGAAGCAACGGCAACAGCATGCATTCCGTGGGATGGCGGGGCGGTGTCGGAGTGCGGGGACGCCGTGCCCCCCCCTCCGGGGGCTTGGCAGCCGCATTCATGCGGCTGACACCCCGCACTCC
>NZ_SRHZ01000022.1 GCF_004684085.1 Stenotrophomonas maltophilia
GGGCTTGGCAGCCGCATTCATGCGGCTGACACCCCGCACTCCGACACCGCCCCGCCTATGACAGATTCCGGCGGCTGTTGGTAGGTGTCGACCTTGGTCGACACGGTAGATCCACGCCATGCGTGGATGCTCTTCGAATTCAATTCGAGATATTCGATTTCGATGAAGATTGATCCACGCATGGCGTGGATCAACTGCAGATCGCGGGAATCTGTCGAAGGCCGGGTGGGTCCGGTTGCGGGAGTGTCCGCGGCATGGATGCCGCGGCCAAGCCCCCATGGATGGGTTTACGGCGTCTCCCGCAACCGGACCCACCCCGCCATCCCACGGAATGCCAGCTTCTGCTGTTGCTGTTGCTGTTGCTGTTGCTTCGGATTCTGGCAGGTGCAGGGCTGCAAGCCCTGCCGACCAACACCCTCCTTACGAATGACTGACGTGACGCTCATGCGCCATGCGCGAGGCTGTCCGCTTGCCGTTCAAGTGGAGGTGGCAACGGTGCACTGGCAAAGCGCACAGGCATACGCATGGCCGTTGGGTTTGGCAGCGTTGATGGGCGGCATCGGTGCGTGGTTGATCCTGTGGATCCATCACCGGCTGAAAGGGCGTGACCGCCGGCGTGCGCGCATCGGTCGCGTGCTCGGGTTGCCGATGGCGACTGCATGGCCGCTGCTGCTGTTGATCCCTGCGCTGCAGGCCACGCCGTTGCAGGATCCCTTGCTGGGCAACCTGCAGCATGTGCTGCACATCGCGCTGACCGCGTGCTTCATCTGGCTGCTGGTGCGCGGTGTTGCTGCGGGCGAGCGCGCGATCCTGCGCAGCCATCCCATCGATGTCTCCGACAACCTGGAAGCGCGCCGCATCCAGACCCAGACGCGGGTACTCAGCCGCGTGCTGATGGGCGGCATCATCGTGCTGGGTGCGTCGCTGGTGCTGCTGACCTTCCCGATGGTGCAGAAGATCGGTACCGCGCTGCTGGCTTCGGCGGGTCTGATCGGTCTGGTCGCCGGTATCGCGGCCAAGCCGGTATTCGGCAACCTGATTGCCGGTCTGCAGATCGCAGTGACGCAGCCGATCCGGTTGGATGACGTCGTGATCGTCGAGGGCGAGTGGGGCCGGATCGAGGAGATCGGCAGCAGCTATGTGGTGGTGCGTATCTGGGATGAGCGGCGGATGGTCGTGCCATTGACCTGGTTCATCGAGAACCCGTTCCAGAACTGGACACGACGTAGTGCGGATCTGCTCGGCACTGCGTTTCTGTGGCTGGACTATCGCGCGCCAGTCGCGGCGATCCGCGCCGAACTGGAGCGTATCTGCCGTGGTGAGGCCTTGTGGGATGGCCGGGTCTGCGTGACCCAGGTGACCGAGACCAGCGAACGGGCGATCCAGGTGCGCCTGCTGGTCAGCGCGCGCAGCTCCGGTGATGCCTTCGACCTGCGCTGCCTGGTGCGCGAACGGATGCTCGATTTCCTCGCGCGTGAACATCCGCAGGCGTTGCCGCAGGTGCGTGCGCGGTTGCAGCACGAAGACGAGCTGGACATGCCGCGTGGCCCGCGTGCACGCACCGTGGATGTGCGTTCGCCGGGCGCGGAAGATGGCGAGGCGGCAATCCTGCCGGTGGAACCCGAACGGTAGCGCCGGGCCATGCCCGGCGCTACAGAGCGGATCAAGGTTCGCCAGCGTCGATCAAGGTATCGGTGTTGAAGCGCGGCGGCCGCCGCGCGCGCGTGCGCTGTTCGTAGGCGTAGGCCATCTCGATCAGCTTCGGTTCGCTCCAGGCGGTGCCCATGAACAGCAGGCCGACCGGTAGGCCGTTGATCTGGCCCATCGGCACGCTGAGGCTGGGATAGCCGGCCACGGCGGCGACGCTGTAGCTCTCGCCGGGGAAGTCATCGCCTTCACTGCGGATCGGCCAGGCCGCGCCGGTGGTCGGCGCAACCAGTGCATCGAGCTGATGGGCGGCGAGGGCAGCATCGATGCCTTCAGGACCGGCCAAACGGCGCGCGTCGGTGCGCGCACGGATGTAGGCCGGATCGGCCAGGCCTGCCGTGGCATCGGCCTCCACCAGCAGTTCCTGGCCGAACTGGCCCAGTTCCTGCTTGCTGTGTGCCTGGTTGAAGGCGATCAGTTCGGCCAGGCTGCGCAGTGGCGCGCGGTGGGTAGTGAAGTAACGCTCCAGGCCGGCCTTGAATTCGTACAGCAGCACGGTGCGTTCGGCCTCGGCCCAGGCGCCCTGGTTGGGCAGCTCCACCGGTACCACCACCGCGCCTGCACGGCGCAGTTCGGTGGCGGCCTGCTCGATCAGCGGCGGCATGCCGCGGTACTTCAGCAAGGGTGTCTGCAGCAGGCCGATGCGCTTGCCGCGCAGACCCTGCGGGTCCAGGCGCGCGGTGTAGTCGTAGACCGCACGGCCGGGCATGGTCGCGGTGGCCGGATCCGCGTCATCGCGACCAGCGATGGCGGTCAGCACGGCCGCAGCATCGGCGACGCTGCGCGTCATCGGTCCGGCAGTGTCCTGGCTGAAGGAAATCGGGATGATGCCGTCGCGGCTGACCAGGCCGACAGTCGGCTTCAGGCCGACCACGCCGTTGACCGCGGCCGGGCAGACAATGCTGCCGTCGGTCTCGGTGCCGATGGCCACGCTGGCCAGGTTGGCAGCTACGGCCACCGCGCTGCCGCTGCTGGAACCGCAGGGCGAATGGCTGAGCCGGTAAGGATTGCGGGTCTGGCCACCGCGCGCGCTCCAGCCGGACACCGAATCATTGCCGCGGAAATTGGCCCATTCGCTGAGGTTGGTCTTGCCCAGCACCACCGCGCCGGCATCGCGCAGGCGGCGCACCAGATAGGCGTCGTCCGGACGGAAGCCCTGCAGCGCCAGCGAACCGGCCGTGGTGGCCATCGGTGCGGCGTTGATGTTGTCCTTCAGCACGATCGGGATGCCGTGCAGCGGCCCGCGCAGGCGGCCGTCACGACGCTCGCGATCGCGTTCGGCGGCTTCCTTCAGCGCATCCGGGTTGAGTTCGATCACCGCGCGCAGGCGGGGGCCGGCACGGTCCAGTGCGGCGATGCGCTGCAGGTAAGCCTGGGTCAGGGTCGTGCTGTCCAGTTCGCCGGCGGTCATCCGCGCCTGCAGGTCGCTGACATCGGTTTCGGCGTAAGGAAATGGCACGTTGCGGCTGGCGGGTTCGGCGGCGTGGGCGCTGGGCGTGGCCGGACTGCAGCCAGCAACGAGCAGCGCAGGCAGCGCAGCGAGCAGGTAGATCAGGAGGGGCGGCAAGGACGGGCGCATGGGGCGGCGTGGTCGGCTCCAATCCCCAGTGTAGCCGGTGCTCAGCGGCGGCGCTTGCGCAGGTCGCGGGCCAGTACGTAGACCACGATCAGATTGATCGCCAGGATCGTCCACGAGGGCCAGCCGGGGTGGCGGATGATCGCGAAAACATCGAACGGCAGGTACAGCGAAGCGGTCAGGCAGCCCAGCCATGACGCCCAGGCCTTGGCGCGCCAGAGGCCCCAGGCCTCGACCAGGTGCAGCAGGCCGTAACCGATCATCCCCGCCGCGGCCAGGTGCACCGCGTCGGGACTGATCATGTGCAGCAGCGAGGGCAGGGTGCCATGGTCCGGATCCAGGCTGAAGCGCCGGATCAGGGCCATGATGCCGTGCCGCAGCGGCTGCGGTCCGAGCACTTCCAGCCCGGTGGCGGCCAGCAGCGCCAGCATCGCCTTGCTCGCTTCGAGCAAGGCGATGACGTGCAGACCCGGATGCCGATGCGGATCCGGGTTGTAGCCGTTCTGGCTCACGGTCTGTTGGATCAGCCGCCGCGCGAAGACTTCTTGCGGTCGCTTTCGGTCAGACCCTTCTTGCGCAGACGGATTTCCTTCGGGGTGATCTCGACCAGCTCGTCGTCTTCGATGAAGTCCAGTGCCTGCTCCAGCGAGTACTTGATCGCGGGGGTCAGCTGGATGGCATCGTCCTTGCCCGAAGCGCGCATGTTGGTCAGCGGCTTGGTCTTGATCGCGTTGACGGTCAGATCGTTGTCCTTGGAGTGGATACCGATCAGCTGGCCTTCGTACACGTTGTCGCCTTCAGCGGCGAACAGCTTGCCGCGTTCCTGCAGCGGGCCCAGCGAGTAGGCCGGGGTGGCACCCGGGGCATTGGCGATCATGACGCCGTTCTGACGCTTGGCGATCGCGCCCTGTTCCTTCGGACCGTAATGGTCGAACACGTGGAACAGCAGGCCCGAACCCTGGGTAAGGGTCTTGAACTCGTTCTGGAAACCGATCAGGCCACGGGCCGGAATCTGGTACTCAAGGCGCACGCGGCCCTTGCCGTCCGATTCCATGTTCTTCAGCTGGCCCTTGCGGGAGCCCAGCTTTTCCATCACGCCGCCCTGGTGGATTTCTTCGATGTCCACCACCAGCTGCTCGATCGGCTCCATGGCCTGGCCGTCGATCTGCTTGA
The DNA here is from genome assembly GCF_004684085.1 of Stenotrophomonas maltophilia. Lineage (GTDB taxonomy): Bacteria > Pseudomonadota > Gammaproteobacteria > Xanthomonadales > Xanthomonadaceae > Stenotrophomonas > Stenotrophomonas maltophilia_AS. The sequence continues at coordinate 4,457 of NZ_SRHZ01000022.1, forward strand.
TGATCACTTCCGGGCGCGACACGGCCAGCTCGTAGCCTTCACGACGCATGTTCTCGATCAGCACCGACAGGTGCAGTTCGCCACGGCCGGAAACCAGGAACTTGTCGGCGTCTTCCAGCTGTTCCACCTTCAGGGCCACGTTGTGGACCTGCTCGCGGTCCAGACGGTCCTTGATCTGGCGGCTGGTCAGGAACTTGCCGCCGGACAGGTCCTTGTTGCCGGCGAACGGCGAGTTGTTGACCTGGAAGGTCATCGAGATCGTCGGTTCATCGACGGTCAGTGCCGGCAGGGCTTCCGGGGTATCCGGGTGGCACAGGGTGTCGGAGATGGTCAGTTCGGCGATGCCGGAGATGGCGACGATGTCGCCGGCCTCGGCGGTGTCCTGCTCGATGCGCTCCAGGCCCAGGAAGCCCAGCACCTGCGCGACCTTGCCGTTGCGCTTCTTGCCTTCACGGTCGATCACCGCGACCTGCATGCCCTTCTTCAGGGTGCCGCGCTGGATACGGCCGATGCCGATCACGCCGACGAAGTTGTTGTAGTCCAGCTGGCTGATGCGCATCTGGAACGGACCTTCCGGGTCCACTTCCGGCCTCGGCGCGTGCTGCATGATGGCTTCGTACAGCGCGGTCATGTCGCCGTCACGCACGGTGTCTTCCAGGCCGGCATAGCCGTTCAGGGCCGAGGCGTAGACGATCGGGAAGTCGAGCTGCTCATTGGTGGCGCCGAGCTTGTCGAACAGGTCGAACACCTGGTCGATCACCCATTCCGGACGCGAGCCCGGGCGGTCGACCTTGTTGACCACGACGATCGGCTTGAAGCCCATCGCGAAGGCCTTCTGGGTCACGAAGCGGGTCTGCGGCATCGGGCCGTCCATCGCATCGACGAGGATCAGCACGGTGTCGACCATCGACAGCACGCGCTCGACCTCACCGCCGAAGTCGGCGTGTCCGGGGGTGTCGACGATGTTGATCCGGTTCTTGATACCGGTCTTCTTGTCTTCCCAGGTGATGGCGGTGTTCTTGGCCAGGATGGTGATGCCGCGTTCCTTTTCCTGGTCGTTGCTGTCCATCACGCGCTCGGCGAGGACGGTGCGCTCGGACAGGGTGCCGGACTGCTTCAGCAGCTGGTCGACCAGGGTGGTCTTGCCATGGTCGACGTGGGCGACGATGGCGATGTTGCGAAGATTTTCGATGGACATACGAAAGGGGGCCAGTCGGCGCCGGATTTGGAAAAAGAAGTCCAACATTATACGTCGAAGTTGACGATTGGCGAAAACCTGCATTTCACACCGCCCGGGTGCCCCGTTCAGCTACCCGTCCAGGGCCCACCGTCCGGGTGCTGAAGACCCCGCCTGCACCGATGGTCGAAGGCGCCCATACGGCAGGGGAGGTGTATCCTTATGGGGCTGATTACACACCCCGCATCCCAAGGATCTTCATGTCCCTCATTGCCACTTTCGACACCACCCAGGGCCCGATCAAGGTCGAGCTGTTCGCTGACAAGGCGCCGCTGACCGTGGCCAACTTCGTGAACCTGGTCAAGCACGGCTTCTATGACGGCCTGATCTTCCACCGCGTGATCGCCGACTTCATGATCCAGGGCGGCTGCCCCAAGGGTCAGGGCACCGGTGGCCCGGGCTACAAGTTCGAAGACGAGAAGAATGCTGTGAAGCACCAGGTCGGCTCGCTGTCGATGGCCAATGCCGGTCCGAACACCAACGGCAGCCAGTTCTTCATCACCCACATCAAGACCGATTGGCTGGATGGCAAGCACACCGTGTTCGGCCAGGTGCTGGACGGCCAGGCCATCGTCGATTCGGTCAAGCAGGGCGATGTGATCCATTCGATCACCCTGGAAGGCGATACCGACGCCGTGCTGGCCGCCCAGGCCGAGCGCGTGGCGGAGTGGAACAAGCTCCTCGCCGCCTGATTCCCCTTCGAAACGGCCACCCTCGGGTGGCCGTTTCCCTGTTCCCCGCCGCCCGCCCGGCCTGCGTGGCCACGCCCGCGGCGTCCCATCAAACGCTTGCAAGCAAGAGGAAACCCCCATGAAAGCACCCGTTCGTGTTGCCGTGACCGGCGCCGCCGGCCAGATCGGTTATGCCCTGCTGTTCCGCATCGCCTCCGGCGAAATGCTGGGCAAGGACCAGCCGGTCATCCTGCAGCTGCTGGAACTGCCGGTCGACAAGGCCCAGGCCGCCCTGAAGGGCGTGATGATGGAGCTGGAAGACTGCGCCTTCCCGCTGCTGGCCGGCATGGTCGGCACCGATGATGCCGAAGTGGCCTTCAAGGACGCCGACATCGCCCTGCTGGTCGGCGCGCGTCCGCGTGGCCCGGGCATGGAGCGCAAGGACCTGCTGCTGGAAAACGCCAAGATCTTCACCGCCCAGGGCGCGGCGCTGAACAAGGTCGCCAGCCGTGACGTGAAGGTGCTGGTGGTCGGCAACCCGGCCAACACCAATGCCTACATCGCGATGAAGTCGGCGCCGGACCTGAAGCCGGAAAACTTCACCGCCATGCTGCGCCTGGACCACAACCGCGCGCTGAGCCAGCTGTCGGCGAAGCTCGGCAAGCCGGTCGGTGGCATGGAGAAGCTGGTCGTGTGGGGCAACCACAGCCCGACCATGTACCCGGACTACCGTTTCGCCACCGCCGATGGTGCGTCGATTGCCGATGCAATCAACGATCAGGAGTGGAACGCCAACACCTTCATCCCGACCGTCGGCAAGCGTGGCGCGGCGATCATCGAAGCCCGTGGCTCGTCCTCGGCTGCTTCGGCCGCCAACGCTGCCATCGACCACGTGCGTGACTGGGTGCTGGGCAGCAACGGCAAGTGGGTCACCATGGGCGTGCCGTCCGACGGTTCCTACGGCATTCCGGAAGGTGTGATCTTCGGCTTCGCCGTGACCACCGAAAACGGCAAGTACACCCTGGTCAAGGATCTGCCGATCGACGACTCCAGCCAGAAGTACATCGACAAGACCCTGGCCGAGCTGGAAGAAGAACGCTCCGGCGTCGCCCACCTGCTGGGCTGATGCAGTCGGTACCGGCTCCGGTCGGTACGTCTTCCATCGAGGTAGGTACCGACCGTTGGTCGGAACGCAGAAAACGGGGAAGCTTCGGCTTCCCCGTTTTTGTTTGGACGGATAGAACCTGATGATCCACCTGCATTACATCGACGACGCGCTGCTGGTGGCGGAAAAGCCGGCCGGCCTGCTGTCCGTGCCTGGCCGCAGCGCCGAGAACCAGGACTGCGTGATCGCGCGTTTGCAGGCGTTGTACCCGGATGCGCTGACCGTGCATCGCTTGGACCAGGTGACTTCGGGCCTCTTGCTGCATGCGCGTGGCAAGGACATGCAGGCGGCGTTGTCGATGCAGTTCGAGCAGCGCCGGGTCGGCAAGCGCTACGAGGCCATCGTGCAGGGTCTGCTGGAAACTGAGGCCGGTGAGGTGGACCTGCCGTTGATCGTGGACTGGCCGAACCGGCCGAAGCAGATGGTTGACCACGAACGTGGCAAACCTGCGCTGACATACTGGCGTGTGCTTGCCCGCGATGTTGAAGCGCAGCGCACTCGCGTGGAGCTGGAGCCGGTCACCGGCCGCAGCCATCAGCTGCGCCTGCACATGGCCAGCCTCGGCCATCCCATCGTCGGTGATGTGCTGTATGGCGCTGCACCTGCGCAGCGCGTGCACCTGCATGCGCGGAAGCTGCAGTTCACCCACCCGGTGACGGGCGAGGCGCTCGCGTTCGAGTCCGCGACTCCGTTCTAGAGAGTAGGTGTATCGGCAGGGCTGCGCCCCACCTCTGACAGATTTCGTCGGTCTGGTAGATCCACGCCATGCGTGGATGAATGTCGATCGGATTCGAATATTCGAATTGAATTTCAAGAGCATCCACGCATGGCGTGGATCTACCAGGCATCGGCAATCTGTCGAAGGCGGGGTGGGTCCGGTTGCGGGGGCGTGAGCGCCATGGATGGCGCGACCGAGCCTACAGGGACGTATTCACGGCGTCCCCCGCAACCGGACCCATCCCGCCATCCCACGGATACCCAGCTCTTGACGCTGCCTTGGCTTGAAGCCTCGGCGGGTGCAGGGCGCAGCCCTGCAGAACAAACCCACCCCCTACCAAGGTAGGGCGGCCCGCGCGGCAGCGCCGGACTATCCTCGAACCCATGACTTTGTCTGGGAGGGCTGCGTCATGAACTACGAGGAAACCTACCGTCGCTCGATCGACGAGCCGGAGGCCTTCTGGGGCGAGGAAGCCAAGCGCATCCATTGGCACAAACCGCCGCAGCAGGTGCTGGACTACAGCAATCCGCCGTTCCGGCGCTGGTTCGTCGGCGGCGAAACCAATCTCTGCTACAACGCCGTCGATCGCCACTTGGCGGATCGTCCCGACCAGCTCGCACTGGTCGCAATCTCCACCGAAACCAACAGCACCCGCGAGATCACCTATCGCCAGTTGTATCGCGAGGTGAACGACTTCGCCGCCGTGCTCAAGCACCTTGGCGTCGGCCACGGCGACCGCGTGGTGATCTACATGCCGAACATGGCCGAAGCGGTATTCGCCATGCTTGCGTGCGCGCGTATCGGTGCGGTGCACTCGGTAGTATTCGGTGGCTTCGCCGCGCACAACCTCGCGCTGCGCATCGACGACGCAAAGCCCAAGCTGCTGATCGCCGCCGATGCCGGCATGCGTGGTGGCAAACTGATTCCCTACAAGGCGATGGTCGACGCGGCCTGCGCCGAAGCGGCTTCGCCGCCACCGCATGTGTTGATCGTATCGCGTGGTCTGGATGCAGCCGAACCACGCGTGGCAGGCCGCGACGTGGACTACGCCGCGCTGCGTGCACAGATCGGCGAAACCGACGTGCCGGTCCAGTGGCTGGAATCGAGCGAGCCGAGCTATCTGTTGTACACCTCCGGTACCACCGGCAAGCCGAAGGGCGTGCAACGCGACGTGGGCGGATACGCGGTGGCGATGGCACAGTCGATGGAGACGGTGTTCGACTGCAGGCCGGGGCAGGTCATGTTCTCCACCTCCGACGTCGGCTGGGCCGTGGGTCACTCCTACAACGTGTACGGCCCGCTGATCGGCGGCTGCACGTCGCTGCTGTACGAAGGACTGCCGACCAACCCGGACCCGGGCATCTGGTGGGCACTGTGCGAACAGTACAACGTGCGCACGATGTTCTCTTCGCCCACCGCCATCCGCGTGCTGAAGAAGCACGACGCGGACTTCATCCATCGCCACGACCTGCGTGCGCTGAAGTATCTGTTCCTGGCGGGCGAGCCGCTGGACGAACCCACCGCGCACTGGATCAGTGAAGCGCTGGGCAAGCCGATCATCGACAACTACTGGCAGACCGAAACCGGCTGGCCGGCGCTGACCCTGCTGCCGGGCCTGGAGATGAAGCCGGTGCGCTTCGGTTCGCCGGGCTTCCCCAACCTCGGTTACCGGATGAAGGTGATCGATGAGAACACCGGCGAAGAAGTCGCGCCGGGCCAGAAGGGCGTGCTGGTGATGACCCCGCCGTTGCCGCCGGGCTGCATGAGCACGGTGTGGAACGACGACAGCCGCTTCCTGCAGAGCTATTTCAGCCACTTCAAGGAGCTGCTGTACAGCTCGCTGGACTGGGCGATCCGCGATGACGATGGCTACACCTTCATCCTCGGCCGCACCGACGATGTGATCAACGTGGCCGGGCATCGACTGGGCACGCGCGAAATCGAAGAAGCCATTTCCAGCCACCCGCGCGTGGCCGAGGCCGCAGTGATCGGGGTCAAGGACGAACTGAAGGGGCAGGTGCCGCTGGTGTTCGTCACTCTCAGGCAGGGGCTCGATGGCGAGGATCCGGCGCCGGTGGTGGCCGAGATGATGGCGACGGTGACTGCCTCGCTCGGTGCGGTTGCGCGCCCGGCGCACGTGCACGTGGTCAATGCGCTGCCCAAGACCCGTTCGGGCAAGCTGCTGCGGCGCTCGCTGCAGGCGCTGGCCGAGCAGCGCGACCCGGGAGACCTGTCGACGCTGGATGATCCCAGCGCACTGGAGGAGATCCGCCGGGCGCTGGGGCGGTAACCGGTCTGGTAGCGCCGGGCCATGCCCGGCGAGCGCAAAGCGCGGAAAAGCCGCCAGGCATGGCCTGGCGCTACCCATCCGCCAGACATGCGCTAAGCTCGGCCTGTCATCGATCTGCAACAGGGCCTGCGCTTCGGGGAAGCTGCGCAGGCTCCGACGATGGCGGGCAAGGGGGCGCGTCCGTCCGGGCGCGCAGATGAAGCGCATCAAGGATCGGGGGGATGCAATGGCATTGCTGCACGCCAAGACGGCTGCTGGCCGCCAGGAAATCGAAGACCGCGCGCGCCGGCTGCCGGCGGCGCTGCGTTCGATCCTGCTGATGGTCGATGGCCAACGTGATGACACTGAACTGCGTGGCCTGTTCGAAGGCCTGCGTGCGCCACCCGATGCACTGGAACAATTGTCGGCGCAGGGCCTGATCGAAGTGATCGGCGGAAGCGCCGATGTGGCACCGGTGCGCGGCATCAGCACGGGCCGCGAACAGGACCCGGCGCTGTACCAGCAGCTGTACGACGCGATGAGCGAGGCCGTGCGCCGCCATCTGGGCCTGAAGGGCTACTTCATGCAGTTGAAGATTGAACGCTGTACCGATGCACGGGCGTTGGAGCGCTTGTGCCCGGAGTTGCTGACGGCCGTCGGCAAGGCGCGCAGCCCGGCGCTGGCGCAGCGTTGGTGGCAGGAAACCCAAGCGGCACTGGTGGGTGGCAGCAGCGAGGTCGTACAGGCCTGAGCCACCACGTAAAGTGACCGGTTCACTTCCACAAGGAGTCTCCCGTGCAGGACGACCACGACGACACCGATACCCCCGGCTGGGACGCGATCAACGCAGCGCTGGCGCCAATGTATGCCGGCCAGGAGCCGCGTCACTACGGCACGGCGCTTCCGTACACGCTGGGTGGCCAGGACCCCTTGGATGGCATCAGTGTGTACTGGGCGGATGCGCCTGTACCGCACTGGCACTACATCACCTATGGCTTCTCCGAGCTGTACGCCAAGGAGAGCAGCGATGCCGCTACCAGTGGCTATGGCTTCGAGCTGACCTTCCGTCTGGCGGCGGCTGCCGATGAGAACGCCGACAGCACGCCGCCGGTGTGGCCGATGAACCTGCTGCAGAACCTGGCGCGCTATGTGTTCGGCAGCGGCAACGTGTTCGAGGACGGTCACCACCTCAATGCCAATGGCCCGATCGCGCTGGAGACCGACACGCGGTTGTGCCACCTGGCCTTCGTCGCCGACCCTCAGTTGCCGGCGCGCGATACCGCCAATGGCCATCTGCAGTTCCTGCAGCTGGTCGGGCTGACCGATGAGGAAATGGAGGCGGTCAAGCGCTGGTCGACGCGCGGCGTGCTGCAGGTGCTGCAGCCGGCGATGCCGCTGTGGATCAGTGACCTGCATCGCGGCAACCTGCTGGACGATCCAGCGCTGGCCGCACAGGTGCGCGCCGGCAGCGAGCGCGAAGGCTCCAGTACCGGCATGTTGTTCATCGAGACGCTGGACTGGCGCCAGGAGGCCGGTGTTACCACGCTGGTGCTGGGCGCGGGCCAGGTGGCCAGCGTGTGCGAGTTGCTGCCTCTGCGCCTGCGCCACGGCAAATCACTGGAGCTGGTCAGCCGCGAGCGGCAGTGGGAGTTCATTCCAGCCGGGCGCGATGAAGCCGGCGAGGTGTCTGTCGACAACGCGCGCTGGGCGCTGGACGAGGCAGGGCTTCAGGCGCTTGCCGAGGTGCGTGCCGAGCGCGGCATCTACCTGCTGGCCGATGCGCTGCGCATCGAAGTGGTGCCGACCTACCTGCGTGATGCGAAAGGCGAAGTGATCCGCCAGATCGGTTGATTGCACCGCTGGAACCGATGGGGTCAGAGCCGTCTGCTGCGCAGACGCATCCGACCCCGCCCCAGCAGCCATTTGGGTCAGATCCGTTCGCCACGCGAACGGCACTGACCCCAGGTCACGATCAGGCCAGGCCTTCGGCCTTCAGTGCGGCCTGCACGCCGGCATCGGCATCCATGCGCGCCTTGTAGGCGGCCAGGTTGTCCAGCCCGGACAGATCGACCTTGGCGCCGGCTGCCCAGCGCAGGGTGATGTAGAAGTACGGGTCGGCGTAGCTGCGGAAGCCGGCCAGCCACTGCTTGTCTGCCAGCTGCGTGTCGGCGGTTTCGAACAGGCCACGCAGGCGCTTGTGTGCGGCGGCGCGGATCGCGTCGTACTGGCCTTCGTCGGCAATGAACTTGCCCGGCGAGAACAGCGGCGAGAACGCCGGATGCACATCGGAATTGACGAAGGCCAGCCAGCGGGTGGCTTCTGCGCGCTGGCGCGGGCTGCCATCGCCGCCGAGGCCGGCCTGCGGGAAGCTGTCGGCGATATAGCCCATGATCGCGGCGTTCTGCAGCAGCACGAAATCGCCGTCGACCAGTGCGGGAACGGCGCCGGCCGGATTGATCTTGAGGAATTCCGGACCCTTCAGGGTGTCCTTGTTCAGCAGTTCAACCTCGAACGGCTGGCCGGTCCACTGCAGGGCGATGTGGTCGGCGGTGGAACAGGCACCGGGCTTGCTGTACAGCTTCATGGGAACTCCAGGTGATGCGGGCGGGAAACGCCCACTATCCCAGAGCCTGCCGGCAGGCGGCAACGCTGCCGCCAGTACGGATCGTTACGACTGCCGCGGCTTGAGGTTCTGCACCTTATAGAAGGTGTGATCGCCGATGGTGGCCACCTGGTAGGCATTGCGCCAATTCGGGCTGGCGATGGACAGCGCAGCGAAGTGGCTGGCACCGGGCACGATCTCGCGGCGCTCGCCGGCCGGCAGCGCCCAGTTGCGCTCGGCGTCGAAGGCCACGTTCATCGCCTCGCTCCAGGCCGCGTCATTGCCCAGCTGGGTGCCGGGGGAGACGATGGTCGGTGCGAACTGCTTGCGCGCGGTAACCACCTGGCACATCGAGTCGCCCCACAGGCCACTGTCGAGACGGCGCAGGGCGACCTCGGCCACGGCCTGCTGGCCACGCAGGGTCTGGTCGCGGGCTTCCAGGTAAACGGTGGTGCTCAAACACAGTGAATCAGCGGCCGGCTGCGGCAACAACTGCGACAGCCAGAGAATCCAGGCCAGTTTCATATAACTCCTTGCTCCGTATGGGCCGCACGCTCCGGTTCCGGCCGCGGGGGCGACAGGAGGCGGGGTACGACTTGGCGTCATGGGGAGGCGGCCATCGGGGCCGCCCCGTGGGCAGCCCCAAAAGAACGATCAGTACCGATCGAGGGGGCTGCGCCGGCTCACCGGAAACTGGCTGGTGAGCGGAAGATGGCGCAAGGTAGGGGGGGATAGCCGAACGCATCGTGAACCGTCCGGCTTGACATTCAGGTTCGGCAGGGGTGACGGAAATCACATTCCGGCCCCCATTCAGGCGCTCATCAGAGCGCGGCGGCGACCCGGCTGCCCTGGTCGATGGCCCGCTTCGCATCCAGTTCGGCCGCCACATCGGCACCGCCGATCAGCTGCGCGTTGATGCCGGCGGCCTGCAGTTCGGCCTGCAATGCACGGTTCGGTTCCTGCCCGGCGCAGATCACCACATGGTCGACCGGCAGCAGCTGTTCGCTGCCTTCCACGCGGATGCGCAGGCCCTCGTCGTCCACCCCCAGGTACTCGACGCCGCCGAGCATGCGCACACCCTTGGCCTTCAGCGTGGCGCGGTGGATCCAGCCGGTGGTCTTGCCCAGCCGCGCGCCGGGTTTGCCCGGGCTGCGCTGCAGCAGCCACAGCCGCCGCGGTGATGTCTCGACCTCGGGCCGGCCCAGTGAGCCGCGGGCCTCGAAGCTGGCATCCACGCCCCATTCGGCCATCCAGCGCTGCGGGTCCAGCGAGGGCGACTCACCGGCGTGGCTGAGGAACTCGCCGACATCGAAGCCGATGCCACCGGCGCCGATGATCGCCGCATTGGTGCCGACCTCAACCCGGCCCAGCAGCACGTCCAGGTAGTTGATCACCTTGGCGTGGTCGGCGCCGGGGAAGTCGACCTTGCGCGGGGTGATGCCGGTGGCCAGCACCACCTCGTCGAATCCTGCCAGGTTGGCGGCATCGGCGCGGGTGCCGAGGCGCAGCTGCACGCCGGTTTCCTGCAGCTTGTGGCGGAAGTAGCGCAGGGTCTCGTGGAATTCTTCCTTGCCGGGGATGCGCTTGGCCACATTGAACTGGCCGCCGATCTCCTCGTTGGCATCGAACAGGGTGACCTGGTGACCACGTTCGGCGGCCACCGTGGCACAGGCCAGACCGGCGGGGCCAGCACCGACCACGGCAACCTTCTTCGCCGTGGCGGTGGGGCGATAGACCAGCTCGGTCTCGTGTGCGGCGCGCGGATTGACCAGGCAGCTGGCCAGCTTGTTCTCGAACACGTGGTCCAGGCACGCCTGGTTGCAGGCGATGCAGGTGTTGATCGCCTCGGCGCGGCCGGCGCGGGCCTTGTTCGGCCACTGCGGGTCGGCCAGCAGCGGGCGTGCCAGCGATACCATGTCGGCACCGCCATCGGCGAGGATGCGCTCGGCGACGTCGGGCATATTGATGCGGTTGGTCGCCACCAGCGGCACCTTCACATACGGCTTGAGCTTGGCGGTGACCCCGGCGAAGGCTGCGCGCGGCACCGAGGTGGCGATGGTCGGAATGCGTGCTTCGTGCCAGCCGATGCCGGAATTGATGATCGTTGCGCCGGCCGCCTCGATCGCCTGCGCCTGCCGCACGATTTCTTCCCAGTTGCTGCCGTCGTCGACCAGATCCACCAGCGACAGGCGGTAGATGATGATGAAGTCCGGGCCGCAGGCCTCGCGGATGCGGCGCACGATCTCCACCGCGAAGCGCATGCGCTGGCGTGCGTCGCCCCCCCAGGCGTCGGCGCGCTTGTTGGTGCGCGGGGCGATGAACTCGTTGATGAGGTAGCCCTCCGAGCCCATCACTTCGACGCCGTCGTAGCCGGCTTCGCGGGCCAGCTTCGCGCTGCGTGCGTAGTCGGCGATATGGCGTTCGACGCCACTGGCCGAGAGCGCGCGCGGGGTGAACGGATTGATCGGCGCTTTCAGCTTGGACGGCGCCACCGACAGCGGGTGATAGGCGTAGCGGCCAGCGTGCAGCAGCTGCAGGCAGATCTTCGCGCCGTGCTGGTGCGCAGCGCCGGTCAGTTGGCGGTGCGGGCGCACTTCCCAGGGCCAGGACAGCTTGCCGCCGAACGGCTTCAGCCAGCCCACCACGTTCGGTGCGAAGCCACCGGTGACGATCAGGCCGACGCCGCCCTCGGCGCGTTCGGCGAAATAGGCCGCCAGCCGCGGGAAGTCGCGGGCGCGATCTTCCAGGCCGGTGTGCATCGAGCCCATCAGTACGCGGTTGCGCAGCTGGGTGAAGCCCAGGTCCAGCGGGGCGAACAGATGGGGATAGGTGCTTTCGTTGGCTGGCGACATGGTCGATACGCTTGCGTACGGAAGCGCGAAGCGTGCCGCGAAACGGCGGCCGGAGCAAGGGCCGCCGCACGGCGGGGTGGCGCCGGGCCATGCCCGGCGACGCGATCAACCCTTGCCGCGCTGTGCGCTCGCCGGGCATGGCCCGGCGCTACCGGAAGCAGGCGCCGACGGTGTTTTGCCAATTCCGAACCAGCCCAGCGTCACCCCGCACAGCGGGCCGATCAGCAGGGCGAAGGCCAGCGTGCCGACGCCGACGTTGCCACCCAGCCACCAGCCCAGCAGCAGCACGCTGCCCTCGATCAGGCTGCGCACCTTCCAGATCGGCCAGCCGGTGCGCGCGTGCAGGCCGGTCATCAGGCCGTCACGCGGACCGGGGCCGAGCTTGGCGCCGATGTACAGCCCGGTGGCCAGCGCGACCAGCAGCATGCCGGCGCAGAACATCGCCAGCTGCCAGCCGAGGCCGACGGCTGGCGGCAGCAGCCACAGCCCGAACTGGGCCGAAGGGCCGATCAGCATGACGTTGAGGACGGTGCCGACGCCGGGCTTCTGCCGCAGCGGCCACCAGAGCAGCAGCACCAGCGCGCCGATCACGTTGGTGGCCAGCCCGAACGACAGCGGGGTCTGTGCGGCGATGCCCTGCGACAGCACATCCCAGGGGGCCACGCCGATCGCTGCGCGGATCATCAGCGAGGCGCCAAAGCCGTACAGGAACAGCCCGGTGATCAGTTGCAGCAGGCGCAGGGGCAGGGCGGTGGGCATGGCAGGCTCGGGGGAGGGTGATCTGTTTCCACCGTAGTCCTGATCCAGCAACTTCCATAGATACAGATGCCAGCCAATCCGCCGCTACAGGAGAGTCGAGCCTGCTCGACTGCTCCTGATGAATCAGTCGAGCAGGCTCGACTCTACGATCAGGCCGCATGGCCGAGCACGGGCTCGGCTCTACATCGGTGTTCCAGCCCGGCTCAGTCGTCCCAACCGGCCAGTGCCAGCTTGCCCACCGTGCGCCCGCTGGCCAGGCGCTGATGCGCGATGTCCAGATTTTCCGCATTGATCGTGCCCAGCGTCTCGCTGAGGGTACCGCGCAGCTGGCCGGCGTCGATCATGCTGGCCGCACGGCTGAGGATGCGGTGCTGCTCGATGCGGTCGGCGGTGGCGAACCGCGAGCGCGCGAACATGAATTCCCAGTGGATGCCGATGCACTTGGCCTTGTAGGGATCGCCGATGCGCAGCGGGCCGCGCGGTTCGACGATCAGGCCGACATGTCCCTGCGGCGCCAGCAGCTCACCCAGCTCGTCCCAGTAGTGGTCGGTGTCGGCCAGGTTGAGGGCGACCTGCACCGCATCGATGCCCGCCGCCTGCAGTTGGGGCAGCAGGGGTTGCCGGTGGTCGATCACGTGCTGGGCGCCCATGCGCCGGCACCAGTCGATCGAGGCCTCGCGGGACGCGGTGGCGATCACCTCGAAGCCGGCGTGGCGGGCCAGCTGGATCGCCATCGAGCCGACGCCCCCCGCGCCGCCGATCACAAGCAGGTGCTGGCCGGACTGGCGTCGGTCGTCCAGCCGCAATGGCATGCGCTCGAACAGCAGTTCCCAAGCGGTGAGGGTGGTCAGTGGCAGCGCAGCGGCCTCGGCGAAGTCGAGGGTGGTGGGCTTGCGTGCGACCAGGCGTTCGTCCACCAGCTGGTACTGCGCATTGCAGCCGGGGCGGGTCACATCACCGGCGTAATAGACCTCGTCGCCGGAAGCAAACAGACTGGCCTCGTCGCCGATCGCCTCGACCACGCCGGCGGCGTCCCAGCCGAGTACGCGGGGGACGTCGAGCGTGGCCGGATGGGTGGCGGCGCGTTGCTTGCCGTCGGCGGGATTGACCGAGATCGCCTCGACCCGGACCAGCAGGTCACGGCCGCCCGGAGGCAACGGCGGAGGCAGATGGATATCGTGCAGGGCAGGGCATGATTCACGACTCAGGGCGACGGCTTTCATCACGGCTCCGGCTGGGTACGTGTTCTCATCATAAGGTTCCTCACCTTTCCGCAAACGCGCTGAATCCTGTGATGCAGTGTGTGGCGAAGAATGTCGCTTTTCGCACTTAAATCCCGTCAAACCCTTGCAGCGCGAGGGTCTTGCGGATTTTCATCATCCTGTATAGGGTTTCAACGTCGGACCGGTGGAGGGTCGGGCACAACACTTCACATGTTACGGGACTGTTAACATGACCTTCACCCGCCTGAGCATAATGTTCGCGGCGGTGGCGTGCTGAATCGGCTGTCGAGCTTCGACGCAGTAGTGCTGGCCCATGCCTCTACCGGTTTCATACCCCCGAAATAGGAGCTGTACTCAATGAACAAGAAGATCCTTACTGCCGCGCTGCTGGGTGGTCTGGCTTTTGCCCAGGCTGCTTCCGCGCAGGAGTTCGATGACCGCTGGTACCTGACCGGTTCGGCCGGCTTCAACTTCCAGGACAGCGACCGTCTGACCAATGACGCTCCGTTCGTGACCCTGGGCCTGGGCAAGTTCATCAGCCCGAACTGGTCGCTGGACGGTGAGCTGAACTATCAGAACCCGAACTTCGATTCGAACAAGGACCTGAACTGGTCGCAGTACGGCGTCTCGCTGGACCTGCGTCGCCACTTCATCAAGGAAGGCCGCGGCTGGAACCCGTACATCCTGGGTGGCCTGGGCTACCAGAAGTCGGAAGAAGAGTACCCGGCACTGAACGCCAATGGTCCGCGCGAGCGTAAGGACGGCAACGTTGCCGCCAAGCTCGGCGTCGGCCTGCAGACCACCTTCGAGAAGCGCGTTGCTGTGCGCGCCGAAGTGGCCTACCGCGCTGTCTTCGACGACAAGAGCATTGCTGCTCCGAAGGAAGACTGGTTCGGCGACGTGCTGGCTTCGGTCGGCGTCGTGATCCCGCTGGGCCCGGCTCCGGTTGCTGCCACCGTTGCTCCGGCTCCGGTTGCTCCGAGCTGCGCCGACCTGGATGACGACGGTGACGGCGTCAACAACTGCGACGACAAGTGCCCGAACTCGCAGCCGGGTCAGACCATCGGTCCGGACGGTTGCCCGGTGCCGGTCTCGATCGACCTGAAGGGCGTGAACTTCGACTTCGACAAGTCGAACCTGCGTCCGGACGCCGTGGCCATCCTGAGCGAAGCCACCGAGATCCTGAAGCGTTACCCGGATCTGCGCGTTGAAGTTGCCGGTCACACCGACTCGAAGGGTACCGACGCTTACAACCAGAAGCTGTCGGAGCGTCGTGCTACCGCCGTGTACAACTACCTGACCAAGAACGGCGTTGACGCCGGTCGTCTGGTCGGCCCGATCGGCTACGGCGAGAGCCGTCCGATTGCTCCGAACACCAACCCGGATGGTTCGGACAACCCGGAAGGTCGCGCCAAGAACCGTCGTACCGAGCTGAACGTCCAGAACTAAGTTCTGACGCTCTGCCAGTAAGACACAGCAGGACCCGGCTTCGGCCGGGTCTTGTTGTTTCTGCGGCCCGGAATGCCCGGAACCCCCCGAATCATCCGTTGGTAGTCGACCGTTCGTCAGTAATTTTCGTCTAAAACCAATGAGTTGCCGTATTCATTGAAAGTGGCGCTTGAAAGCTGTCGCGGCATTGCTAAACTCGCCGCGTCACTTCCTTTCCTGGATGCCCTTCATGCTGCGCTCTGCATCGGCCGCCGTCCTGGCGCTGGCCCTGGTTCCCGCCGCCCACGCTGCGGTTGATTGCTCGGTCAACACCAGCGCCTCGCCGCTGCCGTTGCCGGCCACGACCATCGCGCCGGTGGCTGACGAGCTGTACATCCGCGGCAACCAGCTGGGCATGCCGGCCGGCGTGCTGAGCGGCAACTACGATCCGTCGCAGTCGTTGGACCAGGTGCTGCAGCGACTGCGCATCGATGGTTGCCAGAACATCGCCAAGGCCATTCCGAGCGCGCCGGCGGTGAAGCCGAACGATCCGGCGGCCTACAAGCCGCAGACCGAGTTCGACAACACGCCGTGGCGCTTCGACATGAGCCAGAACGGCAAGCGCATGACCGCCGAAGAGTTCGACGCCTGGATGAAGGCGCGCGGCGTGCGTGTGGTCAAGGCCCGTCCGGTTCCTGCGGCTACGCCGGCTGCAGCCGAAGCACCGGCTGAAACCAAGCCGGTCGACAAGAAGTAAGCGACGCGGGGAGCAGAGGCTTGCGCACGCGCCGCCCACCTGCCGCCCCCGCTGCCCGCTCCCACGCCTCGCGTGGGCGTGCGAATCCGAACGCCTCCAGCGGCGTGCGCCATGGTCTGGCGCGCGTGCTGTCCAAGGCCGGCGTGTGCTCGCGCAGCGAGGCCGCGCGCTGGATCGCCGATGGCCGTGTTCGTGTCGCCGGGCGCATTGTCCGTGATCCGGAATTCCCGATTGCCAGCCCGGCGCCGCCGATCGAGGTCGACGGCCAGCCGATGGGCGCACCGCAGCGCCTGTACCTGATGCTCAACAAGCCGCGCGGGGTAGTGACGACCGCGCAGGACGAGCGCGGCCGCGACACCGTGTACCGCTGTTTCGATGGTGCCGGCCTGCCGTGGATCGCGCCGGTCGGGCGGCTGGACAAGGCCAGTGAAGGCCTGCTGTTGTTCAGCAATGATCCGCAGTGGGCCGCGCATCTGACCGATCCGCAGACCGGGCCGCAGAAGACCTATCACGTACAGGTGGACCGCCTGCCCGACGAGGACATCCTGGCAGCGCTGCGCGCCGGTGTCGAAGACGAGGGCGAGTTCCTGGTTGCCCAGGCCGTGCGCGTGCTGCGCAGCGGCGACAAGACCGCGTGGCTGGAGGTGGTCCTCGACGAGGGGCGCAACCGCCATATCCGTCGCCTGTTGGCGGCATTCGACCTGCAGGTGCTGCGGTTGGTCCGGGTTGCGATCGGAGAGCTCACGCTCGGCGATCTCGGCAAGGGCCAGTGGCGGGTGCTGGAGGTCAGCGACCAGCAGCGGCTGGGGGCCGCTGCAACGGGCTGATCATCGCCCGCGGCCGGCGCCCGCCGGCCACCGTTCCAGGCGTAGGGGGCGCCTGGTTGTTGAATTTCCCGAACGGAGCCTGCCCATGTACCACCCGACCCTCAATCACACCCTGCGCTGCGCAGGCCTGCTGCTGCCGATGGTGCTGCTCACTGCCTGTGGCGGCCACAAGAAGGTGGCCAAGGCGGAAACGCCGGCCGAGACCCCGGTGGTGGAAGTGAAGACCCCGGAACTGGACGGTCGCGGCAGCTACCGCTTCCTGATGAGCAACGGCGACCAGAAGATGACCGCCGACCAGTTCGACGCATGGATGAAGGCCAATGGCATCCGTGTGGCCAAGGGCAACGGCCAGGATGCTGCTGCCAAGCCGGTGGTGGTGGCCAGCAAGGACGAACCGAAGGGCAAGAAGAAAAAGAAATGACGCGCAATGCGCGTCATTTCGGTAGCGCCGGGCCATGCCCGGCGAGCGCGTAGCGCGGAAGCTGTTGCTGGGGTCAGAGCCCTTTCCTGCGGAAAGGGATCCGACCCCGGGGGCGTCATCAGCCCTTGATCACGCCCAGCTCGACGCCGATGCGGGTGAACGCATCGATGGCACGGTCCAGGTGCTCGCGGCTGTGCGCGGCGCTGATCTGGGTGCGGATGCGCGCCTGGCCCTTGGGCACCACCGGGAAGAAGAAACCGATCGCGTAGATGCCTTCTTCCAGCAGGCGCTCGGCGAACTTCTGCGCCAGCGGTGCGTCGTACAGCATTACCGGGCTGATCGGATGCACGCCAGGCTTCACGTCGAAGCCGGCAGCGGTCATCTTCTCGCGGAAGTAGGCGGTGTTTTCGGCCAGGGTGCTGCGCAGGTCATCGGCAGCGGCCAGCATCTCGAACGCCTTGATGCCGGCGGCGACCACGTGCGGCGGCAACGAGTTGGAGAACAGGTAGGGACGCGAGCGCTGCCGCAGCAGTTCGATCACTTCGGCGCTGGCGCAGGTGAAACCACCCAGTGCACCGCCCATGGCCTTGCCCAGGGTGCCGGTGATGATGTCGATCTTCTCCAGCACGCCCTTGACCTCGGCCGAGCCGCGGCCGGTCGCGCCGAGGAAGCCGGTGGCGTGGCATTCGTCGATGTGCACAAGCGCGTTGTACTTCTTCGCCAGCGCCGTGATTTCGTCCAGCGGGGCGATGAAGCCGTCCATCGAGAACACGCCGTCGGTGGTGATCAGCTTGGTCTTGCAGCCGGCGGCATCAGCGGCCTGCAGCTGCGCTTCAAGGTCGGCCATGTCGCAGTTGGCGTAGCGGAAGCGCTTGGCCTTGCACAGGCGCACGCCGTCGATGATCGAGGCATGGTTCAGCGCGTCGGAAATGATGGCGTCGTTCTCGCCGAGCAGCGGCTCGAACAGGCCGCCATTGGCATCGAAGCAGGCCGCGTACAGGATGGTGTCCTGCTTGCCGAAGAAGCTGGCGATCTGTGCTTCCAGCTGCTTGTGCAGGTCCTGGGTGCCGCAGATGAAGCGCACCGAGGCCATGCCGAAACCATGGCTGTCCAGCGCGTCCTTCGCGGCCTGGATCAGGTCCGGATGGTCGGCCAGGCCCAGGTAGTTGTTGGCGCAGAAGTTCAGCACCGTGCGGCCGTCATCGAGGGTGATCTCGGCCGACTGCGGGCTGGTGATGATCCGCTCGGACTTGAACAGGCCCTGGGCGCGGATGGCGTCCAGTTCCTCGGCGTAGTGGCGGGTCAGGGCGGAGGAGGCGTCGGTCATGGCGTGGGCACGGCTCTGAACGGGGAAACCGCTGATTCTACCGGGCATCGTTGCTCACCAACCGCTCCGGATGGGCCATCGCCACGGCCGGCACATGTTGCATCGCAATAGCAAACTGGTTAAGAATTCGTGAACCGGAGCTGTCGCGCTCCGGCTGCTACGCCCGCTACCGCCTTCCACGCCACCGCCCCCACCGGAGACGCTCATGAAGCACGCCCGTGCCTGCCTCGCCATTGCCGCTGCCCTGACCCTGGCCGCCCCGTTCGCCGCCAGCGCCCAGGAAAACGAATCGCCGTACAGCTGGAACGTCACTGCCGTTTCCGATTACCTGTTCCGTGGTGTGTCGCAGACCGATGAGGATCCGACCCTGCAGGCTGGTTTCACCTACACCAGCCCGGTCGGCCTGTATGCCGGCGTCTGGGGCTCGGGCGTGGACTTCGGTCCGGGCGATCCGAAGACCGAAATCGACTACCTGATCGGCTACGGCGTGGACGTCACCGAGCGCGTCAACTTCGACGTGCTGCTGAACCGCTACACCTACCTCAAGTCCAGCCGCCAGAACTACAACGAGCTGATCACCACCACCACGCTGGATGACACCTACAAGCTGACGGTGGCCTACAGCAACGATGTGTGGAACAGCAGCACCGATGGCTGGTACTTCGGCCTGGGCGGCAGCTGGGGCCTGCCGAAGGACTTCACCTTGAACGCCAACGTCGGTCGCAGCACCTTCGAAGATGGCATCGCCAAGGATTACACCGACTGGAACGTCGGCGTCGCGCGCCAGTTCGGCTTGTTCAACGTTGGCCTGGGCTACTACGGCACCGACGGCAATGGCCGTGACAACTCCGGCAAGCTGGCCCACAGCCGGGTGATGCTGAGCGTGGCGGTCGGAAAGTAACGCCGAGGCGTTACGGTAGGTGCCAGGCTTGCCTGGCACGCTTTACGAAAAAGGCGCCCCATGGGCGCCTTTCTCTATCCGGTAGCGCCGGGCCATGCCCGGCGGGTGTTCGGCGACGCCGGGTATGGCCCGGCGCTACCGTGGGCCGGATCAGTTCCAGCTCAACACAACCTTGCCGGCCTTGCCTTCTTCCATCAGGTCGAAGCCCTTCTGGAAGTCGTCGATCGGCAGCTGGTGGGTCATCACCTTGCCCAGCGGGAAACCAGACAGCACCAGCTGGGTCATCTTGTACCAGGTCTCGTACATCTTGCGGCCGTAGATGCCCTGCACGGTCAGGCCCTTGAAGATGATCTTGTCCCAGTCGCAGCCGGCGCCCTTGGGCATGATGCCGAGCATGGCGATCTTGCCGCCGTGGTACATGCAGTCGAGCATGTCGTTGAACGCGCGCGGGTTGCCGCTCATTTCCAGGCCCACGTCGAAGCCCTCCATGTGCAGTTCCTTCATCACGTCCTTCAACGAGGTGTTGGCGACGTTGACCACGCGGGTGGCGCCCATGTCGGCGGCCAGCTTCAGGCGGAAATCGTTGACGTCGGTGACCACCACGTTGCGCGCACCGATGTGCTTGCAGATGCCCGCTGCGATGATGCCGATCGGGCCGGCGCCGGTGATCAGCACGTCCTCACCGATCACGTTGAATTCCAGTGCGCAGTGCGCGGCATTGCCGTACGGGTCGAAGAACGCGGCCAGCTCCGACGGGATCTGGTCCGGGATCGGCCACAGGTTGCTGGCCGGCATCACCATGTATTCGGCGAACGCGCCGTTGACGTTGACGCCGATGCCGACGGTGTTCGGGCACAGGTGCGGGCGGCCGCCACGGCAGTTGCGGCAATGGCCGCAGACGATGTGGCCTTCGGCCGAGACGCGCTGGCCGATCTCATAGCCGGTCACGCCCGGGCCGATTTCAGCAATGCGGCCGACGAATTCATGGCCGATGGTCAGGCCCGGCTTGATCGTGCGCTGGCTCCACTCGTCCCACAGGTAGATATGCAGGTCGGTGCCGCAGATCGCGGTCTTTTCCAGCTTGATCAACACCTGGTTGGGGCCCGGGGTCGGCACCGGAACCTCTTCCATCCAGATGCCCTTGGCTGCTTCGCGCTTGACCAGGGCCTTCATCGTTTGCTGCGCCATCGGGGTGGAACTCATCAGGGGGAAAACGCGGATTATAGAGGCCTGCGCGGATTTCCCATGTTGCGCTGCGGGTGCAGTGGCGGAACGAAAGGCCCGCTTGGCCGGCTGTTTCGAACGGCGCCGCTGCGCTCGTCGGGCATGGCCCGGCGCTACCGGGGAGGGCGCGCGCAAGCGGTAGCGCCGGGCCAGGCCCGGTGGAGGGCGTCGGTGCGCCCGGTCCATGACTTCCGGGGTTCGGGCCGGGGCAGGGCAGCGGGCTACAATCGAAGGTTCCACTACCAGGGGTCGCTCCATGCGCTCGAACCTGCTTGCATTCTCCGTCGTCGCCAGCCTTGCGCTGGTCCAGGTCGCCCATGCCGCTGAAGGCATGTGGGTGCCGCAGCAGCTGCCGGAAATCGCCGGCCCGCTGCAGAAGGCCGGCCTCAAGCTGTCCCCGGAACAGCTGGCCAACCTGACCGGCGACCCGATGGGCGCCGTGGTTGCTCTCGGCGGCTGCACCGCCAGCTTTGTCTCGCCGCAGGGCCTGGTGGTCACCAACCACCACTGCGCTTACGGCGCCATCCAGCTGAATTCGACCGCGCAGAAGAACCTGATCAAGGACGGCTTCAACGCGCCCAAGCTCAGCGACGAACTGAGTGCCGGCCCGAACGCCCGCGTGTTCGTGCTCGACCAGATCACCGACGTCACCGCCCAGGCCAAGGCCGCCATTGCCGGCGCCGGCAACGACCCGCTGGCCCGCAGCCGCGCGCTGGACGCCTTCGACAAGGCCCAGGTGGCCGCCTGTGAAGCCGATGCCGGCTTCCGCTGCCGCCTGTACAGCTTCTCCGGCGGCAACACCTACCGCCTGTTCCGCAACATGGAAATCAAGGACGTGCGCCTGGTCTACGCGCCCCCGGGCAGCGTCGGCAAGTTCGGCGGCGACGTTGACAACTGGATGTGGCCGCGCCACACCGGTGACTTCTCGTTCTACCGCGCCTACGTCGGCAAGGACGGCAAGCCGGCTGCCTTCGCCGCCGACAACGTGCCCTACCAGCCCAAGCACTTCCTGAAGTTCGCCGACCAGCCGCTGGGCGCCGATGACTTCGTGATGGTGGCCGGCTACCCGGGCCGCACCAACCGCTATGCACTGGCCGGCGAGTTCAACGAAACCGCCAGCTTCACCTACCCGACCATCGCCAAGCACTACAACGCAGTGCTGAAGATGATCGCCGATGCAGGCAAGGCCGACGCCGACGTCAAGGTGAAGTACGCCGCCACCGCGGCCAGCATGAACAACGTGGCCAAGAACTATCTGGGCCAGCTGGAAGGATTCAAGCGCATCGACGCCGCCGGCCAGAAGCAGGCTGAAGAAGCCGCTGTGCTGGCGTGGCTGAAGAAACAGGGCGCTGCCGGCAAGCCGGCCCTGGCCGCGCACGCACAGCTGCTGAAGCACCTGGATACCAGCAAGGCCACCCGCGAGCGCGATCTGTTCGTTGGCCAGTTCAACAACACCTCGGCTGTTGGCGCGGCGATCACCCTGTACCGCCTGTCGATCGAGCGCAGCAAGCCGGATGCCGAGCGCGAAGCGGGCTACCAGGAGCGCGACCTGACCACCATCGAAGGTGGCCTGAAGCAGATGGACCGCCGCTACGTGGCGAAGATGGACCAGCAGCTGCAGACCTACTGGCTGGACCAGTACGTGTCCCTGCCGGCCGCGCAGCGCGACAACGAGGTGCTGAACAAGTGGCTGGCCGGCAGCGATGCCGCTGCGGTGAAGTCGCTGGTGGCCAAGCTGGGCGGCACCGAGCTGGGCAGCCTGGACAACCGCCTGAAGTGGTTCAAGGCCGACCGCGCCGCGTTTGAAGCCAGCAGCGACCCGGCCATCCAGTACGCTGTGGCCGTGATGCCGGCACTGCTGAAGCAGGAAGAGCAGAAGAAGATCCGCGAAGGCGAATCGCTGACCGCGCGTCCGCTGTACCTGCAGGCCGTGGCCGACTACAAGAAGAGTCAGGGCGAGTTCGTCTACCCGGACGCCAACCTGTCGCTGCGCATCACCTTCGGCAACGTCATGGGCTATGGCAAGGACGGCGTGAAGTACACCCCGTTCACCACCCTGGAAGGCGTGGCGGCGAAGGAAACCGGTGAAGATCCGTTCGATTCGCCGAAGGCGCTGCTGGATGCAGTCAAGGCCAAGCGTTACGGCGGCCTGGAAGACAAGCGCATTGGTTCGGTGCCGGTCAACTTCCTGTCCAACCTGGACATCACCGGCGGCAACTCCGGTTCGCCGGTGCTGGATGCCAACGGGAAGCTGGTCGGCCTGGCGTTCGACGGCAACTGGGAATCGGTCAGCTCCAACTGGGTGTTCGACCCGGTGATGACCCGCATGATCGCCGTCGACAGCCGCTACATGCAGTGGATCATGCAGGAAGTGGCGCCGGCGCCGCAGCTGCTGAAGGAACTGAACCTGGCGAAATAAGGTTCGCCGTTCCGGGCGGCTCATCCACGCATGGCGTGGATCTACTGCTTGTACCGGACGGTAGTGCCAGCCGCTGGCCGGCAACCCGGCATGCACGTCCGGGCGGCTCATCCACGCATGGCGTGGATCTACTGCCCGGCGCGCCGTCCGCGATCCCGAAACCCCGCGACGCAGGTCGCGGGGTTTTTTCATGCCCGGTCCGGCCCGGTGCGCCGAACAGGTATCATCCCTGTTCCGCGCACTTCACAGGATGTGAACGAAACGCGGAAACCTCCTCCCCCCAGGACCCCTTGCACGCATGCGCATCCTGCTTGCCCGCCACGGTGAAACGCCGTGGAACGCCGAAGGCCGCTACCAGGGCCAGATCGATATTCCGCTTTCGCCCATCGGCGAAGCCCAGGCCCAGGCCCTTGGCGCCCGCCTGGCTTCAGTCGACATCACCCGAGCCGTCGCCTCGCCGCTGTCGCGCGCGCAGCGCACCGCTCAGCTGGCGCTGGGTGCCACGCGTGCCGATATGCTGCTGACCGAGCCGGAACTGCAGGAAATCGCCCACGGTGAGTGGGAAGGCTTGCTGGCCAGCGAGATCAACGAGAAGGACCCGTCTCGCCTGCAAGCCTGGCGCGAGGAACCCGATACCGTGCTGATGCCCGGCGGTGAATCGCTGCGCCTGGTACTGGAACGCAGCTGGCGTGGCCTGGCCCGTGCCACCGAAGGCCTTGGCGAACACGACACCCTGCTGGTGGTTGCGCACGATGCGGTCAACCGCGTGATCCTGTGCAAGGTGCTGGGCCTGCCGATTTCCCGCCTGTGGACCTTCCGCCAGGCACCGACCACGCTCAACCTGCTCGAAGGCGCGGATCTGGACAGCCTGGAAGTGGTGCGCCTGAACGATTGCGCCCATCACACGCCGTTCTTCGGCGAAGCCAAGCACCGCGCACTCTGACCCTCACACCGAACCACCTGTACCTGTTGGAAGCACTGCCGTGACGAACACCCCGACCACCCTGGCCGATTGGCTGGATTACATTGAACGCCAGCACCCGGCGACCATCGACATGGGCCTGGAGCGCGTGCGCACCGTGGCCACCGCGATGGGTCTTGGTGCGCCGGCCGGGCGCACCATCGTGGTCGGTGGTACCAACGGCAAGGGTTCCACCGTGGCCTTCATCGAAGCCATCGCGCGTGCCGCGGGCTGGAAGGTGGGTGCCTACACGTCGCCGCATCTGCTGCGCTACAACGAGCGCGTGCGCATCGATGGCCAGGAGGTGGACGATGCCGCGCTGGTCGCCGCCTTCAACGCCGTCGAAGCGGCACGCGGTGACACCACACTGACCTATTTCGAGTACGGCACGCTGGCGGCGCTGCAGCTGTTCACCGACGCCGACCTGGACCTGGCCGTGCTGGAAGTGGGCCTGGGCGGGCGCCTGGATGCGGTCAACATCATCGACGCCGATGTAGCCGTGATCACCACCGTGGACATCGACCACGCCGAGTGGCTGGGCGATGACCGCGAGGCCATCGGCACCGAGAAGGCCGGCATCATCCGCGGCTGGAAGCCGGTGATCCTGGGCGAGACCGATCCGCCATCGAGCGTGCTCGCACGGGCCTACCGGCTGGGCGCCAATGCGATCCGCGGTGGCAGCGACTATTTCTACGAACCGATCGATGCCGAGCGCTGGCGCTGGCGCGATGTTGGAACCCGCCTGGAGCTGCCGATCCCGGCGCTGGCCGGACCGATCCAGCTGGCCAATGCCGGTGCCGCCATCGCCGCACTGCGCGCGCTGGACAAGCCGGTGCCGCGTGCCGCCTGGGCCGAGGGTGTGGCCGCCGCCTGCATCGCCGGCCGCCTGCAGGCGTTCGAGCGCGACGGCGTGCAGATCCGCGTCGATGTCGGCCACAACCCGCAGGCCGCTGGCCAGCTGGCGCGTGCGCTGAAGGCCGAAGTGTCGCCGGGCCGTACCCTGGCGGTGTACGCCGCGTTGCAGGACAAGGACGCGCTGGGCGTGGTGCAGGCGCTGCAGGACGTTGTGGGCGCGTGGACCCTGGCAGGCCTGGACGGCCCGCGTGGACAGAGTGCCGCGCAGCTGCAGGCACGCCTGGCCGGCACGGCTGCGGCCAAGGCGCAGCTGGCCGATACCGTCGAACAGGCACTGGCGCAGGTGCTGGCCCAGGCCGAACGTGGCGACCGCGTGTTGGTGTTCGGCTCGTTCCATACCGCCGCCGCGGCCCTGCAGTGGCTTCAGGACCCGGCCTGATCCGCGTTCAGCCAACGCCGACGCCGTCCGGCCCGGCACCCGTATAATCGATGGCAACCCCCGGACAGTTGCCTGCCTCACGTGGATACGCCTCTGAAACAGCGTCTGATTGGTGCCATCGTGCTGGTAGCGCTGGCCGTGATTTTCCTGCCGATGCTGGTCAAGGGGCCGGCCCCGGACAGCGGGGTGGCCAATGTGCCGATCGCCGCGCCGGATGCGCCAGCCGATGGCCAGTTCGAAACCCGTGAACTGCCGCTGGTCGCCCCGGCAGGCGGCGCCACCGGCCTGCAGACCGGTCAGGCCAAGCCGCTGGCGGATGCTGCCGCACCGGCCACTCCGCCGACCGTGGACACCTCGCCGGCGGTGGCCGCCGGCAACTATGCGGTCACCTTCGGTGCGTACGGCAGCAAGGCCGATGCGGATGCGGTGATCGCGTACCTGAAGCGCTCGCAGCTGCCAGGCTTCACCGAGACCGCCACCATCAACGGCCGCCAGGCGTGGCGTGTGCGGGTCGGACCGTACGCCGATCGTGCCCAGGCCGAAGCCGCCCGCCTGCAGGCGGTGAAGATCCGCGCCGATGTGAAGGCCGAAGTCATTGCCCTGGATGCGGCGGCGGGCAACAGCGCCGCAGTTGCCGCTACCCCGGCGCCTGCGCCGGCAAGCGCCAGCACCCCGGCAGCAGCCACCACGCCGTCGGCCACTGGCAATCCAGTGCGCAGCGAAAGCCTGCCGCCGAGCACGCCGACCGCCACCACCACGCCGGTGGCCAAGCCGGAGCCGCCGAAGCCGGCACCGAAGCCGGAAGCCAAGCCCGAGCCGAAGCCGGAAACCACGGCCAGCAAGCCGGCGCCGGCGCCAGCCACGCCGGCAGCACCAGCTGCCAGCGGTGTCGGCTTCGCCGTGCAGCTGGGTGCGTTCGGCCAGGCCAACGATGCCAATGCACTGCGCGACAAGGTCCGTGGCGCAGGTTTCAGTGCCTTCGTCGAGCAGGTGCGTACCGACAAGGGCACCCTGCATCGCGTCCGCGTCGGGCCGGTGGCCAACCGCGCCGATGCCGAGCAGCTGAAGGCGCAGGTCGCCGCCAAGGTCGGCGTGGCCGGCATGGTCCGACCGCACCCATGACCCACGCGCAGCCCCGTTGCCAGCGCCGCCGAAGGAGCGGGGCGCCATGATCGACGTGGTGCTGCTGATCGTGATCGCCGCCTCGACCCTGCTGGGGATGCTGCGCGGGTTCGTGGGAATCGTCATCGGCACCCTGTCGTGGCTGCTGGCCGCATGGGCGGCCTTCGCCTTCGGCAACGATGCCGCCCATTGGTGGGCCGCCCCGGCGGCCCCCGGTGGCGAACACTTCGTCGGCGGCTACCTGGGGGTCGGCATCGGCGTGATGATCGTGGTCGCGGTGATCGGCATGGTCATCAAGGCCCTGGTCCACCGCAGTATGCTGACCAGCCTGGACCGCCTGCTGGGCGGGGTGCTGGGTGCGGTGCGAGGCGGCCTGATCGCCGCGATCCTGCTGCTGCTGGGCAGCTTCACCCCGCTGACCGCCGAGCCCTCCTGGCAGCGCTCTGCGGTGCGCCCGTTGCTGAACCCCACGGTGGCCTGGATGAACAGCAAGCTGCCGCACTGGGAGGTTCCTGGCGCCGATCTGCTGCCCAAGGGCTTGCCGACCGACGCCTTGTCCCCATCTGCATTGATGGAGTTGGGCAAGAACGCAGGCGCCGGGTTGGGAAAGCCGGGCGCGGCAGGCGATAATGGCATCCTCAACCAGGTAGTGGCAGGCAGCGGATGGCTGCGGCCTGCGAAAGCGGAACAGGGCGATTCCTACGATCCGGCCGAAGTGCGCCCGGACGCTCCTGCACTGCCGGACAGTATCGAGCCGGGCGATCCGGCCAACGTCGACCGCGCGCGCGGCGACCACCGCGGCCAGGTACGGCCACCTTCCTTGTAACTGGGCACAGCCCAGCGGAGACCTCGCACCATGTGTGGCATCGTCGGAATCGTCGGCAACCAGAACGTCGCCGGGCAGTTGTATGACGGCTTGACCGTTCTCCAGCATCGCGGCCAGGATGCGGCGGGCATCGCCACCGTCAATGGCAGCCGCCTGCGGGTGCAGAAGGCCACCGGCCTGGTCCGTGATGTGTTCGATGCACGCACCATGTCCACCCTGGAAGGCAGCGTCGGCATCGCCCATGTGCGCTACCCGACCGCTGGTTCGGAAGGCATGGACGAAGCGCAGCCGTTCTACGTCAATTCGCCGTACGGCATCGCGCTGGCCCACAACGGCAACCTGATCAACACCGAGGCGCTGCGCCAGCAGGTGTTCGAGCAGGACCGCCGCAACGTCAACACCGATTCGGACAGCGAAGTGCTGTTGAACGTGTTTGCCTACGAACTGGAACAGCAGCGCCAGCTGAGCCCGGAAGCCGCGATCCGCGCGGTGGCCGGCGTGCACCGCCGCTGCAAGGGCGGCTATGCGGTGGTCAGCGTGGTGCTGGGCCTGGGCCTGGTGGCTTTCCGCGATCCGCATGGCATCCGTCCGCTGGTGCTGGGCAAGCGCAGCCACGCCGAAGGTGACGAATACATCGTCGCTTCCGAGTCGGCCGCGCTGGACGTGCTGGGCTTCCAGCGCGTGCGTGACGTGCAGCCGGGCGAAGCGCTGGTGATCACTGCGCGCGGCGAGCTGTTCTCGGAGATCTGCGCCGAGCCGGCCGAGCACACCCCGTGCATCTTCGAATACGTGTACTTCGCACGCCCGGATTCGATGATCGACAACGTGTCGGTGCATAAGGCGCGCATGCGCATGGGCATCAAGCTGGGCGAGAAGATCCTGCGCCTGCGCCCGGACCACGACATCGACACCATCATTCCGATTCCGGACACCTCGCGCGATGCCGCGCTGGAAATCTCCAACGTGCTGGGCGTGAAGTACCGCGAAGGCTTCATCAAGAACCGCTACATCGGCCGCACCTTCATCATGCCGGGGCAGGGGGAGCGGGTGAAGTCGGTACGCCGCAAGCTCAATCCGATCCACCTGGAGTTCCGCAACCGCGTGGTGCTGCTGGTGGACGACTCGATCGTGCGCGGCACCACCAGCCAGCAGATCGTGCAGATGGCCCGTGATGCAGGCGCGCGCAAGGTCTACCTGGCCAGCGCCGCACCGCCGGTGCGCTACCCGAACATCTACGGCATCGATATGCCGGCGGCCGAAGAGCTGGTCGCGCACAACCGCACGGTGGAAGAGATCGAAGCCCACCTGGGCTGCGACTGGCTGATCTATCAGGACATCGAGGACATGGAAGCGGCGGTGAGCGAAGGCAATCCGGCACTGCGCAACTTCGATTCGTCCTGCTTCAACGGCCATTACCCGACGGGCATCGAACCGGGCTATTTCGAACGCATCCAGCAGTTGCGCTCGGACGATGCCAAGCACAAGCGCCGCGCCTGAGGCCCAGCGTGGTTGACGTGCCTGACGTCGGCGGCGACCTGCTGCGTGCTGCGCAGCAGTGTCTGGCCGAAGCCGACCCGCTGCGCAAGGTTGCGCTGACCCAGGCCTACGCGGCCGCGTTCCGGGCCGGCCGCCTGAAGGTGGCCGCCGATGCGCCGCCGCCGGAGCCGATCTGCATGCCGGGCCGGCCGGCGCAGCTGGTGCTGGTGCATCCGCGCGAAGTACCCCGGCGCGGGCTGGGGGGCGTGGAAGGGCGTGCTGCCTTCATCCACGCCATCGCCCACATCGAACTCAATGCGATCGACCTGGCCTGGGATGCGGTGTACCGCTTCCGTGGCCTGCCGTCGGCGTTCCATGCCGATTGGGTCAGCTGTGCCGACGACGAATCGCGGCACTTCATGCTGCTGCGCGAACGCCTGCAGGTGCATGGCCACGACTACGCTGATTTCCCCGCGCACAACGGCCTATGGGAAATGTGCGAAAAGACCGCGCATGACGGTCTGGCGCGGATGGCGCTGGTGCCGCGCGTACTGGAAGCACGCGGCCTGGATGTGACCCCGGGCATGATCGAGAAACTGCGCAATGTCGGTGACGCTGCAACTGCCGAGGTGCTTGAAGTGATCCTGCGTGAGGAAGTGGCGCACGTCGCCGCCGGTTCTCGCTGGTTCCGCTGGTACTGCGACCGCGCGGGTGTAGAACCACGCGCGCGTTTCAAGGAGCTGCTGGTCGAATACGCTGGCGGCTACCTGTATGGCCCCTTCAATATGGAAGCGCGGCTGTTGGCCGGTTTCGATGCGGATGAGCTCGCCAACCTGGTCGAGCAGGCCGGTTGAGAAAAAGGGGACGGAGGGGATTAAGTCGTTTGTGCCACAAACGACTTAAT
>NZ_SRHZ01000023.1 GCF_004684085.1 Stenotrophomonas maltophilia
TTAAGTCGTTTGTGCCACAAACGACTTAATCCCCTCCGTCCCCTTTTTCATGCGTTCGGCAACACCACGCGCTTGCCATCCACCGTCGGCCGGTTGATGTAGAACAGGCCGGGGCCCGGCCGGTAGGGCAGTTCGCTGACGCCGGCATCGGCGGCATAGGTCAGTGCGGTATCGCCCAGCGCATCGAAATTCCAGTGCGCCGACTGCATCAGGTAGCGCCTTCGCAGCAACGCCTCCTGGGTCTGGGTCAGCGCCTGCCCGGCCACCAGCCTGCGGGCGATCGGCAGCAGCGCCGAAGGGAGCTCCCAGCCTGGAACATCGGCGGCATTGGCACGCCACTGCACGCCGGCATCGCGTGCATGCTGCTGCATCACCTGCAGGGCGATCAGCTGGTACCGCCAGTCGATGCGCCGGCGCAGCACCACCGCAGCAGTCACATACAGCACCGGTGACAGCACTACGCTGCGGCTGCCTGCACGACGCTGCTGCTGCCACTGGTGCCACACATCCACCCACACTTCCTTCTGGTCCGCGCCCAGTTGTTGTCGCCAGCGTTCGGCATCGGCCTGTGCTTCGGCGTAGGCCGTGGTCGCCTGCAGTACCGCCAACGGGGGTGTCTGGTAGTCGGCAACGGCAGGGCGTCGCAGCTGCTGGCGGCGCGGCCGGCTGAGCAGCTTGGGCCCTTCTTCGAGCTGGTTGTAGCCACCACCAATGTTGGCGTGCACCCCTGGCAGCGCGACCTCGGTAAAGGGAGGCGCCACGCTGGTGAGCGGGTAGTGCTGCCGGTGTTCATCGCGTGCCGTCAGCTGCAGCACCTGGCCGGCGATGCCGGTACGCAGCGCCAGCCGTGGCTGTTCGTCGGCGCGGCCGCCATTGACCGCAACCACGGTGTCCAACAGACCGATGAAGCGCAGTAGCGGGGTTGCAGCAGCGAAATCGCTGGCACACGCCATGCCCGATGACTGCAGCAGTTGCCGCCAGCGCGTGCTGTCCCAGGCCTGCAACTGGTTGGCGATATCGCGTGCAGCGGCGGCACCGCGCGAATAGCCGAACAGGTCCAGCTGCACGCGCCGCAGCGGTTGCTGCCAGCGAGTGGACAGCTCGGTCAGTGCGGCCGGCAACAGTACCTGCAGCGCGCGTTGTACTTTGGCGCGCACGCCGCTGGCACCGATACCGAAGGCCAACCCGATCAGGTCGTCGTCTGCATCATCGCGGGTGCCGACGCCTTCCACATAGATCGACAGCGAGGGTGTGGCCAGCGCATCGCGACGGCTGTCGGGGTACAGCCGCTGCAGTCGGGCGATGTTGGTCAGGCCGTTGTCGTAGCTGCTGGTCAGCCGGCTCTGGTAGGTCGAATCGTCATCGGCGCGCAACTGGGCGGGGCGCGGCTGTGGCCGCTGCGGGCGATCACGTTCCAGATTGTGTGCGTTGTTGCGGGTGCCGTCGAAGAACAGGCCGATCCGCAGCAAGCCGACATCTTCGTCCGTGTTCTGCGGTGATGCCATGTGCATTCCCCGTCGTGGCTGCGTCACGGTAGCGCGAAAGCGGTGTGTTGGCGAAGTGTAGTGACGCTTTTGACCTGACTGAACGCAGATGCGGTCGATCACAGTTCCTGATTTTCATTCCCATCTTCTATTGAATTCACACGACCCGCGCAGGCCATATGGTCAAACCCGGCAAACCCCGGGCGTGCTGCATCAACGCTGTTCACATCATTCAAGGAGCGACGCAATGTTGTCCAGATCGATTGGCAAAGCGGCAGGTGGCCTGGTGTTGGGTTTGTCAGTGGTGGCGGCCGCGCATGCCGCACCGTTGTTCGAGCCGGTGACCGTCATCAGCCGGGCATCGGCAAACAGTGAGCCCGCGCTGGGCAAGCTGCTGGCCACCCCGTCCACCGCGACGGTACAGGAAGTGCGTGTGGATGCTGCGGCAACCGCGCAGCCGCAGCTTGAGTTCGAGCTGCTCGGCCAGCGCGTGCAGGCACTACGCAGCAAGGTCGAGTCGCTGCCCGATGGTGGCAGCATCTGGTACGGCCAGTTGCGCTCGCCGTCCGATCGGCTGACTGCCGCCACTTCGAACGGTCAGGATGATCCCGGCAATTCAGTGATCCTGGTGCGTTCGGGCAACACCCTCACCGGTTCGATCCGCAAGGACGGCAAGCTTTACCGGCTGCGTCCGCTGGGCAACCGCCATGTGCTGGTGGAAGTGGACGAGTCGCGGATGCCGGCCGACCATCCGGCCGACTACAACCAGTTGCCGAAGATCGCCATGCCGGCCAATGATCGCCTCGGCGCCGCTCAGGCCTCGTCGGGAAGCCCGGCGACCATCCGCGTACTGGTGGTTGCGACCAATGCCGCCGTCGCAGCCTATGGCGGCAACATGCAGTCGCTGGTGCAACTGGCGGTAGCCGAATCCAACCAGGGCTACGTCAACAGCAACGTCGGCATCACCATGCAGCTGGCCGGTTATGAAACCACCAGCTACACCGAGTCCGGCAATTTCACCACCGACCTGACCCGCTTCCGCAACACCAGCGACGGCTACATGGACAGCATCCATACCAGCCGCAACACCACCGCTGCCGACGTCGGCGTGCTGCTGATCAACAACACGAGCTATTGCGGGCTGGCTTCGGGCATCGGCTCCACCGCTTCGACGGCCTTCGCGGCGGTGTACTGGGATTGCGCGACTGGCTATTACTCCTTCGCGCATGAGATCGGCCATCTGCAGAGCGCACGGCACGACATCGCCAGTGATCCCAGCACGTCGCCTTACGCCTATGGCCATGGCTATCGCTACGAGCCGGCAACCGGTTCGCGCTGGCGCACGATCATGGCCTATGACTGCTCGGCCGGCTGCCCACGGTTGAACTACTGGTCCAATCCCAACATCAGCTACAACGGCGTGCCGATGGGCATCGCCAGCAGTGCCGACAACCAGCGCGTGCTGGTCAATACCAAGGCCACCATCGCGGCCTTCCGCTGAGCCCAGGCGCCGGCCAGGGTCGGCGTCTACCCGGGCACGTGTACCTGCTCTGGTAGATGCCAACCTTGGTTGGCACCCTGCGATCCATCATCCGCGGCTGAGCGAATCCAGACGCCAGCCGTTGGCATCCACGCGCAGCACCGAGCCCTGTTCGTACCAGTCGCCCAGCACGATGCGGGTGCAGCTGCGTCCGCCGGCCTGCAGCGTGTGGATCGCCGGCCGATGGGTGTGGCCGTGGATCATCGTGTCCACGCCATGGCGCACGTAAGTCGCCTCCACTTCGGCCGGAGCCACGTCGGTGACCGTTTCAAACTGCGCGCGGTCACCCTGCTTCATGTCCGACTGGCGGGCCTGGCTGGCCTCGCGTGCCTTCTGCGCGAACGCGATGCGCGCGGCCAGCGGCTGCGACAGGAACTGCGCCTGGAATGCCGGGTCACGTGTCTGTGCACGGAACTGCTGGTAGGGGATGTCATCGGTACACAGCAGGTCACCGTGCTGCAGCAGCACCGGCCGCCCGTACAGTTCGATCACGCAGGGGTCGGGCAGGATGCGCAGTCCGGCGCGGCGCGCGTAGTCCTCGCCGAGCAGGAAATCGCGGTTGCCACGGATGAAGTATGCCGGTACGCCGCTGTCGGTCAGCACCTTCAACGCATCGGCCACCGCATCTGCCGCGGGCGAAGGCGTGTCGTCGCCGATCCAGGCTTCGAACAGGTCGCCGAGGATGTACAGCGCATCGGCGGTGGGCGCCTGTTCGCGCAGGAAGCGCAGGAACAGGTCGGTGATCTCCGGACGGCTCGGGTCCAGGTGCAGGTCGGAAATGAACAGCGTGGTCATGCCTGCATTCTAGGCCATCGGCGATGACGGTAGCGCCGGGCCATGCCCGATGGCGGGCTTACACCGGCAGCGGCAGCCACGCCAGGCTGGCCGCAGCCAGCAGCGCGGCGATGCCGGTGGCAGCGAGCACGTCGCTGGGGTAATGCAGGCCCAGCACCACCCGCGACAGCGCTACGCCGACGGTGAACGGCACCAGCAGCGGTGCCAGCCACGGGTAGTAGGCCAGTGCCACGATGGTGAACGACACCGCGTGCAGCGTGTGCCCCGAGGGGAAGCTGAATTCGTCCAGCGGTGCCACCCAGGCGCGGATGCGCAGGTCCGCGGCGTACGGGCGCGGGCGCCGGGTCCAGCGCTTCAGGCTCTTGTACAGCAGCAGCGCAGCCAGGCCGGTGGTGGCCATGTGCAGTGAGGCCCGCAGGCCATCGAAGCCGTCCAGTACCACCAGCGCACCCATCAGTACGTACCAGAACACGCCATCGCCGAGCCGGCTGATGACCGAGAACAGACGGCGCACGCGGCGGCGCCGGCAGTAGTGATTGGCCCGCCGGCACAGCCGTGCTTCGCGGCCGGCCAGCAGCTCAAGCGGCGTGGTGCGCATGGCCGCTCCTCCGCGACTGGGCCAGCTCGGCCAGCAGGGCGTCGAACTCGGCCACCACCTGCTGTGGGTGCAGGCGTTTCATCGCATGCGCGGCGCTGCTGCCCAGTGCGTGGCGGCGTGCATCGTCAGCGGCCAGTTGCACGGCCGCTTCGATGAACTGCTCGTCGTTGTCCACCGCTGCGCCGTTCTCGCCGTTACGCAGGTATTCGCGAGCGGCGCCGTAGTCGAAGGCCACGGTTGCCAGGCCGCTGGCCATGCTTTCCAGGGTCACGTTGCCAAATGTCTCGCTGCGGCTGGGAAACAGGAACAGATCGCCGCTGGCGAAGTGCCGTGCCAAGGCATCGCCGCGCTGGATGCCACAGAAAATGAAGTCGGGGTTGTCATGCGCCAGCTTCTCGCGGGCCGGGCCATCACCTACCCACACGAAGCGCGCCTTGGGCCGGATCTGCTGCAGTCGGCGGAAGGCCTTCACGGCCAGGCCGAGGTTCTTCTCCGCGGCGATGCGCCCGACGTAGATTGCCACCAGGCCGTTGCCGTCCACCCCCCATTCCTCGCGCAATGCGGGATCGCGCCGGCCCGGATCGAACTGCTGGCTGTCGACCGCGCGTGCCAGCAGGCGCACACGTTCGAAGCCCTGCTCGCCGAGGAACTGCTGCAGTTCGCGGGTCGGAACCAGGGTCGCATCGGCCTGGTTGTGGAAGCGGCGCATCCAGCGCATTGCCGCTGCCTGCAGCCAGGCCACGCCGTAGTCGGGCAGGTACTCGTCGAAGCGGGTGTGGAAGCCGCTGGCAACCGGGATGCCCAGACGGCGGGCAGTGCGCAGCGCCGACCAGCCCAGCGGGCCTTCTGTGGCCACATACACGGCATCGGGTCGCTGCTGCTGCCAATGGCGGCCCAGCCGGATCGGTGCCGGCAGCCCGAAGCGCAGGCCGGGATAGCGCGGCAGAGCGGCGCCCGGAACCAGCAGGGTGCCCGGTGCCGACTCCAGCGCCTCGCTGGCCTGACGTGGCCGGATCAGGTCGATGTCATGCCCCGATGCGCGCAGCCCCTGTTCCAGGCCCTGCACGGTGAGGGCAACGCCATTCACTTCCGGCGGATAGGTCTCGGTGACGATGGCATAGCGCATGGCGGGCCTCCGGGTTTCCGGCATGCTCGGGCCTGGCGATGTAGCCGATATGACCGCTTTGCGACCGCTGGATGACGGAGGCCCGGATCCGGCACAACCACGGCCCCGAAGGGCCGTGGCGGCCGCTTACGCGTCGGGATGGATCAGAAGCGCTGCTGGTATTTCATGTAGATGAAACGGCCGATGTCAAAGCCTCCGTAGTAGGAGAAGTTGGAACTCGGCTGGCTGTACATGGCAGGGCCCTGACGGCCGAACACGTTGTTCGCGCCGATCGAAACGGTAGCGTCCCACGGCAGGTTGTAGCGTGCCTGCACGTCGTGGAAGGTGACCGAACCCAGTCGGTTGTAGTCACGGCTGCCACTGAACCACGGTGCGCGCTGATTGGGGTGCGAACACTCGTTCGGATAGTCATCCACGCCCAGGCAGCGTTCCTTTACCCCGGAGAAGTAGCGCAGGCCCCAGGTGATGCCGAGGTTGCCCTGCTCCCAGCCCAGCGATGCGTTGGAGCGCACACGGAAGCCGATGCCGCCGTTGGTGGCGAGGCCGTTGCTGGGAATCGGCGGAACATCCACCTCGTTGGTGGTCCGATCTTCTGCATTGGCCACATAGGTGGTCTTCCAGTCGGCGCTCAGCGTGCCCCAGCGGGTTTCGACCCGGTGTCCGATCTCCAGGTCGTAGCCTTCGGCCTGTGCGAAGCCGCTGTTGCGGCTGCCGTAGTTGAGCTTGTTGACGATGCCCAGGTCCGGATCGCGGGTGAAACTGCCGCAGCGCTCGGCGATGCCCAGCTCGTAGCAGTCGCGGAGGATGTCGTTGGGATGGTCGGGGACGATCGTGTTCTCGATGCGGATCTTCCACCAGTCCAGCGCGATGTTCAGTCCTTCGGCGAAGGTCGGGCTCCAGACCAGGCCCAGCGTGCGGCTGGTCGAGGTCTCGGGCTTCAGGTTGGGGTTGGAGCCATTGGTGAAGGGGACGGGCGTCTGCCCGCTGCTGCCGGTGATCGGCTCGTTGCCCTGGCCGAGCTGGCGGTAGCTGTCCGCGTTGGCAATGTCGGCGGCGCAGCGTGCAAGCACCTCGGGGCTGCTGGCGGCAGCACCGTGCACGGTGTCGCAGGGATCGCGGAAGCCGGTGGTGAAGGTTTCCGAGCCGCCACCATACAGATTGGAAATGGTCGGCGCGCGGAAGCCCTGGGCCCAGGTGCCACGGACCAGCAACTGGTCGATCGGTTTCCAGGTGAAGCCGAATTTGCTGTTGAGGGTGCTGCCGAAGGTGGAGTAGTCCGAATAGCGGGTCGCCGCGTTGAGGGTAAGCTCGCGCGCGCCGGCGAGGTCGCGCAGCACCGGCACGCTCAGTTCCAGGTAGGCCTCGTCGACGCGATAGCCACCACCGGTGGGGCCTGCGGCCAGATTGGTGGTGGCGCCGGTCTGCGCCAGCGCATCGGGAGTGAAGCGACCCTCCTCGCGGCGGCTTTCCGCACCCACGGCAAAGCCCAGCTCGCCGGCGGGCAGGGTGGCGATACTGCCACTGAGGCTGGCGAACAGGTTGCGGGTAGTGGTGAGGCCACGGGTGAGTTCTTCGGGGAACAGCCAGTCCTGCAGTTCCGGGTTGCCTGACAACCCATAGGGGTCATCCTGGCCGTAAGGCACCAGCGGATTCCACGGCTTGCAGCCGGCGATCGGCGCATCCGGCGTACCGCATTCAACCTTGCCCGTCGCCGGGTTGTAGAACGAAGGGCCGGTGGCATCGGCTACGCGCTGCTTGTGCAGGTTGCCCGTGGCGCGCTGGCTCAACTCGCTGCGGTTGTACTGGTAGCCGGCCTCCCAATCGAACTCGCGACTGCCGAAGGTGAAGCTGCCTTCAAAGGCTGCAGTACCCTGCCAGGTGGTGAGTTCGCTGGTGCTGACGCGTGGAATTTCCCAGCTGCGGCGGTTCCAGTGCACGTCGCTGGGGTTTTCGTAGCCGTGGTGGCTGCCGAACGGGTTGAACCAGCTGTCGGCGGACATCGGCGTGATGCCGGCCGCAGCGGACTGGAAAGGATAGCCGGCGATCTGACGCGTGGTGGTGCGCCGGTTGTAGGCCAGCTGGGTGTTGAAGCGGACCTGGTCGTTCAGATCCATGCGGGCGTCGACGAAGATCGAGTCGCGCTTGATCGGCGTCTGCACGTGCATCTGCTCGTTGCTGTTGCTGACATCACCGGTGAATGGCGTGTTGTCGCTGATATGGAAGCTGTCCGGGCCGCCCGGCTGGCTGCCGCGATCGAGCGAGTAGCTGCAGCCACGGCTGTTGGTGCAACCCGGGCCGTTGAAGCCGGTGATGCGCCCCCATTGGCCGACCGTGGTCCAGCCGTCATCCGGGTGGCGATCGGTGTAGGTATAGGCACTGAAGCCACGATCCTTTGCCCATACGCCCTTTTCTTCGACATGCTCGGCGGCGATGCTGATCGACGCACGATCATTCGACCAGCCGGCAACCACGTCGTACTGCGTGCGTGCGCCGTCACCTTCGCTGTACTGCCCGTGGTAGACGCTGGCAGTCACGCCTTCGACATTGCGGCGGGTGATGATGTTGACCACGCCTGCCATGGCGTCGGAACCATAGATGGCCGAGGCACCGTCCTTGAGCACTTCCATCCGCTCGACGGCCGCAGCGGGAATGCTGGATACATCCTGGTAGCCGCTGGTGGTCATGCCCAGGCGCTTGCCGTTGACCAGCACCAGGGTGCGCTGTGCGCCCAGGCCGCGCATGTCCACGTAGCTGCCGCCAGCGGCTTCACCGCTGCTGAGTGGGCTGGAACGACTGAGCGCGGGGCTGCCGGTCGCGGTCAGGTTCTGCAGGATGTCGGCGACGGAATTGAAGCCTTGCCGCTCGATGTCGGCGCGGCTGATGGTCAGCACCGGTTGTGCGGTTTCCAGGTCGACCTGGCGGATGCGCGAGCCGGTGATCTCGATGCGATCGAGCGTGGTGGCGTCCGGCGCGTGCTGGGCGAATGCAGGAACGGCGAGTGCGGTGGTTGCCGTCATCGCCAATGCGCGACGGATCGCCAACCCGAGTTCGGGAATACGGATGGTCATGGGTCTCTCTCTCTTCTAGGTCTTCGGTGCGCTGCCAAAGCGGACGGCGCAAATACCACCGCAGGCGGTGGAGATTCGACGCTAGTGAAGGACCGATGAGAGAGGTATGGGAAAGGTACGAATCCGCAATCGAAGGGGCTGACGCATCTGCACAAAGTCGATGCGAATCATGTGGCTGCGTTGCTCGATGACGATTCACCGCCGTTCCAGCACTGCCGCGACGATGACGCGGCCAAGGATGCCGAGCCTGTCAAACACGTCAACCTGCGCAGAAACAAAAAAACCACGGCCCCGCAGGGCCGTGGTCGTGGTGCATTACAGCGCGATGGATCAGAAGCGCTGCTGGTACTTCATGTAGACGAAGCGACCGATGTCGTAACCGCCGTAGTACGAGAAGGCCGAGTTCGGCTTGCTGTACATGACCGGGCCGTACTTCTCGAACACGTTGTTGGCACCGACCGAGACGGTTGCATCCCACGGCAGCGCGTAGCGGAACTGCACGTCGTGGAAGGTGACCGAGCCACGCTCGTTGTAGTTGCGTGCACCCTTGTACCACGGGGCGTAGACGTTCGGATCCGAGCATTCACCCGGATACGAACGGATGTCCACGCACTGTTCCTTCACGCCGGAGTAGTAGCGTGCGGTCCAGCTGACGCCGAAGTTGCCCAGGTCCCAGCCCAGCACCAGGTTCGAACGGACGCGGAAATTGCTGCCGATGCCGTTGGAAACAGTCGGCACCACCTTGATGTCGTTGGTCGAGCGGTAGATGCTCTTGCTGACATAGGTGGTCGCCCAGCCGGCGTTGAACTTGCCGACGCTGGTATCCAGGCGGTAGTTCAGGTCCAGGTCGTAACCTTCGGTCTCCATGAAGCCGGAGTTGCGGCTGCCGAACGTCAGCTTGTTGACGATGCCGGCGGTCGGACCGGTGGAGGTGTCACGGGTGAAGCGTGCGCAGCGAGCCGCAACGCCCTGCTCATAGCAGTCGATCAGGATCTGGGTCGGGGTATCGGACACGATCGTGTTGTCGATACGGATCTTCCACCAGTCCAGCGAGGCGTTGAAGTTCTTGATGAAGCTCGGGCTCCAGACCAGGCCCAGGGTCTTGCTGGTCGAGGTTTCCGGGGTCAGCTTCGGGTCCGAACCGGACACGAACGGCACCGGGGTGGCGTCGGTGGCGGTGGTGACAGGCTGGTTGCCCTGCTTCAGCTGGCGGAAGGTGTTGGCATTGGCAATGTCCTGGGCGCAGCGCGCACGCACTTCGGCGCTGGTCTTGGACGAGCCGAACTGGACGTCGCACGGATCGCTGAACTGGGCGAAGGTTTCCGAACCACCGCCGTACAGGTCGTTGATGGTCGGAGCACGGAAGCCCTCGGCCCAGGTACCACGGACCAGCAGCGAATCGAACGGCTTCCACTTGAAGCCGAACTTGCTGTTGAGCGTGTTGCCGAAGGTGTCGTAGTCCGAGAAGCGGGTCGCGCCGTTGAAGGTCAGTTCCTTCGCGCCCGGCAGGTCGGCCAGCACCGGCACGTTGATTTCCAGGTACGCCTCACTGACCTTGTAGTCGCCACCGGTCGGGCCAGCGGCCAGGTTGGTGGTGGCACCGGTCTGCGCCAGCGGATCCGGGCGGTACTCGCCCGATTCCTTGCGGCTTTCCACACCGAACGCGAAGCCCAGGTCGCCGGCCGGCAGGGTCACGATGGAACCGGCGATGTTGGCGAAGAAGTTCTTGCTGGTGGTCTTGCCGGTGGTGACCTCCGGCGGGAACAGCCACTGCTGCAGCGCGGCGTTGCCATCGATGCCGTTCGGATCGATCTTGCCGTACGGCACCAGCGGGTTCCACGGCATGCAGTTGGCGATCGGCGCGCCCGGGCGGCCGCACTCGACCTTGCCGGTGGCGGCGTTGTAGTACGACGGTCCAACGCCGCCAGCGACGCGGCCCTTGTGCAGGTTGCCGGTAGCGGTCGATGTCAGCTCGTTGCGGTTGTACTGGTAGCCCACTTCCCAATCGAAGAAGCGCTCACCAACCTCGAACGAGCCATCGAACGAAGCCACCGCACGGTAGGTCTTCAGTTCGCTGGTGGTCACGCGCGGCACTTCCCAGGTGCGGCGGTTCCAGGCCACTGCGGTCGGGTTGGCGTAGCCGTGCTGGTTGCCGAACGGGTTGAAATAGCTGTCAACCGACATCGAGCCAACGCCAGCGGTGCTCGACTGCAGCGGGTAGCCGGCGATCTGGCGGGTCGCTTCGCGCTTGTTGTAGCCCAGCTCGGTGCGGAAGTTGATGTTGTCGGTGATCTTGAAGCGACCGTCGAAGTACACCGAATCGCGCTTCAGCGGGTAGTTCACGTGCATCTGCTGGTTGGCGTTGCTGACGTCGCCGGTGAACCCAGTCGGATCGGTGATGTGGTAGTTGGCCGGGTTGGTCGGGTCGGCGCCGCGGTTGAGCGAGTAGTTGCAGCCGTCCTTTGCGTTGGTGCAGCCCGGGCCGCCCTTCAGGCCGGTGAACTGGCCCCACTGGCTGATGGTGGTCCAGTTGGTCAGGTTGTCGGCGTGGCGATCGGTGATGCCGTACTCGCTGAACCAGCGGTCCTTGGCCCACACCGACTTTTCTTCCGCGTGTTCGGCAGCCAGGGTCAGCGAGATGCGGTCATTGCTCCAGCCGGCCACCACGTCGAAGCGGTCACGCGCGCCGTCGCCCTGGCTGTACTGGCCGTGGTAGACGTTGGCGGTCACACCGGTGACATTGGAACGGGTGATGATGTTGACCACGCCGGACATGGCATCGGAGCCATAGATGGCCGACGCGCCGTCCTTCAGCACTTCGATGCGCTCCACGGCCGAGACCGGAATCGTGGAGATGTCCTGGTAGCCCGAGGTGCTGATGCCCAGGCGCTTGCCGTTGATCAGCACCAGCGTGCGCTGGGTGCCCAGGTTGCGCATGTCGATGTACGAACCACCCGCGTTCTCACCGGCCGTCAGCGCGTTGGCGCGGCTGATGGCCGGGCTGCCCATCGCAGTGACGTTCTGCAGGATGTCGGCGACCGAGCTGAAGCCCTGCTGCTCGATGGCCGAACGGGTGATCGCAAACACCGGCTGGGCGGTTTCCACGTCCACCTGGCGGATGCGCGAACCGGTGATCTCGATGCGGTCGAGGTTGGTGGGAGTGGCGCTGCTGCCGTCCTGGGCAAACGCTGGCAGGGCGGCCAGTGCTGCGGTGGTTGCCAGGGCATAGCGGATGGCCTGCCCCAGTGCGGTGGTGCGTGAAGTCATGGCGAGCTCTCTCTCTCTCAGGTCGTGCAAAGGACGCCAAAATGGGCGTCGAAGAAGCCGGCGGGTCCAGGGACTGAGCCGGTGACCTGATAGTAGTCTCGTTGGTTAATGATCTGTAAAGAGTACGTATCCAATTGTTTCGCGATACGCCGCTTTCTTTCACAAAAAATGAACAAAAGCATTGGCTTACACGAATCGACCCTCCCGCGCGGTCGCTGGAGGTCGCTGCGTCGCAACAGAAAAAGAGGCCAGATTGCGCAAAGTGTGACGGATTCGACCTCGGGCGCCGCCCCATTCAGGCCCGAGGTCGGCCGCGGATCACGCCACGAACGGGCGGAACTGGATGCCCAGGCCGGCGATGCCGTCGGTTTCGCCGATCAGGTCGGCGCGCAGCAGCGGGCGGGCATCGATGAAGGCCTGCGGCACGATCAGCGACAGCCGGTTGTCGTCGGCGGTCAGCTCCAGCACCGGCATCGGGTCGTCCTCGTGGGCACGGTTGAGCAGCACCGCCAGGCGCAGCAGCGCGGCCAGCCGGCGTGCGGTCAGCAGCAGGCGCTCGGGCAGGGCATCGAAGGCGGTCTTGGTCACGCTGCGGCGGTGGCTGCGCACCAGTGCGGCCAGCATCTGTTGTTCCTGCCGCGAGAAGCCGGCGATGTCCGAGTTCTCCAGTACGTAGCTGCCATGCACGTGGTAGCCGCTGTGCGCGATCATCAGCCCCAGCTCGTGCAGGCGCGCGGCCCAGCCGAGCATGCGTGCATCGTCGGCATCAAGCTTCCAGCGTTCCTGCACCTGCTCCAGCAGCGACAGCGCGG
Organism: Stenotrophomonas maltophilia; assembly: GCF_004684085.1. Classification (GTDB taxonomy): domain Bacteria; phylum Pseudomonadota; class Gammaproteobacteria; order Xanthomonadales; family Xanthomonadaceae; genus Stenotrophomonas; species Stenotrophomonas maltophilia_AS. Next base: position 12,691 of record NZ_SRHZ01000023.1, read on the forward strand.
TGTCCTGCACGCGGTCGGCCTGCACGGTGTCGATGCCATAGCGCTGGGTCAGCGCGGTGACCGACTCGTCGCGCAGGTCGTTCTCGCCGGCGCGGCCGACGATGTCGTAGAGGATGCCTTCGCGCATCGCGGCCTTGCTGACCAGCAGCTTCTGCAGGCCCAGCGCCTGGAATGCAGCCTCCAGCACCAGGATGCCGCCGGCGATGATCGGGCGGCGGTCGCTGGACAGGCCCGGCAGTTCGATGTCGTCGATCTTCCTGGCTTTCAGCAGTTCGTCGCGCAGCTGCGGCAGGGCCTCGGCGGTGATCGCACCCTTGCTCAGCTTCATCGTCGCGCAGATCTCGCTGATCGCCTTGTGCGTGCCCGACGAGCCCAATGCTTCCTGCCAGCCCAGCGCGCGGTACTTGCTGGCGAAGGGCTGGAACTCGCGGCCGATCTCGGCCAGCGCATCTTTCCAGCGCTTCTTGCTCAGCTTGCCGCCCGGGAAGAAACGCCGGGTGCTGGCAATGCAGCCGGCCTGCAGGCTTTCGCGCTCCAGGGTCTGCATGCCCATGCCGATGATGAATTCGGTGGAGCCGCCGCCGATGTCGATCACCAGCCGGCGCTGGCCGGGCTTGGGCGGCTGCGCGTGGGCCACGCCCAGATAGATCAGTCGCGCCTCTTCGCGGCCACTGACCACCTCGATCGCATGCCCGAGCGCGGTCTCGGCCGGAACCAGGAACGATTGCGGCGAGCGCAGCTGGCGAACGGTGTTGGTGGCCAGCGCGCGCACCTGGTGCGACGGCACATTGCGGATGCGCTGGCCGAAACGGGCCAGGCATTCCAGCGCGCGCTGCCGCGCGGCGGCGGACAGTCCACCCTTGCCATCCAGGCCATCGGCCATCCGCACGGTTTCGCGCAGGCGGTCGATCACCCGCAGCTGGCCGAGCGTGTAGCGCGCGATGACCATGTGGAAACTATTGGAGCCAAGGTCGATGGCGGCCAGCAGGTCGCCATCCTGCAATGCGGGCGGAGTCGTGGTGGTATGCGGCATGGGCGAATGTTAGCCGAAGGGGCGGTGTACTCGTCACCGCGCGGCCTTCACATTTTGGAAGAAGGGAGTGCGGCAGGGCTGCGCCCTGCACCTGCCGAACCAACGGCAACGGCAACAGCGGGCTATCCGTGGGATGGCGGGGTGGGTCCGGTTGCGGGGGACGGCGCAAGTACGTCCCTGTAGCCTCGGTCGCGCCATCCATGGCGCTCACGCCCCCGCAACCGGACCCACCCCGCCTTCGACAGATTTCTGCGATCTGATGGTGTCGACCTTGGTCGACACACCGGGTTACAGCCCCTGCATCAATGCCATCTGCGCAGAATGCGGCGCCTCATCGTGGGCCGGCGCACGTTTGTGGTAAACGCCATCGGCGTCCAGGTCCCACGCGTTGAGATTGTCGTCCAGGTAGTTCTGCAGGACCTCGCGGTACACCCGCTTGGCCAGTCCCGGGTCGAGGATCGGGAAGCAGGTTTCGACCCGGCGCAGCAGGTTGCGCTCCAGCCAGTCGGCGCTGGCGCAGTAAAGCTCCGGCGCACCGTCGTTGCCGAACCAGTACACGCGGCTGTGCTCGAGGAAGCGGCCGACGATCGAGCGCACGCGGATGTTGTCCGAAACGCCCGGCACGCCAGGGCGCAGGGTGCAGGCACCGCGGATGATCAGGTCGATCTGCACGCCGGCCTGCGAGGCGGCGTACAGCGCGCGCACCACCTGCGGTTCGTTCAGTGCGTTCATCTTGGCGATGATCCGCGCCGGGCGGCCGGCGGCGGCGACGCGCGTTTCGCGTTCGATGCGACCGAGGATGCCGGTATGCAGGGTGAAGGGCGACTGCAGCAGGCGCTTGAGCTTCATCTTCGAGGCCAGCCCGGACAGCTGCTGGAACAGCAGGTGCACGTCGTTGCCGATGTCGGCGTCGGCGGTGATCAGGCTGATGTCGGTGTACGCACGGGCCGTACCACTATGGTAGTTGCCGGTGCCCAGGTGCACGTAGCGGCGCAGCTTGCGGCCTTCGCGGCGCACGATCAGCAGCATCTTGGCGTGGGTCTTGTAGCCGACCACGCCATACACCACCTGTACGCCGGCTTCCTGCAGGCGGTCGGCCAGGCCGAGGTTGGCCTCTTCGTCGAAGCGGGCGCGCAGTTCGACCACCACGGTCACGTCCTTGCCGTTGCGTGCGGCCTGGATCAGCGCGTCGACGATCAGCGAATCCTTGCCGGTGCGGTACAGGGTCTGCTTGATCGCCAGCACGTTCGGGTCGATCGCCGCCTGGCGGATCAGGTCCAGCACGGCAGTGAAGGCATCGAACGGGTGGTGCAGCAGCAGATCCTGGCGGGCCGTGGTCTCGAAGATGCCGTCGCTGTCGCGCAGGGTGCGCGGGGTCATCGGCGGATACTTCAGGTCAGGCTGTGCAATCAGGTCATACAGCTGGATGATGCGGTTGAGGTTGACCGGGCCGTCGATGCGGTACACCGCGTTTTCGGTCAGGCCGAAATTCTGCAGCAGGGTGCGCACGATCTCGCGCGGCATGTCGTGGGCGATCTCCAGCCGCACTGCAGGCCGGTAGCCACGGTCGACCAGTTCGTCGCGCAGTGCCAGCGCCAGGTTTTCCACTTCTTCCTCGTCCACCACCAGCTCGGAGTTGCGGGTGACACGGAACTGGTAGGCGCCCTGGACTTCCATGCCCGGGAACAGCTCGTCGACGAAGGTGGACAGCACCGAGGACAGGAACACGAAGTTCTGCGGCCCGCCGAGCTTCTCCGGCAGCTGGATGATGCGCGGCAGCGAGCGCGGCGCGCGCACGATGGCCAGGTGGCCGGTGCGGCCGAACGCATCGGTGCCCTTCAGCACCACCACGATGTTCAGCGACTTGTTGAGGATCTTCGGGAACGGGTGCACCGGGTCCAGGCCCAGCGGTGACAGCACCGGCATGATCTCGTTGCGGAAGTACGCGCGCAGCCAGCGCTTCTGGCGGTGTGTCCAGGAATGGCGGCCGAGCACGCCGATGCCGGCGTCCATCAGTGCCGGGCGCAGCGTCTGGTTCCAGCAGCGGTACTGCTGGTCGACCAGTTCCGCGGCGCGGTCGTGGATGGCGTTGAGAATGGCCTGCGGGCTCATCCCGTCCGGCGCCGGCGGCAGGCCGAATTCCTGCGCATGGCGCACGGCGGCGGCGCGGATCTCGAAGAATTCATCGAGGTTGGTGCAGGAGATGCACATGAAGCGCAGGCGCTCCAGCAGCGGCACCTGCGGGTCCATCGCCTGGGCCAGCACGCGGAAGTTGAAATCCAGCTGCGACAGTTCGCGGTTGATGTACAGCGCTGGGTCACGCAACGGATCGTTGTCCGGGCTCACGGGGAGGGGGAGGGATCCGAGGCTGCTCATGGCGTCATTCTTCGATGGAGGTCAGGGGGGCGGACTCGCGCGGGCGCACGTGGTCGGCATCGAAATGGCAGGAGAACACCGAGCCCTTGCCGACTTCGCTTTCAATCTCCAGCCGTGCGTGATGCAGGCCGAGGATGTGCTTGACGATGGACAGGCCCAGCCCGGTACCACCGCTCTCGCGCGAACGGCTGCTGGAGACACGGTAGAAACGTTCAGTCAGGCGCGGCAGGTGGTTGGCCGGGATGCCATAGCCGGAGTCGCGAACCGCCAGCACCGCGCCGTCGCCTTCGCGACGGAACTCGACCGCGATGCGGCCCTCGGCCGGGGTGTAGCGCACCGCATTGGTGACCAGATTGGAAAACGCGCTGTGCAGTTCCTTGGTCGAGCCCTGCAGGTCGACGCCGGCCAGGTCGTCGATGCTGATCTGGTGGCGGCCCTGGCTGTGCGCCTCGGCCTCGCGGCGCAGCGTCGCCAGCATCGGCTGCATGGCCACCGTCTCGGCTTCGCTGTGTTCCTGTGATTCCAGTCGAGACAGGGTCAACAGGTCTTCCACCAGCTGGGCCATGCGCTGGCTCTGCTTGCGCATTTCTTCCAGCATCGGTCCGGTTCCCGGGAAGTCTTCCGGATCCATCATGTCCAGGTAGCCGTGGACCACGGTGAGCGGCGTGCGCAGCTCATGTGAAACGTTGGCCACGAAATCGCGGCGCACCTGTTCCAGGCGCAGCAGCTTGCTGACGTCGCGGGCGATCAGCAGCCAGTAATCCGACGAATAGGGAATCAGGCGCAGGTTGAGGCGGATGGCCGGATCGACCGGCGAGGGCACATCCAGGATCGGCTCGGCATTGCGGCCGCCGGCCAGCCAGTGGGCCAACGGCATCGGCTGCAGGCGCTCGACCAGCGCCTCACCCAGGTCGCCGGGGTGGTGCAGGCCGAGCAGGGCGGTGGCCGCTTCGTTGAACCACTGCACACGCTGGCTGTTGCGATCCAGCACCACCACCGCATCGGGAAGCGCGGCGGCTGCAGCGCGGTAGCTGCGCAGCATGTCCAGCAGGCGGCGCTTGCGCACGCGCATTTCCACCTGATTGCGGTACAGCAGGCGGTCCAGTTCGTTCCAGACGCCAGTGCCTTCCTCGGCGGTGTCCCAGCGCTGGCGCGCGGTCAGCCGGCGCAGCACGCTGCGCAGGCGCCAGTAGTGCCAGGTGAGAGTCGCCAGCGCACCCAGTGCGATGCACAACCACAGGTGTCCCGTGAACCACCCCACCAGTCCGGAGAACAGCAGTACCGCGGCGACAGTGGCCAGGGTCTTCAACCAGGCAGAGCGGATGTGGCGGGGCATTGCGATCTCGTCGTTGAGGTGCGGCGGTTCACTGGGGCGAACCGAGGGTTATAGCAGAGTTGCCGGTGCCGGCACCCGCGGGTGCGCGGCGCCGGCCTGACGAGACTCAGGTGGACGTGGAGAAGCGGTAACCGGCGCCGCGCACGGTCTGCACCATGTTCTCGGCGTTGAACGGTTCCAGCGTCTTGCGCAGGCGGCGGATGTGCACGTCGATGGTGCGCTCCTCCACGTACACGCTGCCGCCCCACACATGGTCCAGCAGCTGGGCGCGGGTGTAGACGCGTTCCGGATGGGTCATGAAGAAGTGCAGCAGCCGGTATTCGGTCGGGCCGATCGGCACCGGCTGGTCGTTGGCGAACACGCGGTGGGCGGCGCCGTCGATGCGGATCGGGCCGACGGCCACGCTGCCGTCCTCATCGTCCTCGCGCGCACGGCGCATGACCGCGCGGATGCGGGCCAGCAGTTCGCGTGCCGAGAACGGCTTGACCACGTAGTCGTCAACGCCGGCTTCAAGGCCACCGACGCGGTCGTTCTCTTCGCCGCGGGCAGTCAGCATGATGATCGGCACTTCGCGGGTCAGGGTTTCCTTGCGCCAACGGCGGGCAAGGTCCAGGCCGCTGGTGCCGGGCAGCATCCAGTCCAGCAGGATCAGGTCCGGAACGCGGTCGGCGATCGCGGTCTGGGCCTCGCGGGCGTCACCGGCGTGGACCGGTTCGTAATCGCCCTTGCGCAGGGCGAAGGCGACCATGTCGCGGATCGCGGGCTCGTCATCGACGATCAGGATGCGTTTCTGCACGAGGACACCGTAGGGCTCGGTTACTGGAGTGGTGCCAGTAGACTACGGTTTGATGACATGTTTGTGACCAACCGGCCGGAACCCGCGTGGATTGCCATCGGCCGGTCATGCAGCGCTCAGCGGCGGTCCAGGTCGGGGTCCTGCACGCCTTGCCGGCGCAGTTCCAGCACGGTGGGGGTGATGGCCTCGATGCGTGCGTCCACCCGCGCCCGGCCCACATAGTCCAGCGCCGGATTGCGCTTGAGCGCCTGCAGCTGCATCAGCGACTGTTCCGGCCGGCCACTGAGGAAGGCCGCCTCGGCATAGGCCTCGCTGGCCCGCACGCTGTCACCGGCCAGTTCGCTGGCGCGGGCATAACGCTGCTGGAAGACCGGATCGTTACCACTTTGCGACAGCAGGGGCCGCAGCATGGCCTGCGCGCGCTGGCCGGCCTCGCGGCCGCCTTGTTCGTTCAGGATTTCGGCATAGGTCAGCGCCACCGGGCGGCTGTTGGGGTGCTCGCGCAGCAGCTGCTCGAATCGGCTGTTGGCCTGGGCGGTCTGCCCGGCGCGCAGTTCGGCCTCGCCCAGGGCCAGTGCCAGCCACAGGTTGTCCGGGCGGGTCTGCAGCAGGCCTGCCAGCGTCTGCCGCGCCTGGGTGGCACCGCTGCGGCCGCCCCGCATCATGGCCAGGGCCTGGCCATAGCGTTGGGCATCGTTGAGACCGTCCTTCTGGCGTTTGGCCATGTCCGCATACTCGCGCTCCAGCTCGGCGTTGGAATCTGAGCTGAGGACGCGCAGGCGTTCGCGTGCCCAGTCGAAATCACCGCTGGCACCCCGGCTGAGCTGGCCCATCGGAATACGCAGCACGCTGCTGGGCAGCAATGGATTGTTGCCACGCAGCAGCGGCTCGGCCAGGCTCGGGTCCGCCGGGTCCACGCGTTCCTTGCGCTCACCGCTGGGGGTGCTGGTGGTCAGCAGCACCGTGTCCTTCTTCATCTGATCGGCGCGGGCCTTGGCCTCGCTGATGCGGGTGATGTTGACCGGGTGGGTGCGCAGGAACTCGGGCACGCTGTAGCCGCCTTCGTTGCCGCGCATTGCCGCGGACATCCGCTCGAAGAAGCCGGCCATCGCGTCCACGTCGTAGCCGCTGCGCGCCAGGGTACGGATACCGAGGCGGTCGGCCTCGGACTCGTTGGAGCGGGTGTAGTTGATCTGGCGCTGCTGCATCAGGCCCATGCCCGAGCTGATCGCGGCCATGGTCGCGTTGCCCGAAGAGGTGCTGTTGCTGGCCTGGGCGGCCACCACGGCTGCCAGCATGCCCAGCAGGATCGGAATCTGATCGCGCTGGGCGCGCTCGACCCCGCGCAGTACGTGCTGCTGGGTGACGTGGGCGATTTCGTGCGACAGCACGGCTGCCACCTCGTCCTCGCGCTCGGCCGTCAGCACCAGGCCGGCATTGACCCCGATGTAGCCGCCGAGCGTGGCGAAGGCGTTGATCTGGCGGTCCTTCATCACGAAGAAGGTGTACGGCTGGCGTGGCTGGTCGCTGTTGGAGCCAAGCCGGGTGCCCATGATCTGCAGCCAGTCGTTCACCAATGGGTCGTCCAGCAGGTAGCCGTAGTTGCGCAGCTCGCGCAGCATCATCGCGCCGTACTCGGCCTGCCGGGCCGGGGTCAGCAGCTCGCCGGCCGAAGAGCCGATGTCGGGCAGCTTCTCCTGGGCCTGGGCCAGCGGCATGGCCAGGGCCAGGGTGACGGCGGTAGTCAGCAGCAGGGCTCGCAAGCAGAAGGTCCTCGGGCGGGGCGCGCCAAGCGTGGCAGGGCAGGGGGCAACCATTCGTTAATCCACAGTGTTGCGGCCGTGGCGTGGAAATTCCAGCGCACCGGTACCATATATGGACCGTCGATCCATCGTGGAGTTTCCCGTGACAGCCCAGACCGCCGGCGGTGCCCCCGCCATCACCATCTATTCCACCGCCGTCTGCCCGTACTGCGTGGCCGCCAAGAACTTCCTCAAGAGCAAGGGCCAGCAGTGGACCGAGGTCCGCATCGACCTGGACCCGGTCGAGCGCGAGAAGATGATGGCCAAGACCCGCCGTACCAGCGTGCCGCAGATCTTCGTGGGCGACGTCCACGTGGGCGGCTACGACGACATGATGGCCCTGCACCGTGAAGGCAAGCTCGAGCCGCTGCTGGCCGGGCAGGGGCAGGCATGAGCGCGGCCGACGACGGCAGCAAGGACCGCATCGCCGAGTTCACCGACTTCCGCAAGCGCATGAATGAACGCATCCTGGGCGAGCCGAACCAGGTGGTGCGCCGCTTCTTCGCGCTGGACACGCAGACCTACCAGGCCGGCGCGCTGGATGTGAAGACCAAGGAGCTGCTGGGCCTGGTAGCCTCGATGGTGCTGCGCTGCGACGACTGCATCAGCTACCACGTGGCCCAGTGCAAGGACGCAGGCGTGACCCGCGAGGAGTTTTTCGAGACCTTCTCGGTGGGCCTGGTGGTCGGTGGTTCCATCGTGATCCCGCATCTGCGCCGCGCGGTCGATTTCCTCGACCAGCTTGAAGGCGGCGCCGCCGCTCCGGCCGCGCACGAGCACTGAGGTTGACGACGGCCGCCGGGAACCGGCCCTCGCGGCCCTCCCGGTAGTGCCGGCCGCTGGCCGCTGGCCGGCATCCCCTGAACCCGACGCGGCCGAGGTTGCCGGCCAGCGGCCGGCACTACCGGGCGTAGCTCAGGGCCTTCCGCGCGATCCAACAGCCCAGGAGCCCCCTTGTTGTTCAAGGGGGCGCGCCGAAGGCGTGGGGATAAGGTGGGATGCGCGGGCAATTCTGCCTGAGCCGGGGCTGGGACCATGGTCTATTTGGGACCTCGGCCCCGGCTCAGGCATAATTGCGGGTGAAACTTCCTTTGCGCCGGCGTTTCCGGGCACGTCCGGACGGCGTTTTTCCCCCTGTTCGGAACATCGATCAATGACGCAGAAAATTACGGTCATCCGCGGCGACGGCATTGGCCCGGAAATCATGGACGCCACCCTGTACGTGCTCGACCAGCTCAACACTGGCCTGGAGTACGAAGATGCCGACGCCGGCCTGGTGGCCCTCGAAAAGCACGGCGACCTGATGCCGGCAGTGACCCTGGAATCGATCGCACGCAACAAGGTTGCGCTGAAGAGCCCGCTGACCACCCCGGTCGGTGGTGGCTTCACCTCGATCAACGTCAGCCTGCGTCGCCATTTCGACCTGTACGCCAACGTGCGCCCGGCCCACACCTTCCCGAACACCAAGTCGCGTTTCGACAACGTCGACCTGATCACCGTTCGTGAGAACACCGAGGGCGCGTACCTGGCCGAAGGCCAGGAAGTGTCGGCCGACGGCGAGACCGCCTTCTCCGGCACCCGCATCACCCGCAAGGGCTCCGAGCGCATCGTGCGCTACGCCTTCGAGCTGGCCCGCAGCGTCGGCCGCAAGAAGGTCACCGCGGTGCACAAGGCCAACATCATCAAGTCGACCTCGGGCCTGTTCCTGAACGTCGCTCGTGAGGTTGCCGCGCAGTACCCGGACATCGAATTCCAGGAAATGATCGTCGACAACTGCTGCATGCAGCTGGTGATGCGTCCTGAACAGTTTGATGTGATCGTCACCACCAACCTGTTCGGCGACATCATCTCCGACCTGTGCGCCGGCCTGGTAGGCGGCCTGGGCCTGGCCCCGGGTGCCAACATCGGCAAGGACGCGGCCATTTTCGAAGCCGTGCACGGCACCGCGCCGGACATCGCCGGCCAGGGCAAGGCCAATCCGTGCGCGCTGCTGCTGGCAGCTGCACAGATGCTGGACCATGTTGGCCAGCCGGAAAACGCCGAGCGCCTGCGCAAGGCCATCGTGGCGACCATGGAAGCCAAGGATTCGCTGACCGGCGACCTGGGCGGCAGCGGCACCACCATGAGCTTCGCCAAGGCCATCGCTACCCGCCTGTAAGCGGCGGGTGATCCTGCTGGACATCGCCCTGGGCGACGTCCAGTCAGGGCCTCGGATAGTTGAAGGCGGGCCGTCCTTGCACGGCCCGTCTGCGTTTTCGACTGCCGCCTTTTCACCGACAGGAGTTTCTGCAGATGCCTGAGGCGGCTGTGTGGGTCGTGGCGGCTGCTGCCGTTTACGTTCTGGGCTTAGCCATCTACTTCGTCTTCTACTGGCCATGGTCCCGTTCGCAGCGCGCGCTGCGCCGCCTGCGCAGAGAGGGGGCACCCGTTCGCAGCATGCGGCGGTCCGAGGAGCGCGTACTGCAGTTGATCGAGTTTCCGGCAGGGGCGCCGGTTCTCCTGCTGGAAGGGGCCTGCGCGGAATTCGTCATCAGGAGCGTCAATGCGCCTCCCCGCCATGTCCACACCTTGGCTGGCGTGCCGGTGAAGTATCCGGCCGGCCTGCAGCATGCCGTGCGCGCCGGCAGCAATACCGCCGAAGTCGTGCTCGGGCGCGAGTACGCGATGATCGTACGGCTCAATGGGGCAAAGCTGACCTCGTAACATCGCCCAAGCTCAACGGCACGAGAATTATCTGTGCGATTTGTGCACAGATCGTGTGCCGGCAGATGGCTGGTTCGTGCGTCAACCGCTCCGCATCCTGTGCCCACTTTCCACCGCACAGGAGCACATCATGAATCTCACCGCCTTCGGCCTGGCCAGCCTGATCGGCATGGCCGCCACCACGCCGGTCGCTGCCGCCGAGCCGGCCCATCCCACCATCCGCCATCTGGCCGGGGCGCCGGCTGCAACATCGCTGGACGCGGCGAAGACCGCCGTGCTCGTGATCGACTTCCAGAACGAGTACTTCGACGCCAGCGCCGCGCCGGGCTTTGCCGGTGGCCGCATGGTCATTCCCGATGGCCTGGCCGCACTGCGCCAGGCCACGCGCGTGGTTGAATTCGCCGATGCCAACGGCATCCGCGTGATCCATGTGCAGCACCTGCTGCCGGCCGGCGCGCCGTTGTTCGCGCAGGGCAGTGTCAATGCCGCCTTCCACCGCGACCTGCAGCCGCGGCAGGGCGAAACCGTTGTGCAGAAGGACAACGTCAGTGTCTTTGCAGGCGCCTCGGCCGCCGTGCTGGACAGGGTGCTGAAGGACGCCGGCATCGACACCCTGGTCGTGACCGGCCTGCAGACCCACGCCTGCGTGGTGGGAGCCGCGCGTGACGCCGCCGCCGCGCCGCGCGGCTATCGGGTGATCGTGTCGTCCGATGCCACCGCCAGCCGCGATCTGGACTTGGCCGGAGGCCAGCGCATCGGCCATCGCACGCTGCACGAGGCCTCGCTGGCGCAGATCGAAGACGCTTTCGGTGATGTCATGAGCACCGATGCGCTCCTCGCGCTGCCGGTGCGCCGGGCTGGCGACGGCGCTTGATAAGCTGGTGGGGCCCGCATGCCGTGGGCCCCGCCGCGTGGAGCCGCCTGCCGATGGATCACTTCGCCGCTCTGCGCGCGCTGCGCGCCATCGTCGACGCAGGCAGCTTCTCTGCTGCTGCCGAACGCCTGGGTACCACCCACTCGGCGATGTCGCGGCAACTACGGCAGCTGGAAGAGCATCTGCAGGTGCGCCTGCTTGATCGCAACAGCCGCCGGCTGTCACTGACCGAAGCCGGGCGCGACTATTACCGCGAAGCGGCATCGCTGCTGGACCGCCTGCAGGAAGCCGATGACCGGGCGCGTGCCGGGCAGGCGCAGCCCAGTGGCATCGTGCGGATCAGCGTGCCGCAGGTGGTGGCCAGCCAGGAGCTGCCGCATTGGCTGCCATCGTTCCTGCAGCGCTATCCGCAGGTCGCGCTGGACCTGTCGGCCGATGATCAGCTGGTTGATGTCGTTGGTGGCGGCTTCGACATGGCCCTTCGCATCGCGCCGTCCTTGCCGGACAGTCAGTTGGTGGCACGCGAACTGGCCAGTTGCCCGCGCATCCTAGTGGCTGCACCTGCCTACCTGGCCCGGCATGGCCTGCCACGGCAGGCTGCGGACCTGAAGCACCACGCCCTGCTGGGCTTCAGTCCCACGGCTGCCCCTGCGTCGTGGCAGCTGCAGGGACCTCGCGGTGCCACTGCCAGCGTCGAAGCCGGCCAGCGCCTGCGTGTCGACGCCACCCCGGCGCTGTATGCCGCCGCCGTGGCGGGCATGGGCATCAGCCTGTTCACTGCGCTGACCGTGCAGGAGGACCTGCGTGCCGGCCGCCTGATCCGCGTGCTGCCCGCATGGAATGCCGGACAGCGCCACTATTTCGCCCTCTATCCGCATGCGCGCGCACTGGCGCCGAAGGTGCGCGCGCTGGTTGACCACCTGGCGACGCACTACGCTGCGTGGATGGATGGGGCAGCGTAGCCGCACGGCAGCAAACGGAGAGGGGATGGAATCGGTCTATCTGCTGGTCGCACTTGGCGCGATCGTCGCGGGGTTCGTACAGGGCCTGTCGGGGTTCGCGTTCGGCATGGTGGCGATGTCGTTCTGGGCATGGGGGCTGGAGCCGCGGCTGGCGGCGACGCTGTCGGTGTTCGGTGCGCTGGTCGGCCAGTTGCTGGCGGTGTTCACCGTTCGCCGCGGCTTCAACCTGCGGCTGCTGCTGCCGTTCGTGCTGGGTGGGCTGGCGGGCATTCCGCTGGGCGTGATGGTGCTGCCGCAGCTGGACATGGACTGGTTCAAGGCGCTGCTGGGCGGTTTCCTTGCGCTATGGTGCCCGGTGATGCTGATGGCGCGTTCGCTGCCGCCGATCTCCGTCGGTGGCCGTTTCGGTGACGCGATCGCCGGCATGGTCGGTGGCGTGCTCAGCGGTATTGGTGGCTTTGCCGGACCGGTGCCGACGCTGTGGAGCACGCTGCGTGGCTTCGGCAAGGACGAGCAGCGTGCGGTCATCCAGAACTTCAATCTGGCGATGCTGGCGGTGACCATGGCGATCTATGTCGGCAGCGGTCTGGTCACCCGGCCGATGCTGCCGTACTTCGCCATCGTGGCGCCCGCGATGCTGGTGCCGACCTTGCTGGGCGCGCGGGTCTACATCGGCATCAGCGAAGCGCGTTTCCGGCAGATCGTACTGAGCCTGTTGACCGCCTCGGGCATCGCGTTGCTGGCGTCGTCGCTGCCGGTGCTGCTGGCACGCCCCATCGCGGGCTGAGGCTCAGCCCGGGCGGAACATGCGGAAACGCTGTTCGGCGTCGATGCGGAAATAATCGGCGGGCCCGCCGCCGCGCAGGATCGGGGCCGCTGCCGCGGTGTCGTAGATGCCATCGACGAGCAAGCGTGCATCGATATGCACCGCGACCACTTCGCCCAGCACCAGCCAGCCATGGGTGTCCTGACCGGCGGCATCGCGCAGGCGCACGATCTGGGTGCAGCGGCATTCCATGCTCACCGGACTCTGTGCCACACGGGGTGGTGCGACCTGCGTCGACGCCAGCGGTGCCAGGCCGGCGAGGGCGAACTCGTCGACATCCGGTGCGACCGCGCGGCAGCTTTCATTCATTGCCTCGGCCAGCTCGAATGTCGCCAGGTTCCAGACGAATTCACCCGTGGCTTCGATGTTGCGCAATGAGTCTTTGCGACCCTGGCTGGAGAAGCCGATGATCGGTGGGGTGTAATTGAAGGCGTTGAAGAAGCTGTAGGGCGCGAGGTTCAACGTGCCTTTCGCGTCGCAGCTGGAAATCCATCCGATCGGGCGTGGGCCGATGATGGCGTTGAATGGGTCGTGTGGCAGGCGATGGCCGTCCGCTGGGCGGTAGCTGTGGAAGGTGTCGGGCATGGGGGCTGGTTCCGTAGCGTCGAGCTGGCGCGACCCACAAGAAAGCCGCGACCCTTGCGGATCGCGGCTTGTCGTTTACGGCACGGCTGGACTCAGCGCTGCTGGATCTTCGACAGCAGTCGCAGGAATTCCACATACAGCCAGACCAGGGTCACCATCAGGCCGAATGCGCCATACCACTCCATGTACTTCGGTGCGCGCTGGGCCACGCCGGTTTCGATGAAGTCGAAGTCCAGCACCAGGTTCAGCGCGGCCACGACCACCACGAACAGGCTGAAGGCGATGCCCAGCCAGCTGGCGTCGTGGATCACCGGCACGTTGATGTTGAAGAAGCCCAGCACGAACGAGGCCAGGTAGAGCAGGGCGATACCGCCGGTGGCCGCAACCACGCCCATCTTGAAGTTCTCGGTGGCCTTGATCAGGCCGCTGCGATAGGCGAACAGGAGCGCGAACAGGGTGCCGAAGGTCAGCAGCACTGCCTGGAACACGATGCCCGGGAACTTGGCGTTGAACAGCGCCGAGATCGCGCCGAGGAACAGTCCTTCCACCAGCGCGTACATCGGTGCGGTGACCGGCGACCATTCCTTCTTGAACACAGTGATCAGCGCCAGCACCAGGCCGCCGATGGCGCCGCCCATGGCGTACAGCTTGGCGCCGGCCATGACCTGGCCATAGTCGTCGATGGTCTGGTTCCAGGCGAAGGCGGCCGTCAGTACGGTCAGCAACAGCAGGAAGCCGGTCTTGTTGACGGTGCCGTTGAGGGTCATGGCCTGGTCAGGGCTGGTCACCACCGAGCCACTGGCGAGGTCGAGGAAGGTGGACTCGGAAAGAGCCGGGTTGCCGCTGCGCATGCGCGTTCTCCGTGCGAATAAGGGTCAGGACGGCCATCCGGCCGATGTGTGCGAGCATAGCCCATGGCTGCTTTCGGCGCCGTGGCAGGCCCCGGCTGTGCACTTCCTGCGTTGACAGTTCGTGATGCGCTTGGCGACAATGGTCAGCTCCCCGGGCCTGGCCCAAGGGGATTGCAAGATCGGGGTATAGCGCAGTCTGGTAGCGCGCCTGCTTTGGGAGCAGGATGTCGGGGGTTCGAATCCCTCTACCCCGACCAATCCAACGCCATGTCGGATTGGACACCGTTCGGTCTGGGCGCCCGTAGCTCAACTGGATAGAGCACCGGCCTTCTAAGCCGGCGGTTACAGGTTCGATTCCTGTCGGGCGCGCCATTGAAATCAATGGCTTATGTATTCCATTCCATGCTTGGCCGGGCGCCTCCCGAAATCATCGGGGCCTGGTCGTAGTCGGGCGGGCAACGAAAAAAGGCCAGCGCAGTGCGCTGGCCTTTTGGCGTCGTGGTGGACGCACTCTCCTGGAGTGCATCCTTTAGGGATCACATCTGTTCGAGTTCACCCACGCGCACGGTGCCGCCGCCGCAGTTGCCGTAGCAGCCGCCACTGATCGGGCCGCTGCCGCTACCGCCGGTGCCGCCGCCACCGCCACCGCCACCACCACCCTGGGAGTTGGGCGGAAGAACGGTCGAGATGACTTCACCGGAGTCGAATTTCCCGTTTCGCCAGGTGTAGTTGACGCAGGAGATGCCGTTGCAGACGGTCAGGACGTCGCCTGACTGGACGCGGGTCTGCGCTGTCCACACGGTTGTCCGGCCTTCGTTGAGCTTTGCAACCTCTTGGGAAAGCTGCTGGTTGGTCACCGGGTCCGGATAGGGGGTTGCCAGCGTGCACCCCGAGGTGCAGTTGATGACGCCAGGAAGCTTTTTCGCTTGAACACTCCCTACCGCCATGAGCAGCAGGACGCCTGCAAGGGCGGGGATGGAGTTTCTGCCAAGCGAAGGGATAATCCCAATGAGTCTAGCTTTCACAATATGTCCTTATCGTGGGATGCAACAGTTCTTGAAGATCTCGTTTGATGACAGTCGGGCGTTTTCTTTTTGTTGGCTGCTCAGGTTTTTCTCACGGGTTGCAATGTCGTTGGTTGTGGCGAATCGGGGGTCGAGCCTGTTGAGGACGCGGGTGTAAGCCAGGGCGGCGACAGGATCTGCAGGAACGATGCCGCCGTAGGTGTAGGCCATTGCCATGTCGCTGATGACATTGACGTTCCCTTGTGCTTCCAGTTCGCGGAGATACCCGGTGGCTGTTTCCTTCCATGCCTCGAGCTTCGCCGGGTCACGGATGGCGTCATCAAGCGAACCGATGGCCTTCTCTGGCGAGAGCGAGTAAGCGCGCATTGCTTCCTGCGAGCCCATGGCGGCGGCCTTTGAGAGCCAGTCGGCGTGATAGATGTCCTGATCCAGAGCGAGCGACTCGCACTCTTTGAGGATTCGCTCGGATCTTTCCAGGAACCAGTTGCCCGACCCGACGCTGGCGGCTGAGTCGGCCAGGTTGTCAGCGCGATCGGAGATGAAGGTCTGGCACTGCTCGACGGTCCGATAGATTTCGTAGGTTGCCGTGGCATCTCCAGATTCGGAGCGCAGCATCAGTTGCTTGACGTGGGCGAGCGCGTCACCGGGCGGGCGGAACTCATTTCCCCGGACAATTTCGTAGGCCTTCGGTCCCACGGCCTTGTACGAGCCCCGGGGAATCTTGTTGTCTCTTTCAAGCGTCTGTGCAGCCGTTGCGCTTGAGGCTGGAAGCGGCTTTGCATATGCAGATGTGCCTTCCCGGCTTCCGCTCCTGTCGGATTCCCGCGGTGTGGTGTCAGCCGTCTCCTGCTGCCGATAGCTGGACACTGCAACGGCTGCTGCTGCCAGCGCCGCTGCCAGCGTGACGAATCCGATTAGGCGCTTTCTCATTTATCGATCTCACCTTCATTGCAGGAACCGGCATGGTTGCAAACGCGAGCGCCGTGTTCCATGTCCTGCAGCTAACGGTGTATGAACAGATCCCCCCCATTCCCATTCGAGATTTGTTCACGATTTGTTCACGTTACATTCACTTGACCAGCGGGCGGCAGCCCCGAGGTGTGCGCGCCAGGCAAGGCGGCGAGGGCTCGCTTCCGACCGTTGTTGAATGCAGGCGATGTGCAGGGCATCAACATCGAGCAACCTGACGGTGTGCTGCGCCTGGCCATCTGCAATCGCATAGCGTTTGGCTGCGCCGTGATGTCGCTGACGGACGGCGTCATTGATCGCTTGCCGCGTTTCCCCGAATGGCGGAGTCGTTCAACGCGATGCTCAAGACGGGAATGGCCCTTGATCGACCGTCCACCAGATGTGATGCAGTGTCTGCCGAAGCGACAGTCGCGTCGTTGGATGGGGCAAGGGCAGTGGCAGCCGCAAGCCTTGTTCCTGCGTCTGCACATCAATGTGAAGAAATGCTTGCAATTCCCTCGCGGCTCCCGGAAAATGCCGGACTCGCTTCGGGGGACGGACTTCTGGTTCAACCCGGTCGCAACGCATCAAGTCCAAGTGTCAGTGGTACCGGCGCAGGGACGAAAGTTTCAGTGGTGGCTGTAGCTCAGTTGGTTAGAGTACCGGATTGTGATTCCGGTGGTCGGGGGTTCGAATCCCCTCAGCCACCCCACTGATTCAACCGCATCGGCACAACCGACACGGTGTTGCAATAAACAGAAAGCACGCTACAATGTGCGTCTGAGTTTCACGGGCCGTTAGCTCAGTTGGTAGAGCAGTTGACTCTTAATCAATAGGTCCAAGGTTCGAATCCTTGACGGCCCACCAAGACAGAAGCCACCTGGCATTCCAGGTGGCTTTTTTCTTATAAGTGTGACCCCTTCGATTCGAAGGTGGGCACGCTGCAGAGTCCCGCCTGGTGCGGCGCTTCTGCAGGAGCGGAACCGCAATGCTGCTTTCAACGACGTTGAAAAAAGCGCTTGCACCCACCGAGCGGATCGGGTCATAATTCGCGCCCCGATTTCGGGCTGTTAGCTCAGTTGGTAGAGCAGTTGACTCTTAATCAATAGGTCCAAGGTTCGAATCCTTGACAGCCCACCAGACAAAAGCCACTTGGTTCGCCAAGTGGCTTTTTTCTTGCTTGTTTGCCGGGGTGCGCTTCATCCACGCATGGCGTGGATCTACTGAAGCGATGCATGGCGTGGATCTACTGACGCGATGCACGGCGTGGATCTACTGAAGCGATGCTGAAATCAGGGGCGTACGCGTCATCAGTGTTTTCAATGCTGTGCGCTGTTTCTCACCACACTGCCTGCTGGATCGCTCCCAATGGTTCTTCCGCGCCGATGGCGCATGCACGAAGGAAAATCCTGATGGCCGATATCAAACGACTGCACTGGGCGCTGTGGGTTCCATGTGTGTTGCTGGCACTGGCGGCCTGTGCGCCGGAGCGTGATCCGGCGCAGACCGTGGAGCGCGATGCAGGTACAGAGGCGGTTCCGGCGCGCCCGGTCGGTGACGCCATGCAGATGCAGCCGGCGCAGCCGGTGGAGGCTGAAGCGGCGCCGGAGGCGGTGGAGCTGCGCCGCACCGACGAGGGCGGCGTGGAGGTCCGCAAAGTGGACGCGACGGTCGGGCAGGGCGCTGAGGCATTGCCGTCCCGCGCCGAAGCGAAGCACTGAGTCGCTGCCGTCCCGGAGGCGCGCTCGGCGTCCGGGACGGCCCCTCGGCGATCACATTGCCCGCAGTTGGCAGGTTCAGCTTTGTGCAGGCCTTCCGCTTCCGGTCGTCGCCTGCGACAATGGGCACCTGTGCCGGCCACGCGAAAGTGGCGGAATTGGTAGACGCCCTGGATTTAGGTTCCAGTGTCGCAAGGCGTGGGGGTTCGAGTCCCCCCTTTCGCACCAGTGCCGGCCTGTCCCCGCCCTGATCGGGCCATCTGCGCCCCCTTGACCGGCACGCGCTGGCAGTGCACGCCGAATTGGGCGAAACTAAAGGGCTGCGGCAAGCAGGCGCGTCCCAGACGTCGTGTCCTTACAACCGTTTCATCCCAATCATCGTGCCGGGGGCCTGGGCCACCGGTGGCAGGAGTCAACATGCAAGCTTCGATCGAATCCACCGGCAACCTGGAACGCCGCCTGAGCTTCTCGCTGCCGGAAGACCGTCTGCAGAGCCACATCGTCGGCCGCTTGGGCGAAATCGCCCGTACCACCCGCATCAAGGGTTTCCGTCCGGGCAAGGTGCCGGCCAAGGTGATCGAGCAGCGCTTCGGCGCGCAGGTCCGTGGTGAGGCGCTGGACGGCCTGCTGCGCGAAACCTTTGATGCCGCCGTGCGCGAGCACGACCTGCGCATCGTCGGCAGCCCGCGCATCGACAAGGGCGAAGAGGGCGAGTTCTCCTTCGTGGCGACCGTGGAAGTGGTGCCGGACTTCGGCGACATCGACGTCAGCAAGCTGACCGTCGTGCGCCACAGCGCCGAGATCAACGACGCCGACATCGATCAGATGATCGAAAATCTGCAGAACCAGCGTCGTACCTGGGCCCCGGTCAGCCGTGGCGCGCAGGACGGTGACCTGGTCGCGGTGGAAACCTGGTCGCAGGCCGGCGAAGAGCGCCTGCCGGTCGAAGGCACCGAGAAGGGTTCGATCGTGCTCGGCCAGGGCATGATGTTTGAAACCATCGAAAAGGGCCTGGTCGGCCTGGCCAAGGGCGAAGAGAAGACCCTGGACGTCGACTTCCCGGCCGACTGGCGCGTGCCGGTGCTGGCCGGCAAGACCGTGCAGGTCACCGTCAAGGTCGCCGAAGTGTCCGAGCCGGTCGTGCCGGCGGTCGATGAAGCCTTCATCAAGAGCTTCGGTGTGAAGGGCGGCGACGTCGAGCAGTTCCGCAGCGACATCCGCGCCAACCTGGAGCGTGAGCTGAAGGGCGCGCTGATGAACCGCCTGCGCCGCGAAGTGGGCGAGCAGCTGATCGCCGCCTACGCCTCGGTGGAAATGCCGCCGCGCCTGGTCGAGAACGAAGCCCGCGCCATGCTGGCCCAGCAGGTCGAGCAGATCCGCCGCAACGGCCAGAACGTCGGTGAAATCCCGGCCGATGCCCACGAAGGCTTCAAGGACGCTGCCGCCAAGCGCGTGCTGGTCGGCCTGCTGGTCGGCGAAGTGGCCCGCGTCAACGACCTGCGCCTGGAAGCCAAGCGTCTGAACGAAACGATGCGTCTGATCGCTTCGACCTACGAAGAGCCGGAGCAGGTCATTGAGATGTACCGCAATGATCCCCAGCTGATGTCTGGCCTGCAGAACCGCGTGATGGAAGAGCAGGTGATCGACTGGATCGCCGAGCGTGCCCAGCACACTGAAGAAAAGCTGTCGTTCCAGGACGCGATCCGCCAGTAAGCCCGGGCGGATCACCGGATGCCCCGCGCCTGTCCCGGCGCGGGGTTGTTGCCCCCCAAGATAGGTACCTCACGTAATGGACAACCGAACCAAAGCCCTGAACCTGGTTCCGATGGTGGTCGAGCAGACCAGCCGCGGCGAGCGTGCCTACGACATCTATTCGCGCCTGTTGAAGGAGCGCCTGATCTTCCTCGTGGGCCCGATCGACGATCACATGGCCAACGTGGTGGTGGCGCAGTTGCTGTTCCTGGAATCGGAAAACCCGGAAAAGGACATCAACATCTACATCAACTCGCCGGGTGGCGTGGTCACCGCCGGCATGGCGATCTACGACACCATGCAGTACATCAAGCCGAATGTGAGCACCACCTGCATCGGCCAGGCCGCCTCGATGGGCGCCCTGCTGCTGGCCGCGGGCGAAGCCGGCAAGCGCTATGCGCTGCCGAACTCGCGCGTGATGATCCACCAGCCGCTGGGCGGCTACCAGGGCCAGGCCACTGACATCGACATCCACGCGCGTGAGATCCTGACCCTGCGTTCGCGCCTGAACGAGATACTGGCCAAGCACACCGGCCAGTCGCTGGAGACGATCGCCCGCGACACCGAGCGCGACAACTTCAAGAGCGCCTTCGAGGCGCAGGCCTATGGTCTGGTCGACCAGGTCCTGGAGCGTCGCCCGGATGAGTCGATCCAGGCCGGCTGACCGGTCATCACGGGGCCGTGGAGGCCCCGTTCCTGCAGGGTCGGGCGGGACTGGTGTCCCTCCGGCCCTGTGCTATTCTCGAATCGAACCCCCGTTCAGCGGGTGGGGTAACTGGGTAAGCGAAGCATGAGCGAAGACCGCCAAGGTCGTTCCACGGACACCGGCAAGATCCTCTACTGCTCTTTCTGCGGCAAGAGCCAGCATGAAGTGCGCAAGCTGATTGCGGGTCCGAGCGTGTTCATCTGCGATGAGTGCGTGGAGCTGTGCAACGACATCATCCGTGAGGAACTTGAGGAAAAGGCGCAGTCGGCGCGCAGCTCGCTGCCCAAGCCGCGCGAGATCCTCGAGGTGCTCGACCAGTACGTGATCGGTCAGAACCGCGCCAAGCGCACCTTGGCCGTGGCTGTGTACAACCATTACAAGCGCATCGAGAGCCGGCAGAAGAACGACGAGGTCGAACTGGCCAAGTCGAACATCCTGCTGGTCGGCCCGACCGGTTCGGGCAAGACGCTGCTGGCCGAAACCCTGGCCCGCCTGCTCAACGTGCCGTTCACCATGGCCGACGCCACCACGCTGACCGAAGCCGGTTACGTGGGCGAGGACGTGGAGAACATCATCCAGAAGCTGCTGCAGAAGTGCGACTACGACGTCGAGAAGGCGCAGCAGGGCATCGTCTACATCGATGAAATCGACAAGATCTCGCGCAAGAGCGAGAACCCGTCGATCACCCGCGATGTGTCCGGCGAAGGCGTGCAGCAGGCCCTGCTGAAGCTGATCGAAGGCACCGTGGCCAGCGTGCCGCCGCAGGGCGGCCGCAAGCACCCGCAGCAGGAATTCCTGCAGGTGGACACCAAGAACATCCTGTTCATCTGCGGCGGCGCGTTCGCCGGGCTGGACAAGGTGATCCAGGCCCGCTCCACCGACGTCGGCAGCATCGGCTTCGGTGCCAAGGTGAAGAGCGCCGAGCGCAAGCAGGAAGTGGGCAAGGTGCTGGCGGAAGTCGAGCCGGAAGACCTGATCAAGTTCGGCCTGATCCCCGAGTTCGTCGGCCGCCTGCCGGTGGTGGCGACCCTGGAGGAGCTGGACGAGCCGGCCCTGATCAGGATCCTGACCGAGCCGAAGAACGCCATCACCAAGCAGTTCAAGAAGCTGTTCGAGATGGAGAACGTCGAACTGGAGTTCCGTCCGGACGCGTTGTCGGCCATCGCCAGGAAGGCGCTCAAGCGCAAGACCGGCGCCCGTGGCCTGCGTACCATCGTCGAATCGGTCCTGCTGGACACCATGTACGACCTGCCGTCGCAGGAAAACGTCAGCAAGGTGGTGGTGGACGAGTCGGTGATCGAGCACAAGTCCGAGCCGTACCTGATCTACCAGACCCCAGCGGCCCCTGAACAGAAGGCCGCAGGCGCCGAGTGATCCTTCCAGGTTGTTGATTGGAAAGGATTTTCAAGGAATGCCTTGCATCTGAAAGCCGATGGCCCCATAACGGGGCCATCGGCTTTTTTTGTCTCCGGAAGATGCCCTCCCGGAGGCGGTTTTCCCCTTCCCTGGAGCCCCCATGGCCCGTTCCCCAAGTGAAACCCTCGACCTGCCGGTCCTGCCGCTGCGCGACGTAGTGGTGTTCCCGCACATGGTCATCCCGCTGTTCGTCGGCCGTGACAAGTCCATGCACGCGCTCGAACAGGCAATGGAAGCGGACAAGCGCATCCTGCTGCTGGCGCAGAAGTCGGCTGAGACCGATGACCCGCATGCGGCCGACCTCTACCAGGTCGGTACGCTGGCGCAGGTGCTGCAGCTGCTGAAGCTGCCCGACGGCACCATCAAGGTGCTGGTCGAAGGCCTGTCGCGCGTGCAGGTCACCCACGTCGACGAGCGCAACGGCTCGCTGCATGGCCAGGCCGTGGAGATCGACGCTACCGACGAACGCGAAGCACGTGAGGTCGAGGCGATCGCCCGCTCACTGATGTCGCTGTTCGAGCAGTACGTGAAGACCAACCGCAAGTTGCCGCCGGAGCTGCTGCAGACCCTGTCCGGCATCGATGAGCCGGCGCGCCTGGCCGATACCATCGCCGCGCACATCAGCGTGCGCCTGTCCGACAAGCAGCGCCTGCTGGAAACGCTGGCGGTGGGTGACCGCCTGGAGATGCTGGTCGGCCTGGTCGACGGCGAGATCGATGTGCAGCAGATGGAAAAGCGCATCCGCGGCCGTGTGAAGTCGCAGATGGAAAAGAGCCAGCGCGAGTACTACCTCAACGAACAGATGAAGGCCATCCAGAAGGAACTGGGTGACCTGGACGACGCGCCGGGCGAACTGGAAGAGCTCGCGCGCAAGATCGCCGAAGCGGGCATGCCCAAGCCGGTGGAGACCAAGGCACGCAACGAGCTCAACAAGCTCAAGCAGATGTCGCCGATGTCGGCTGAAGCGGCAGTGGTGCGCAACTACCTGGAGTGGCTGCTGGGCGTGCCGTGGAAGAAGCGCAGCAAGGTGCGCAAGGACCTCAAGGCCGCGCAGGACACCCTGGACGCCGATCACTACGGTCTGGAGAAGGTCAAGGAACGCATCCTTGAGTACCTGGCCGTGCAGTCGCGGGTGAAGCAGATGAAGGGCCCGATCCTGTGCCTGGTCGGTCCGCCGGGCGTGGGCAAGACCTCGCTGGGGCAGTCCATCGCCAAGGCCACCAACCGCAAGTTCGTGCGCATGTCGCTGGGCGGCGTGCGCGACGAGGCCGAGATCCGTGGCCACCGCCGTACCTACGTCGGTTCGATGCCGGGCCGCATCGTGCAGAACCTCAACAAGGTCGGCAGCAAGAACCCGCTGTTCGTGCTCGACGAGATCGACAAGATGTCGATGGACTTCCGTGGCGACCCGTCTTCGGCGTTGCTGGAAGTGCTTGACCCGGAGCAGAACAACGCGTTCAACGACCACTATCTGGAAGTGGATCTGGACCTGTCCGAAGTGATGTTCGTGGCCACCTCGAACTCGCTCAACATTCCGGGTCCGCTGCTGGACCGCATGGAAGTGATCCGCATCCCCGGCTACACCGAGGATGAGAAGCTCAACATCGCCACCCGTTACCTGTCGCCCAAGCAGATCAAGGCCAACGGCCTGAAGCCGGAAGAGCTCGAGATCGGCAGTGATGCGATCCAGGACATCGTGCGTTACTACACGCGCGAATCGGGCGTTCGCAACCTGGAACGCGAGATCGCCAAGATCTGCCGCAAGGTGGTGAAGGAGATCGCGCTGGCCGGCCCGCAGCCGGTGAAGGCGAAGAAGGGCGCGAAGAAGTCCAAGGCGCTGGTCAGCGTCACTGGCAAGAACCTGGACAAGTACCTGGGCGTGCGCCGCTTCGACTTTGGCCGCGCCGAGGAAGAAAACGAGATCGGCCTGGTCACCGGCCTGGCCTGGACCGAAGTGGGTGGCGATCTGCTGCAGATCGAATCAACGCTGGTGCCGGGCAAGGGCCAGCTGATCCTGACCGGCCAGCTCGGCAACGTGATGAAGGAGTCGGCGTCGGCGGCGCTGTCGGTGGTGCGTTCGCGTGCAGTGGGCTTTGGTATCGACAGCGACTTCCTGCAGAAGCATGACGTGCACGTGCACGTACCCGATGGCGCCACGCCGAAGGACGGCCCCAGCGCCGGCGCGGCGATGGTCACCTCGCTGGTGTCGATGCTGACCAAGGTGCCGGTGCGTGCCGATGTGGCGATGACCGGCGAAATCACCCTGCGTGGTCGCGTCACTGCCATCGGTGGCCTGAAGGAGAAGCTGCTGGCCGCACTGCGTGGCGGTATCCGCACCGTCATCATTCCCGAAGAGAACCGCAAGGACCTGGCCGACATCCCGGCCAACGTCACCCGCGATCTGCAGATCGTGCCGGTGAAGTACATCGAAGAAGTCCTGGACCTGGCGCTGGAGCGTCCGCTGGCACCGAAGAAGGCGCGCAAGAGTGCGCAACGCGTCACGGTGCGCAGCAAGGCCAAACCGAGTGGAAGCGCGCGCGTCAAGCATTGACGCGCGCTGTCCAATGGCTTGAAACCCGCGTCGTTGCTGGCTTTCCAGCTTGCGTGGGGGTAGGGCCACTGGTATAAAAGCAGCACTCGCGAATGAGTGATCGCTGTCGGCGATGACTGAACCAGCGAACCGTTTCCACATGGCGGCCGCATGCAGAAGGCGTGCGGTTGCTTCCCTGTCGAATCTGCGGAACCCACCGCCAAAGGAGTTGTAGAGAATGAACAAGACCGAATTGATCGATGCCGTTGCTGAAGCTGCCGACCTGACCAAGGCCGAGTCCAGCCGCGCTGTCGATGCCGTCGTTGCTGCCGTCACCAAGGCGCTGAAGGACGGCGATGCGGTCACCCTGGTTGGCTTCGGTACCTTCCAGGTCCGCGACCGTGCTGCCCGCACCGGCCGCAACCCGAAGACCGGCGACACCATCAAGATCGCTGCTTCGAAGAATCCGTCGTTCAAGGCTGGTAAGGCCCTGAAGGATGCTGTAAACTAAGCGGCTCGCTGGGGTGCTTAGCTCAGCGGTAGAGCGTCTCCTTTACACGGAGAGGGTCGGGGGTTCGAAACCCTCAGCACCCACCACAGCACCGCGGTAAAAGTTTGAGTGTGGAGCGGTAGTTCAGCTGGTTAGAATGCTGGCCTGTCACGCCGGAGGTCGCGGGTTCGAGTCCCGTCCGCTCCGCCACTTCAACGAGGCCTCCGGCCAAAAGCTGGAGGCTTTGTTTTCTCCCCGGTCCAGATCGGCAGAAAACAAAACAGGTAACAAATGCGGAGCGGTAGTTCAGCTGGTTAGAATGCTGGCCTGTCACGCCGGAGGTCGCGGGTTCGAGTCCCGTCCGCTCCGCCAGGAGCGGTAGTTCAGCTGGTTAGAATGCTGGCCTGTCACGCCGGAGGTCGCGGGTTCGAGTCCCGTCCGCTCCGCCAACTTTAAAAGCCCTCGGCGCAAGCCGGGGGCTTTTTCTTTGGTCGCGCGCGGTGTGGAGGGCAGGCCGATCAAGTGCGAGGCCGCTGGCTGGCATCGAGAGGTTGCGCGCAGGCCGCGCCAGCGCTGCTTTTGGTCCCTGCGGCGAAGCGGGTTACACTGCCGGGCTCGCCAATCAGGCCTTGTGATTCCTCACCATGCTGCAGAAACTCCGCGACAAGACCTCAGGCTGGATCGTCACCGTGATCCTGGGGCTGCTGATGATTCCGTTCCTGTTCGTGATCGACAACAGCTACCTGGGTGGCGTTGGCGCACAGAACGTGGCCAAGGTTTCCGCGCCTCCCACCTGGTGGCGTTCGGCCCCGTCGTGGTGGCCGGTGCGCATGCTGTGGCAGCACCATGAGATCAGCGCGCAGGATTTCCGCACCCGCTTTGAGCAGGAGCGCATGCGTGAGCGCCAGCAGCAGGGCGAGAACTTCGACCCGCGCGCGTTCGAGAGCACCGAAAGCAAGATGGCCGTGCTCGATCAGCTGATCGACGAGCAGGTCGTCCGTCTGGTCGGTGAGCAGGCCGGTGTCGTCATTGGCGATGGCGCGGTTCGCGAGTACATCACCACCATCCCGGCGTTCCTCGATGCGAACGGCAAGTTCAACGAGAACAACTACCGCCTGGCCCTGGCCGGTGGCAATCCGCCGCGTACGCCCACCCAGTTCCAGGAGCTGGTGCGTGAGAGCCTGCAGCAGTCGGTGATTCCGTCCGGCCTGCAGAATTCCGGTTTCGTCACCCAGGCCGAGACCGAGCGCCTGCTGAAGCTGCTGGGCGAGACCCGCGACGTCGAGCTGGCCGCGCTGCCGGAAGTGCCGGCCGATACCGCGCCGGTCACCGACGCGCAGATCAAGCAGTGGTACGACAGCCATGGCAAGGATTTCCGCCAGGCCGAGAGCGTGTCGCTGGAGTACGTCGAGATCAACGGCGGCAACCTGCCGGCGCCGACCGCGGCCGACGAAGCCACCCTGCGCAAGCGCTATGAAGACGAGAAGGCGAAGTTCACCTCGCCGGAACAGCGCCAGGCCGCACACATCCTGATCACCGGTGACGGTGCCGAAGCCAAGGCGAACAAGATCGCTGCCGAAGCCAAGGCTGCCGGCGCCGACTTCGCCGCACTGGCCAAGGCCAACTCGGAAGATCCGGGCTCGAAGGACCAGGGCGGTGATCTGGGCTGGGTCGAGCGTGGCGCGATGGTCAAGCCGTTTGAGGACGCTCTGTTCGCCGCCAAGGCGGGTGACGTGATTGGCCCGGTCAAGACCGACTTCGGCTACCACGTCATCAAGGTCGCCGCAGTGCGTGGCGGTGAAGGCAAGTCGTTCGAGGAAGTGCGTGACACCCTGGCCGCCGAGCAGCTGAAGGCCGACGGTGAGCGTGGCTTCAACGAGCTGGCCGGCCGCCTGGTCGATGCCATCAACAAGAGCCCGAGCGACCTGGCCGCTGCCGCCAAGGAAGTGAACCTGCCGCTGCAGACCCTGGGCCCGATCACCCGTGCCACCGCCAGCGGTATTGCCACGGATCCGGCCGTGCTGCGTGCGGCCTTCTCCGAAGTGCTGGTGCAGGACGGAACTGCCAGCGACCCGATCGCCCTGGGCGGTGCCACCAACCACAGCGTAGTCATCCGCGTGGCCGCGCATACCCCGGAACAGGCGACGCCGCTGGAGAAGGCGCGTGAGCAGGTGATCGCCGCGATCCGCACCGACCGCCAGCGTCAGGCCAGCGACAAGGCCGCCGACGCCGTGCTGGCCAAGCTGAAGGCGGGTGCCACCCTGCAGTCGCTGGCCGCCAGCGAGAAGCTGCAGGTGAGCCCGATGCCGGGCCTGCCGCGCAGCCAGCCGGTGCCGACCCCGGAAATCAACCGCGCGATCTTCAGTGCGCCGGTCCCGGCCGAAGGCAAGCCGAGTTACGGCAAGGTCGACGTCAACGGCCACGCGCTGCTGTTCGCGGTGAACAAGGTCAACCCGGGCGACATCAAGGAAGTGACCGCCGAGCAGCAGAAGCAGCTGAAGGACCAGCTGAGCCAGATCGACGGCATGGCCGCGGCCAAGGCCTACATCGAAGCGATGCGCAAGAAGTTCGTGATCCAGACCACCGAGGCGAACCTGTAAGCCTCGCGGCGAGCTGCAAAGAGAAGGGCCCGGCATTGCCGGGCCCTTTTTTGTGCCTGCGGCTATGTAGAGTCGAGTCATGCTTGACTGCATCAGGCATGAAAAAGCCGAGCGTGGGCTCGGCTCTACAGGAAGCAGGGAGGGCGCGGCCGGAACCGCGCCTGCCTCAATCTTCGACGCGCAGTACCGCGCCCGGCTTCAGCACGCTGCTGCCGCTCAGGCCGTTCAGCGACAGCAGGGCCTTCACCGGCATGCCGTAGCGGCGGGCGATGGTCCAGGCCGACTCGCCATCACGCACGGTGTGGCGGCGGCTGCGCGGGCGATCGGCAATCGCGGCGACGGTCTTGGTCACCTGCGGCGTCGGCGTGGTCGTGGCGACCGGTGCGGTGCTGGCCACCAACGTGGTCGCAGCCTCGGCCACCGTCGCACTGGCAGCCGAGACCGGGGCCAGCACCCGGGTGGTTCCCGAGGCGCGGCCGCCGCCGGCAAGCGCGGGGTTCAGGCGGGCGATCCTGGCCGGGTCCAGCGCGCGCTGGGCAGCCCACTGCTGCACGCTGGTGCCTGCGGGCAGGGTGTGGTCCTTCAGTACCGGCACGGTGCGGTCCAGCGAGGCCATCACGCGGGGCTGGTCTTCCACGTCTTCCAGCACGCAGGCCAGGGCATGCAGCTTCTCGACGTAGGCATGGGTAACCGGCGACAGACCCGGCAAGGCTGCCGGCTTGGCGTTCTGCGCGTTCATGCCGGCCTTGCGCATGGACTGCAGCACGCGGTATTCGCCGGCGTTGTAGGCCATGGTGGCCAGGCGCCAGTCGCCGCCGAACATGCCGTGCAGGGTCTTCAGGTAGCGTACCGCGGCCTGGGTCGAGTCGACCGCCGACAGGCGGCCGTCGTAGCCGTTGGCCATCGGCACGCGGTGGTTGCGCGCGGTGGTGGCGATGAACTGCCACAGGCCGGTCGGGCCGCTGCCGTTGCGGGCATTGGGCCGATAGCCGCTTTCAACGAACGGAATGAGCGCGAATTCGGTGGGCAGGTTGGCCCTGCGCAGCTCTTCCACCACATAGCCGAACAGCACCAGCGCGTCGTCATCCTGGTTGGCCAGGCGTGAGGGGGCGTGGGCGAACTGCTTCTGCCAGCGCGGGCTGGTGGCCTCGGCATCGCAGCTGGGCTCGGCCAGGCCGTCGCGGAAGCTGGTGAAGATTTCCTGGCCGTTGCGCACCGAGGGCGCAGGCAGCGCGGACGGATCCAGCGGCAGCGCCGCGGCGGCGGTCAGGTTCTGGCTGATGCCGGCGCCCAGCGACTGTGCGCCCGCGGTTCCGGCCAGCCCCAGGGCAAGGCCCAGGGCCAGCGATAGACTTCGGCGCATCATGCGCGGAAGCCGTCTTTCCAATGCCGAAGACCGGCCATTACGTCGACGTCGTCAACGACGTCACGGCCCAGGTGTGCCGACACCGACGCACGAATGGGCGCCGCGTGCACACGCAGGAAAGGATTGCAGTCGAATTCGTTGGCCAGGGTTACCGGCAGGGTGGAACGGTCATCGCGGCGCATGGCCAAAGCCTCCTCTTGGCGCTGCCACAGGGCAGCGTTGGCGGGGTCGACATGCCGCGCGAAGACGGCATTTGACACGGTGTACTCATGAGCGCAACACAGCAGCAGTTGCGCGGGCAGGGCACCCAGCTTGCACATCGATGCCAGCAGCTGGGACGGCGTACCTTCGAACAGGCGTCCACAGCCCAGGCTGAACAACGAATCTCCGCTGAAAAGGTGTTCAGCAGTGTGAAACGCGATGTGGCTGCGGGTATGCCCGGGCACGGATAGTACGTGGAACGTCCGGCCTAGTGCCTGAACGCGTTCACCTTCGCCGACCCGTTCGGTGGCCATGGGAATGCGCTCTTCGACCGGGGCGATCACCCGCACGCCGGGAAAACGCGCCCGCAGTGCGGGCACGCCGCCGATGTGGTCATCGTGGTGGTGGGTGAGCAGGATGCTGTCCACGCGCAGGCCCTGATCGGCCAGCGCGAGCACCGGCGCGGCATCGCCGGGATCGACGACCACGGCCGCGCCATCGTCGTCGATCAGCATCCAGATGTAGTTGTCCGCAAATGCGGTCAGGGCAGTCAGTCGCATAGAATTGGACCATGCCCGCGCTGCAGAGCACCCGTCAAGCGAGCCAGGCCCCGTGGTTCGACAGCGAACCGGCGGTGGCGTTGCGCGTGCTGGAGCGGCAGTTGCTGCTGCCACAGCTGTCGGTGCTGCCGACGCAGCCGTGGCTGTGGATCGCGCCAAGCGCGGCCTGGCTGGACGACGCGCAGCCCGGCGGGCGCGGCCTGCGCCTGTACCGGCAGGGCCGGGGCTATGCCGGCGATACCCACTGCGCCCTGCCATTGCCACTGCCCAACGAGAGCGTCAACGCTATCGTTCTGCAGCACGTGGTTGCCGCCGATGCCGACCAGTTGCTGGATGAGTGCGAACGGGTGTTGATGCCGGGCGGCCATCTGTGGCTGAGCAGCCTCAATCCGTTCAGCCCGTACCGCACCCGCTGGCGCCAGCACGGGTTGGTCGTGCGTACACCGCAGCGGATCCGCCTGCTGCTCGGCCGCCACGGCCTGGAGTGCGACGATATACGCTACCTCGGCCCGCTCTGGCAGGGCGGCGGCAGCCGTCGTCCAGGGGGCTGGGCGCCACTGCGCGCGGCTTGCCTGTTCCATGCCGAAAAACGCACGCTGGCCCTGCCCGGGCCAAAACCGCTGCCGGTGCGCTGGCACGGCACTGTTGCTACCTGATTCTGGAGTTGTATTGAAAACGATCGAAATCCACACCGACGGATCCTGCCTCGGCAATCCCGGTCCGGGCGGCTGGGCTGCGTTGCTGCGCTACAAGGGCCACGAGCGCGAGCTCAGCGGTGGCGAGGCGCACACCACCAACAACCGGATGGAGCTGATGGCGGCCATTTCCGGGCTGGAGTCGCTGACCGAGCCGTGCAACATCGTGCTCTATACCGATTCGCAGTACGTGAGGCAGGGCCTGACCCAGTGGATGCCGGGCTGGATCCGCAAGAACTGGAAGACCGCCGGTGGCGATCCGGTGAAGAACCGTGAGCTGTGGGAGCGCCTGCAGGCGGCCACGCTGCGGCATCAGATCGACTGGCGGTGGGTGAAAGGCCACTCCGGCGACCCGGACAATGAGCGGGTCGATACCCTGGCCCGCAATGCGGCGATCCAGATCCGCGATTCCAGCCCGGTAAACTGAGCCCATGCGTCAGATCATCCTTGATACCGAAACCACCGGCCTGGAGTGGAAGAAGGGCAACCGCATCGTCGAAATCGGCTGTGTTGAGCTGTTCAAGCGCCGCCCGACCGGCAACAACTACCATCAGTACATCAAGCCGGACTGCGAGTTCGAACAGGGCGCGCAGGAAGTCACCGGCCTGACCCTGGAGTTCCTGGCTGACAAGCCGGACTTCGCGCAGATCGCCGACGAGTTCCTGGCGTTCATCGATGGCGCCGAGCTGATCATCCACAACGCGGCGTTCGATCTGGGCTTCCTCGACAACGAGCTTTCATTGCTGGGGTCGCAGTACGGGAAGATCACCGATCGGTGCACCGTGATCGATACCCTGGTAATGGCGCGCGAGCGCTTCCCGGGTCAGCGCAACTCGCTGGATGCACTGTGCAGGCGATTGGGCGTGGACAATTCGCACCGCGCGCTGCACGGCGGTCTGCTTGATGCGCAGATTCTCGGCGATGTGTACATCGCCCTGACCTCGGGCCAGGAGGAGATTGGTTTCGGTCTGGGCGATGACGAGGCCGGCGCTGCCGGTGCAGCATTGCAGGCCTTCGATACCAGCAAGCTGCTGCCGCGGCCGCGCGTGGTGGCCACGCCGTCGGAACTGGAGGCGCACACTGCGCGTCTGGAACGGCTGCGCAAGAAAGCCGGCCACGCGCTGTGGGATGGCCCGAAGGTGGAAGAACCCGCCAGCGCGTAATGCGTCGGGGTAGCCACGCATGGCGTGGTGATGCGTTCGAAATGCAGCCACGCATGGCGTGGCTCTACTGTAGGTCCACGCCATGCGTGGATGGCGCTGGTCAGTGGCAGCGCACCAGGATAACGCTGATGTTGTCGCGGCCACCGCCGTCGAGCGCAGCCGCGACCAGCGTATCCACGCATTCCTGCGCGCTGGCGTCGTCGAAGGCGAGGGTGCGGGCGATGCCGCGGTCGTCCACTTCTTCGGTGAGACCGTCACTGCATAGCAGAAGCTGCATGCCAGGGCGAAGCTCGCCGCTGGTGGTGGCCACGTTCAGATGTGCCGGATCGGTCACGCCCAGTGCCTGGGTGACCACATTGCGGTGCGGATGCGCACGTGCCTGCTCGGCGGTGAGATTGCCCTGCGCGACCAGTTCCTGCACCACACTGTGGTCCTGGCTGAGCTGGGCAAGCTGACCGTCGCGCCAGAGGTAGGCGCGGCTGTCGCCGACCCACGCCACTTCATAGCGATTGCCGTGCACGCGTGCGGCGACCACGGTGGTGCCCATCGGCAGGGTGTCGTTGCGGCGGCGCGAGGCGCGGATGATTTCTTCATCGGCAGTACGGATGGCCTGCGCCAGTGCCGCGCCGCGGCGTATCTCGCGCACGATGGTCTCGCGCGCCAGCGCACTGGCCACTTCGCCGCAGGCGTGCCCGCCCATGCCATCGGCCACCAGCCAAAGGCCGAGCTCGCTGTCACCGTAGTAGGTGTCCTCGTTGAGCTCGCGGCGCATGCCGGGGTGGGTCAGGTGTCCGAATTCGATCATGGGGGCTGGGGCGGGGTGTTGCTGGGGAGACAGGCATCATCGGGTGGCTGCGTGCATCCGGCAAGGCATGCGCTCAGGAAATTTTCACTTCGTTGGCCGGAATGACTTGTCGTCGGCGTCACTTCCTCGTATGATGCGCGTCCCCGGTCCGCCGGGGACCACCCGGAGAGGTGGCAGAGTGGTTGAATGTACCTGACTCGAAATCAGGCAGGCGTTTATAGCGCCTCGGGGGTTCGAATCCCCCCCTCTCCGCCAGATAAAGAAAAAAGGGCTGCCGAAAGGCAGCCCTTTTTTCTTTATCCGGCGCGGGACGCGACGCGCTCTGCGCGTCGCCCCACACGTTGCTGTGCAACGCGTGGGCCCCTCCCTTTGCCGGCCTCTCCCCGCCCCTGTCGGGGCAGCCCCTCAACAGAGGGGCTTGTTCCTCCAGATGCATCAGTAGATCCACGCCATGCGTGGATGCTCTTCCCGCCGAACTGGGCCATCCACGCATGGCGTGGATCTACCCATTTCATCGTGAGCTGCGGGTTAAACTGCCTGCATCATCTGCTGGAGCTTTTCCCCATGAGCGCTGAAATCCTCGTCCCCGTGTCTTTCGGCGAGCTGCTGGACAAGATCTCGATCCTGCAGATCAAGTCCGAGCGCATCAGCGACGAGGGCAAGCTGGCCAATGTGCGCAAGGAGCTGTCGGCGCTGGAGCAGACCTGGATGGCACACCCGGCGGCGGTGAAGGACATCGCCAAGCTGCGTGCCGAGCTGAAGGCGGTCAACGAGCAGCTGTGGGACATCGAGGACGACATCCGGCTGAAGGAGAAGGCGCAGGCGTTCGACCAGGGCTTCATCGATCTGGCGCGCAGCGTCTACCTGCGCAACGACGAACGCGCGCGCATCAAGAAGGCGATCAACCTGGCGCTGGGTTCGGCGTACGTGGAAGAGAAGTCCTACCAGGATTACGCACAGCGCGGGTGAGGTGGATCCGCCGGGCGTGGCCCGGCGCTACCGATGATCCACCGACTCAGCTGAGGTGGTCCGCCACGTAACGTTCGAATGCGGCGATGCCGTCTTCGACGGTGATCAGTTCCATCACATCATCGAACTCGATCTTGGTGCCCCACTTCAGATCCGCCGCCTGCTTGGCCAGGTACTTGCGCGCGGCATCGTCGTAGCGGTCCACGCAATAGCGGCGGTCGGAATAGGGACCGCTGCGGTTCGGATTGCTGGCCGCATGCAGGCCCAGCACCTTTGCCCCCATCGCGTTGGCAATGTGCATCGGGCCCGAGTCCGGGGTCATCACCAGGTTGGCGCGGGCGAGCAGGG
Source organism: Stenotrophomonas maltophilia (assembly GCF_004684085.1). Taxonomy (GTDB): domain Bacteria; phylum Pseudomonadota; class Gammaproteobacteria; order Xanthomonadales; family Xanthomonadaceae; genus Stenotrophomonas; species Stenotrophomonas maltophilia_AS. Next base: position 46,127 of record NZ_SRHZ01000023.1, read on the forward strand.
CGGGCAGCTGCTTGAGCGTGTCCTTGCCGACCAGGTCCAGTGCCGGCGTTTGCAGCTGTGCCTGGATAGCGTCGGCCATGCTGCGCTCGAGCTCGCTGCGGCCACCGCACAGCACCACCCGCCAGCCGCGCTGGACGGCATGGTTGGCCACCGCCGCATAGCGGTCGGCGTACCAGTTGCGCATGACGTGGCTGGAGCACGGCGAGATCATCAGCACCGGGCGGCCATCATCGGGCCACTGGGCAGCGGCCCACTCGTAGGCCGACGGCGGCACCGCCAGGTCCCAGCTCACTTCAGTCTGGCGCAGGCCCAGCGGTTCGCAGAAGCTGCCGATGGCGTCCAGCACGTGGATGCCGGGGCGGTCGGGGATGCGCTCGTTGATGAACAGACCGTGCAGATCCTTCGATCGGCTGCGGTCGTAACCAATGCGGCGCTCGGCAGGAATGAAGGCGGACAGCACATTGGCGCGGAACGCCACCTGCATCTGCAGCAGCGCCTCGAAACGCCCCGGCGGCAGTTGCTTGCGCAGTTCCTTCACCCCGGCCATGCCGGTCTTCTTGTCGTAGGCATGGAAGGTGACGCCCGGCAGGCCGTCGAGCAGCTTGTGGCCGGCTTTGTCGATGATCCAGTGGATCGGCGTATCCGGGCGCGCGGCCTGCAGGGTGCGCACCAGCGGCACTACGTGGGTCACATCGCCAAGAGCGGACAGGCGCAGAAGACACAAGGAGGAGGACGCTGATGCCATGTGTTGTTAGACTCAAAGGAATGGTCGCATTCGACGCCAATGAAGCGCTGACGCCATGCCGCGAGGGTCGCGGCATCGGGGCCATTCTGTTCGACCGCGAGCGGCTGCGGCAAGCCGAGATCAGCCTGTTCTCGCCCCAGCACTGGGGCAGCAGGGCCCGGCCGGTCAGCGAGGGTGGCCGCGGCAGTGCCTGGTTGGTCGATGCGCCGTTCGGCGCCAGCGTGCTGCGGCACTATCTGCGCGGTGGCCTGGCGGCGAAAATCAGCCATGACCAGTACCTCTGGCGTGGCGCAGACCGGACCCGCAGCTTCGCCGAATTCCGGCTGATGCGCGCGCTGCGCGAGAAGAAACTACCAGTGCCACGGCCGATCGCCGCGTTCTACATGCGCGAGGGCCTGCGCTACCGGGCCGCGATCCTGATGGAGCGGATCGAGGATGTCCGTTCGCTGGCCGACCGCGCGCTGGTCGCTGGCCGGGGCGCACCGTGGGAGGAGACCGGGCGGCTGATCGCCCGCTTCCATCGTGCCGGCCTGGACCATGCCGATCTCAATGCGCACAACATCCTGTTCGATGGCAATGGCCATGGCTGGCTGATCGATTTCGACCGCGGGGTGATCCGCATCCCGGCCACCGCCTGGCGTGAACGCAATCTCAAGCGCCTGCTGCGCTCGCTGATCAAGCTGCGCGGCGAGCGCAGCATGGAAGACGTGCAGAAGGACTACATGCGGCTGCGCCGCGCCTATGACATGGCCTGGAACCGGGGCACCTGATGGACTGGTCGTTGCGTTTCCTCGGCGTCGGCAATGCGTCGGCGGTCGAGCTGGGGTCGCCGATGTCGGTGATCGAGCGTGAGGGTCGGCCGTGGCTGACCATCGACTGTGGTGGCGAGGGCCTGACCGCGTTCAAGGCCCATTACGGGCACATGCCGCAGGCGCTGTTCGTCACCCATGTGCACCTGGATCACGTGGCGGGCTTCGAGCGGCTGTTCGTCGATACCTTCTTCAACGCGCACCGGCGCGGCAAGGTGCGCCTGTATGTGCCTGCCACTGTGGTGCCGCTGCTGCACAAGCGCATCGGGGACTACCCGAACGTGCTGGCCGAGGGTGGCGCCAACTTCTGGGATGCCTTCCAGTTGATCGTGGTGGGTGAGGCGTTCTGGCATGAGGGCGTGCGCCTGGAGGTGTTTCCGGTGCGCCACCACTGGCCGGAGACGGCCTATGGCCTGCGCCTGCAGGGCGCGCTGACCTGGAGCGGCGATACCCGGCCGGTTCCGGAGATGCTGGCCCGCTTCGCCAATGACAACGAACTGATCGCGCACGACTGCGGCCTGCACGGCAATCCGTCGCATACCGGCGTGGATGACCTGGAACGCGAGTACAGCGCCGAACTGCAGGCGCGGATGATGCTCTACCACTACGCCAGCGTCGCCGACGGCCAGGCGCTGGCCGCGCGCGGGCACCGCGTGGCGCAGCCGGGGCAGTGCGTGGTGCTGGCCAACCCCACCGCACCGCACGTGCTGGCACAGGATCCGCCGTGAGCGGAACCGGGCGGCCGGCCGATACGGCGCTGGCCACCGAACTGGAGGCGCTGGAGCGTGCGCTGCACACGCCACAGGTGCGCGGTGATCGTGAATACCTTGCGGCCCTGCTGGACGAGGATTTCAGCGAGATCGGCAGCTCCGGGCAGTGCTACGGCCGTAAGGCCGCGCTGCAGGAGATCCCGCAGGAGCGTGCGCAGGTGCTGATCGAATCGGACCAGTACGTAGTGCGGGTGTTGGCCGAGGATCTGGCCCAGGTGCGCTACCGCAGCCGCTATCACGTCGATGGCCAGGCGCAGCGCTGGGTGCTGCGCAGCTCGCTGTGGCGCCGGCATGGGCAACGGTGGCGCGTGGTGTTCCATCAGGGCACGCCGGAAGCGCAGTAGCGCGGGGCCATGCCCGGCCAAGGGCGCCAACCAAGGTTGGCATCTACCAGAGGCGGGGTGTCGCCGGAAAAGGCGGTGGCCCCGCCGGCTGACCTCGGCGCCCGCGTCGATCGATACCGTTGCTGCCTTCCGGCCCTGGCGGGATTTTCGACCTAGCGTCGCGAGGGGCCGACGGGGCCACCATAGAGACGTTGGCCGCCCAGAGGGCGGCCAGTTCACGGATCAGGGGAAGCAGCGCGCGTTGCGCCGGAAACCACAGCCGGACTGCGCATCGGCTGGCCGATGGCAGACGCGCATTCTAGCGCAGGCAGGCATGCCGACGCCAGCTTCACGCACTGAATCAGCTGTAACCCGCATCCATTGGCAACGGCCCGGGCCGATCCGCGTTGCTAGAATGCCGGCCAGGAGGAACGACCTCCCCCCACATCGGGAATCAATGACCAGGACGGCCTGGCCCTACCAAGAGGAGGGCTGTCATGGCCTGGATCTATCTGTTGTTTGCCGGCCTGCTGGAAATCGTCTGGGCCGTGTCCATGAAGCAGTCGGAAGGCTTCACCAGGCTCACCCCTACCGTGGTCACCATCATCGGCATGATTGCCAGCTTCTGGCTGCTGGCGGTGGCGATGCGCAGCCTGCCGTTGGGTACCGCTTACACGATCTGGACCGGCATCGGTGCCGTCGGTGCGTTCGTGGTCGGCATTGTGTTCCTGGGCGAGCAGGTCAGCCCGATGCGGATCGGCGCGGCTGCACTGATCGTTTCCGGGCTGGTACTGATGAAGCTCTCCAGCAGCTGAACGCATCTGTTCATGGCGGAGAAGGGAATCTCCGCTTCCGGCAGGAATATGCATTTTCGGCAAAACCATTTTGTCCGCCCGTTTTATTTGACGTACGTCATGAAAATAACGAGCGTGATTCACATCGCACTGGCGCCGTCGGCCGCACAGTGCCGCCATTCGTCAGCGAAATCGGGGAGTTTTCGCCTTGGCGGACGCGCTGGACTGCCTCTTTCGAGGGCGCCCGCGTGAAGGTGTGAAGATTTTCAGGAGTTAATGCCACCAGGCCTTGTTCCCGTGTCGGGAGCCGGGGCGGGCCGCATTGTCTTCAAAAAACCTGCCTGCAGTGCCATCTGGTCTTTTCATGGAGATTTACCGATGAACCGCATTTACCGTCTGGTTTTCAATCGTGCCCTCGGCGTAATGCAGGTTGCTTCGGAGGTCGCCCAGAATCCCGGCGGAAGCGCGGTCAGCACGGGCCGGGTACCGCGATTGAGGGCGCATCAGCTGGCAGTGGCATTGGCCGCCACGCTGGCCAGCGGTTCGGCGTTCGCGGCGTGCACAGGCACCACAACCGTCGACTGTGACGGTGCCACCAACACCAACAACTACACCAACGCGACCAATGGCCTCACGCTGAACATCGCCGCGGGTGCGTTGCTGCGTACGCCGCCGGTCGTAGGCGGCGGCAATGCAGCAACGCTGACCGGCAACAATGTGACGGTCAACAACAGCGGTACGATCGATCCGAGCTCGCTTCTTCTCGCGTCGCCCGGCCTGGTCATCGGCAATGGTGCGGCCGGCAGCAGCACGATCATTGTCAACAACAATTCCGACGGACAGATCAAGGGTGTCGTCAACCTCGCCACGTTGCTGGGCTTTGGTGGGCAGGCGCTGGTTGCGCAGAACGTCAACGGCACGACCACCCTCAAGAATGATGGCCTGATCAGCATGTCGTTGATCGGGCTGGGTAGTGTTTCCGACGCGACTTCGGTGGTGACCTATGGCGGCGCTGCCGCCAACGTGACCAACAACGGCACCATCAACGGGCGGGTCGGCCTGGGCGCTTCGGCGGGCAATACGTTCCTCAATGCAGGAACGGTCAATGGCAGCGTGCACCTTGGCGACTCGACCGGGGGAAATACCTTTACCGCGCTGGCCGGCTCCAGCATTTCCGCCGGTGGAGGCGTTGCCGCTGCCGGGACGATAACCGGGGTTGCCGGCGTCAAGGTTGCCGCTGCAGGCACCGTCAATGCAGGTGCCGGTACCGGTGCTGCCAACAACACACTGGTGCTGCAGGACAACGCCACCAACAATGGGCCGGTGTCGAGCTTTGGCTGGACCAACTACATCGGCTTCCAGAAGTTGACCGTCAACAGCGGTACCTGGAACCTGCAGGGATCGTGGTTGGGAACCGGCGCGGTGACGCTCAATGGCGGCCTGGCCAGCTTCAACGATGCCGGCGCTTTCGGTTCCGGCACGATTACAGGTGCCGGCGGCAGCATCGCTGCGAGCACCGGCGGCCTCAACCTGGCCAACAGCTTCACGCTCAACAGTGGCCTGGGCCTGACCCTCGGCGGCAGCAACGCCTTCACGCTGGGCGGTGTGCTGGCTGGTAGCGGCGGGCTGACGGTCAACAACACCGGCATCGTTACCCTCGGCGGCGCGAACCTGTTCTCCGGCGGCGTCAACCTCAATGCCGGTGGCCTGCTGCTGGGCAATGCGGGTGCTCTTGGTTCCGGCACCCTCACCGTGGGTGGTCTGGCGTCGCTGGACACCAACGCCGCGTTCAACCTGAGCAACAACCTGGTCGTCAGCGGGGGCGGCACCCTCAACCTGCTCGGCAACAACAGTCTTGGCCTCAATGGTTCGATCTCCGGCGCCGGCAACCTGGTCAAGGCCGGTCCGGGCACGCTCACCTTGAATGGTGCCAACCTGCTCACGGGCTCCTTCTCGGTCACCGGTGGTGCGCTGGCATTGGGTGCCGGTGGCAGCCTGTCGCCGACCAGTGCGATCTCGCTGAGCGCAGGTACCAACCTCGATCTCTCGGTTGCGGCCAGCCAGACCATCGGCTCACTCGCCGGATCCGGTGCGCTCAACCTCGGCGCGCGCAGCCTCACGTTGGGTGGCCTGAACACCAGTACCAGCTTCTCCGGCGTCATTGGCGGTGCCGGTGGCGCGCTCGTCAAGGTCGGTACGGGTACCCAGACCCTGTCGGGTGCCAATACCTTCACCGGTGGCGTCGCGCTCAACGGTGGCGGCCTGCTGCTGGGCAATGCGGGCGCGCTGGGTACTGGCGCACTCAGTGTCGGCGGCAACGTGTCCCTCGACGGCACCGGGGCACTTGCTCTCGCCAACGCGGTCAATCTGGGCGCGGGTGGCATCCTCAATCTGGCCGGGAACCAGGCGTTGACCTTCAACGGCGTCGTCGGTGGTACCGGCAGCCTGGTCAAGAATGGCGCGGCCACCCTGACCCTCAACAACGCCAACACGTTTGGTGGAGGGCTGTCGCTCGCGGCCGGTGGACTGGTGCTCGGCAACGGCGGTGCGCTGGGAACCGGCGCATTGAATGTCGGTGGCGCGGTGACGCTTGATGCCAGCTCGGCACTGACCGTGGGCAACGGCATCAACCTGGGGCTGGGTGGTTCGCTCAATGTGCTGGGGGGCAACGCGCTGACGCTGGGCGGCGTGATCGGTGGTACCGGCAGCCTGGTCAAGAACGGCGCCTCCACGCTGACGCTGGGTGGGGCCAACGGGTTCACCGGCGGCCTGAACGTGAATGCAGGCAAGGTGGCGCTGGCCAGTGGCGGCAGTCTGGCGGCCACCGGGGCGGTGAGCCTGGCGGGGGCCGGTGCCGAACTGGATATCTCACTCGGTGGCAACCAGACCATCGGTGCGCTGTCCGGTGTGGCAGGCAGCACCCTCTCGCTTGGCGGCAGCATGCTTACCTTCGGTGATGCCAGCAACCAGACCTTCGCCGGTGTGATCGGCGGCACGGGTGGCCTGATCAAGCAGGGCAGCGGCGTGCAGACGCTGACCGGCGCCAACACCTTCAGTGGCGGCGTGAACCTTGCCGCCGGTGGCCTGATGCTGGGCAACAGTGGCGCGCTTGGCAGCGGCACGTTGACCGTCAGTGGCAACGGCTCGCTGGACACCACTGCAGCGCTGAGCCTGGGCAACGCGATCAACCTCGGCGCAGCGCTGACTCTGCAGGGCAGCCAGAACCTGACGCTGGGCGGCGACATCACCGGCACCGGCAGCCTGGTCAAGAACGGCACGTCCACACTGACCTTGAACGGCACCAACACCTTCAACGGTGGCGTGAGCGCAAGCGCCGGCACCCTGCTGCTGGGCAACAGCGGTGCACTTGGCACGGGGACATTGGGTATCGGCGGCAGCGTCTCGCTCGATGGCAGCGCCCCGCTGAATCTGGCCAACAATGTGTCCCTGGGCGCGGGTGCTGCGCTGTCGCTGCCGGGCTCGCAGGCGATCACGCTGGGTGGGGTGGTCTCCGGTGCGGGCAGGCTGGTGAAGAACGGCGCCACCATCTTGACCCTCAATGGCGCCAACACCTTCGGCGGTGGGTTGACCGTCAACGGTGGCGGCCTGCTGCTGGGCAATGCCGGTGCGTTGGGTACCGGCGCGCTGTCGGTGGGCGCCAATACCACGCTGGACAGTTCGGTCGCGCTGAACCTGGCCAACAACGTAAACCTCGGAACCAGTGCCGTACTGAACCTGCTGGGCAGCCAGAACGTGTCACTGGGCGGTGTCATCAGCGGCACCGGCAGCCTGGTCAAGAACGGTGCGGCGACACTGGCGTTGAATGGGCCCAATACCTTCAGCGGAGGTGTTGGCCTCAACGCAGGCCTGCTGCAGCTGGGCAACGCGCAGGCACTGGGTACCGGCCAGCTGGACGTAGGCGGCAATGCGTCGCTGGATGCAACAGCGGCACTCACCGTAAGCAACAACATCGGCCTCGCTGCCGCTGCCAATCTCTCCGTGCTGGGCAGCAATGACCTGACGCTCACCGGTCCGGTATTCGGTGCCGGTGGGCTGCTCAAGGACGGTGCCGCGCGTCTCACGCTGTCCGGTGCCAACGTCTATACCGGTGGCACCACCGTCAATGCCGGTACGCTGGCGTTGGGTGCGGGGGGCAGCCTTGCCGCGACCGGTGCGGTGGATCTTGCCGGTGCCGGTGCGACGCTGGATATCTCCGCAGCCGCGGCGGCACAGACCATCGGTGCGTTGAACGGCGTGGCGGGCAGCCAGCTTGCACTGGGCGCGCAGTCGCTCACGTTTGGTGGTGCCGGCAACGGCAGCTTTGCCGGTGTGATCGATGGTAACGGTGGCCTGATCAAGAACGGTGCGGGCGTGCAGACGCTGTCCGGTGCCAACACCTTCAGTGGTGGCCTTGCGCTCAACGCGGGCGGCCTGATCCTCGGCGACGCCAACGCGCTCGGTACCGGCGCGCTGGGCATCGGTGGCACCACCACGCTGGACAGCACGGTGGCGCTGAACCTGGCCAACGCGGTGAACTTCGGTGCCGGTACGCAGCTGACGCTGGGCGGCAGCAACGATGTCACCCTGGGTGGCGTGGTGGCCGGCAACGGCAGCCTGATCAAGAATGGTGCGGGCCTGCTGGCCCTCAACAACACCAATACCTTCGGTGGCGGCCTGACCTTGAACGGTGGCGGCCTGGTGGTCGGCGCGAACGGCGCACTCGGTTCCGGCACGCTGGCAGTGAATGCCAGCACCACGCTCGATGCAGGCGCTGCAGTGACGCTCGGCAATGCGGTCACGCTCGGCTCGGGTGTCGCGCTGACGCTGCCAGGCAGCAACGCACTGACGCTGACCGGTGGGATCGGCGGCAACGGCAGCCTGGTCAAGAATGGCGGCACCACGTTGACGCTGTCAGGCGCCAACACCTACACCGGTGGTACCACCATCAACGCCGGTACGCTGGCGCTGGGCACGGGCGGCAGCCTTGCTGCAGCGGGTGATATCACGTTGGGTGCAGGCGCAGGCTTCGATATCTCCGGCGCGGGCAGCAACCAGACCATCGGCGCGCTCAATGGCGCGGGCGGAAGTACGCTGGCGCTGGGCGGCAACTCGCTGACCTTCGGCACGGCCGGCAATGCCGCCTTCGATGGCGTGATCAGTGGCGGTGGCGGTCTGATCAAGGTAGGCGCGGGCGTACAGACGCTGTCCGGTGCCAACACCTTTGGCGGCGGCGTGGCACTCAATGCAGGCGGGCTGGTGCTTGGCAACGACGCAGCGCTGGGCACCGGTGCGTTGACTGTTGGCGGCGCTGCCACGCTGGATACCACCGGCCTGGCAACACTGGCCAACAACATCGCGCTCAACGCGGGGTTGACCGTGCTCGGCAGCAACGCGCTGACCCTCAACGGCGTCCTTTCCGGTACCGGCAGCCTGACCAAAAATGGTGGCGCGACGCTGACCCTGAACGGCATCAACACCTACACCGGTGGCACCAGCATCAACGCCGGCACGCTGGCGCTGGGTGCCAATGCCAGCCTGGCGGCGAGCGGTACCGTGAACCTTGCGACCGGTGCCACGCTGGACCTGTCGGCCGGAAGTGGCACGCAGACCTTCGGGACCCTGACCGGCAACGGCACGGTCAATCTCGGTGCCAACTCGATTGAAGTCGGTGGCGCCGCCAATGGCACCTTCAGTGGCTCTATCGCAGGCACGGGTGGCCTGACCAAGGTCGGTGCGGGTATCGAAACGCTGACCGGTGCCAACACCTACACCGGCGGCACCTTCATCAATGCCGGTACGCTGGCGATTGGCCCGGGCGGCAGCCTGGCCGCCACCGGCGCGGTGACGCTGAATGCTCCTGGCACCGGCTTCGACATCTCCACCGCAGGGGCGAACCAGACCATTGGAGCGTTGAACGGCGTGGCGGGCTCGACGGTGAGCCTGGGGGCACAGACGCTGACACTCGGTGGTGTGGGCAACAGCCTCTTCGACGGCGCGATTTCCGGCACCGGTGGTCTGGTCAAGAACGGCGCCGGCATCCTCACGCTGGGCGGCGCCAATCTGTTCAGTGGTGGCGTTGCACTCAACGGCGGTGGACTGGTGGTCGGCAACAACGCTGCGCTCGGCAGCGGTACGTTGACGGTCGGAAGCAACGCGACACTGGATGCATCGACCGGCGTCAGCCTGGCCAACAACATCAACCTCGCATCGGGTGCCAACCTTGATCTGCTCGGTAGCCAGGCGCTGGCACTGGGCGGCGTGATCTCGGGTACAGGCGGCCTGATCAAGAACGGTGCGGCCACCGTGACCCTTACCGGAACCAGCACCTATACAGGCGGCACCACCATCAACAGCGGCACGCTGGCGATCGGTGCCGGTGGCAGCCTGTCCGCAACCGGCGGAGTGAATCTGGCCGGCACCGGCACGCTCGACATCTCGGCGGGCAACCAGGCCATTGGTTCGCTGGCCGGCGTGGCCGGTAGCATGGTGGCGTTGGGCGGCAGCACGCTGACCCTGGGCGGCACGGTAGACAGCACCTTCGAGGGTGCGATCAGCGGCAACGGCGGCCTGATCAAGAACGGTGCAGGCGTGCAGACGCTCAACGGTGCCAGCACCTTCAGTGGCGGCGTAACGCTCAACGCAGGTGGCCTGGTTGTCGGCAACAACACTGCGCTGGGTACGGGTGCGGTGACGGTGGGTGGCAACGCCACGTTGGACTCGAATGCCGCGGTCACCCTTGCCAACAACTTCACGCTCAATGCCGGACTGACCGTGCTCGGCAGCAACAACCTCACCCTCAACGGCAGCCTGAGCGGCACCGGCAGCCTGACCAAGGAGGGTGCAGCGACGCTGACCTTGAACGGCACCAACACCTATACCGGTGGCACCAACATCAACGCCGGTACGTTGGCACTGGGTGCTGGCGCCAGCCTGGCTTCCACGGGCACCGTCACCCTGGCTACGGGCGCGACCTTCGATCTGTCGGCGGGCAGCGGCACGCAGCAGTTCGGCACCCTGATCGGCAACGGTACGGTGAATCTGGGCGCCAACACGCTGACGATCGGAGGCGCTACCAATGGCACCTTCAGTGGTTCGGTGGCCGGCTCCGGTGGCCTGATCAAGGAAGGTTCGGGTACCCAGACGTTGACCGGCACCAACACCTTCACCGGTGGTACCACCATCAACGCTGGCACGCTGGCGATCGGCGCCGGCGGCAGCCTGGCTGCCACGGGTGCGGTGAATCTGGCCAACGCAGGTACCGCCTTCGACATCAGCGCAGGTGGCGCGCAGGCCATTGGTTCGCTGGCGGGCGTGGCGGGCAGCACAGTGGCGCTGGGTGGCAGCACGCTGACACTCAATGGCGTGGGCAACACTACGTTCGCTGGTGACATCACCGGCACCGGGGGCCTGGTGAAGAACGGCGCTGGCATCCAGAGCCTGACCGGCAGCAATACCTTCAGTGGCGGCGTGGCACTCAACGCCGGCGGCCTGCTGCTGGGCAACGCTGGCGCGCTCGGAACCGGCACGCTGACAGTCGGCGGCAACGCCAGCCTGGATGGCACCAGCGCGCTGACCCTGGCCAACACCGTGCAGCTGGCCAGCGGCACGTTGACCCTGGCCGGCAGCAACGCGCTGACCTTGAACGGCCCGATCAGCGGCGCGGGCGGCCTGCTGAAGGATGGCGCAGCAACGGTCACCCTGGGCGGTGCCAGCACCTATACCGGTACCACCATCATCAACAGCGGCACGCTGGCAGTGGCGGCCGGTGGCAGCCTGTCCGGTGCCAGCACGGTGAACCTGGCCGGCGCCGGCACGTTGGACATCAGTGCCGGTGGCAGCCAGAGCATCGGAGGCCTGGCCGGCGTAACCGGATCCAGCGTGGTGCTGGGTGGTGCGACCCTGACCACCGGCGGCAACAACGGCAGCACCACCTTCGGCGGTGTGCTCAGTGGCACCGGCGGCCTGGTGCAGAGCGGCACGGGCACGCTGACCCTGAGCGGCGACAACGTCTACACCGGTGGCACCACCATCAATGGTGGCAGCACGCTGCAGATCGGCAACGGCGGCAGCACCGGCTCGGTGCTGGGCGACATCACCAACAACGGCAGCCTGGTCTACAACCTCGGCACCACGGCAACCGTGGGCGGCGTGGTCAGTGGCAGCGGCGGTCTGACCCAGGCGGGCAGTGGCACGCTGGTACTGACAGGCAACAACACCTACACCGGTGGTACCACCATCAATGCCGGTGGCACATTGCAGGTCGGCAACGGCGGTGCGACCGGCGCGATCGTTGGTGACATCACCAACAACGGTGCGCTGGTGTCCAATGTGGCCGGCAACACCACGCTGGGTGGCACCATCAGCGGCGCCGGCGGCCTGACCCAGGCCGGTGCCGGCACGCTGACCCTGACCGGCAACAACACCTATACCGGCGGCACCACCATCAATACCGGTGGCACCCTGCAGGTGGGCAATGGCGGTGCGACTGGCGCCATCACCGGCAACGTCGCCAACAACGGCAGCCTGGTGTTCAACGTCGGCGGCAACACCACGGTCGGTGGCGCGATCAGCGGCAGCGGTGGTCTGACCCAGGCCGGCGCCGGCGTGTTGACTCTGGTCGGCAACAACACCTACACCGGCGGCACCACCATCAATGCCGGCGGCACGCTGCAGGTGGGCAATGGCGGGGCAACCGGCGCCATCGCCGGCGACATCACCAACAATGGTGCGTTGATCTCCAACGTGGCCGGCAACACCGCGCTGGGCGGCACCATCCGCGGCAGCGGCGGCCTGACCCAGGCGGGGAGTGGCACGCTGCTGCTGACCGGCACCAACACCTACACCGGCGGCACCACCATCAATGCCGGTGGCACGCTGCAGCTGGGCAATGGTGGTGCGACGGGTTCGATCGTCGGTGACATCACCAACAACGGCACGCTGCTGTCCAACGTGGCGGGCAACACCACGCTGGGCGGCACCATCAGCGGCAGCGGCGGCCTGACCCAGGCCGGCAGCGGCACACTGACCGTGACCGGCAACAACACCTATACCGGCCCGACCACCATCACTGCCGGTGGCACCCTGCAGGTGGGCAATGGCGGCGCGACCGGTGCGATTGGCGGCAGCGTCACCAACAACGGCAGCCTGGTGTTCAACGTGGGTGGCAACACTACCGTCGGCGACGCCATCAGCGGCAGCGGTGGCCTGACCCAGGCCGGCAGCGGCACGCTGATCCTGGGCGGCAACAACACCTATACCGGCGGCACCACCATCAACACCGGCGGCACGCTGCAGGTTGGCAACGGTGGTGCGAGTGGATCGATTGCCGGCAATGTCAGCAACAACGGCAGCCTGGTGTTCAACGTAGGTGGCAACACCACCGTCAGCGGCACCATCAGTGGCAGTGGTGGCCTGACCCAGGCCGGCAACGGCACCATCACGCTGACCGGCAACAACACCTACACCGGCGGCACCACGATCAACGCGGGCGGCACGGTGCAGGTCGGCAACGGTGGGGCCAGCGGTTCGGTCACCGGCAACATCACCAACAATGGTGGCCTGGTCATCAACACCGGTGGCACCACCACGCTGGGCGGCACCATCAGCGGTGGCGGCAGCATTGTGCAGGCCGGCCCGGGCAGCCTGAACCTCGGCGGCAACAGCGGTGGTTTCAGCGGTACCGGCCAGGTCACCGGCGGTGGCCTGAATGTCACCGGCAACATCGGTGGCCAGTGGACCATCGGCAGCGGCACCACGCTGTCCGGCACCGGCACCATCGGGGGTACCGGCGGTGGCGTGACGGTATCCAGCGGCGGTGTGCTGTCGCCGGGCAATGGTCCGGGCAACGGCAGCGGTGCGGGCAATGGCACCGGCACGATCACGGTGGGAGGCAACCTGACCCTGTCGCCGGGCAGCACGCTGGGCATCGATCTGGGTGCCACCGGCAGCGATACGGTACAGGTAGGTGGCAGCGCCAACGTGGGGGGCAGCAGCGTGCAGGTGAACACCATTTCGCCGAGTACCAGCTACCAGCAGGGCCAGCAGTACACCGTGGTCAACGCGGGCGGTGGCGTGAGCGGGCAGTTCGCCTCGGCGACCACGCCGTCGGCCTTCCTGACCATCACGCCGGTCTATACCGCGAACACCGCCAACCTGCAGATCGACGTGGCGCAGACCGCAGCGTTCACCACGGCAGCGAAGACGCGCAACCAGTACAACACCGCCGCAGCGCTGGACAGCCTGCCGCAGAGTGGTTCGGCACTGGGCCTGTACAACACGCTGCTGATGTATGACGCGGGTACCGCGCGTGCGGCCTTCGACCAGCTGTCCGGTGAAGTGCATGCGGCCAGCCGTGCGGTGCTGCTGTACGACAACTATCTGGAAGAAGGCATCCGCCAGCGCCTGGGCAGTGAGCTGCCGACCGTGCGTGGTGAGCGTGCCTCGGCCTGGCTGGCCGGTAGTGGCAAGGTGTTCCGCCAGGACGGTGACGGCAACGGCGATGACATCCGCTCCAACCGCAATGCGCTGATGGCCGGCGTGGACTGGCAGCTGGGCGAGCACGTGGTGCTGGGTGCGGCGGCAGGCAACGAGCGGCTCGATACGCGCCTGTACGACCGCAGCTCGCGGGCCCGCCTGCGCGGCAACACGTTCGGCCTGTATGCGCAGGGCCAGTGGAACAACGGCTTTGCGGTCGGTGGCAGCGTATCGCGCGGTGACTACCGCACGCGCACCACGCGTGAGGTGCCGCTGCTGGGCCAGACCCTGTACAGCCGCCAGGACTCGGATGTGACCATCGCGCAGGTGGAGGGCAGCTGGACCTGGACCCACGGCAGGACACAGTTGCAGCCGTACGTGCAGTTCACCAAGCACTGGGTAGACACTGATCGCGCGGTGGAGCAGGGCGGCACTGCTGCGCTGGAGCTGGAAGGCGGCAAGGACACGCTCAATGTCAGCACCGTGGGCGTGCGCGGACGCTGGGACGTGGGCAGCGGCGAGCGCTTCCCGGCCCAGTTGACGGTCGGCCTCGGCTGGCAGCACGCCTCGGGTGACACCGATGTGGCCAGCCGCAACCGCTTCGCGGTCGGCGGCAATGCCTTCGACGTCTACAGCGCGGTGATGGCACGCAATGCGCTGGTCAGCCAGGTCGGCGTGGCGGTTGGGCTCGGCCGCAACAGCCAGCTGTCGATGTTCGTGCAGGGCCAGCACGGGGATGGCCGCCGCGATGTCGGCGGGCAGATCAACCTGCGCGTGGGTTTCTGAGGGGAGTAGGTCGGCGGTAGAACTGGCACCGGGGAGCGGGACGCTAAAGCGCCCGCTCCATTTCCACGGCGTCGATCCCGGCGCCGTGGCCATCGGGCACGATCCGCGTTACCTGGAAGCCCAGGCCTGCATAGAAGCCCTGGGTGTGCTGGCTGGTACTGAGCGCGATGCGCTCGATCGAGGGATCCGCTTCGGCCTGGCGCAGGCGTGCCAGCGCCAGTTCGCGGCCCAGCCCTTGCCTGTGCAGCGCGCGCTGCACCATGCCCCAACAGAACCCGGCGCTGCCATCGCCGCGGCGCGACAGGCCGCCACAGGCCACGATGCCGCCATCGCGCTCGATGACCTGGAATGCACAGTCCGTGGCCTGTTCGCGCAGGAAGTGTTCGAAGTCGCAGCGCTCTTCGGGCGCGAAGTAGGTGGGCACGTTGCTGTCGAAAATCGACAGGCATGCGCTGGCATCTGCGGGGCGGTAGAGGCGGAGGTTCATGGGGCCACGATAGACGATCGTCCGTAGATCCACGCCACGCGTGGATTCATGGGCCGGATGCCGAGCGTGTATCCCTCAGGCCGATATTCCCGCCAGCGCCGCATACATCACCACGAAGCTCACCAGGAACAGGTAGACGCCGCCGATGGCCAGGTAGCGAATTACGGTCAGCGCCTTGTTGCCGCCATACACGCGTTGCTGCATCCACAGCAGATAGACCGGGACCGCCAGCCACAGCAATGCATACAGCCACTGGCTGACGGCGGCGAACGTGGGTGATGCGATCGCGCTGTTGATGCCGGCGACGAGGAAGGTTGCCAGCAGCACCATCATCAGCCAGCAATGGCTGTACAGCGCCACGACCAGATGTTCCAGATACCCCATCTGCCGTGGCACGTAGGCGATGCGCAGTACCAGTGCGAACACCGGCATCAGGAAGAACAGGGCGCCGGGCAGTGCGGTCAGGATCGCCTGCATGTAGAGATCGGTCTTGCCGCCCATGCGCTGGATGTTGGCGTTGCCGTTGTCCAGGCGCTTGTTGAGCCAGGTGTTGGCGAACCGGGGCCAGCCGGCAACGACGATGGGGTTGGTGTCCGCATTCCACGGCTTGCCGTTGACGTTGTGGCTGAAGAAGGTGCCGTGTTCCGTCGTGGCGGTCTGTTTGCCGGTGCCGGTGAGCTCGGCCTTGCGCTGCGCGGCCGTGGCATTCACTGCAGCCCTGGCCATGGCGAAGCCGGCGTTGCCGGTGGCGGGTGAGTTGGCCTGTTGTTGGTTGATCAACGCCAGCTGCGCTGCGCGGGCGGCTTCGACCTGCTCCACGGTTGTGGCCCTGGCGTACGCCGAACCGCTGCTGCCGCCCACGTTGATGTCGCCGACATGCACGAACAGCTTGCCGATGAAGAACGTAAACAGGGTGAGGATGACGAACAGCCGCAATGGCTGCACGTATCCCACGCGACGCCCCTTGAGATAGTTCAGTGCGATGCGGCCGGGCAGCCAGAGATCACGCAGGGTACGGAAGATGCGCCCATCCAGGTGCCAGAAGGATTCGAACACTTCTTCAATGGCGTGGCCCACATGCTTGAGCGGGTTGTGTGCCGATTGCCCGCAACGATGGCAGTAGTGGCCCTGCAGGGCGGTGTCGCAGTTCTCGCAGGCGGCGTGAGCGCTGTCGGTCGAGCTCATGGGCGATGGGCCAAGCGGCGGTTGAGGGCGCCTACGATAGCGAATTTTCAGGTTTCGTTCAGTTTTGTTTTGGAGTGCCAACGAGCGCGCGTGAGGCGATCAAAAGCATCCACGCATGGCGTGGATCTACTCGGGGCTGCCCCGACAGGGGCGGAGAGAGGGGGATTGTCGGGTGCATCCATGCACCCGATCCCGATGCGCGCTGCGCACCGGGACCCGCCTGCGGCGGTCCGGTTCTGCTCCTGCAGAACCGTCGAACCCCGGCGGGGCTTCTCTCGCCCGATGCTCTCCGCCAGATAAATAAAAAAGCCGCCCAGTGGG
>NZ_SRHZ01000025.1 GCF_004684085.1 Stenotrophomonas maltophilia
CACCTTGGCACGGTAGCGCCGGGCCATGCCCGGCGGACACCGCACGATCAGCGCAGCGTCTTCTTCAACGTCTCTGCATTGCCGTCGTTCGGCGCGGCCGGCACCTGCAGCAGGTGGGCCAGCAGCGGATAGACATCGACGTTGTCGAAGCCATCGATCACCAGGCCCTGCTGGAACGACGGGCCGGCGGCCACGAACACCGCGCGCATGGAAGGCAGAGCATTGTCGTAGCCGTGCGAACCGCGATCCTGGTGGTCGCGCTTGGCGATCTTTTCCTGGTGCAGGGCATCCCAGCCTTCATCCATCACGCAGACAATGGCGGGAACGCGCGGATGGATGCCGTAGTGCAGGCGCGCCGGCAGATTCTCCTTCTTCCAGCACTCGTACTGTGCGTGGCGGCCGAGCAGCGCCCGCTCGGCCGCGGCTTCATGGCCGGCAACCGGTGCGAAACCCACCGACTGGCCCTGACTGACATTGCGCGCGATGGCCGGATCCGCCATCGACTCGGTAGCGATTACCTGGCCAACCGGCACACTGGCCATGCCATGGTCGGAGACCACGATCACGTTGGTGGTCGCCGTCAAGCCACGCTGCTGCAGCCCATCGAGCACCTGGCCCACGATCAGGTCGGCGCGCACGATGGCCTCGGCATATTGCTTCGACTCGGGGCCGTAGTTGTGGCCGGCCTTGTCCACGTGTTCCATGTACAGCGTGGTCAGGCGGGGTGCATCGGCGTCGGTCTGTGCAAGCCAATCGAGCACGATGCCGGCGCGCCGCTCCAGCGGTTCCTTGCCGTCGTAGACGCGCCACTGGCTGGGGCGTACGCCACGGATTTCCGATTCGCTGCCCGGCCATGACGTGGTGGCCGAACGCACGCCGGCGTTCTCGGCGCCGACCCAGATCGGTTCGCCGCCCCACCAGCCGCTGGTAGTGACGGCGTCGCGGTTGCTCAGCTCGAAACGGCCGAGTGTTGCGTCGTCCATGCTGTTGTTGACGATGCCGTGGTGGTCCGGACGCAGGCCGGTGACGATCGTGTAGTGGTTGGGGAAGGTCAGCGACGGATAGGACGGGGTCATCCAGCGTGCACGCACGCCGCTGTCGATCAATCGCTGCAGGTTCGGCGTCAGGCCACGGTCCAGCGCATCGGCGCGCAGGCCGTCGATGGAGATCAGCAGCAGCTTCGGCGGTGGAGCCGCAGCGACGGACGTGGGAACGGAGGCGGAAGGGACGGGCGCGGTGGTGCAGGCGGCCAATGGCAGCAGCAGCGCCAGCGCGCAGGTCAGGCGTACGGAAGTCATCCACACATCATAGTGCGAGGCAATGACGCGCCCAAGACACGATGCGCCGGAGGGCGCAGCGTGTCCGCGCATTTTTTCTTGTCCACGCGCCTGTCGGCGCCTCCCTTCAACAAGAAGGGGCTTTTCTCCAGACAGATTCCAGATGCTTCCATCCACGCATGGCGTGGATCTACCGTGTCGACCAAGGTCGACACCTACCGGGTTGCGGCGGGTGCCGGGCGCAGCCCCGCCAGCCCTCTCAGGCGAACAGCGGGGCCTGGCGTTGTTCCAGTCGCAGCAGCGCGGCCTTGGTTTCCAGGCCGCCGCCGAATCCGGTCAGTGCGCCATTGCTGCCGATCACGCGATGGCAGGGCAGGATGATCGGCAGCGGGTTGCGGCCGTTTGCCGCACCGACCGCGCGGGTCGCGCTGGGTTGGCCTAGATGCTGTGCCAGCTGCAGGTAGCTCCAGGTCTGGCCGAACGGGATCAACGCCAGCGCCTGCCACACCCGCAGCTGGAACGGCGTGCCGCGTGGTGCCAGTGCAAGGTCGAAGCTGCTGCGCTCGCCGTGCAGGAACTGCAGCAGCTGTTCGCGTGCTTCTGGCAAGGCATCCGGTGCGTAATGCCAGTCATCGCGTCCGCGTGCCGGGTGGCGGTTTTCGGGGAAAAGCACATGTGACAGGCCACGTTCGTCACCGGCGATGGTCAGCACGCCGATCGGGCTGTCGAAACGATCGAACAACAAAGTCATGTCGGTTCTCCAACGAAAGTGCCGGACAGATGCCACAGGTGCAGCACGGCATAGGCGCGCCATGGCCTCCAGGGTTGCGAGCGCGCTTCGGTTGCGCGTTCGCTCAGGCGTTGACCCTGTGCGTGGCCGAGGACCTGCTGCAGCACCAGGTCGCCGGCGGGGAAGGCATCGGGCTGGCCGAGTCCGCGCAGGGCGATGTACTGCGCGGTCCACGGGCCGATGCCGGGCAGTGCCACGCAGCGCGTAACGAATTCTTCCAGCGCCTGGCCGGGACCGAAGTCGAGCTGGCCGCTGGCGCAGGCGGCAGCCAGTGCGCGCACGGTGGCGGCGCGGCTGCGCGGCAGGCCGATCGATTCCAGTGGCGCTTCGGCCAATACCTCGGGTGCCGGGAACTGGCGATCGAAGTCCGATGGCATGCCCGGCAGGTGTGCGCCATAGGCATCGACCAGGCGCCGCGCGAAGGTGGTGGCCGCAGCCACGCTGACCTGCTGCCCGAGCACGGCGCGTACGCCCACTTCGAAGCCATCCCAGCCGCCGGGCACGCGCAGCCCGGGGCGTTCGGCGATGCCACGGGCCAGCAGCGGTTCTTCGCCCAGCGCGGCATGCACCTGCTGCAGGTCGGCGTCCAGATCGAACACGCGACGCACGCGGCGCACGATATCCGGGATCAGGCGCGGATCTACTGCACCCAGTTGCAGGCGCAGTTCGGGGCGTTTGGGGTCGGCGGTGACGCGCAGCAGGGTGGGGCGCTCGGGCGTGCCGAGTACGCGCTGGTAGCTGTCCTCGCCGATGAGTTCGATGCCGGGCAGGCTGCGCTTGCGCAGGAACGCCAGCATGCGCGGGAAATCGAGCGGTGGGCGGTAGACCAGGCGCAGCACGAGGCAACCATCGTCGGCCGCCAGCGGCTGGTGCTGGCGACGCAGCGCAGTTGGCGCCATGCCGCAGCCCTGCAGGAACGCGGTATTGAAACGACGCAGGCTGTTGTAGCCAGCGGCCAGCGCAACGTCGGTCACCGGCAGTGTGGTTTCGGTCAGCAGCTGCTTGGCCAGCAGCAGGCGATGGGTGGCATGGATCTGCCCCGGCGTTGCGCCCAGGTGTTCGACGAACAGGCGCTGCAGCTGGCGCGCGCTGAGGCCGATCTTCTCTGCGAGATCAGCTACCGGCTGTTCCTGCAGGAAGCCACCATGGATCAGCGCCAGGGCGCGCTGCACGGTCTGCCCGGCCAATGCCTGCTGGGCCTGCGGTGCCAACTCGGGACGGCAGCGCAGGCACGGTCGGTAGCCGGCGGCGGCGGCGGCAGCGGCGGTCGGGTAGTAGGTGATGTTGCGCGGCTTCGGTGGCGGCGCCGGGCACACGGGGCGGCAGTAGATGCCGGTGCTGCGCACGGCGGTGAAGAACACGCCGTCGAAGCGTGCGTCGCGGGCCAGGCGGGCACGGTCGCAGGCGGCGGTATCGAGGGCGAGGGCGGTGTCCATGGCGCCAGTCTAGGCGTGTGCGGGCGGGGATACTCGCCACATTCGGACATGGATGCTGAAGGGGGTTCTGGCAGGGCCGCGCCCTGCACCCGCCGAGGCCAGAGCAACAGCAACAGCGGGCTTCCTGCAGGAGGGCGGGGTGGGTCCGGTTGCAGGGGACGCTGCAAGTACGTCCTTGTAAGCTCGGTCGCGCCATCCATGGCGCTCACGCCCCTGCAACCGGACCCACCCCGCCTTCGACAGTTTCACGCGGCCTGCCGGAACGGCATCCCGCTCTGGTAGGTATCGACCTTGGTCGACACGCTTTCCCAAGGGTCAGAGGGGGTTCAGTGCCACGCGCTGAATGCGCGGCCTGGACGGGTAGACTGTGGCTCTTGCTCACGTGAAGACTGGTTGCCCGATGTCCGCCAAATTCCGCTGGTTGCCCCTGTTGTGCCTGGCCCTGGCGGGCTGCAGTCAGCTGGAGAATCCGGGCAATGTGACGGCTGCCGACAAGGCGGCGAGGGCACCGGCCAGCGATGGCGAGAACATGGTGTCGATCAATGCCGCCGATGCACCGCCGCCGCCGCTGGCACCGCCGCGCAGCCGGGCGGATCGGCCGTGGCCGCAGGCGCTGTTGGAGAACGGTCGTGCATGGGTCAGCTGCAGCACCGAGTATGCCGGTGATGCCGGCGACGGTGTCGAGCTGGAGGGCCTGCAGCGCGAGCAGATCACCCAGGCCTTGGCGCCGTGCGCCGAGCGTGGCCTGATGCGCGTGCGTTACGCCGGCAAGATCAACCCGGGCTTCGCCGAGATGATGTGGCGGTTGGCCGTGGTTGCCGACGAACAGAAGATCCACAAGCGCATCCTCGATCTGGATTCCAGCGGCGGGCAGGTGGAATCGGCGATCGTCGCCGGTGACAGCATTGGTGAGTCGGGCTGGACCATCTGGGTGCGCGAGGGCTCGATCTGCCACAGTGCCTGCGTGTTCGTGCTGGCCGCCGGTGACAACCGGTTGTTGTCGGGCAAGGTCGGCATCCATCGCATGATGCGCATCAGCTCCAAGGCCACCTCGCGCGCGGAACTCAACCGCGAGCTGCACGAGGTCTACGACAACGTGAAGGACTACCTGCAACGCAACGGCGTGGCGGTGGGTGTGGCCGACCTGATGATGACCGTGCCCAACCGCAGCCTGCGCCTGCTGACCCCGGACGAGCTGCGTCAGTACGGCCTGGATGGCACCAATGCGGTGCAGGACGATCTGGAGCGGATCAAGCAGATGCGCGCCTGCGGCGATGATTTCGTGCAGCGCAAGGACGCGTTCCTGATTGCCTTCGACCAGCAGTGCAAGCGCGAAGGCGCCGACATGGAATCGATCAACAGCTGCGGCCAGGCACTGAAGCAGCGCTTCGGTTTCCCGGATGCGGTGTGCCCGGAAGAAAGCCCGCTGTCGGAGATCGATGTGGCAACGCTGCCACCGGCACCGTCGGAGCCGCCGCCGGTGGCCGAACAGGCGCCAGCAGACACCGCCGCGCCTGCCGCGCAGGCCGATGCCGCAGCGGTCGAAGGCAGCGCCCACGCGCGCTGACGGCGTAGTCACCGCGCTGGCGTAGACTGCGGTTCTCTCCAGAAAACCGGCGGTGTCCATGAAGCGCGTGCTCCTGCTGCTGTCCCTGATGCCCATGCTCGCGTTGGCGCAGACGCCTGCGCCCGCCACGCCCGCCCCGGCACCGGCACGCCCGGCACCGGCCTCGCCGTCGGCTGCAAAACCGGCCACCGCCGGTGCTCCGGCGTTGACCGCCGCGCAGCAGGCGCAGGTGCAGAAACAGGATGCGGAAATGGGCGCGGCCGCAGTGAAGGCGGCGCAACTGGTTGATGCCAACCGCGCTGGCGAATTGTGGGATGGCGCCTCCGCCGTCGCGCGTCGTGCGGTGCCGAAGGCCGCATTCGTCAGTCAGTTGACCACTGAGCGCACGCGCCTGGGGGCGCTGGCCGGACGTGGCCAGCCGACCATCACCCGGGTCAAGTACAGTGCAGGTGCCGCGGTGCCGGAAGGGCTGTACATCAATGTCAGCTTCCCGACCCGTTTCGCCAACAGCGCACAGCCGGTTCGCGAGCTGGTCTCGTTCCGTTTCGACGAGGACCAAGTGTGGCGCCTGGCCGGTTACAGCCTGCGTGCGTCGGCGCCCTGAGGAGATGAATGATGGCAACTGAACTGACGATGCTGGCCTGGTCGGTGCTGCTGGGCTTCGTCTACATCTTCGCCACCTCCACGGTGGTGACCCGCGAGCGCGGGATGAAGTGGAATGCCTCGGCACGTGATGGCGACGCAAAGCCGGTCAGCCCGCTGGCCGGGCGCCTGCAACGTGCCCAGACCAACTTCCTGGAAACCTTCCCGTTCTTCGCCGCCGCCGCCATCGCAGTGGTCGTGGCCGGGCGCGGCAACGACACCACGGCGCTGGCCGCGCAGGCCTACTTCTGGGCGCGCGTGGTCTACCTGCCGCTGTATGCCGCAGGCGTGCCCTATGTGCGCAGCCTGGTGTGGGCGGTGTCGCTGCTGTCGATCCTGGCGCTGGTGTTCGCGTTGTTGTGATCCCGGCCTGATCCAGATCAAGGCCGGTCAGGTGCGTGGCGCTATGCTGGCCCGGACTGAATCAACGGCAGGAGGCGCGCATGCGCAGGATGGACGTGGTGGTGGTCGGCGCCGGACCGGCGGGTCTGTGCTTCGCGCGCGCACTGGCCGGCAGTGGCCTGCAGGTTGGGCTGGTTGAAACACAGCCGCGCCAGGCGTTGGCTGAAGCAGCTTTCGATGGCCGCGAGATCGCGCTGACCCATGCCTCGCGGCAGAGCATGGAGCAACTGGGGCTGTGGCAGCGATTGCCGGACGCCGAAGTGGCCGAGCTGCGCGATGCCAAGGTGATGAACGGCAGTTCTCCATTCGCGCTGACCTTCGCCAGCAGCCAGGTCGACGGCCAGCCGCTGGGCTGGCTGGTGCCCAATCATCTGATCCGCCGTGCCGCATGGGATGCCGTGCAGGGCCAGGACGGCCTGGAACTGTTCGACGGGCGCAAGGTGCAGGGCGTACAGGCCGATGCACAGGGCCATGTGGTCACGTTGGACGACGGCAGTACGCTGCACGCGCGTCTGCTGGTGGCCGCTGACAGCCGCTTTTCCGCAACCCGTCGGATGCTCGGCATCGGTGCGCAGATGCGCGACTTCGGCAAGTCGATGCTGGTGTGCCGCATGCAGGTCGAGCGCGACCATCACCACACCGCGTGGGAATGGTTCGGCTACGGCCGCACGATGGCACTGCTGCCGCTCAACGAGGGTCAGGCATCAGCAGTGATCACGCTGCCGCCGCGGCAGATCGAGGAGCTGCTGGCGATGGATGAGGTGGCCTTCGGTGAGGCCATCAGTGGCTGCTTCGAACACCGTCTTGGCCGGATGCAGCCGGCGGCCAGGCCACAGGCCTATCCGCTGGTGGGGGTGTACGCGCACCGCTTCGTTGGCGAATGTTCGGCGCTGATCGGCGATGCTGCAGTGGGCATGCATCCGGTCACCGCGCATGGCTTCAATCTGGGCCTGGCCAGCGCACAGCGGCTGGCACAGGGCATTGTCGACCAGCAGCGCCGCGGTGCCGACATCGCCGCGGCCGGCATGCTGGCCAGCTACCAGCGCGGGCACCGGTTGGCGTCGCGGCCGTTGTACGAAGCCACCAACGCGATCGCCAGCCTGTACACCGACGATCGTCGTCCGGCGCGCCTGCTGCGGGCGGCCGGCCTGCGCCTGGCACAGGGCGTGGCGCCGTTCAGGCAGTTGATTGCCTCGCACCTGACCCAGCGCGTGGCCTGAACTGGTTCAGATCAGCCCGTTCAGATCAGACGGCGGCCAGCACGCGGATCTGGCTGTCGGCGAATTCAACCACCTGGCCTGCGCGGATCTTGCAGGCCTTGCGCAGTTCGACCTCGCCGTCGACCCGCACTTGGCCGTCACTGATGACCATCTTGGCTTCGCCGCCGCTGGTGACCAGGTCGGCCAGCTTGAGCAGCTGCTTGAGTTCGACGTAGTCGCCGTCGAGGTCGAATTCGAGAATCTGCATGGAGCGGGTTTCCTGTGAAGGGGCGCAGGCCGTTGGCCGGGGCCGGGAGAGGGCGCGTATTGTGCGCCAGCGCGAGGCATGACGGCACGCGCAGGGCAACCTGTATGCATGGTTCAGGATCAATGCGGTATGATTCCGCTCTGAGCGAGTGAAATCTCCTCCAACCGAGCAGCGCCAGGGCACGCGATAAGAAGGGCGCCCAAAGCGCGGACCATCACCTTTTTTATCGCACTGCCAGGAATACGGCAGTGTCTTTGGAGTTCCCCATGTCCCAAGAATCCCAAGCGCCGCTGCAGTTCGCGCAGCTCGGCCTGTCCGAGCCTGTCATGCAGGCAGTCACCGCCATCGGCTACGAAACTCCGTCGCCGATCCAGGCCGCCACCATCCCGGCGATGCTGGAAGGCCGCGACGTGCTGGGCCAGGCCCAGACCGGTACCGGCAAGACCGCAGCCTTCGCGCTGCCGGTGCTGTCCAACATCGACCTGCAGCAGATCAAGCCGCAGGCGCTGGTGCTGGCCCCGACCCGCGAACTGGCCATCCAGGTCGCCGAGGCGTTCCAGTCCTATTCCTCGAAGATCCCCGGTTTCCGCGTGCTGCCGGTGTACGGCGGCCAGCCGTACGGCCAGCAGCTGTCGGCCCTGCGCCGTGGCGTGCACATCGTGGTCGGTACCCCCGGCCGCGTGATCGACCACCTGGACCGCAGCACCCTGGACCTGTCCGAGCTGAAGACGCTGGTGCTGGACGAAGCCGATGAAATGCTGCGCATGGGCTTCATCGACGACGTCGAAGCCGTGCTGAAGAAGCTGCCGGCGCAGCGCCAGGTGGCCCTGTTCTCGGCCACCATGCCGCCGCAGATCCGCCGCATCGCGCAGACCTACCTGCAGAATCCGGTGGAAGTGACCATCCAGGCCAAGACCACCACCTCGGCCAACATCCGCCAGCGTTACTGGTGGGTGAGTGGCATGCACAAGCTGGACGCGCTGACCCGCATCCTGGAAGTCGAGCCGTTCGACGCGATGATCATCTTCGCGCGCACCAAGGCCGGCACCGAAGAGCTGGCCAGCAAGCTGCAGGCCCGTGGCCTGGCCGCGGCCGCCATCAATGGCGACATGCAGCAGGCCCAGCGTGAGCGCACCATCGCCATGCTGAAGGAAGGCAAGCTGGACATCCTGGTGGCCACCGACGTGGCCGCCCGTGGCCTGGACGTGGAGCGCATCAGCCACGTGCTGAACTACGACATCCCGTACGACACCGAAAGCTACGTGCACCGCATCGGCCGTACCGGTCGTGCCGGCCGCAGCGGCGAGGCGATCCTGTTCGCCACCCCGCGCGAAAAGGGCATGCTGCGCCAGATCGAGCGCGCCACCCGCCAGCCGATCGAAGAAATGCAGCTGCCGAGTGTGGAAGCGGTCAACGACAACCGCATCAACAAGTTCACCTCGCGCATCACCGAGACCCTCGGCCAGGGCGGCCTGGACTTCTATCGCCAGCTGCTGGAGCGCTTCGAGACCGAGCAGAACGTGCCGGCCATCGAAGTGGCTGCTGCACTGGCGAAGATGATGCAGGGTGATACCCCGTTCCTGCTGCAGCCGCCGGTGCGTGCACCGCGCGAAGAGCGTGCTCCGCGTGAGCGTTTCGAGCGCAGCGAGCGTCCGGAACGTGGCGATCGCAACGAACGTGGCCCGCGCTTCGAGCGTGGCCCGCGTCGTGATGATGCCGAGGGTGGTTTCGAGCAGCGTCCGCGTCGTGACGTGCCGCCGCGCGGCGCGCCGGAGCAGGGCATGGAGACCTACCGCATTTCGGTCGGTCACCAGCATGGCGTGAAGCCGGCCAACATCGTCGGCGCCATCGCCAACGAGGCTGGCCTGGAAAGCCGTTTCATCGGCCGCATCGACATCCATGATGATTTCTCGCTGCTGGACCTGCCGGCGCAGATGCCGTCGGACGTGTTGACCCACCTGCAGAAGGTGTGGGTGTCCGGCCAGCAGCTGCAGATGCGTCCGCTGGCGGCCGGTGAAGAGATCAACCCGGCACCGCGTCCGTTCAAGCCGCGCTTCGACAAGCGTGGTCCGGGTGGCCCGGGTGGCCCGCGTCGTGGTGGTCCGGGTGCTCCGGGTGGCCACGCTGGCGACCGCGGCGGTGACCGCGACAGCCGCCCGCCGCGTCGTGATGGCTTCAAGCCGCGCGGCCCGCGCAGCTACTGAGCCGCACGGTTGCCCTGAACAACGCCAGCCTCCGGGCTGGCGTTGTCCGTTGTGGGACTGGAAAAGGGGACGGAGGGGATTAAGTCGTATATGGCCGGCCGCGCGGTTATGCCGAAAACGACTTAATCCCCTCCGTCCCCTTTTCGCATGGCAAACACATTGGCGGTCATAGGCTGGGACAGTTCCAAGGGAGGTTGTCACCGCAGCACATTCGGGGGGATCCGGGATGGGTAGGAGTGGCACGGACCAACACAGCCGGCGGGTGCCGATGACCCGTGGGCTGGGACTGCGATTTGCATTGCTAACGGGCATGGCGATCGGACTGGTTGCCTTGTCCGCCCTGATCCAGGAACTGCAGGCGGCATCCACGGCCTGGATTGCCGGGCAGGGCTATTGGTCGCGGGGGCAACAGGATGCGACCGCCGCGCTGAGCCGTTATCTGGCGCGCGGCCATGCCCAGGACCTGGACGATGCGCGGCAGGCGCTGCAGGTGCCCTTGGGCGACCTGCAGGCGCGGCTGGCGCTGGAACAGGCCGAGCCCGATGAGTCGCGGGCCCGGCAGGGCTTCCTGCAGGGTGGCAATGCCCGTGCCGATATTCCGCGATTGGTGTTTTCGTTCCGCTATGCGCGGGACCTGGGCGCGTTTCGCGAAGCGACCGCGCTGTGGCGGCAGACCGATGGCGATCTGATGGCAGTGCAGAACCTGGTGGCGGAACTGCAGCGGCGGCACGCCGCAGGCGGCTTGCCGGTGGCTGACCGTGATCGCTACCTCCAGCAGCTGCGTGATCTTGATCGACGCCTGCAGGTACAGGCGCAGGCGTTCTCGCAGGCGCTGCTGCGAATGGCCACGATGGTGCGCGTGGCGACCCTGATGGTCGGCGGCCTGTCGGTACTGGCGATCAGCCTGATGGCGGTGGCCCTGGCGCGCCGCGTGGGCAAGGACCTGACCGAGCATGAGAGCCGCTTCCGTGCCGCGTTCTACCAGGCCAACGTCGGCATGCTCAAGCTCGACACTGATGGCAAGGTGATCGAAGCCAATCAAGCGATGGCCGATATCCTGGACTATCGCCGCGATGTACTGCTGCAGATGTCGCTGGCTGAGCTGCTGATGGAAGGCGAACTGGTCATCGACGGCGTCGGCCGTATCGACTGGGATCGACAGTTGCGACCGAGTGAACTGCGCTTCTGCCGTCGCGACGGCAGTCTGGTATGGGGCCGCTGGAGCGGGACCGGCGTGCGCAGTACCGGTGGCGGCCTGTCGGTGTTCGCGATCATCGAGGATGTCAGCCAGAACCATGCACTGGCCCGCGAGATAGAGCATCACGCCAGCCACGATCCATTGACCGGTCTGATCAACCGCCGTGAGATCGAGCGGTTGCTGGAACGTTCGCTGCTGCAGGTGCGCAGCGAGGGCGGCACGCACTCGCTCTGTTACATCAATCTGGATCACTTCAAGCTGGTCAACGACAGCTTCGGCCACGCGGCGGGCGACCAGATGCTGCGCAGCTTCGCGGACTATCTGGTTGCAGCGGTGCGCGATGGCGACTGGGTGGGCCGGCTGGGGGCCGACGAATTCGCGGTGTTCCTCGCCCATGCCGGGCAGGACGAGGCCAAGCGGGTGCTGCAACGGGTGATCCGCAACCTGGGCCAGGCCACGTTCCCGATCAGCGAGGGCAGTCCGCAGCTCAGTTGCAGCATCGGCGTGGTCGAGGTCAGTGCCGAGGCGCCGGACGCGAACTGGTTGATGAGCGCCGCTGACAGCGCCTGCTATGCGGCCAAGCAGGCCGGTCGCAACCGCGTGCACTGTTTCAACGAAAACCGCATGGCACTGGAGGAGCGGCGCCAGGAAGCCGAGCGCCTGCAGGGCGTCAGCCTGGCGATGGCCGAGAACCGCATGCTGTTGTATGCGCAACGCATCGCCCGCGTCGGTGACCCGTCCTACCTGCACTACGAAGTCCTGGTGCGCATGCGTGGCACCGATGGCAGCCTGCACCTGCCCGGCCAGTTCATGCCGGCCGTGGAGCGCTATGGCATGGCCGTAGCGTTGGACCGGCATGTACTGGGGCTGCTGTTCCGCCACCTGCAGGTCTGTCCGGCACACGTGCGGCAGCTCGGGCTGTGCAACGTCAATGTGTCAGCGCAGTCCATTGCCGAGCCTGGCTTCCTCGCCTTCGTCTGCGACCTGCTCGAGCGCAACCGCGCGCTGGCCTCGAAGCTGTGTTTCGAGATCACCGAGACCGCGGCGATCAGCAATCTCAGCCAGGCCCGCGCTTTCATCGATGCGGTGAAGGCACGCGGTTGCCGCATGGCACTGGATGATTTCGGCTCCGGCCTGTCTTCGTTCGGCTATCTGCGCCAGTTGCCGGCCGACATCCTGAAGATCGATGGGGCGTTCGTGCGCGACATGGATACCGATCCGATCAGCCATGCCACCGTGCGTGCGATCAGCGAACTGGGGCGTGAGCTGCAGATGGAAGTGGTGGCCGAATGGGTGGAGACCGCCGAGGTGGCCGGTGCG
The DNA here is from genome assembly GCF_004684085.1 of Stenotrophomonas maltophilia. Lineage (GTDB taxonomy): Bacteria > Pseudomonadota > Gammaproteobacteria > Xanthomonadales > Xanthomonadaceae > Stenotrophomonas > Stenotrophomonas maltophilia_AS. Next base: position 12,304 of record NZ_SRHZ01000025.1, read on the forward strand.
CTGACCCGGCTCGGCGTGCAGGGACTGCAGGGGTACGCGATCGAACGCCCGCAACCTCTTGAGCGCCTGACCCTGGCCGACCTTCGCCCGGTGCGGCTGGTGGCGGTGAAGGGGCCGCCGGCCGCCGGCTGAACGACGGGTGGCGACTTTGGTCTACACATGCGCTGCGCGGCCGGCTGCGATAATGCGCGCCAGGGGCGACGCGCAGTGGGCGCGGACGTAAGCAGGAACAGGATGTGGCGTGGGCGTCAGGCAGTGGCGGTACGAAACAGGGGCGCTGCTGGTCGTCCTGCTGTTGGCAGTGGTCTTTCCCGATCTGGCACGCGCGCGCATGGCCGAGGCCGGCCGCGATTTCCTGCTGGTTGGCGCACCCACGGACGAGCCGACGCCGCATCGTGGCTGCACGCCCGGGATGCTGGCCGGGCCGCGCGAGCAGGTGCAGGTACCGGCGCCCGCGGAGGGCTGGTCAGGGCAGCCACAGGCCCTGGATGTGTTCAACGTCTTCGCTGGCGAGGTCCGCGTACAGCATGGCGACCGCGAGATCTGCGGCAACATGCACGATGCGCGTACCCGTGATTCGCGCTTCCGCGCCGGCATCGGCCTGGTGGCGGTGCCGGCAGCCGGCAGCCACGAGCCGTTCCTGGTGTCGTGGCAGGCACCGCTGAAGTCGCGTTGGGTGCCGACACTGCGGCTGGGTGCGCCAAGCCCGGTTCAGCAGAACGATACCGCCCGCCTGCTGGTGCGTGCGGCCTGCATCGCGGTGGCGATCGCGCTGGCGTTGTCGGCGCTGATGGCTTACCTGACCACGCGCGACCGCAGCTTCCTGGTCTACATCGGCGCGACGTTCGTCGTGGTGCTGTGGCAAGCCATCCTTGGCGGGTTGAGCGGTTACCCCGAGCCCTGGCTGCCGGTGGGTGAGCGCGGCGCATGGTGGCTGCTGGCGCTGACCGCTGCGACCCAGGCACTGGTGTTGCCCGCTCTGTGGCGCCTCAACGGTGGGGACCGCCTGCTGCCGCGCTCGCGGCCGGCACAACAGGGCGTCCTGTGGGGCCTGATGGGGCTGGCGGCGCTGGTGCCTTGGCTGCGCTGGGAAACCCTGGCGCTGGTTGCGCAGGCCCTGCAGCTGAGCTTCATCCTTGGTTGCCTGCTGTCACTGGCCGCTGGCATCCGCGCGTGGTGGCGCGGTGACCGCTGGGCGCTGGCGGGTCTTGCGGCGCTGGTGCCGCTGCTGGTGATGATCGCAGCCGATGCCAGCAGCGCCGGGTGGCTGTTGGAGTACCGGGTCGAAGCACTGCAGTTGTCGGTGACCTGGCTGCTGATGATGGCCGCCTATGCCCTGAACCAGCGGCTGGGGCGGCTGCGTCAGCAGCGCGATGAGCTGCGCCAGCTGGCCGAAACCGATGGCCTGACCGGATTGCCCAACCGCCGCGCCGGCCTGCAGCAGCTGGCCCGGCACCTGGAGCGGGTCGACCGCGAACGTGGGCCGCTGGTGATCGGCTTCCTCGACATCGACCTGTTCAAGGACATCAACGACCGCCACGGCCATGCGGTGGGTGACCAGGTGCTGGTGGCGGTGGCGCGCGCGCTGCGGACCGCGGTGCGCAGCCAGGACGAGGTGGTGCGGATGGGCGGCGAGGAGTTCCTGCTGCTGATGCCAGGCATGCCGCGCGAGGCCGCCTCGGCGCGGCTGGATCGACTGCGCCAGCGCATCATCGAGGCCGGCCGGGCGTTGCAGGTGCCAGGGCTGGAAGTGACCGCCAGCATCGGCCTGGCACAGTGGCGGCCGGGCGAGGATGATCTGGCCGCCCTGCTGCGCCGGGCCGACCATGCCATGTATGTGGCCAAGCGGGCGGGCCGCAACCGTGTCTTCGACGGCGAAGAACTCGATCCACCCGTGCCGGAATGAAGCGCAGCGGGCGTCGATGCCGGATAATGGACCGATGACCACCCGACTCAACAAACATATCGCCGACACCGGCTTCTGCTCCCGCCGCGAGGCCGATCGCCTGATCGCCGCCCGCCGGGTCACCGTCAACGGCCACCCGGCCGGTACCGGCGCGGTGGTGGGCGAGGAAGACCAGGTGCTGGTCGACGGCCAGCCGCTGCGCGCGCGCGTCGCACGCAAGCCCGGCACCCGTCGCCACGTCTACATCGCGCTGAACAAGCCGGTGGGCGTCACCTGCACCACCGAAACCTCGGTCAAGGGCAACATCGTCGACTTCGTCGGCCACGAACAGCGCATCTTCCCGGTCGGCCGCCTGGACAAGGAGTCGGAAGGACTGATCCTGATGACCAGCAACGGCGACATCGTCAACCAGATCCTGCGTGCCGAGAACGGTCATCAGAAGGAATACCTGGTGGCGGTGAACAAGCCGGTCACCGACGAGTTCCTGCGTGGCATGGCCCGCGGCGTGCGCATCCACGACCAGATGACGCTGCCGTGCAAGACCTCGCGCATCGCCAAGTTCGGTTTCCGCATCACCCTGCAGCAGGGCCTGAACCGGCAGATCCGCCTGATGGCTGCCGAGTTCGGCTATCGCGTGACCCAGCTGCGCCGCGTGCGCATCGACAACATCAAGATCGGCGCGCTGAAGCCGGGCCAGTGGCGCAACCTGACCGAACAGGAACTGCAGGGCCTGCTGCCGAAGCAGCTGGACTGGTAGTGCCGGCCGCCGGCCGGCTGCAATGGGCGTGCGATTTACCCGGGATGCCGGCCAGCGGCCGGCACTACCCGTTGTACGGATTACGCACCGGCATCGGCTAGACTCCGCAGTGACCTGCCGGAACGTGACGCTGCATGATCAAGCCCGACAAGCCTGCCAACGAAGCCCTTCGGCTCGAGGCGCTGTACCGCTACCGGATCCTTGATTCGCAGCGTGAGAGATCCTTCGACGACCTGGTCGCGATCGCCAAAGCGGTCTGCGGCACGTCGATGGCGGCGGTGACGCTGATCGATGTGGAACGGCAGTGGTTCAAGTCCATCCAGGGCATCGATGCGGCGGAGAACCTGCGCAGCGATTCGATGTGCGGCCACGCCATCCTGCAGCCGCAGGAAATCATGGTGGTGGAAGACGCGTTGCAGGACATCCGCTTCCACGACAACCCGGTAGTGACCGGTGAACCGCATATCCGCTTCTATGCGGGTGCACCGTTGATCAGTTCCGATGGCCTGCCGCTGGGTACCTTGTGCGTGTTCGATGCGCAGCCGCAGCACCTGGCCAGCGACAAGGCCGAGGCGCTGGCGGCACTGTCGCGGCAGGTGATGCTGGTGATGGAACTGCGCCGCTTCGCGCTCGACATCCAGAAGCACATGCTGGAACGCGATGACTACGAACGCCTGCTGTCGGAATACCAGGATGTACTGTTGGCACAGAATGCCGACCTGGCCGAGCAGAGCCGCACCGATGCGTTGACCGGCCTGCCCAATCGCCGCGCGATGGCCGCAGCACTGGAAGAGGCGGTGGCCGTGGTGGACGGGCAACCAGGGCTGGCCTGTGTGGCGCTGCTGGACATCGACCATTTCAAGCACATCAACGACTTCCAGGGCCATGCCACTGGCGACCGCGTGCTGGCCGAACTGGGCGCGCTGCTGCGCTCCCACTTCGCCGACCGCGGCATGGCCGCGCGCTATGGCGGCGAGGAGTTCGTGGCGGTGATGCCGGGCATCGATCTGCGCGCCGCCGAACTGCACTGCGAGCGCCTGCGTCTGGCCATGGCCGACCTGTCGTTGGGTTTCCCGGTCACGATCAGCATCGGCGTCGCCCAGCACCAGGCAGGTGAAAGCGTGGACGAAATGCTGGCGCGTGCCGACAAGGCGCTGTACCGGGCCAAGGGCAATGGCCGCAACCGGGTGGAACGGGCGGGCTGAAACACCCGTCCAGTAGATCCACGCCATGCGTGGATGGGGAATCCACTCGAACACCGCGCCCGTCGCATTCCCTGCGATCTGCGTGCTGCAACATGCCATTCCTGTTCCCACGGACGCGACCATGCTGCAGACCCTGGCCATCGCCCACTATCGCTCGCTGCATGGACTGGTGCTGCCGTTGCAGCAGTTGAACGTGATCACCGGCGACAACGGCAGCGGCAAATCCAGCCTGTACCGCGCGCTGCGCCTGTTGGCGGAGACCGCGCAGGGCGGGGTGGCGGCGGTGCTGGCCCGCGAGGGCGGCCTCGGTTCGGCGCTATGGGCGGGGCCCGAGACTCTCGATCGCCGGGTCATCGCCGGCGAGATTCCGCTGCAGGGCGGCCCGCGTCAGGCGTCGGTCGGGCTGAAGCTGGGCTTCGCTACAGAGGAATTCGGCTATGCCATCGACCTCGGCTATCCGCCGCCCAGTCGCTCGGCGTTCGCGCTGGATCCGCAGATCAAGGCCGAAGCAATCTGGGCCGGTCCCTTCCTGCGCAGCGCCAACCTGCTGGTCGACCGCCGCGCGGCGATGGTGCGGCAGCGTCACGCGCGTGGCTGGGAGGTGGTCGATGATCACTTGTCGCTGTTCGACAGCCTGTTTACCCAGGTGGGTGACCCGCAGCGCATGCCGGAAACGATCGCGTTGCGCGAGTACATCCGTCGCTGGCGCTTCTACGATCATTTCCGCAGTGATGCAGACGCTCCCGGGCGGCAACCCGCGATGGCCACGCGCACGCCGGTGCTGCATCACGATGGACGGGATCTGGCAGCAGCCTGGGTGACCATTCTTGAGATCGGTGACCCGGTCGCGTTGGCACGCAGCGTGGACGACGCGTTTCCGGGCGCCACGGTCGGCTTCGAAGAGCTGGACGGTCGATTGGCCCTGCGCTTCCACCAGCCGGGCCTGCTGCGGCCGCTGTCGATGGCCGAGCTGTCCGACGGTACCCTGCGCTTCCTGCTGCTGGCTGCTGCGCTGCACACGCCGCGGCCGCCGCCGTTGCTGGTGCTCAACGAGCCGGAAACCAGCCTGCACCCGGATCTGTTGCCCGCCTTGGCACGGTTGATCATCGCGGCCAGCGCCCGCAGCCAGGTATGGGTGGTGTCACACGCCAATCGGTTGATCGCGGCACTGGAACAGGCACCGGGCTGTCACTCGCTGCACCTGCACAAGGAGCAGGGCCGCACGCTGTTGAGCGGGCAGGGACTGCTGGACGCCCCAGCATGGCATTGGCCGCAGCGCTGACCGATTGATCCGCGCCCCGCACGCATGCTGTGGCCATTCCCCCGCGCGTCGCTGCGTTCAGTAGATCCACGCCATGCGTGGATGCACTCAATCGGCGATGTTGCGTGCCTCGGCGGTACCGAGAATTTCCGGATGCTGCACCGGCTTGCGACGGTTCAGCAGCGGATGCAGGAACACCGCGCCGACGATGATCGCCACACCCAGGTAGAACCACGGCGTGACCTCGTGCTGTTCGCGCAGCAGCACTACCGCCAGCAACACCGCATAGACCGGTTCCAGGTTGGTCACCAGCTGCACGGTATAGGCACTGAGGTGGCGCAGCGCGACCAGGGCCAGGGCGAACGGCAGCAGCGTGCAGAACCCGGCCAGCACCAGCAGCAGGATGCCGTCGTGCAGATCCGGTACCACCCACAGCGGGCTGGCCAGCGCCGGCAGCAGGTAGGGCATCAGCGGCGCCAGCAGGGTCAGGGTGAGGGTGCCGGCACCCAGCTCCAAGGCGGTGACCGTGAGCGGATCGGCGTGGCTGACCATGCGCTTGTTGAGCGAGCCGAATACCGCCACCAGCAACGCCGAAATCGCGCCGATCAGGACGCCCAGGCGCATGCCATCGGGAACGCCGCCGACCACCAGCGCCACGCCCGGAAGTACCGCAAGGCCGAAGGCGAGTTCACGCAGCTGGAACGGTCGCTTGGCCACCCACGGTTCGATGATCGAGGTGAACACGGGTGCCAGCGCGATGCAGGTGGCGGCCACCGAGGCGTTGGCCAGTTTCACCGCGCCGTAGAAGGTCAGCCAGTGCAGGGCGACCAGCGCGCCGATGCCGGCATAGCCGGCTACCAGCCGCAGGGGCAGGGTGCGCAGCCCGCGCCAGACCCGCGGCAGCAGGGCCAGCATCGCCGTCACCAGCAGCATGCGCCACCACACCAGCGGCAGCGCCGGCAGGGTGATCAGCTTGCCGAGGATGGCGGTGACGCCCCACAGCAGGACACAGAAGTGGATCTGCCACAGCGCTTTGCGGGTGTCGGGTGTGCTCATCGGCCTATTGTGAGGCAATCGCGCGGCCGCCGGCGATGCCTGTGGCATGCTCGCGGCAACGTTCCAGGGTACCGGGCAATGCCTGCTGACCGCTCCGTCCTGCGCACATGGGCCGCACTGACTGCACTCGTGGCTGCGGCCTCGTTGCTGCTGCAATACCTGTTGCTGCTGCGCGGACCGGGAGCCGCTGCCGGGGTCGGCATGGCGACGCTGCGGTTCCTCGGCTACTTCACCATTCTCAGCAACCTGGCGGTGTGCCTGGCCTGTATCCGGCTGGCGTGCGGACGATCGGTGCGTCCTGTGGTCGCGGCGGCACTGGCACTGTGCATCGGCGTGACCGGTATGGTCTACATCGTTGCGCTGCAGGGGCTGTGGCGGCCCACCGGGCTGCAATGGTGGGTCGATGCCGGCCTCCATTACGGCGTGCCGGTGCTCTATCTGCTGGGGTGGTTGCTGCTGCTGCCGCACGGGGCGCTGCGCTGGCGCGCGCTGGGCGGGGTGCTGCTGGTGCCGCTGGTCTATCTGGGTTGGGCGATGCTGGTTGCTGCGGTGACAGGGCAGGCGCCGTATCCATTTCTCGAACTTCAGCGACTGGGGCTGGCGGCGTTCCTGATCAACGTGCTGCGCGTGGCGAGCGTGTTCGTGGTGGCGTGGACCCTGCTGTGGGGGCTGGATCGCTGGCGCCGTCGATGAGGCGCTGCAATGCCATCGCCGCCGCCGGATTGCGTGCCTTGCCCGCGCCGATGCACAGCAGATAGACCTCGCGCGGCGTTTCCGGGGCGGGTCCGGCCAGGCAGGACAGGTCGTCCACCGGCTCGCCGCGTGACCAGCGGCGGGCACGTTCGGCCCAGCGTTGCTGCACGGGCGCCGGCAGGCCATCGTTCAAACGGGCCTGGCTGCGTTTGATCCGCGCATAGACGAAAGCGGCACTGACATCGCCATGCAACGGTGCCTCGTCGCTGTCTTCGATCACCAGTGCCACACTGTGGCGGCGCGCGGCGTCGACAAGTGCCGGGCCATGTACCTCGGCGTTGCGCACTTCCAGCGCGTGCTGCAGTGGCACGCCTTCCAGCTGCTTCGGCAGCTGTTCCATCAGCGCGTCCAGCGCGTCGGCATCGGCCGGATGGCGCGGGTCGAACTGCCACAGCAACGGTCCAAGCCGGTTACCCAGCGCGAGCGCGGCCTGCAGGAACGGCGCTGCGGCCGCCACGGTGCTGGACAGGTCGCGTCGTTGCACCAGATAGCGCGGCGCCTTCATCGAAAACCGGAAGCCCTCCGGTGTTTGTGCGGCCCACTGCGTGCACTGCGCCGCAGTCGGTGTGCGATAGAACGTGCCGTTGATTTCGATGCAGCGCAGGGCACTGCTGGCATGGGCCAGTTCTTCGCGCTGCGGCAGGCCGGCTGGATAGAACATGCCGCCGCGCCACTCGGGAAATACCCAGCCTCCGATACCGCAGCGGATCGCGGCCTGCTTCGCAGTGGCCATCACTGTCCGTGGTCCGCGCGCCACGGATCGTAGCTGCCGAACCACCACAGGTAACCTTCGGGGTCGGCACAGGCGTAGCCGCGGCCACCATAGTCCTGGTCGGCAATGTCGATGACGATGCGTGCGCCGGCGGCCTTGGCCCGTGCGTAATGCGCGTCCACGTCGGTCACGATCACGCAGGCGCTCTGGGTCTGGCGGCCGCCGACCTCATCAGGCATCACCGCCAGCTTGGACCATTCGCCACTGCTGCTGCTCGAACCGAGCATGATCATGCCCTGGCCGAATGTCAGCTGTGCATGGAACACGGTATCGCCGTCTGCATACACCGCCTGTACGTGGAAACCGAAGGCGTGTTGCAGCCAGGCGATGGCAGCCTGCGCGTCACGGTAGCGCAGGCACGGAATGATGGTGGAGCCGTTGCTCGGTTGGCCGTTGCCGCCCATGACACCCCTCCTATGGCACAGGGCAGGGTGCGCCGCAGACCGTTACCATCCCGCGAAACCCCGGTGACGGCCTGCACATGGCCGCCACCCCTGTTCGGAGATCGTGCTGGATGAAACCCTGGATCGGAGGAGCCGTGCTGCTGGCATGCACGACCATGGCGAGCGCTGCCACACCGGCGCAGCTGCAGGAGCTGGATGCAACCGTCGAGCGCGTGCGCGCGCAGTTCGACGTGCCCGGCATTGCCGTGGCCGTGGTCAAGGACGGGCAGGTGGTGCTGGAACGCGGCTGGGGCGTGCGCGAGCAGGGCAAACCGGAGCCGGTGAAGGCCGATACGCTGTTCGCCATCGCTTCCAACACCAAGGCGTTCACCGCCACCTCGTTGAACCTGCTGGCCGAAGACGGCAAGCTGAAGATGGACGACAAGGTGATCGACCACCTGCCGTCGTTCCGCATGTCCGACCCGTTCGTGACCGGGCAGATGACGATCCGCGACCTGCTGTCGCATCGCAGCGGCCTGAGCCTGGGTGCCGGTGACCTGCTGTTCTGGCCGACCACCTCCTACAGCAATGCCGAGGTGGTGGAACGGCTGGGCAAGGTGCCGCTCAAGGGCGGATTCCGCGAGAGCTACGCCTACGACAACATCCTGTACGCGGTCGCCCAGCAGGTGATCGAACATGTTTCGGGCATGAGCTACCAGCAGTTCCTGCAGACCCGCATCTTCGACAAGGTGGGCATGGCCGGCACGCGCTACAACGCCGATCACCTGAAGCCGGGCGACAAGGCGGCTGTCGGCCACGCCAAGTACGATTTCAAGGACCTGCGCACCGTCGCACCGCTGACCTGGTCGAACAATGCCGGCGCTGGTGGCATCTATTCCAGCGCACATGACATGGCGCGCTGGATGCAGGTGCAGCTGGCTGAGGGCAAGCTGGCCGATGGCACCGCGCTGTTCACCGACAAGAGCCAGCAGCAGATGTGGCGGATGATCACCCCGCAGTCGATCCCGGCGCCGAGCGTGCCGGAGCTGGCACCGGCGCGGGCCAACTTTGCCGGCTATGGCGAGGGCTGGAGCCTGAGCGACTACCGCGGGCAGAAGCTGGTCTGGCACACCGGTGGCTGGCCGGGCATGGTCTCGCGCTTGACCCTGGTACCGGGCGAGAAGCTGGGCGTGGTGGTGCTGACCAACCAGGAAGTGGGCGCGGCGTTCAACGCGATTACCCTGAGCGTGCTTGACGCTTACCTGGGCGCTGAGAAGCACGACTGGGTGGACGCCTATGCTAAGGCCGTGGCCAAGGGCCAGGACAAGGCCGACGAAGCCTGGGCCAAGCACCAGAGCGCGCGCGACAAGGGCGGCAGGCCGTCGCTGGCGCTGGCGGGCTACACCGGCACCTTCGGCGACCGCTGGTATGGCGACATGCAGATCAGTGCCGAGGGCAAGGGCCTGCGCCTGCGCTTCATGAAGACCGCGCAGCTGAGCGGTCGCCTGGAGCACTGGCAGCACGACACCTTCATCGTGCGCTGGGACGACCGTTCGCTCAACGCCGACGCGTTCGTCAACTTCAGCCTGGACCCGGATGGCAAGGTGCGCGAGGTGCGCATGCAGCCGATTTCCGATCTGACCGATTTCAGCTTCGACTTCCAGGACCTGCTGTTCACCCCGGTGGCCCGGTAGATGCCAACCTTGGTTGGCCTACGGTAAGGCGCACACCAAGGTGGGCGCCTACCGGGGGAAGCAGGCGATCATCGGCTGGCGTACACATCCGGCGTGGGATACTTCGCCGCTTGCAAGAGGCGAGGGAGTGCAATGTTCCGTTGGTTTGAATCCCTGATTCCGGTGTTCCCGCCTGTCGACGGGCGCATGCCGCCGCGCACGGTGGTGCGCTTCTACCTGCACTACCTGCGCCCGGTGTGGCCGGTGCTGCTGGCCACCCTCATCGCCGGCCTGCTGCTGGCGCTGGTGGAAGTGGCGATGTTCGATTATCTGGGCCGCATCGTCGACATGGTCGCCGAAAAACCCGGTGCCGATTTCTTCAAGCGCCACGCCAATGAACTGGGCTGGATGCTGTTCGTCACGGTCATCGCGCGGCCGATCCTGGTCGGGCTTCACAACCTGCTGGTCAACCAGGCCATCGTACCCGGCCTGAGCAACCGCTCGCGCTGGCTGATGCACAACTACGTGGTACGGCAGAGCCTGAACTTCTTCCAGAACGACTTCGCCGGCAGCGTCGCCAACCGGGTGATGCAGACCGGCACCTCGCTGCGCGAATCCGCTGTGCAGATGGTCGATTCGCTGTGGTACATCGTGGTCTATACCGGCACTGCGCTGTACTTGTTCGCACAGGCCGACTGGCGTCTGATGGTGCCGTTGATCCTGTGGCTGCTGACCTATGCGGTGATTCTGATGTACTTCGTGCCACGTGCGAAGGAACGCGCCTGGATCGCCTCTGAAGCGCGTTCCAAGGCGATGGGCCGCATCGTCGATGGCTACACCAACATCCCCACGCTGAAGCTGTTCGCCCATGGCGGACGCGAGCAGGCCTATGTGGCCGAGTCGATCCAGGAACTGGCGGTCAAGCACCGCGCGCAGACCCGGGTGACCACCGGCATGGACCTGGCCATCGCCATCGTCAACGGGTTCCTGATCGCCGGTACCTGCGGCCTGGCGCTGTGGCTGTGGAATGGCGGCCACATCACCGTTGGCGCGATCACGCTGGCGACTGGCCTGGTGATCCGCATCCACAACATGTCCGGTTGGATCATGTGGACCATCAACGGCATCTTCGAGGACATCGGCACGGTGCAGGATGGCATCACCACCATCGCTCAGCCGCTGACCGTGCAGGATCGCGAGGATGCGGTGCCGTTGCAGGTAACCCGTGGTGGCGTGCACTTCCAGGACATCCACTTCCACTACGGCAAGACCGGGGGTGTCATCGCCGGCCTGGACCTGGTGGTGAAACCGGGCGAGAAGATCGGCCTGGTCGGACCTTCCGGCGCAGGCAAGTCGACCCTGGTCAACGTGCTGTTGCGCCTGTACGACCTGGAGAGCGGTCGCATCCTGATCGACGGCCAGGACATCGCCCATGTCACCCAGGAAAGCCTGCGCCAGCAGATCGGCGTGGTCACCCAGGACACCTCGCTGCTGCATCGCTCGATCCGCGACAACCTGCTGTATGGCCGCCCGGATGCGACCGATGAGCAGCTGCGTGCCGCCGTCGCCAAGGCACGCGCGGCGGCCTTCATCGATACGCTGGTGGACGGGCAGGGCCGTCGGGGCTACGACGCACATGTCGGCGAACGCGGCGTGAAGCTGTCCGGTGGCCAGCGCCAACGCATTGCCATTGCCCGCGTGCTGCTGAAGGACGCACCGATCCTGGTGCTGGACGAGGCGACCTCAGCGCTGGACTCGGAAGTGGAAGCGGCGATCCAGGACAGCCTGGACCAGTTGATGGGCAACAAGACGGTGATCGCGATCGCGCACCGGCTGTCGACCATCGCACGCATGGACCGGCTGGTGGTGATGGACCAGGGCCGCATCGTCGAGACCGGCACCCATGCCGAGCTGATTGCGGCCGGTGGCCTGTACGCGCGCTTGTGGGCGCGGCAGACCGGTGGTTTTGTGGCTGCCGATCAGTAGATCCACGCCACGCGTGGATGCATCCCTTGGGGTCGGATCCCTTTCCGCAGGAAAGGGCTCTGGCCCCAGCGTGTTTCCGGAGACCTGCATGATCCACCCGCTACGCCCTTTGCTGCTCGCGTTTGCCCTGGTCAGCTCAGTCGCGGCCGCCGCGCCAGCCCCCGTGCACGGCGGCACGCTCGAACAGGTCGTCCTGCTCAGCCGCCACAACCTGCGTGCGCCGCTGGTGTCCTCGGGCACGCTGGCCGAAGCCACGCCGCATGCGTGGGCAACATGGGACGTTGCAGCCGGCGAGCTGACCACCAAGGGCGGCGTGCTGGAGGTCTACATGGGCCGTTACCTGGGCCAGTGGCTGCGGCAGGCGCACGTGCTGCCCGCCGCAGGCTGCCCGCAAGCCGGCGATTTCCATGCGCTGGCCAACAGCCTGCAGCGTACCCAGGCCACGGCGCAGTTCTTCATCGCCGGCGCATTCCCCGGCTGCCACGTGATGGTCGAACAGCGCATGCCGCTGGGCACGATGGATTCGTTGTTTGATCCGGTGATTCATCGCGATGATGCAGGTTTCCAGCGCCGCGCACTGCGTGCCATGCAGAAGGCCGAAGCGCAGGCGCGTCTCGCGCCGGACCTGCAGGTGGTGGACAACGTGGTCGAGCACGCGGCATCGCCGGCCTGTGCGGGGCGCAGGCCGTGCACGCTGCGCGCGGGTGACAGCACGTTCCGCGTGGCGGTGGGCAAGGAGCCTGGCGTCACCGGCTCGCTGGCACTGGCCAACGGCATGGTCGATGCGCTGCTGATGCAGGATTACCAGAACGTTACGGGCTCTGCGGTCGGTTGGGGCAGGCTGCACGACGATGCGCAGTGGCAGGCGCTGGCGCGGGTGCGCAATGGCTACCAGGAGATCCTGTTCGGCACACCGGAGGTGGCGCGCGATGTAGCCGCGCCGCTGTTGGCGCACATCGGTGTCCTGTTTGCCGATCCACAGGCGCCGAAAGTCAGTCTGATGGTGGGCCACGATTCCAACATCGGCGCCGTGCTGGCTGCATTGGGTACCGCGGATTACACGCTGCCGGGCCAGCTTGAGAAGACGCCGATCGGCGGTCTGCTGCAGTTCGAGCGCTGGCGTGACAGCCACAGCGATGGCAATCGTTTCCGCCTGGTCTACGTCTACCCAACCACCGCGCAGCTGCGTGATGCGTTGCCGTTGAACGATGTACAGCCACCCGGTCGGGTGGAGCTCGCCCTTCCCGGGTGTGGGCAGAACGGATGCAGTGACGTGCAGTTCGAGCGCCTGCTGTATCGCGCGTTGAATTGAATGCCATCCACGCATGGCGTGGATCTACTGGCAGACGGGTAGTAGAGCCACGCCATGCGTGGATGGGCCCACAGACGGGTAGTAGATCCACGCCATGCGTGGATAGGCCCACAGACGGGTAGTAGAGCCACGCCATGCGTGGATGGGCCCACAGACGGGTAGTAGATCCACGCCATGCGTGGATAGGCCCACAGGCGGGTAGTAGATCCACGCCATGCATGGATGGGCCCATCCGGGAACGCCGAACAAAAAAAACGGCCCAGGTTTCCCCGGGCCGTTCTGTTTCCGCTCACACCGGCGCGATCACTCGATCGGCTGGTCCAGCATCAGCTGGCGTGCGAAACGCACCGGCGGGGCGCCGTAGGACAGCATCTGGTCGTGGTAGGCCTTCAGGTTGAACTTGTCGCCCAGCTTGTCCTGCATCGCCTTGCGGGTGTCGAAGTGTTCCTGCGCACCGACGAAGTAGGTCGGCAGCTGCGCCGAGGTCAACTGCGCGCGCACCCATTTGCCCGAGGCTTCGCTTTCCTGCTGGAACGCGTCGTGGGTCATCAGGTGCATCGCCTTCTCGCGATCCCAGTTGTCCACGTGCACGCCCTGGTCGAGGATCGCGTTGGAGATCGTGCGCAGGTAGAACTTCAGCTGCACCAGATGGAACAGCGGGTCGTTGTTGAGGTAACCCTGCTCCTGCATCATGCGCTCGGTGTAGACCGCCCAGCCTTCGGCGAACAGGCCAGAACGCAGCACGGCACGCAGGGTGGAGGGGAACTTGCCCGAGTGCCAGCCTTCCAGGTAATGGCCCGGGGTGCCTTCGTGGATGCTCAGCAGGTGGATCATGCGCGAGTTGTACTCACGCAGGAACGAGTCGACCTGCTTGTCGTTCCAGTCGTCCGGAATCGGCGAGACGGCGTAGAAGGTCTTCAGGTTCTTGTCCAGCGGGCCCGGCGAATCGCAGTAGGCCACAGCCACGCCGCGCTGGAATTCCGGCATCAGGATGATGTCCACCGGCGCGTCGGGCAGGGTCATCAGGTCGTGCTCGCGCACGAACGCAGTGGACTGGTCCAGCGCGGCCTTGGCATCGTCAACCACCTTGTCGCGCGCCGGCTTGTCGGCGTAGGCCAGTTCCAGCGCCGCCTCGATGGCCTTCTGCTGCTGTTCGTCGGTCGGCTGGGCCGGCATCTCCGGCGCGCCCGGCTTGTCCTTCAGAACGGTCTGCGCGATGCCGTACATGTCTTCGCGCACGCGCTTGAGTTCGGCGCGCGCACGCTCACCGATCTCCTGGCGCGACAGCGAGGAACTCAGTGCGAACTTCAGCTTCTGGTCGTACTTTTCCGCACCGATGCGGAAGTCGCCCTTGGCATTCGGCACCAGGGTCTTGTCCAGCCAGGTCTGCTGCTCGTCCACGGCCTTCTTCAGGCCAGCGATGGCGGCCTGCAGGCGCTGCTGGTCGGCCTGCGGCAGTTCACCGATATGCGGGGCGATGAAGGTATCGACGATGCTGAGGATGCCCTTGTTCTGCTTGGCCACCGTCTCTGCATGGATCTTCGGCACGCGGGCCGGGTCCAGGTTCTCGCGGGCCTGGGCGAAGATCGCCGGCAGCTTTTCCATGCGCGCGGTGGCCGACTTCAGACGCTCGGGCAGCGGCGCGAACTCGCGCGCCATCAGGCCGTAGATCGCGCTGCCGGCAATGCCGTTGTACAGCTGCGGGTCCCACTTGCCGGACTGCATCACCTCGGCGTTCCAGATTTCCGACTGCAGCTGGTTGCGCAGGATCGCGGCATCCACCTGGTTCTCGCGGCCAAGTTTGGCCACGTCGATCTTGTCCAGCTCGCCCAGCAGCGCCTTGTAGGCAGCCAGGGTCTTCTGCTGGCCGGCCGCGCTCAGGTCGTCGATCTCGCTGTCGTAGCGGTGGTCACCGATCTGGGTGGCGCTGACCGGCGACAGCTGCATCCAGGTATCCAGGGCGCGCTTGGACAGATCGGCGAAGGCGGCATCGACCGCCGCGTCACCGGCCTGCTGGCTGGCGGCCGGGGTGGAAGCGTTGGTCGGGGCGTCGGCCGGCTGGCAACCGGCCAGAGCGGCGACCAGGGCGAGGGCAAGAAGATGCGGGCGCATCGGCGTTCCTGTACAGGGTCAAACCCCGAGCATAGGGCCCCGGGGCTGCTTTGTCCCCGTGCCATAGGATTACCATGGGCGCAGACAAGGACCCTCCAGCGGAGCGCAGGACATGGAATACCAGGGAAGCTGCCATTGCGGCAGGATCGCATTCACCGTACAGGCCGAGGCGCCGATCAGCGACGTCATCGACTGCAACTGCTCGATGTGCCGCCGCCGCGGCAGCCTGCTGTGGTTTGCCCCGCGTGCGGCGTTCCAGCTGGATACCGATCCGGTGGATGTGGCGACCTATCACTTCAACAAGGCCCATATCGATCATCACCATTGCCGTGAGTGCGGCGTCGCGCCGTACAGCGAAGCGGTGGACCCGCGCACCGGCACGCCGATGGTGGCGGTGAACGTGCGCTGCGTACCGCAGGTGGATCTGGGCACGCTGGCGGTGATGTCCTACGACGGAGCGGCACTGTGAGGCCGGTGCGCGCGTGGACGCGCGTGGTGGCGATGCCGGTACTGCTGGTGGCGCTGGCAGCCTGTGCCAAGCACGGCGATGTGGCGGCCGATGCAGGCGCCACTGCCGCCGAAGCAGCCGTTGCTTCACCGGAAGGCGCATTCCTCGCCTACGAACACGACGTGCAGGTTCAGCTGGAAGCGGCGCAGATCGCACCCCGCATCCAGCAGGTGGCACAGGCTTGCCAGAGCGCGAAGTTCGGTGACTGCGCGGTGCTGCAGGTCGACCAGCGCAGTGGCGAGCAGCCCAGCGGCGAGGTCAAGGTGCGGATTGCACCGAAGGGCACCGAGCCGTTGATCGCGTTGGCCGGTGAGGGCGGCAAGCTGCAGTCGCGCAACACGCGTGCCGAGGACCTCGCGCAGGCCGTGGCCGACACCGCGCTGACCAAGGCGCGGCTGGAGAAGGAACACGCGCGGCTGTTGTCCTACCAGGACCGCAAGGACCTGAAAATCGAAGATCTGATGACGATCACCACGCGTCTGTCGGAGATCGAGGCCGGTGTCGAGCAGGCCAACAAGGATGCCGCGCAGCAGCGCCGACGCATCGATACCCAGCTGGTGACGATCCACTTCGGCACCACCTCGGGCCAGCGCAGCCGCAGCGAGATCGGCGAGGCGCTGAGCGAGTCGGGCAGCATCCTCAGCACCAGCGTGGCGTTCCTGATCCGCGCTGTTGCCGCGTTGCTGCCGGTAGCGGTGCTGGCCTTGATCGGGGCCTGGGCTGTGCGGGCCTGGTGGCGTCGCCGCCGTCGCAAGCTACCGCCCAACCTCTGAGGTGAAGGCTGATGCCGGTAGTCTGCCGGCATCAGCCCTCGTCGGTCTCGTACTCGACGAACACATCCAGCTCCAGCGCCAGCTCCTGCACCGCATCACGCACCTTCTGCGCGGTGCTCTCATTGCCGACTTCCACTTCCAGTTCGTGTGTGCCCGGGCCGATGTCATCGGACAGCCCGGCCGAGCTGGAATCGTCGTCGTCCATGTGCGGCATCAGGTCGTCGGTTTCCTCGACATGTTCAATGCCGTCCAGGCCGAGCAGCAGGTCGCTGATGGCGCGGGCGTCGTCTTCGGTTCCGGTGATGCGCAGTCGCAGCATGGCCATGGCATAAGCACTGTTGTGGGGTCATCTGCAGCCTAGCCAGTGCCAGGCAAAGAACGGGTGAGGGCGCTGTCAGCCACGCGTGGCTGGGCGCCCCAGCAGGCTGTCAGGCAGTGCCGGAATGGGCGTGCGTTCGTCCTGCGCCTGTTCCAGCAACCAGTCGATGAACAGGCGTGCGGCCGGACTCGGTGGTTGCCCTTCGGCATGCACGACGTAATACGCATAGCGCGCCTTCAATGCCGGGCCAGGCAGGCGCAGCAGCTCATAGCGCTGCAGGTAGGGCTGGGCGACGTGCGTGCGGGCCAGCACCGCGCCCATGCCGTACACCGCCGCGCGCATCGCATCGGTACTGTCGGCAAAAGTGTGCATCGGCGGTAGCGGGGAGGGCGGGCGTACGCCTGCATGACGGAACCAGTCGCGCCAGCCCTGCGGTGACAGGTCGCTGAGCAATGGCAGATCGGCGATGCGTGCCGGGTCCCGCAGCGTCTCGACCCCGGCCAACGCAGGTGAGGCGACCGGGAACAGGTTGTCGTCCATCAGATGCTGTGCGTGCAGGCCGGGCCATTGGCCAAGACCGTAGCGGATGCCCACTTCCGGGCCGTTGTCGTCGTAGCGATCCAGGCCGCTGCCGGTGTGCAGCTCGATGCGGATGTGCGGATAGCACTGGGTGAAGCGCGGCAGCCTTGGCAGCAGCCAGCAGTACGAGAGCGAGCGCAGTGTGGTGATCCGCAGCGGCACGCTGTCGGCATCCGGTTGCAGGTGATGGGCGACCGCAGCCACATCGGCGAAGGCCGCACTGGCGGCGTCGGCCAACTGCCGTCCTTCGGCGGTGAGGCGTACACCGCGGGCGTGGCGCAGGAACAGGCGGGTCTCCAGCACCTCCTCCAGACGGCGCACATGGTGGCTGACCGCGCTGGCGGTCAGGTGCAGCTCCTGCGCGGCCTGGGCGAAGTTCTGGTGGCGTGCGGCCACCGCGAACACGGCCAGCGCGGGGAGCAGGGAAGGGCGTAGCTGCATGTCGAGCCTCAAACCATATTTGTGGCTGGCAGCGATACTACGCGCTTGTGCGGCGGGCGTCTGCGCCTGATCCTGTGTCCCTTGGCGAGGAAAAGACGATGGACGGAGGCAGGGCATGAATGCGATCCCACAGGTGGCTGAGCGCGACTGGCGCACACCGCTGGAATTGACCCTGCTGGGCGCCATCTGGGGCTGCTCGTTCCTGTTCATGCGGGTGGCAGTGCCGTCGTTCGGCCCGTTCGCGCTGGTCGAGGTGCGGCTGGTGCTGGGGGCGCTGGTGCTGCTGCCGTTCCTGTGGCGCGCACGAGCGCAGTTCCCACCGCGGCGCTGGTTGTGGCTGGCACCGATCGGCCTGGTCAACTCGGCGCTGCCGTTCGTGCTGTTCGCCTATGCGGCCGAGCGCGCACCCGCCGCCATCGGCGCGATCTGCAACGCCATGACAGTCCTGTTCGCCGCGTTGATCGCGTTCCTGTTCTTCGGCGAGAAGATTGGCATGCGCCGCGCGGGCGCGCTGCTGGTCGGTTTTGCAGGCGTGGTGGTGCTGGCCACGGCCAAGATCTCGGGCCTGAGCATTGGCACAGCGGTGTTGGCCGGCGCGGCCGCTTCGTTGTTGTACGGTCTGGGCGTGAACCTGGTGAAGCGGCACATGACCGGCCTGCCCTCGGCCGCTGCGGCGGCCGCCACGCTGTCGTGCGCCTCACTGTGGTTGTTGCCGATGGCGCTCACGCATCTGCCGCAGGGCCCGATCCCGGCCAAGGCATGGGGCGCAGCGATCGCGTTGGGCGTGGTCTGCACCGGTTTTGCCTTCCTGATGTTCTATCGCCTGATCGGCCGCATCGGCCCGTCGCGTGCATCGACGGTGACCTATCTGGTGCCGTTGTTCGGTGCGGCGTTTGCCTGGCTGTTCCTGGGTGAAGCGGTGACCGTGCAGATGTTGATTGCCGGTGGCCTGATACTCGGCAGTGTGGCCGTCAGCCAGAAGGGCTGAGGGAGAGTTCAGCCGGGCATGGCCCGGCCTTACAGTAGATCCACGCCATGCGTGGATGCTTTCCGCTTCGCATTGCCAACCCGTCGCTGCGCTCGCCGGGCATGGGCCGGCGCTACCGCACCGGCACCGGAATATTGCAAAGATCGATATGCCCCGCCGGACGCTTGTAGAAATCATCCACGCGATTGCGGCGTGCCTCCACCGTATCGGCGAAGGTCTTCGAATCGGTGCGCAGTACCTGGATCGGCGTGCGCTCGGCCACCGGCACATCGCTGGCACGGCGGATCGATACGATCGGCGTGCGCAGCTTCGGGTCGGCGTAGAAGCCCATCGGTGCCGATCCGCGCGGCGTTGCGCTGAGCAGTTCAATGCCCTTCAGCACGCGACCAACCAAGGTGATGTTGCGGTCCAGCTGACGCGGTGATTGGCCGGTCACCACGTACAGTTCGGCACCAATGCTGCTGTCTTCCTCGTTGCTGCGGCCCGCGCCCAGCATGCCGTAGCAGTGTGCCAGCCAGGCCTTGCCGGCCTGCGGATCCTGGCCGACCGGGAAGCCGTCGACGAAGCCGGTCTGCGCGGCCCAGCCATCGCGGTCCGGCAGCACGCTGACCTTCAGGCCGGAACTGGCGCGTTCGAATTCGGCCGGCAGCTTGCGCGCGGCGCTGCCGAACGGCTTTGCCTTGGCCGCATCATCGGCGTCGGCATCGCCGAACTGCACCACGAAGTTGTCCTGTGAGCGGTAGATGCTGGTGCCGTCCCAGAAGTGCTCGTGGGCGAAGGTCTGGATGTTGGCGACATGGCGCGGGGCGAACTGCGGCGCCAGCTCGATGATGACCCGACCGGCCGGCAGGTCCATGTACAGCAGGTTCGCCGGCTCCGGGGTGCGCCAGTCGCTGGCGGCCGAAGCGTCCAGGATCTGCTGCGGGCTGCGGTAAGGCGTGGCCGCGCTGGCCATAGCGGGCAGCAGGCAGGCCAGGGCGAGGGCGGTCAGGGCAAGGCGACGACGGTGCGGCATGGGAACCCCGGAACATGAACGAGGCTTCGATTCTGCGCGACTAGGGACTACATCGCCAAGCGGTATATAGGGCAATCCCGTCAGCCTGCGCGCCGCAGTTCGTGGTGCGCCAGGGTGGCATTGACATTCGCAGGGTCTAGATGTCTGCTAAAGAATATTTGGCAGGTGATTATGAAGAATAAAGAAGATTTAAGGTTGCTGGTTGATGCAGTGACGTCCTCTGATGGCTATGAGGGTAATTACGGATGCCGCGCAACGGACACGGGTGCGACGTTATCCAATGTTGATGAGTCACATCGTCAACAGGTTCCAGCTGACTATCTGGAATTTATCGCCGAATTTGGTTTCGGGGAATTGGATGCGGCATTTCATCTTGATGATGGTCCAGAGAAGTATTCGACTATTTGCGGCCGGGAAGTTGAGGGTTGCGAGGGTGTTTATGTATTCGGTGGAAACTCTAGCGATGTACTATATGCTTTCGATGCAAAAAATAATTGGCAAGTTGTAGAGGTTAGTTCCGAATTGGACGGTGTCGACGTGTTGGCATCGAGCTTTTCTGATTTCATCTGGGAGCAGCTGAAATACATCAAGTCGTTAGTTGAGCGGCGCGCGGCAGGCTGATTGTCAGGGGGCATCTGAACCGTCACCCCGATAATGCCGGTCACTGGCTGCCGACGCATCGAGGATCTGCTGCGGGCTGCGGGCTGCGGGCTGCGTTACGGCGTGGCGGCACTGGCTATGGCGGACAGCAGGCAGGC
Organism: Stenotrophomonas maltophilia; assembly: GCF_004684085.1. Classification (GTDB taxonomy): domain Bacteria; phylum Pseudomonadota; class Gammaproteobacteria; order Xanthomonadales; family Xanthomonadaceae; genus Stenotrophomonas; species Stenotrophomonas maltophilia_AS. Next base: position 32,861 of record NZ_SRHZ01000025.1, read on the forward strand.
CAGGGCGAGGGCGGTCAGGGCAAGGCGACGACGGTGCGGCATGGGAACCCCGGAACATGAACGAGGCTTCGATTCTGCGCGAGAGTACGCGCCTGCGCCACGGTGGCGTGCTGGCCCTGTCCATGCAGGTGCGGCACGATGGTCATTGTCCTTAATGGAAGCAGGTGATGGTGATACCGCATCCGGAAGCGCCCGAAGCCGCGCTGCGCGCGATGATCGACCAGATCCTGAAGGGGTTCGTCGATGAGGGTGTGGATCGTCTCCATTGGTTGCAGACGCTGTCGCCACGCGGGTTGTTCGATCTTGATGAGCGTCGACGCAGCTGGTGGGCCCCCAACGACGATGGCCTGCTCGCCCGCCTGAAGGCCTGCGCAGCGGCGCCGGTTGATGTGCAGACGGCGGCACTGTTCCTTGCAGGCTCGGACGGTAATGGTCACACGCGCGAGGCCGCGTTGCAGAAGATGCGCTCAGTGCCCAGCCATCTGACGTTGTCCTGTGCCTTGCTCCGCTGCAATGATTGGGTCGCCGAAGTGCGCGCGGTGGCGAGGGATGTCGTGATGTCCCTGCTCGAGCAGTGCGCGGTGCACCACGTGCTGAAGGCTTGGCCGATCGCTGTCCGCTTGCGCGATGCACAGCGCGTGCAACGGGAATGGCTCGACGGCGGCCTGTTCGCCTGGCTGTCGTCGCCAGCCGCTCACCCCGTTCTTGAAGGGCTGCTGGGCCACCCCGAGGCAAGAACCCGGCTTGTGGCCTTCACCGTCGCCCTGCAGATCCATCCAGACGCGGAGGAACTGCGCTCGCTCGCGCTGCTGGACAACAGCCCGCAAGTCTCGCACCTGGCACTTACACATCTTTTGGCAAACGGAGCGCCTGGGGAGATCGAAGAGAAATGTGTCGTGGCGTTGGCTGCGCCCTCCAGCGGGGTGCGTGCCGCAGCGTTGCGGGCACTGGCCGAACGTAACGTGCCGGGTCTCGATGCACACATCGAAGCTGCCGCGTTTGACCGTTCGCGCAGCGTGCGCAGATTGGCGGCGTGGCTGCTTCAGCAGCGCGATGCTCCGCCCGCGATCACGTTGTGGCGCGATGAACTTCAGCAGTGCACCCGCGGGCGCTGGCGCGAGGCATTGGAAGCGTTGGGCGACCACGCCGAAGCTGCAGATGCGAACGCGCTGCGCGCGTTGTTGCCCCAGGTCTCGGCGCGCCATCGACGCAGCTGCCTGCGCGGTTGGCTGAGGGCTGGGGACGGCGCCAGTCTGGAATGGTTGCGTGCCGCACTGGAAGAGCCTGGGCGGACCGTGAACGAGCTGCTGGCCCGTGCGACGCCCCTGTGGGCCGGCGAACTGGATCCGGTCCTGCTGGTGGCGTTCTGCCACGATGGTCCTTCGCACGTGGCACAGGTCGGCCTGCTGAGCCAGTTGCGCAGACTGCCCCTTTGGCAGCACCTCGATCTGCTGCTGGACACGGTGCCGCAGCGCGCCGAGGAGCAAGCTTGGCACCTGCGACTGGTGGAGAACTGGCTTGGGGCGAGCCAGCATTACTCGCCACTGGGGGCGTCCCGCCGACAGGCACTGATCAGCCGGCTTGAGCAGGGCGGTCACGCCTTGTCGGAATCAGTTGCCGCGCAGGTGCTGGCGTCGGTACGTCGGGCCTGAATCATGCACGCTGCTGCTTGACGAAGGCCTCTTGGAACTCAGTCAGGCCAGGGGAACTGCCGGACCGCTGGTCATCCGACCGACGCCAACCGGCAGAGTGACTAACGACACATTCGCTATACCGAAGTTCGCACTACTGTGGACTTCAACGTAGTGGAGGGCCGGTCATGTCCGAGGACGATGTCCACCTGAAGAAGTTCCAGAAGGAGCTCAGCGCCGGAACGGTGTCGCTGGCCCTGCTGGCGGTGCTGGCCCGGGCCGGGGAGCCGCTGTACGGCTACCTCATTGCCAAGGAACTGGAGCGGGTGGGCGAGGGCGTACTGAGCGGCAAGCAGAGCGCGCTGTACCCGGTGCTGCGCAACCTGGAGGGCGCTGGCCTGCTGGAAAGCCATGTGGAGCCGTCCAGCAGCGGGCCGCCGCGGCGCTACTACCGCATCAACGAACGTGGCCGCGAAGTGCTGGCGCAGTGGCGCCAGGCCTGGCAGGCCACCCGAGATTCCGTCGATTCCGTGTTGGAGGGGGTACCGCAATGAACGACCCGAGCCTGGCAGGCCGAGCCCTGCCCACGACCATCCCGCAGTATCTGGCGCAACTGCGCGCGGCATTGGAAGGCGCCGACCCGGCGATGGTCCAGGACGCCCTGTACGACGCCGAGGAATACCTGCGCTCGGAACTGGCGGCGCAGCCCGGCCGCAGCGAGGCCGAGGTGATTGCCGACGTCGCCGGCAGCTATGGCGCGCCGGACGAAGTGGCGGAGATCTACCGCGAGACCGAAGTGACGGTGAACCGCGCGCTGCGTACGCCGCGTGCGGATACCGCGCCGGTGCTGCGTGCGGCGGCGGAAGCCAGTGGCGTCGAGCCGGCCGCACCGCTGCCGGCGCCGGTGCAGCGTTCGCTGCTGGCGCGCTTCTTTGGCGTGGTGACCGATCCGCATACCTACGGCGCGCTGTTCTACATGCTGCTGTCGCTGGCCACCGGCATCTTCTTCTTCACCTGGGTGGTCACCGGCCTGTCATTGTCGCTGGGCCTGCTGATCCTGATCATCGGCATTCCGCTGACCGTGCTGTTCTTCGGCTCGGTGCGCGGGCTGGCGCTGCTGGAAGGGCGGTTGGTGGAAGCGCTGCTGGGCGAACGCATGCCGCGCCGGCCGCGTTATACCGACCGCAGCCGCACGTGGCTGCAGCGCATCGGCGACATGTTCACCGATGGCCGTACCTGGCTGACGCTGCTGTACTTCGTGCTGATGCTGCCGCTGGGCGTGGTCTACTTCACCATCGCGGTGACGTTGCTGTCGCTGTCGCTGAGCCTGATCTGGGCACCGGTGGCGGCCATCTTCAGTGGCGACATCCCTGGCGTGTACATCAACGACGTGAATGTACTGCCGATGGCGGCCTCGCCGCTGGTGGCGATCGTGGTTGCGGCGGCGGGTGCGCTGCTGCTGCTGCTGACGATGCATCTGGCACGCGGCATCGGCAAGCTGCATGGGCTGATCGCCAAGAACCTGCTGGTGCGGTTGTAAGCGGTCAGGGGTCGGATCCCTGTTCGCAGAACAGGGCTCTGACCCCGGCTTCGATCGTGCTGGGGTCAGAGCCCTTTCCGTTGGAAAGGGATCCGACCCCGAGGCGGGGAATTACCCCGCCTTTCGCCGCAGCGGGGTGACGTTGCTCTTCTTCTTCGCGGCCTTGGCCGCAGGCGCTTCGGCATGTGCGGCGAAGAAGTCGCGTACCTTCGGGTAGACCACTTCGCGCCAGCGACGGCCGCTGAAGATGCCGTAGTGGCCGGCGCCTTCGACGATGAAATGCTCGCGTCGGTCGGCCGCGATGCCGGTGCACAGCGACTGCGCCGCTTCGGTCTGGCCGAGACCGGCAATATCGTCCAGCTCGCCTTCGATGCTCAGCAGCGCGGTATCGCGGATCGCCGACGGATCAACCTTCTCGCCGTTGACCACCCACTCGCCACGCGGCAGCAGGAAGTCCTGGAACACCACGGAAATGGTATCCAGGTAGTACTTGGCCGGCATGTCCAGCACGGCGTTGTACTCGTCATAGAAATTGCGATGCGCGTCGGCGTCTTCCAGGTCGCCCTTGACCAGATCGGTGTAGAAATCCCAGTGCGAGCTGAAGTGGCGGCTGGGGTTCATCGACAGGAAACCTGCATGTTGCAGGAAGCCTGGGTACACGCGACGACCGGCACCGGGGTAGCTGGCCGGCACGGTGTGGATGACGTTGTTCTCGAACCACGACAGCGGGTTCTGCGTGGCCAGGTTGTTGACGGCGGTCGGGCTGCAGCGCGCATCGATCGGGCCGCCCATCATCACCAACGTGCGCGGGGTCGGTTCACCACGGCTGGCCATCAGCGAAACCGCAGCCAGCACCGGTACGGTCGGCTGGCACACGCTCACCACGTGCAGGCGCTCGACGCCGAGGTGGCGGATGAACTCCTGGATGTAGGCGATGTAGTCGTCGAGGCCGAACTCGCCTTCGCTGGCCGGCACCATGCGCGCATCGACCCAGTCGGTGACGTACACGCGGTGGTCGCGCAGCAGAGTGCGCACGGTATCGCGCAGCAGCGTGGCATGGTGACCCGACAGCGGCGCCACCACCAGCACGAACGGCTGGTTGAGCATGGTGTGCAGCTGGTCGGCTTCATTGCTGTGGCGCTTGAAGCGCAGCAGCTTGCAGAACGGCTTGCTCACTTCCTCGTGCACGACGATCGGCACGCGCTCGCCCTCGACCTCGATTTCGTTGATGCCCCACTCGGGCTTCTCGTAATCCTTGCCGATGCGATGGAAAAGCTCATTGACCGCCGCCAGGCGATCAGCGCCGGGCATCTGCGACCACCAGTGACCCTGGTTGGCGAAGAATTTGGCGTTGGCCTGGGCCTGGTGCACCCAGGGGGCGAGCAGGTTGCGGGTCAGTTCGTGCAGTTGATAGAGCATGACGACCGAATATGTATGGTCATATGTTGCCGCGCAGCATATCCCATCTGGGTGTCCCGCAGGTTAAGTTGGCTGAAAATAATGAATCCGGATTCACATCCGTTCCAGCGCGGCCGCATCGCCTGCCAGGGCGGGGCCGAGCCAGCAGTGCGAGCCTACCGACTGCAGGCCGTGCCGGGCCAGTTCGCGGCCGTACCAGCGCGCCGGGCGGGCCTGGAAGCCGTCGTGGTCGCCCTCGAACGCATCCTCGGCGGCGAAGGTTTTCAGGAAGGCCACGCCGCCGGTCAGCTCGGCCACGCCGGCCAGGCCAGCGCGCAGTTCGCGATTGGGCACGTAGTGCATCACGTCCGAGCAGACCAGCAGGTCGACCGGGGCACAGGGCCGCAGCCAGGCGAAATCGCCGAAGCTGGCCAGGTGCAGGTTGCGGGTCCGGCCATAGCGGCGCACAGCGTACTCGCTGCTGTCGAAACCGAGGTATTCGACCTTCGGACGCAGCTTCAGCAGCGGCGCGCGCCAGGCGCCTTCGCCACAGCCGATGTCCAGCACGCTGCGGATCGGCCGCTCCAGGTAGTACTCGGCACTGGCCACGGCCAAGGCGACCTTGCGCGCCAGGCGGGCGCTGCCGCCGATGTCGGCACGGCGGTACCAGCGTTGGAAGTAGGCGGCGTCGTAGGTCTTGTCCATGGGGCAGGGCACGGTGATGAAAGCGGAGCGTAATAGTAGAGCCACGCCATGCGTGGCTGCGATGGTGCGGTGGGCAGCCATCCATGGGATGGCTCTACTGTGATGCGGCGATTGGACGCGGCAGCCACCCATGGGGTGGCTCTACTGCGACAATAGGCCCCCATCCCCGCCAGCCGCTGGAGCGAGCGCATGCAGAGCTACTACTGGGTCAAAACCTTCCACATCGTGTTCGTGGTGGCGTGGATGGCCACGGTGTTCTACCTGCCGCGCATCCTGGTGAACCTGGCCGAGACGGCGGGGCAGACGGCCGTGACCGAGCGCCTGCAGCTGATGGGCCTGCGCCTGTACCGCTTCGGTCACTCGATGTTCGGCCTGGCGTTCCTGCTGGGCCTGGTGCTGTGGCTGGGCTACAAGGTCATCCCCGATTTCCCGACCATGGTCGCGCCCGGTGGCGCCGGCTGGCTGCATGCCAAGCTGGGCCTGGTGGTGGTGCTGCTGGTGTACTTCAGCTGGATTGGGCGGCTGCTGAAGGGAGTGGCCAAGGGCCGGCCGCTGCCGTCGTCGCGCGCGCTGCGCTGGATCAACGAGATCCCGCTGCTGGCCTTCATTCCGATCGTGTGGCTGGTGCTGGCCAAGCCGTTCTGACAGTCCGTTATCCGTAGAGCCATGCTTGGCTCTACGGGTTCGCGTGATTCTTCGCCAAAGCAGAGGCATCCACGCATGGCGTGGATCTACTGGGTGCAGCTGTGGCTTTTGATGTTCAGGTCCGCCATGAGCGAGCCGAGCATCGCAGGTGAAACAGGGGCGAAGAGGCGCCGATGTCTGAGCGCAGCGAGTTCGGCGCCGTCCCCTGATTCACCGAGAAGCGCAGGGAACCGGTGCATCGCACCGGCTCGCGCTCGGCGGCGTGTTCTTTGGTTACTTTCTTGCACGAGCAAGAAAGTAACAAGCCGATGAATCACGCTGCTTCGTACGTGCCGTAGCTGCGCAGGCGCTTGTAGCGCTGGTCCAGCAGCTGCTCGGTGGACAGCTTGTCCAGCGCATCCAGCTCGTTCAGCAGCACGGCCTTCAGGCGCTTGGCCATCTGCGTCGGGTTGCGGTGGGCGCCGCCGGTCGGCTCGCGCACGACCTTGTCGACCAGGCCCAGACCCTTCAGGCGCGGGGCGGTCAGGCCCAGCTGCTCGGCCGCGTCCTTGGCCTTGCCGGCGTCCTTCCACAGGATCGAGGCGCAGCCTTCCGGGGTGATGGTCGAATACACCGCGTATTCCAGCATCACGGTGCGGTCGCCCACGCCCAGTGCCAGCGCGCCGCCGGAGCCGCCTTCACCGATCACGGTGCAGATGATCGGCACTTTCAGTTCGGCCATCTCGATCAGGTTGCGTGCGATCGCTTCGGACTGGCCGCGCGATTCGGCGTCGATGCCCGGCCAGGCGCCAGCGGTGTCGATCAGTGTCAGCACCGGCAGGCCGAAGCGCTCGGCCATCTTCATCAGGCGCAGCGCCTTGCGGTAGCCCTCCGGCTTGGGCATGCCGAAGTTGCGCTTGATCTTTTCCTTGGTGTCGCGGCCCTTCTGGTGGCCGATCACCATCACCGCGCGGCCGTTGATGCGGGCCAGGCCACCCATGATGGCTTTGTCGTCGGCGAAGGCGCGGTCGCCGGCCAGCTCCTGGAACTCATCGAACATGACGCGGAGGTAGTCGGCGGTGTACGGGCGCGACGGGTGACGGGCCAGCTGCAGCACCTGCCATGAGGTCAGGTTGCGGAAGATCTGCGCGGTGCGCAGACGCAGCTTGTCCTGCAGCGCGCTCACTTCCGCCTCGACATTGACCGCCGGCCCGGCACTGGCGTTGCGCAGTTCCTGGATCTTGGCTTCCAGGTCGGCGATGGGTTGCTCGAAGTCGAGGTAGTTCGGATTCATCGGAAGCCGTCGTGTAAAGAAGAGGGGAATTCTAGCCGAATGCGTACAAACCACCCGTACGCCTTCGTCTGGAAGGCGACGGTAGCGCAGCCGGGCAGGGGGCGCCAGTCAGCTCAGGGCACCACCAGCGCACTACGGCCCATCAGCTGGCTGCGCTGGGAGACGAAGTCGTTGTAGGCCTCGTTGGCTTCCCGGCCCTGGTTGGCGCCCAAGGTAGCGGTGGCCGAGGTGAAGGCCATCTGTGCGTCGAAGTCCTGCTTGCGCAGGGCCTTCTGTTCATCGGCGGTGGTGGCCTTGAGCCAGCGTGCATAGACCTCGCGCAGGGGCGCCGCGTGGGCCTCGAAGGCGGGGACCAGTGCCGGCAGGCTGGACGGCGCCGGTTCCAGGCTGAACACCGGGGCCACGTAGCCGGCTGGCTGCTCGCGCTTGAATGCACCGGGCTCGCCCATGCCTTCTTCCACATAGGCGATGAAGTCTGGTGCGGTGAACACCTTCGCCACGATCTGGCCGCCGCTGGAATCAACGTGGGCTACCACCTTTTCCTTCGGGAACGGTTCGCGCACGCCGTAGGTCCAGGTCTTGTCGATGAACAGGTCGTGGCTCTTCTCGAACGGGCCCTGGAGGTCGACGCCGCCCAGCTCGATACCGTTGTTGCCGGTGCCGAAATTCTTCAGCTTGCTCTCGTCGGTGACGTAGATCTCGCGGGCGATCACGTACTCGCTCAGGGTCGGGTTGATCAGGCCGCCACGGCCGTCGACATAGACGATGAAGCGCACGTCGCCGAGCTTGTCGGTGTGCAGGCGATGTTCGCCGATGGCCAGTGAGATCGGGCGCGAGCCCTGCGCAGCCACCGGCAGGTCCTGGTCGTCGATGCTCAGCGCCAGCGGCGTGTCGGTCGGGTTGTCGATCTGGAACTCGACCTTCGAGGGCGAGCAGGCGGCCAGGGCCAGTGCGGCAGCGAACGGGAACAGCAGCGTCTTCATCGGCAATCGTCCTTGATACGTGGAACGGGTAAACAGGGGGTTCGGGAAAACCAGGGAGCCAGCCTCAGCTGGCCCACGGCGGGCTGTAGCGCACCTTCAGCGTGCGCACGGCAGGGTCGGCGCGCAGCGCCTCCATCAGCTTGGAATCGACGCGCACCGCGCTCTGGCCGGAGACATCGAGCATGCCGGCGACACCGCCGTCCGGTCCCTTCAGCAGCAGGTCCAGGCGCAGCGGCGTGCGGCCGGGGCGATGGCGGTCGAGCAGGGCATCGATGCGCTCCCAGACCGGGCGCTGCTGGCGCAGGTCCAGTCGCAGCGACAGGCGCGTGGCGTAGTTGGCACAGACTTCGTCGAAGTCCCAGCACTGGCGGATGCGCAGTGCGAAACCGCCATTGAACTCGTCTTCGCGCAGGCCGCCCTTGACCACCAGGATGCGGTCCTTGGTCATCAGGTGGCCGAATTCCGCCATCGCATCGGAGAACGCGCTGCACTCGACGCGACCGCGGCCGTCCTCGAGCTGGATGAAGATCTGGCTTTCACCCTTGCGGCGCACGCCAACCACCTGGCCGGCGAGCACCGTTTGAACTTCCGGGCGCCAGCGCTTCTCGCCGCCGCCACCGCCGCCGCTGTTGGCGCTCCAGATCTTTTCCACCGAACCCAGGTCGGTGCCGACCAGGTCGCGCACGTCGTCGCGCCATGGGTCGAACGGATGGCCGCTGAGGTAGAAGCCCAGCGTGTCGCGCTCGCCGTTCAGACGCTGCAGCAGCGGCCATTCCTCGGCTTCGGCCAGGTCCAGCTGGATGGTGGTCGCGCTCGGGTCAGGGCCGCCGAACAGCGAGTTCTGCCCGGACGCACGCTCGCGCGCCATCTGCTCGGTGGCTTTGATCACCTCCGGCAGCTGCAGCATCAGCGAGGCACGGTTGTGGCCGAGCTCGTCCAATGCGCCGCAGTTGATCATTGCTTCCAGCGTACGGCGGTTGAGCTTGGCCGAACCGATGCGGGTGCAGAAGTCGAGCAGGTCCTTGTAGTCGCCGCTCTTCAGGCGTTCGTCCACCACTGCTTCGCAGGCACCCTGGCCGACACCCTTGATCGCGCCGAGACCATACTGGATGGTGTCCGGCGTCGCCGCTTCGAACATGAAGGCGGACTGGTTCACCTTCGGTGGCAGCACGGTCAGGCCGAGGTTGCGCACTTCGTCGAGGAAGCCGACCACCTTGTCGGTATTGTCCATATCCGAGGACAGCGTGGCCGCCATGAACTCGGCCGGGTAGTGCCGCTTCAACCACGCGGTCTGGTAGCTGACCAGCGCGTAGGCGGCGGCGTGCGACTTGTTGAAACCGTAGCCGGCGAATTTCTCCATCAGGTCGAAGATCGCATCGGCCTTGGCTTCGTCCACACCGTCCTTGGCCGCGCCTTCGCGGAAGATCTCGCGGTGCTTGGCCATTTCCGCCGGCACCTTCTTGCCCATCGCGCGGCGCAGCAGGTCGGCGCCGCCCAGCGAGTAGCCGCCGACGATCTGCGCCATCTGCATCACCTGCTCCTGGTACACCATGATGCCGTAGGTGTCCTTCAGGATCGCTTCGGTGCGCGGATCGGGATAGATGATTTCTTCCTGGCCGTGCTTACGCGCGTTGAACGAAGGAATCAGGTCCATCGGGCCGGGACGGTACAGCGACACCAGCGCGATCAGGTCTTCGAAACGGTCGGGGCGCGCGTCTTTCAGCAGGCGGCGCATGCCCGAGGATTCGAACTGGAACACCGCGCCGGTATTGCCGTTGGCGAAGATGTCCTTGTAGGTGGGCGTGTCGTCGAGCGGGATCGCGGCGATGTCCACCGGCGGAATGCCGGCGCGCTCGTGGCGCTTGTTGATCGCCTTCACCGCCCAATCGATGATGGTCAGCGTGCGCAGGCCCAGGAAGTCGAACTTCACCAGGCCCACTTCTTCCACGTCGTTCTTGTCGAACTGGGTGACCGGGTTCTTGCCGAGGCCGTTCTCGTCGTGTTCGGCGTACAGCGGGCAGAACTCGCTCAGCGGTTCGGGCCCGATCACCACGCCACCGGCGTGCTTGCCGGCGTTGCGGGTCAGGTCTTCCAGCTGCAGGGCCAGGTCGATCAGGTCACGGACATCGTCCTCGGTCTCGTAGCGCTGGATCAGTTCGGCCGAAGCCATTTCCGAGCTCGGGCCTTCCTTGCCCTTGCCCAGCGCATCCTTCAGGTGGATGCCGAGGATGTTCGGAATCAGCTTGGAGACGCCGTCGACCAGGCCGTACGGGAAACCCAGCACGCGGCCGGAGTCACGCACCACTGCCTTGGCGGCCATGGTGCCGTAGGTGATGATCTGGCTGACGCGCTCGCGCCCGTACTTGCGCGCGACGTAGTCGATCACCTCGTCGCGACGATCCATGCAGAAGTCGATGTCGAAGTCGGGCATCGACACGCGTTCCGGGTTCAGGAATCGCTCGAACAGCAGGTTGTACGGCAGCGGGTCCAGATCGGTGATCTTCAGCGCCCACGCCACCAGCGAACCGGCACCCGAACCACGGCCCGGGCCGATCGGAATGCCCTGGTTCTTGCCCCACTGGATGAAGTCGGCCACGATCAGGAAGTAGCCGGGGAAGCCCATCTTGATGATGGTGTTGAGCTCGAACTCCAGGCGTTCGAAGTACTCTTCGCGGGTCTTGCCCGGCGCCAGCGGATTCTTCTCCAGCCGCTCTTCCAGGCCATCGCGCGACATCTTCTGGATCCAGGTGTCCAGGGTCTCGTCGTCCGGCACCGGGTAGTTGGGCAGGAAGTAGGTGCCCAGCCGCATCTCGATGTTGCAGCGCTCGGCCAGGGCCAGCGTGTTGTCGATCGCATCGGGGATGTCGGCGAACAGCGCGCACATCTCCTCGGCCGACTTCAGGTACTGCTGGTCGCTGTACTCGCGCGGGCGCTTGGGGTCATCCAGCACGCGGCCGGTGGAAATGCATACGCGCGCTTCGTGCGCACTGAAATCTGTCGGCGCCAGGAAGCGGACGTCGTTGCTGGCCACGACCGGCAGGCCCCGCTGGCCGGCCGCCATCAGCGCGAACTGGTTGAAGGTTTCTTCGCCCTCGCGGCCGGTGCGGGTCAGTTCCAGATGCAGGCCGTCGCCGAACACGCGCTGCCAGTCGGCCAGCTGCTGCTCGGCCAGTTCATGCTTGCCATCCAGTGCCAGGCGTCCGGCCAGGCTCTGCCGGCCGGCCAGCGCGAACAGGTTGGCGTTGCCGGCCTTCAGCCAGTCTGGGTGGATCGCCACGCCGCCCTCAGGGCGATGCCCTTCCATCCAGGCACGGGTCAGCAGCCGCGACAGGCTCAGGTAGCCCTCGCGGTCGCGGCACAGCAGGGTCATCCGCCACGGGTCCTGGCCTTCCTCGGCGATCAGCACGTCGGCGCCGGCGATCGGCTTGATGCCCACGCCTTCGGCGGCCTTGTAGAACTTGACCAGGGCGAACAGGTTGTTGAGGTCGGTCACCGCCAGCGCGGGCAGGCCGAGCTCGACCGAGCGTGACAGCAGGTTGGCCTGCTTGGCCTTCTTCGGGTCGGCCTGATCCGGCTTGGCCGGCACACGGATGGTGGAGTCCGCCAGCGAGAACTCGGTGTGGACGTGGAGATGTACGAAGCGGGAGTTGGACATGCCGGACCAGGTTGGAGCGCGCGGGCCCCGGGTGCTGACGGGGGAATCGTCGCCGGGGTCGGGAAGCGCTGGAGTGCCCGGTCAGGGTAGCGAGGGCAGGGGGTGGCGACAAGGCTTGACGGTGCGTCGATTGCGCGAATGCCGCCGGGCATGGCCTGGCGCTACCGGGGGCGTTCACATTGCCCTGTGTGCGGATATCGGCGGAGGCGTTCAGATTGTCGTGGTAGCGCCGGGCCCTGCCCGGCGGCCGTTGTTCAGGCGATGGCTGCGATCACGGGGGCTGGCGCTGTTTCCAGGCAGTCGCGCACCGGGGCGAAGCTGCGTCGATGTTCGTCGCAGGGGCCATGCTCGCGCAGCGCGGCCAGATGGGCCGGGGTGCCGTAGCCCTTGTGCTGCTCGAACCCGTACTGCGGATGACGTGCGTGCAGCGCCTGCATGTAGCGGTCGCGGCTGACCTTGGCCAGGATCGAGGCCGCCATGATCGCGCGGTCGATGCCATCGCCACCGATCAGCGCCTGCGCCGGCAGTACCAGGCCCTTCGGCACCACGTTGCCATCAATGCGCGCGAAGCCCGCGACATGGGCCACGGCCGCGACCACATCGCGCATGCCCTGCAGAGTGGCCTGGTAGATGTTCAGGCGGTCGATGGTGTCCACGTCCACCAGCGTCACGTGCCAGGCCAGGGCCCGTTCGATGATGCGGTCGTGCAGCTGCTCGCGGCGTGCAGCAGTGAGCTGCTTGGAATCGTCCAGGCCATTGATGCGCGGCCGGGATGGATCGAACACCACGGCGGCCACCGCCACCGGCCCGGCCAGCGGGCCCCGGCCGGCTTCGTCGACGCCGGCGACCAGGCGCTCAGGCTCGACCACCGCGCCGCCTTCGAACAGGGCCAGACTCGCTGCCGCGGCGTGGCGGCGGCTCATGCCGGGTCCTGGTCGCGCATCAGCAGTTCGCCGACGGCGTCGGCGGCCCGTGCCGAGGCATTGCGGCGCAGGCGCTCATGCAGGCGGGCGTACGTGCCCTGCAGATCGGTTATCCGCTGCGGATGGTCGAACCACTGCTGGACGGCAGCGGCCAGCTTGTCCGGCGTACAGTCGTGCTGCATCAGCTCCGGCGCCAGGTCCTGGCCAGCCAGGATGTTGGGCAGGGCGAAACGGTCGACCTTGATCAGGCCCAATGCCTTGACCAGCCGGTAAGTCAGCTCGTTGACGCGGTAGCCGACCACCATCGGGCGCTTCACCAGCATGGCCTCCAGGGTCGCGGTGCCGGAGGCCAGCACCACCACGTCGGCGGCGATCATCGCGTTGCGGGCCTGGCCGTCGAGCACATGCGAGTACGCCACCGGCAGCGCCGAGCGCGACAGCTGCTCTTCGATCAGGCGCTTGCATGCCGCATTGGCCGCGGGCACCACCACGTGCAGGCCGGGGATGCGTTCGGAGACCTGCCAGGCGGCTTCGAAGAACGGTTCACCCAAGCGCGAGATCTCGCCCAGGCGGCTGCCCGGCAACACCGCAAGCACCTTGGCCGAGGTCGGCAGGCCGAGCGCGGCGCGGGCTTCCTCGCGGTTGCCCTGCAGCGGGATGTCGTCGGCCATCGGATGGCCGACGAAGCGCGCATCAATGCCATGCTTGGCATAGATCGGCGGTTCCATCGGGAACAGGCACAGCACCAGGTCGGCACTGCTGCCGATCTTCTCGGCGCGTTTCTCACGCCAGGCCCAGACCGAGGGGCTGACGTAGTGCACGGTGCGTACGCCACGCTGTTTCAGCCAGCGCTCGATGCCCAGGTTGAAGTCGGGCGCATCGATGCCGATGAACACATCCGGTTGCCATTCCAACGCGCGCTGGCGGAACGCCGAGCGCAGCTTCAGCAGGCGCGGCAGGTGGCGCAGAACTTCGGTCAGGCCCATCACCGCCAGCTCGCTGGCATCGTGCCAGGTCTGGCAGCCGGCGCTGCGCATGGCATCGCCGCCGATGCCGGCGAACTCGGCATTCGGGAAGCGTGCCTTCAGTTCACGTACCAGGCCTGCACCGAGCAGGTCGCCGGAGGCTTCACCGGCAACCAGTGCGATCCGCAGCGGGCGCTCGCTGAGCACCCGCTGTGCAGGGACGCTGCCGGCCATCGAGGCCAGCGGAATCACGGCGGCGCCGGCCGGCGCCTGGCCGGTCGTGCTGCTCATCGCAGCAACGGCCTCTCGGCATGCTCGATGAAGTCCAGCATCGCCTTCACGTCGTCGCTGCTGCGCGCCTGTTCGGTCAGCTGCACCTTGGCTTCGGCCAGCGGCAGGCCCGCCACGTACAGCGTGCGGTAGGCACGCTTGATGGCGGAAATGCGCTCGGCATCGAAGCCGCGGCGCTTCAGGCCTTCGCTGTTGATGCCGCGCGGGCGGCCCAGCGAATCGGTGCCGACCATGGTGAACGGCGGAACGTCGCCATTGGTCAGCGCGCCCATGCCGAGGAAGGCATGCGCGCCGATGCGGCAGAACTGGTGGGCACCGGCGAAGCCGCTGATGATCACGTAATCGCCCACGGTCACGTGGCCGGCCAGGGTGGTGTTGTTGGAGAACACGCAGAAGTTGCCGACATGGCAGTCGTGCGCGACATGCGTGTAGGCCAGCATCCAGTTGTCGTTGCCGACGGTGGTAACGCCACCGCCACCGCCAGTGCCGCGGTTCACGGTAACGAACTCACGGAACACGTTGCGGTCGCCGATCACCAGTTCGGTGCGCTCTCCGGCGTACTTCTTGTCCTGCGGTTCGCCGCCGATCGCGGCGTGGCCGACGAAGCGGTTGTCGCGGCCGATCCGGGTCGGGCCGTGGATGCTGCAATGGGGGCCTACCACCGTGCCGGCGCCGATTTCCACATCGGCACCGATCAGGGTGAAGGCGCCCACCTGGACGTCATCGGCCAGGCGCGCGGCCGGATCGATGACGGCGGTCGGGTGGATCCGCGGTGCGTTGTCAGTCATTCCTGCCTCCAGTGGATCAGCCCTTGGCGCCGGCACACATGACTTCGGCCGAGGCAACGACTTCACCGTTGACCTTGGCTTCGCCGTAGTACCAGCCCATGTTGCGGATCAGGCGCTTCATCTGCACATCCAGCATCAGTACATCGCCGGGCACGACCTGCTTGTTGAAGCGGGCGTTTTCCACCTTGACCATGTAGAACAGCTTGGACTGCGAATCGCGGCCGAGCGTGAGCTGGGTCATCACGCCACCGGCCTGCGCCAGCGCTTCGATGATCAGTACGCCGGGCATGATCGGGCGGCCCGGGAAGTGGCCCTGGAAGAAGGGCTCGTTGATGCTTACGTTCTTCTGCGCCAGGATGCGCTTGGCCTCGATGTCGAGCTCAAGCACCCGGTCCACCAGCAGGAACGGGTAACGGTGCGGGAGCAGCTCCTGGATCTCGCAGACGTCGATAGGAAGCTGCAGCGTGTCGTTCATTCTTTCTCCTTGCCAGCAGCCAGGACGCGGCGAGCCAATGCGTCCAGCTGCTTGAAGCGCGCGGCGTTCTTGCGCCACGTGCGGTTGTCGGTCAACGGGGTGCCGGACGAGTACTCGCCCGGCTCATGGATGGAGTTGCGGACCACGGACTTGCCGGTGATCACGACCTTGTCGCAGATCTCAAGATGGCCGACCACGCCGACGTGGCCGCCGAGCAGGCAGTAGCGGCCGATCTTGGCGCTGCCGGCGATGCCGGTGCAGCCGGCGATGGCCGAGTGCGAGCCGATCTGCACGTTGTGCGCGATCTGCACCAGGTTGTCCAGGCGCACGTCCTCGTCCAGCACGGTGTCTTCCAGCGCACCGCGGTCGACGCAGGTGTTGGCGCCGATCTCGCAGTCGTCGCCGATGCGGACGCCGCCGAGCTGCGGCACCTTGATCCACTTGCCGGCGTCCATCGCCAGGCCGAAGCCATCGGCACCGAGTACGGCACCGGGGTGCACGCGCACGCGCTTGCCGAGCTTGACCCGGGTGACCAGGGTGACCCGGGCGATCAGTTCACAGCCGTTGTCCAGGCTGCAGTCTTCGCCGATCACGCTGCCAGTGCCGATGATGCAGTTCTCGCCGACCACGCTGCGCGCGCCGATGGAGACGAACGGACCGATATGGGCGCTGGCCGCGACCTGGGCGCTGGGATCGATGACGGCGCTGGGGTGGATGCCCGGCGGGCGCGTCGGCGCGATGTCGAACAGCGCTGCGATCTTGGCGAAGGTGGTGTACGGGTCCTTGGCCACGAGTGCGGCGCCCGGGGCG
Organism: Stenotrophomonas maltophilia; assembly: GCF_004684085.1. GTDB lineage: Bacteria > Pseudomonadota > Gammaproteobacteria > Xanthomonadales > Xanthomonadaceae > Stenotrophomonas > Stenotrophomonas maltophilia_AS. Next base: position 48,943 of record NZ_SRHZ01000025.1, read on the forward strand.
GCTTCGGCGTCGTCGGCACGCAGCACCACCAGCGAGGCATGGCTGTCGGCCAGCTGGGCGCGGTAGCGCGGGTTGGCGAGGAAGGTCAGCTGGCCAGGGCCGGCATGGGCGAGGGTGGCCACGCCATGGATGGCGGTGGCGGGGTCGCCATGGACCTGCAGGCCGAACTGCTCGGCGAGTTGCTGGGCGGTGTAGGTGGGAGTATTCACGGCGGGAGTTTAACGTGTGGCGCCATTGCGGTCATGCGGGGGGCAGGGCTTGGCGCCTGCCTGATACGGGCGGGAGGCGGCGGGTGGCCCTGGCCAGGACACGCAAAAGCCCCTCCATGGTGCTCGATGGCGCCATCCATGGCGCCAACGGTCCTGTCCAGGACCACCCGCCGCCT
>NZ_SRHZ01000026.1 GCF_004684085.1 Stenotrophomonas maltophilia
CGATGGCGCCATCCATGGCGCCAACGGTCCTGTCCAGGACCACCCGCCGCCTCTGGACAATTTCCCGCGAGCGCGGCCAAAAGCCAGTGCCATGCAGTGTCATCTGCAACAACGAAAACGCCGGGCAGAGCCCGGCGCTTCGCACCCCGTCTGGTGGAGAGACCCCCTTTGTTAAGGGGGGCGCGCCAGTGGCGCGGGGGATAGGTGAAATGCGGGGGCAGTTCTGGCGAACCGCCCCGCGGTTCGTCAGAACTGCCCGCCGAAGGTAAATTGCAGACGCTCGACCTTGTCATCGTCTTCCTTCTTCAGCGGGAAGGCATAACTGATCGAGATCGGGCCGACCGGGGCGCGCCAGAGCAGGGCCACACCGGTGGACACGCGCAGTTCGTTGGCCTTGAAGTTCTTGGTGCCGTTGTAGACGTTGCCGAAGTCGACGAAGGCCGACACACGCGCCGACGGGCTGTCGAACAGGCGCGGGAAGTAGGCCTCAACCGAACCGACGGTCTTCAGCGAACCACCCAGCGGCTGGCCTTCCGGATAGCCGCTGGTGACTTCGCGCGGGCCGAGGGTGTTGTCTTCGAAGCCGCGCACCGAGTTGGTGCCGCCGGCGTAGAAGTTCTCGAAGAACGGCAGGCCGCTTGCGGTGACCGTGCGGGTGGTGCCGTCCGGATTGGTCAGCGTACGGGTGTAGTCATTGCCATAGGCATCACCGTAGCCCACTTCGGCGCGGGTGTTGATCACCAGCGACGGCATGATCGGCCAGTACTTGCTGATCTGATAGTTCAGCTTGTAGTACTCGATGGTCGAGCCCGGCAGCGTGGTTTCCAGGCCGATGCGCTGGTAGGTACCGCGGGTCGGCATGAAGTAGTCGTTGCGCGAGTCACGCGCCCAGCCCAGCTCCGTGCGCCATGCATGGAAGGTACGCCTGCCGACCGCGTTGATGTAGTCGATGATCGACTGCGGGGTGGAGCCCTGGTAGGTGGTGATCTGGTTGCTGTCGATGCCGAACATCAGCGAGACGGTGTCGGTCTCGGTGATCGGTACGCCGAACACCACCTGCGCCGAACCGTTGGTGCTGTTGTACTGCGCGGTGTTGAAGTCGGAGTAGTCCAGCTCGCGCCAGGACAGGTTGTAGCCCAGCGACACGCCGTCATCGGTGAAGTACGGGTTGGTGTAGCTGAAGCCGTAACGCTGCAGGTAGCTGCTGCGCGAGGCTTCGACCGACACGCGGTTGCCGCCGCCGAGGAAGTTGTTCTGCGACAGCTGCACCGACGTGGTCATGCCGTAGGACTGCGAATAACCCAGGCCGAACACGAAGCTGCCCGAGGTGGTTTCCTTGACGTTGTAGACGACGTCGACCTGGTCGTTGCTGCCGCTCACGGCCGGGGTTTCCACGTCCACCGACTCGAAGTAGCCCAGGCGCTGCAGGCGGATCTTGGAACGGTCGATCGCGGCCTGCGAGTACCAGCTGTTCTCGAACTGGCGCATTTCGCGACGCATGACTTCGTCGGACGTGCGGGTGTTGCCGCGGAACAGGATGCGACGCACCGACACGCGCGGGCCCGGAACGACCTGCATGTTGATCGCCACCGTCTGGTCGGGGCGGTTGGTGGTCGGAATCGGATTCACCTTGGCGAACGCGTAGCCGATGTTCGACAGCGAATTGGTGATGGTGTCCGAGCTGAATTCCAGCAGCGCACGCGAGAACGTGTCACCGGACTTCTGGATCACCATGCGCTCGACATCCTCCTGCGGGAGGATGGTGTCGCCACTGACCTTGATCTCGGAGATCTTGTACTGCGCACCCTCGGTCACGCCGGCGGTGAGGAACATGTCGCGCTTGTCGGGGCTGATCGACACCTGGGTCGAGTCGATGCTGAAATCGACGTAGCCACGGTCCAGGTACCAGGAATTGAGCTTTTCCAGGTCGCCGGACAGCTTTTCCTTGGAGTACTGGTCGTCACGGCGGTACCACGACGCCCAGTTGTGCTCCTTGGACTCCCACGTCTCCAGGATGTCCTTGCTCTCGAACTTCTCGGTGCCGACCAGGTTGACGTGACGGATCTTGGCCGCCTTGCCTTCCTTGATGGCGATCGCGATGTCCACGCGGTTGCGGTCCAGCGGGCTCACCGTCGGGGTGATCTCGACGGTGTATTTGCCGCGGTCGTTGTACTGGCGGCGCAGTTCCTGGGTCACGCGGTCCAGGCTCAGGCGGTCGAAGGTGCCGCCCTCGGTCAGGCCGATGTCGGACAGGCCCTTCAGCAGCTGCTCGGACTTGATGTCCTTGTTGCCGGTGACGGTCAGCTTGTTGATCGCCGGGCGTTCCTTGACGGTCACCACCAGGATGCTGCCCTGGCGATCCAGCTGAACGTCTTCGAAGAAGCCGGTCTTGTACAGGGCGCGGATGGTTTCGCCGACCTTGTTGTCGGTGACCGTCTCGCCACGTTCCACCGGCAGGTAGGTGAACACCGTGCCCGAGCTGATGCGCTGCAGGCCATCGACGCGGATGTCGCTGACAGTGAAGGGCTCGGCTGCCTGGGCCAGGGCGGGAGCGCCGGTGACGGCGGCGAGGGCGAGGGCCAGCAGGCGGCGATTGGGGAGTCGCGTCATGTCACGTCCGGTAGGAAGGTCGATTTCATTGGTACGGGATGCCGACGCTGTAGACGGCAAAAACGTGGAAAAGTTCATCGCGGGACCAGGCCGAGGATGTCGTTGTAGAACGCCAACCCCATCAGCCCGGCCAGCAACGCCAAGCCGATGTACTGGCCGGCGGCGATGGCACGCTCGCTCAGCGGGCTGCCCTTGACCAACTCGATAAGGTAATACAGCAGGTGGCCGCCGTCCAAGATCGGGATCGGCAGCAGGTTGATGATGCACAGGCTGAGCGACAGCAGGGCAAGGAACTGCAGGAACCAGTCGAGGCCGCGTTTGGCCGAGACATTGGCCACGCGGGCGATGGTGACCGGCCCGGAAACGTTCTGCAGCGAGGCTTTGCCGGTGACGATGCGGCCCATCATGCCCAGCGAATCGGCCGCCAGGCGGCCGGTTTCACGCACCGCAACGGTGACCGAGTCCAACGGGCCGTAGCGCAGCAGGGTGTCGTACGGCGGGCTGAACTTGGTCGGGAACTGAACGCCGATCTGCCAGGCGGGGTCGCCCTTGGCGTCCTGGCCCTTGCGCGGCGTGACTTCCAGCGCCAGGCGCTCGCCGCCACGCAGGACCTCGATCATGCCCGGGCCACCGGCACGCCCCAGCGCCTGGATCTCACCGATCACCTGGTCGGCGCCGTCGATGCGCTGGCCATCGATGGCCACGATCAGGTCGCCCGGCTGCAGTTGCCCGCTGACGACCGAATCCGGGGTCAGCGACTCGACCAGGGCCGGCTGCAGCCACGACTGCCAGTACAGGCCCGCCAGGATCGGCACCCGCCGTTCATCGAAACCGGCGGGCAGCTGCGAGAGCGGGAGGGTGCGCACGCGCACCTGGTCGGCCGGGTCCAGCACTTCCAGCTTCACGTCACGGCGGTCCATCGCAGCGGCGGTCAGCGCCATGCTGGCCTCGCCCAGGGTGACCACCTGACGGTCGTCCACGCGCAGCACGCGGTCACCGCTGCCGAGCCCGGCAGTGGCGGCGATGCCGCTGACGCGGCCGATGGTCGGCGAATAGTCCTGCTTGCCGATCACGAACATCGCCCACAGCAGCAGGATGCACAGCAGCAGGTTGGCGATCGGTCCGGCGGCGACAATGGCGATGCGCTGCCAGACCGTCTTGTGGTTGAAGGCCTGGCCGCGTTCGTGCGGATGGACCTCGACCTCGCGTTCGTCGAGGAACTTCACGTAGCCACCCAGGGGGATGGCGGCAATGGCGAACTCGGTACCGTGCTTGTCGCGGCGCGACCACAGCGGGCGGCCGAAGCCGACCGAGAAGCGCAGCACCTTGACTCCGCACAGGCGGCCGATCCAGTAATGCCCGAATTCGTGGAAGGTGACCAGCAGCCCAAGGCTGACAATCATCCACCAGACCGATCCGATGAAATCAGTCATGCAGGCTCACATTGGCGGGCAGGGGCGGCGTCGTCATGCTGGGCGAGGCGTTCGTTCAGGCGGCGGCGATGGTGTTCAGGGTGAGCTGGCGTGCCCGCTGGTCGGCGGACAACAGAACCTCAAGTGTATCGGCTGCGTGGGTCGGCAGTGTTGAAAGCGCGTTAGCAACCAGTTCCGGAATGGTCAGGAAACCGATCCGGCCCTGAAGAAACGCTGAAACCGCCTCTTCATTGGCGGCGTTCAGCACGGCCGGGGCGGTGCCGCCGGCCTGCATGGCCTGCCAGGCCAGCGCCAGGCACGGGAACGCCTCGGTATCGGGGGCCTCGAAATCGAGCCGGCCCTGCGCCAGCAGATCCAGCCCGGCCACGCCCGACTCGATGCGCTGCGGCCAGCCGAGGCCGACAGCCAGCGTGGTGCGCATGTCCGGCAGGCCCATCTGGGCCAGGGTCGAACCGTCAACGAACTCGACCAGCGAATGGACCAGGCTCTGCGGGTGCACCAGCACTTCAATGCGTTCGCCGGGGACGCCGAACAGGTGGTGGGCCTCGATCACTTCCAGGCCTTTGTTCATCAACGTCGCCGAATCAACCGAGATTTTCGGGCCCATCGACCACTTCGGATGGGCCACGGCCTGCGCCGGGGTGACTGCGGCAAGGTCGGCGCGGCTGCGGCCGCGGAACGGACCACCGGACGCGGTAAGCAGGATGCGACGCACACCTGCGCCATCGACACTGGCATCGCGCGAACGCAGGCACTGGAAGATCGCGCTGTGCTCGCTGTCGATCGGGATGATCTCGGCGCCTGCCTGCTGGGCGGTGCGGGTCAGCAGCTCGCCGGCCAACACCAGGGATTCCTTGTTGGCCAGCAGGATGCGCTTGCCGGCGGCAGCGGCGGCAAGGGTCGAGGACAGTCCGGCCGCACCGACAATCGCCGCCACCACGGTGTCGCATGCGTCACTGGCAGCCAGCTGGTCCAGCGCGGCATGCCCGGCGTGGGCTTCGGTGGGCAGGCCGGCGTCGCGCAGGCCATCACGCAGCTCGGCGAACAGCGATTCGTCGGCGATCACCGCATGCGCAGGGCGGTGCTGCCGGCACAGCGCCAGCAGCGCCTGAACCTGGCGGCCGGCGGCGAGCACGGTGGCCTGGTAGCGCTGCGGGTGGCGGGCGATCACGTCGAGCGTGGAGGCACCGATCGAACCGGTGGCGCCGAACACGGCGACCCGGCGCAGGTCTGCGACAGTATTCATGGTCAGAACCCGAAGATTTCCTTGCCCAGCGCGAACACCGGCACGGCGGCAAGAACACCGTCGACACGGTCGAGCACGCCACCATGGCCCGGAATCAGGTGGCCCGAGTCCTTGGCACCGGCATGGCGCTTGATCAGGCTCTCGAACAGATCGCCCAGCACCGAGGCAAACACCGCCACGACTGAGGTGATCAGCAGGCCCGGCAGGTGCCCGGCGTCAATGCCGGCGAGCCAGCCAAGGCCAACGGCCACGGCCACACCGGCCAGCAGGCCACCGAACAGGCCTTCCCAGGTCTTGTTCGGGCTGATGCGCGGGGCCAGCTTGTGCTTGCCGAAGTGACGACCCGCGAAATAGGCCCCTGAATCGGCGGCCCAGACCAGCGCCAGCGCGGCCAACAGCCACAGGTGGCCCTGCTTGCCGGGCGGATCACCGCCGGCGTGGATCAGTACCAGCGCGGCCCAGGCCGGCACGATGGCCAGGGTGCCGGCCAGCATCTTCACAATCCGCGAGGGCGCCGACGGCTGTGCACCGAAGTTGAAGAAGCGCAGCCAGACCAGCGCCGCCAGCCACCAGGCGACACCGGCCAGGGTGGTGATCTGGAACAGCACCAGCGTGCTGCCATCGGCCCAGACCAGCAGCACCATCAGCAGCAGGTTCAGCACCAGCAGCACGGTACGCGCCAGGGTGTCTTCGATCCCGGCCAGCTTCAGCCACTCCCACAGGCCGATCAGCAGCACGGCAGCCGCAGCGGCGGCCAGCCATTGCGTCGGCAGCAGCAGGATCGCGGCAATGGCGACCGGCGCCATGATCAGCGCGGCGAGGACTCGGGTCTTGGTCATGGGCTGGAGGTCTCGGTGGCCAGTGCGGCGATCTGGGCGCTGGTCAGGCCGAAACGACGCTCGCGGCTGCCATAGGCGTCCAGCGCCTGTTGCAGCAGGGCGGCATCGAAGTCCGGCCACAGCGCCTCGGTGAACCACAGCTCGGTGTATGCCAGCTGCCACAGCAGGAAGTTGCTGATGCGGGTGTCGCCACCGGTGCGGATGAACAGGTCCGGCGGCGGCAGGTCGGCCAGGGCAACCTGTCGGCCCAGCAGCGATTCATCGATCTGTTCGGGCAGCAGGCGGCCCGCAGCGACTTCGGCGGCCAGTGCGCGCGCGGCACGCGCGATGTCCTGGCGGCCACCGTAACTGGCGGCAATCGACAGGGTCAGGGCGGCGTTGTCGGCAGTGCGCTGTTCGGCCAGCTGCATGCGGCTGACCAGCCCGGCGCCGAAGCGTTCGCGTTCGCCGATGAAGCGAATGCGTACGCCACGCCGATGCAGCTCATCCACTTCGCGGTCGAGCGCGCCGAGGAACAGCTTCATCAACGCATCGACTTCTTCCTGCGGCCGGCCCCAGTTCTCGCTGGAGAACGCGAACAGGGTCAGCGCAGGAATGCCCAGTTCAAGGCAGCGCTCGATCGTACGGTTGACCGCGCGCGCGCCGGCGCGGTGGCCGATGACGCGCGGACGACGGCGCTGCTGTGCCCAGCGTCCATTGCCATCCATGATGATGGCAATGTGGCGGGGCAGGGCAGCCGGCAACGGAGGCGGGACTGAAGGCATCGACTTCAGACCGACAGCAGTTCTTTTTCCTTGTCGGCGACGACCTTGTCGACGTCCTTGATATTGGCGTCGGTCAGCTTCTGGATGTCGTCTTCGCCGCGCTTCTTCTCGTCTTCGCTGATCGCCTTGTCCTTGTCCAGCTTGGCGATTTCCTTGTTCGCGTCCTGGCGGATGTTGCGGATCGCGATCTTGGCGCCTTCACCTTCCTTCTGCACCTGCTTGGCAAGCTCCTTGCGGCGCTCCTCGGTCGGCGGCGGCATGTTGATGCGGATCGCGGTGCCCAGGGTGTTCGGGGTGAACTCGGCGTTGTAGAGACCCTTCTCGATCTCCTTGATCATGCTCTTGTCGAACGGCGTGACCAGCAGCGAGTGGGCGTCAGCGTTGGAGATCGACGCAACCTGGTTCAGCGGGGTGCTGGCATTGCCGTAGGCATTGACCGTGACGCGGTCCAGCAGGGCCGGCGTGGCGCGCCCGGTGCGGATCGAGGTGAGGGTGTGCTTCAGAGCGTCGATGCTCTTGGCCATGCGCGTCTGCGCGTTGTTCTTGATGTCGTTGAGCATCGCCCGGTCCTGGGTGTAACTGGAATCGGGCGATTATAGGCGAATACGGGACGCTGCCGGGCCTGAATCGGCCCGGAGCTCGCCTGGCGCTCAGGCTCAGGCCGGGTCGCGGCCCTGGACCAGGGTGCCGATGTTCTCGCCGCTGAGGATCTTCAGCAGTTCACCCGGCTGGCCCATGTCGAACACGCGCATCGGCAGGTCGCTGTCGCGGGCCAGTGCGAAGGCCGCGGTATCCATCACTTCCAGGCCGCGGCGGATCACTTCGTCGTAGCTGAGGCTGTCGAAGCGGACCGCGTCGCTGTGCTTGTTCGGGTCCTTGTCGTAGACGCCATCGACCTTGGTTGCCTTCAGCAGCAGGTCGGCGCCGATCTCGATCGCGCGCAGGGCCGCACCCGAATCGGTGGTGAAGAACGGGCTGCCGACGCCGGCGGCGAAGATCACCAGGCGACCCTTTTCAAGGTGGCGGATGGCGCGGCGGCGGATGTAGTCCTCGCACACGTCGTTGATCTTGATCGCGCTCATGACGCGGGCCTTGGCGCCCAGCTTCTCGAGCGCATCCTGCATGGCCAGCGCATTGATGACCGTGGCCAGCATGCCCATCTGGTCGCCGGTGACCCGGTCCATGCCGCCGGCGGCCAGGCCGGCGCCGCGGAAGATGTTGCCGCCGCCGATCACCAGTGCCACTTCGGCGCCGGCCTGCTGGGCTTCGATGACCTCGCGGGCCAGGCGGTTGATGATCTTCGGGTCGATGCCGTAGTCCTCATCTCCCATCAGCGCCTCCCCGGATAGTTTCAGAAGGATGCGGCGATAGGCGAGCTTGGACATAGGGACCTCGGGTGCGTGGAAATCGCGGGCGATTCTACGCGCATGCAGCGTTGCGCCAAAGTGTTTTGTGCACTGCGGCGCAAAATACCGGCGTTCACCCCGGCCGTCCGGGGCGTTCCGTTCAGCCCAGCGCCGCGCCAGCGGTGGCTGAGAGCTCGTCGTGGCCGAGGGCGCCGGGTGAGCGGGCGATCACCCGGTTGCGGCCCAGGTTCTTCGAGCGGTAAAGCACATCGTCGGCCGCGCGCAGCAGATCCTGCACGTCAGCGAAGCGCTCGTATCCCCCCTGGGTGGCTACGCCGGCAGAGAAGGTGACGAACAGCGGCCCGCCCTCGATCTCGGCCATCGGCGTGGCAACGATGTTGGCCAACACCCGGCGGATCACGTCCAGTGCCACCGATTCGCTGGTGTTGGGCAGCAGTGCGACAAACTCCTCACCGCCGAAGCGGGCCACGGTGTCGCTGTTGCGCAGCTGGCCCTGCAGCTTGCCGGCGAAGGCGCGCAGCACTTCGTCGCCGGTCAGGTGTCCGTGTGCGTCGTTGATCTTCTTGAAGTCGTCCAGGTCGATGAAGGCCACCGACAGCGGCCAGCCCTGGCGGCTGGCGCGCAGGAATTCCTGCTCCAGCACCGCTTCCAGCTGGCGGCGGTTGAGCACGCCGGTCAGGGCGTCGCGGTGCGCCTGGTCGGCCAGGCGCTTGGCCCGGGCCTCGAATTCGTCGGCGCGGCGACGCGCCTGGTCGGCATCCTGCAGTTCGCGCAGGTTGCGCAGGGTGGCCAGTTCCTGGGCGTGATCGATCAGTTCGCGCACCCGCAAGGGCGAGTTCAACCCGGCTTCGAACAGGCTGGCGATGTCCGGCAGGGCGGCGCTGATGCGGGCCAGAACCTGGTCGAAGCGGGCGCTGTCCAGCTCCAGGCGGTCGTGTACCTGCTGCAGGGCGCGTTCACGTGCGGCGTCGGCGTCGGCATCCAGCCAGATGTCGGCCACTGCGCCAGACAGCTGCACGCACGCCTGGAACGGCGATTCGGCAGCGCCTTCATCCTCGCTGTGGCTGATGCTCTCCACCAGATAGCGCGGCAGGCCCCACTGTTCGGCCACCCAGGCGCCGACGTCGGCATGGCTGCAGCCCAGTTCGCTGCGCTCGCGCGCTACCAGGTCGGTATTGTCACCGGCCTCGCGCAGCAGCGGCAGATAGCGTTCCGACTCGGCCTGGGCCAGGCACAGCACGCCGAGATCCTGCAGCAGGCCGGCCAGCATCAGTTCCTCCAGCCGGCGCAGGCCACGCGCCTGGCCCAGCTGGCTGGCCGCCAGTGCGCTGAGGATGCTGCGCTTCCAGGCACGCTGGCGCAGGTCATGATCGGCTCCGGCGCCACCGGTCAGGCCCTGGGTGACGGTGAAGCCGAGCGCCAGGCTGATCGTGGCGTTCAGGCCCAGCATGGTCAGCGCCTGGCCGAGGTTCTCGATCCGTCGGCGGCTGGCGTACAGCGGCGAATTGGCGATGCGCAGCATGCGAGCGCTCAGCGCCATGTCGATGGCGATGATGTCGGCGGCGGTGGCGATGTCCGCTTCCGGATCCTGGGCCAGTTCGATGATGCGCAGGGCAATACCGGGCGGCGAAGGCAGGTTGCGGCAGAGCGCCAGGGCAGCTGTCAGCTCGGGAGGCATGTCGGGTCGTTCAATTCCATTAGGACAAGAATACCTAGGATTGCATCACAGTCCGCGACTTTCGTTCCTGCTATGTGACTGTGGATTCCCTGCGCCGAGTATCGGCTTGATTCGCGCGTAACGCAAAGACCCTGGGTACCGATGTGCGTACCAACAGGGCCTGTGCGCACCAACGGTGCGTACCCACAGGCCCACCGGCATAAAAAAAGAGCCGCGGTTTCCCGCGGCTCCTTCTGGTCGCTTCACAGCCGGAAGGCTGGAATCAGACCTGCATCGCCTTGGCAACTTCAGCGGCGTAGTCTTCCACCACCTTCTCGATGCCTTCGCCGACGACCAGCAGCTTGAAGCCGGCCACGTCGGCGCCAGCGGCCTTGACCACCTGCTCAACCGAGGTGTCGCCCAGCACGTAGGTCTGGCCGTACAGGGTCACGTCGTTGACGATCTTGTTGATCTTGCCGCTGATGATCTTTTCCAGGATGTCAGCCGGCTTGGCCTTGTCCTTTTCGGACATCTTGGCCAGCTCGATTTCCTTTTCCTTCTCGACGAACTCGGTCGGGACGTCCGCAGCCTTGTTGTGCGGCGGCTTCAGGGCAGCCACGTGCATGGCCAGGCCACGGGCCAGCTCGATGTCGCCGCCGACCAGGTCGACCAGCACGCCAACCTTGCCGTTGGTGTGGACGTAGGCGCCGACGGTGTTGTTGCCGTCGATCTTCACCAGGCGACGGATCTGGATGTTCTCACCCAGGGTCTGCACGGCGGTGGCGCGGGCTTCTTCAACGGTGCGGCCATCGTCCAGCTTGGCAGCCTTCACGGCTTCGATGTCGTTGGCGCCGGTTGCCAGGGCAGCAGCGGCAACAGCGTTGACGAAGGACTTGAAGTTGTCGTCGTTGGCGACGAAGTCGGTTTCCGAGTTGACTTCGACCAGCACGGCCTTGCCGCCATCCTGGGCCAGGCCCAGACGGCCTTCGGCGGCCACGCGGTCAGCCTTCTTGTCGGCCTTGGCAGCGCCGGACTTGCGCATGGCTTCAGCAGCGGCGTCGATGTCGCCGTTGGCTTCGGTGAGAGCCTTCTTGCATTCCATCATGCCGGCGCCGGTGCGCTCGCGCAGTTCCTTGACCAGGGAAGCAGTGATTTCCACGGGATTACCTCACGAAAGAAAGGGGTTGGGCCGGCATGGTGGCCGGCCCGTGTGACAGTGTCCTGTCGTCGCGCCATCGGCAGCGGACAGGACAGGTGGGCGCGTGGCGCCCACCGGGGCCTGGATCAGGCCTGGGCTTCGCCCTTGTCGGCAGCAGCCTTCTTGGCCGGAGCGCGGCGGGCCGGCTTGCCTTCTTCGGCAGCAGCGTCGGCGAACTCTTCTTCACGGACGGTGGCAGCGTGCGGAGCAGCCGCCTTGCCTTCCAGCACGGCGTCGGCAGCGGCGCGCGAGTACAGCTGCACGGCACGGATGGCGTCGTCGTTGCCCGGGATGGCGTAGTCAACCAGTTCCGGGTTGTAGTTGGTATCGACCACGGCGATGACCGGAATGCCCAGCTTCTTGGCTTCCTTGATCGCGATGTCTTCGTGGCCGATGTCGATCACGAAGATGGCGTCCGGCAGACGGTTCATGTCCTTGATGCCGCCCAGCGAGGCTTCCAGCTTGTCGCGCTCGCGACGCAGGCCCAGCACTTCGTGCTTGACCAGCTTGTCGAAGGTGCCGTCGCTTTCACCGGCTTCCAGTTCCTTCAGGCGGGCAACCGACTGCTTGACGGTGCGGAAGTTGGTCAGGGTGCCGCCCAGCCAACGCTGGTTCATGAACGGCATGCCGCAACGCTCGGCTTCTTCCTTGATGGTCTCGCGGGCGCTGCGCTTGGTGCCCAGGAACAGGACGGTGCCACGCTTCTGGGCAACCGACGAGATGAAGTTCATCGCATCGTTGAACAGCGGGACGGTCTTTTCCAGGTTGATGATGTGGATCTTGCCGCGGGCGCCGAAGATGTACGGAGCCATCTTGGGGTTCCAGTAGCGGGTCTGGTGGCCGAAGTGGACGCCGGCTTCCAGCATCTGACGCATGGTGACCTGGGGCATTGCAATACTCCTGATAGGGAACCGGCGATTCCGCCCGCGGGATAGGTATGCGGGACGCGTGGAAGCGCGGATGGTTCCGGGGTTGGGCTTCCCTGTTGCCTCCGTGGCCGAACTCCTCGCGGAGCACCCCGGCACGGATGGGGGCAGCAGGTGTGGATTCACCGGTGACGTCCGGTGTGGACGGTGTCCCGCGCACAAGGCGGCAGGTCATCCCGGCGATTATAGCCCGCCAGGCATACTGGCCGCAATCGCAGGGTCTGGCGCGGCCAGCTCGACCTCGCGCCCGTCCTGCAGCCGGGCCAGGAAACGGCCGCCAGTGTAGCCCTGGGCACGCTGGGGCAGGGACCAGCGACGGGTGTGGCCGGGCAGGATGTAGCCCGCCAGCCCTGGCATCAGGAGGCTGCGGCGACCATCGCCGGTGATGAACGAGAGATCGTGCAGGCGGGCGTGCAAGGCACCCGTGTTGTCCAGTCGCAGCACGGGTTGCGACGTGTCTGGTTCGAGGCGGGCATGCAGTCGCGGCTGCGCCACGGGCGCGGCCTGGCCACGGAAAAGCGGCAGCGAGTAGCGGGGCAGATCCGGTAGACCTGGAGCCAGCACGATCCGGTAGGCCCGCTCGCCAGCACCGGGCGCGGGCTGGCGTGGCAGCAGCCAGATGCGTTGGCGTGCCCCGGGAGCGAGGTCCAACTGCGTGGGGCTGGTCAGGATCTGGTTGCTGGGCCGCAACACCTCCGCATCGGGTTGCTGCTCCCATGCCAGTATGCGCACCCGGCCCTGCCAGCGGCTTGGGCCCGGATTGTGCAGCCACAGTTCGGCATGGCCACCTTCGGCCGGCAGCTGCAACGTGGTCGGCATCAGCTCCAGCGCTGCGGCAGGCAATGCCAGCAGCAGCGCCAGCAGGGGCAGCAACAGGCGCATCAGTAGAAGACGGTCACGGTAGGTGTTTCGTCGTCATCGGTTGCAGGCGGCGCGAGCTCGCGGACCTGGGGCGGCAGCTGTGCTGCGTCGCTGCGCTGGTGGGGCACCGCGCAGCCGGTGCTGCCTGTACCGGCGCTACAGGCTTCGACCACGGTAAGGCGGATCTGCAACGTATTGCTGGGCTCGGCCCATGCCGGGGTGCTGGCGAGCGACATCGCTCCGATCAGAAATACGCGAACCACCGGCCATCCACCGTGCTTTAGGACTCGTTGCGCGGTATCGGCTGGATCCGTTGGAACTGTAGCGTCGAGCTTGCCCGGCGCATGCCGTGCCCGCATCCACGCATGGCGTGGATCTACCGAAACCCTCCCTGGTGGGTGCCGACCGTTGGTCGGTACTGCCTGCATCCACGCATGGCGTGGATCTACTGAAACCCTCCCGGGTGGGTGCCGACCGTTGGTCGGTACTGCTTGCATCCACGCATGGCGTGGATCTACCGAAACCCTCCCGGGTGGGTGCCGACCGTTGGTCGGCACTGCGTGGATCCGCCGGGAAGCCGCTGCGCGTCAGTAGGTGATCGTCACCTGCACCAGGTCGTTGTAGGTGCCGGCTGCCGGCAGGCCGGTGACCGGCGGCACCCGGCCGTAGATGGTCAGCTGCTGCGCGCTGCCACTGCCGGTGCCGCTGGCGGTATCGACGGTCAGCGTATTGCCCCAGCGCTGGCTGCGGCCCGAATCGCGATAGAGCTCATAAGTGAGGTAGTGGGAGCTGCCACCGGGGGTGGTCATCAGCATGCGTCGTGTGCTGGATGCGGCTGGATTGTTCTGGCCATTGTTGAGGCCGACCTGGAAGGCGGTGTTTTTCAGGCAGGTCAGGGTCAGCGTCGCAGTCTGATCGATGTTGCCGGGAATTCCGCCGATGACAGTGCCGAAGTTCATGTTGCTGGTGACGTAGCTGCCGCACTGCGGAAGCACGTTGGCGGTGGCGGTGAAGCTGAAGGCGTTGCTGGCGCTGTTGGTGCCGGTGGCCCCCCCGTTGCAGTTGGCCGGAATGGTGGCGGTGCCAAGCAGTACTTCATTCCAGGCCCAGGTGAGTACCACGCTGGCGCCACTGAACGTGCTGCTGTACGCGCCCGATGCCAGGATCTGGTTGGCTGGAATCTGGGCAAACAACTGGGTGCTCTGCGCGCCGCTGCCGCCGGTGAGCAGAGGCACGTTGTAGGACATGGTGAGTTCCTGCGCAGGTGGTGCGCCGCGCGGGACCAGGCCGGTGACCTGGCCGTAGCTGGCGTTGTTGTAGAGCTGGAAATTCATGGTGTCGCTGGTGCTGGTGGCCATTGTCCGCCAGCTGGAACTGCTGCCGCCCCCGCTGCCGGCGCCGATGCCCACGCAGACCCGCACGCCGGTGGTGGCCAGCAGGCTCAGCGCGGCAGTGGTGCAGGTGACGGTGATGTTCAACGTGGCGGAGGTCGGGCCCGGGGCACCGCTGTTGATGTTGCCGAACGGCAGGGTCGGGTTGGCCACTGCCGTACAGGTCGCGACAGCGTGGGCCGGCGCCGTTGCAAGCAGCCCTGTCATCAACAGCAGGCCGAGCAGCAGCACCCTCATGGCGCTACCTCCGGAATGCACTGCAGCGGTGCCGGGTGCGGTCTGGCGCCGGAGGCCACCACCTTGGACAGGTCCGGCACCTTCACCCGGCACTGGCCGCGGCTGGTGGTGATGTACAGCACGCTGCCGGCAGGCACATCCTCCAGGTACAGCAG
>NZ_SRHZ01000027.1 GCF_004684085.1 Stenotrophomonas maltophilia
ACCTTCACCCGGCACTGGCCGCGGCTGGTGGTGATGTACAGCACGCTGCCGGCAGGCACATCCTCCAGGTACAGCAGGCCGTCGTATCCGACGGTGGCCTGGCGGCCGTCGGGCAGCTGCACCTCGCTGCCCACTTCCAAGGGCTGTCCGTCCATGCTCTGAAGCGTCAGGCTCAGCGAGGGCCGCGAGCGCAACTGGAATGTCACGTGGGTGCCGGCGCGCTGGCGCGGTGTCACCCAGTCCTCGATGCGGTCGGCACGCATGTCCTCGGGCAGGTCCAGGGTATCGATCGAGACCCGGTTGCGCTGCCAGGACAGCAACGGGCTGATCAGCAGCAGGCCACGATCATCGGTGACGCCGATCAATCGGTTTTCCAGCCGCACCGGCACTCCGCCAACACCATTGGTGCTGATCACCGCGAACGCGTCGGAGACCTCGCGGGCAGCGAAGGCATGCCCGCCCATCCACACCAGGCTGCCGCTGGCGCTGGCATAGGCGTAGTTCAGCCCGCCCTGGCGCGAGGCACCGAACGAATAGCGGCCGACATCGTTGAGCAGGCCGACTTCGGCCAGGCCGCCATTGCCGTCCTCGCCGTGACGCACCTGCGCGCGCCAGCCGATGCCACCGGCACTGCCATCGCCGGGCACCGGCTGGGTGACGTCGGCCACCCAGCTCTGGCTGTCGCCGTTGCGCTGGCTGGACAGGCTGGCCTGGCGGTTGTTGCCCAGGCTGGCGGTCAGTGACAGATAGATGCTGCGGTCGTCGCTGTTGTCCAGGTTCTGGTTCACCGACAGGTAGGCCGACCAGCGCGCGCTCCAGCTGCGCGACCAGAACAGGCTGGCATAGCGGTTGTCCTCGCCATCGGGATAGCGCAGGCGCAGATAGCTGGCACTGAGCGTGCCCAGCCGCAGCAGGTCCAGGCCGACCGTGGCCTGTTCGCTGATGCTCGGCGGCAGGTTGCCCTGCAGGGCGCCGAGGTCGCGGTAGTCGCCATGGCTGCGCACGCTGCGCAGGTTGACGTTGAAGCGGCGGTTGTTCCAGCTGTAGCCCAGCGCCCATTGGCCGCCCTGCAAGCCCTGGTAGGTGCTGTGTGCATAGGCGGCATTGAACACACCGGCACCGCTCAACAGCCACCCGCCGCCGATGCCTGCCTGGGCCAGGCCGCCGCCGCCTTCGGCATGGGCTTCGCCGGTGAAGGTGTCGCTGACGCCGCCGCGCCAGCTGGCGCTGGCCACGGTACGGTCGTCGTAGCCAAAGGAGCGTTGACCGAAATCCTCGCGCAGGTGGCCAACACCGACCGACCAGTCCGACAGCCCCTTGGCCAGCAGCTGCTGGGTGCCGTAGAAGCTGAAGTCCAGCGTCTGCATGCGGCCGAACGCATCGGTGACCACCACCTGTGCGCTGCCGGTGCCGCTGATGCCGGGCTGCGCGGCCAGCTGGAACGGCCCGACCGGCACCTGGCCGCTGTATTGGCGCAGGCCATCGACATACAGCTCGACCGTGGACGGCACCACGGCCTGGCCAAGGAAGCTGGGCGTGGGGGTGAGCACGCGATACGGCTGCAGGCCGTAGTTGCGGCCGATCTGCAGGCCGCCCAGGCGTACAGGCCGGGTCCAGTCGACGAAGCCACTGTAGAAATCGCCAACCTCCAGGGTCGTCGCACTGTCGGGGAAATCCAGGCGCCAGCGGGTGTCCAGGCGCACGCTCTCACCGCGCCAACGGCGGTTGCCGGGTTGCTGGTAGCGACGACTGATCGCGGTGTTCTCGAAGGTGCCGTTGCCGATGCCGAACAGGCGCAGCTCCGAGCTCAAGCTGAGATTGCCGAGCGTATCCACGCGGCTGCCATACACGTCGTAGTTGAGCAGCAGGCCGGGGGAGGCACTGCCGGCGGGGGCGCGGGTCTGCGGGCGGCTGAGCACGGTGGTCGGCAGGGTCAACTGGTCCAGCGGCACGTCCAGGGCCAGGGTCTGCATGTGCGCGTCATAGCGGACCACCGCACCGCTGATCTGGTCCAGGTACACCGGCGAATCGCCGTGGGCATTGAAGCCGAGTTGGCGCAGCACCTCCGGGCTGGCCTGCAGGCGGCCGCGGTTCTCGGTGAAGGGCAGCAGGCCGCGTGGGGTGCTGTTGAGCGAAACGTCCAGATACAGTGCCTGGCTGGCGGTCAGCGGCGTCGGTGGCGGCAGGACCGCGTCGGCGGACAGCCCGGCTGCATCGGCGGCCACGCCGGACACATCGGCGGCAGTCGCCGCAGGAGCCAGGGCAGCAGCGAGCAGCGCGCCCACCAACGCCTCAGCGAGCCGGTGGTGGCGACAGCGGCGTCTGTTCCGACTCGCCATTGAGCTTGGCCGTGATCTGGTCGTTGTCGCGGTCGATCGCCGTGCGCTCGATCGGCCAGCGCATCACCTGCCCGGGCAGCACGTACCCCAGCAGGCCGGGATGCACGATGCGCGGGCGTTTGGCGCCGCCCAGCGCGAGGTCGGCGATCTGCGCATAGCCGTTGCCGGAATTGGCCACCTCGACGCCATTGCGGCCGTCCTCCAGCTGCACCAGGCGGGCCTGCAGCTGCGGCGCCAGGGTGCCGGCTGACGGCTGCACGAACACCGGAATCGAATAGCGCAGCACGAACTGCATGCCGCTGGCACGGGTGGCCAGGTCCGGAACCTCGTC